>NZ_BAAGXF010000001.1:0-829799 GCF_054779975.1 Hymenobacter arcticus
GCGTTCATCCTGAGCCAGGATCAAACTCTCCATTGTAAAATATTCCTGCACCATGGCGAACCATGGCTGATGTCGAGTGCTAATCCTGCTCACGTATTGACGTCTCGTTGTCTAATTCGTTTCGCTTTGTGTGTGCTCCTAATTACTTAGCAGAACTACTTACTATTTGTCTATTTCCGTCATTCAAAGAACGTGCGTCGCTTCCAATTGAAGCAACCGTGTGGGCTGTTTTACCAGCCCTTTTCTTGCCGTTTGCAAGCCCTGTTTGTGATTGGGAGTGCAAAGGTAAACAACTTTTTTGACTTTCCAAATTTTGAGGAGAAAAGTTTTTTAAGGACTTTTCTGCCGTTTTGGGAGTCTGACCGCCTCCGGTTGAAGCGGGGTGCAAAATTACGAAGAATTTTTGATTTTTAAAATCTTTTTCGACTTTTTATTTTCGAGGCTGATTTTAGTTTCCCTGGCGCTGAGAGGCTAGTGAGCAGCCTTAGGCGGTTTGGGAGTGCAAAATTAAAGCTTTTTGTTGGCTTCGCAAGCTATAAGAATGAAGATGGCCAATAAAAACGGGGCTTACTTACTTTGGTTACAGCCTATTTATTTGTAATTGTGGCTGTTAGTCTTCAAAATTATTCCAAATGTTCTGCTGGACCTGTGAATCAAGACAGTGTATATACTGATTAATTGCTGAGTCTGCTTCTTACAAATAAGAAGTGGTAAGAGGCAGGCAGGGTACATCAGAAAATGCCTCAGCAGAGAGCGGAAGGCGCGACCCACCTTCTATAGATGCTATGGCTTACTCGGTAGATACTCCTGTATCTATTAGGCTGTCTTAATAGCCACCGGGCTGAATTATCTGTTATACTCGTCGTGAAGTGAGTTGCGAAAGTGCTGAGTAGAAAGTCCTAAACTTGCGTCATAGAATTGCACCTAAGTCCCGCTGAGCGCCAAGCCCTACGCGAGTTGCAAGGGCGATGTGGCAAGCGAGCGGACTATGTACCGGTAACGGTCGTGCTGCTGCTGAACAATGGCCGTTCTGTAGCCAGCATCGCCGATGATTTGGGCGTGTCCGTGACCACGGTCTACCGTTACGCCGGGGCCTACCAGGCCCAAGGACTGGCCGCCTTTGGCAAGTCCGACACCCAGGCCGGGGGGTACTGGGGCCTGCTGACCAGCGCCCAACTGGCCCACCTCTGCCAGGAACTGGGCCGCCACCTCTACACCGATTGTCGGCAAATCGCGGACTGGCTGGCCCTGACCTGCCACGTCCAGTACTCGGTTTCAGGCCTGACGGACCTGTTGCACCGCCTGGGTTTCTCCTATAAATTGACCACCGCCGTGCCCTGTGAGGCGGACGCGGCCCGGCAACACGCGTTTCTGGCCGACACCTTGCGGCCGTTGCTGGCCCAAGCCGCAGCGGGCACGGCGGCGGTGTATTTTGCCGATGCCGCCCACCCCACCCACGACACCCGCGCCACCCACGTGTGGACCGCCACGGGCCAGCAGCGCCCCCTGCTCACGGTCAGTGGACGCGAACGCGTCAACCTCAACGCGGTCCTGAACGCGGTGGTCGCTACCGAGCTCTACCTCGATGAAACCGACTGTGTGAATGCCAAAAGCACGCGCCGCTTGTACGAGCAACTGCTTGAAGCCCACCCTCAAGGCCCCGTCTACGTCGTCTGCGACAACGCCCGCTATTACAAAAACAAGGCCCTCGCTACCTGGCTGGCCGACACGCACTTGGTACAGGTTTTCTTGCCGCCCTATTCGCCCAATCTGAACCTGATTGAGCGCTTCTGGAAGTTCTTACGCCAACAAATCATCAACACCGCTTTTTACCGGACCAAAGGCGCGTTCAAAACGGCCGTGCTCGACTTTTTCACTCGGCTCGACGAGTTTGGGCCTGAACTCGCGTCTTTGTTAACACGGCTACCGAGGCCGTGGCCGCCCAAACCAAACGCAGCCTGGGCCTGAACTCGCGTCTTTGTTAACCCGCAATTTTCATGTTCTCGACGCGCAACCCACTTCGTGACGAGTATAGTATGCTTGTTACCGCTGCTGATAAGTCAGGTAGTCGAAATGGAGCCCGTTTTTTTGACGCAGCCAGCAGCTATAAAGGTATTAGCTTCCGCCTGCGCCATCACTGCCCGCAGTATACAGTAATTTTAGGCTGCGGCGCTCAATGCTTTGAGCTAGCCACGGAACTGGTAGGGCTAGTGTCTGTGTGGCGATATCTGCCAACCCAACGCTTACTTCCTCCTTCTCCCAGCAGAGGAAGCTTGCTGGGGCTACTACTATACATGGGCCTTCTCAACCAAGAAGCTGGGGCGAAAGCTCATCCTGTATTTTAGCAGCCAACAGCATATGGGCCTGCGCTCATATTATAATACACTATAGGCAGCCTGGCGATTGAAAATGACTGTTAGGTTGCTAATTAGTAATCGCCATTTGCACGGCGGCTGCTCCGTAGCGACTCACCGCTAGCCGGGCTGGTTGACCGGGTCGCAACTCTACTTTAAATAAGTAGTCAAACTCCTCATCCTTAATCTCCTGCACAGAGGCCGTTATACCCAGCGCAGTTAGAAGGGGTAGCAGGGTGTTGGAATGGCCCACTACGACTACCGTGCGGCCCGCATATTCTTTATACAGCATAATGGCTACTCCATTGGGGTCCTGCGCATTATATACTAGCGGGGTCAGGTTGGTAGCCTGGGCCAGGGGGGCCAGCGTAGCGCGGGTGCGGCGCGTATCGGTGGTGAAAAGAGCGGCCGGGTGGCGGCGGGCCAAACGCTTGGCTAATACTTGGGCACGGGCCTCACCAGCGGGCGTGAGAGGCGGGTCGGCGAGGCCAGGTGTGAGAACCTTTTCGGCGTGGCGCACGAGGTAGATGGTGGTAACGGGCGGCTTGGCAGCGGCCGGGCCAAAGGCTACCAGCAACACACTCACCATTAACACTATGTGTGAAAAAATAGCTTTCATAATACTACGCGAGGTAAGTCTCTCAGAGATAGCCGGCCAAAGGTAAACGCAAAAAAAGCGGACTACTCCTTGGGACAGCCCGCTTTTTGGCGGGGCACCGGCCCCGCCGATTAGCTGCTGCATGGCCACCCGCAAAAGGAGTAAGCAACGGCGCGCCGCCAACTATTTCTTCATCTTCATTTAACGCACACCATTTCTTCATCTTCATTTAACGAAGTAGTCCCGTATGTTGTACCATCATTCCTCCTTCACCCCTCCCCGCGCATGCACGTTCTGCTCGTTGAAGACGAAAAAAGCCTCCACCAAGAGGTGCGCCAGTTTCTGACGCAGGCCCAATACCTGGTCGATTCGGCCTATACCTACGCCGAGGCGTCGGAGAAGCTGTTTGTCAACTCCTACGACTTCGTGCTGCTCGACCTGGGCCTGCCTGGCGGCGATGGCCTCGACTTGCTGCGCGATGCCCGCCAGAGCGAAAAGCAAGAAGCTTCGTTCATCATCCTCACCGCGCGCGGTGCCCTCGACGACCGCATTAAGGGGCTCGACCTGGGAGCCGATGATTATTTACCCAAGCCCTTCTCTCTCTTAGAGTTGACGAGCCGCATGCAGGCCATCACGCGGCGCAAGTTTGGCTTAAAGCGGCCCGAGCTGGCCTTCGGCGACGCCTTTGTGATGGATGTGACGGCCCGCACCGTGCGCTACGGCAGCACGCCCGAGGTGCCCGGTCCCGAGGTGCCCCTCACTAAAAAAGAGTTTGACCTGCTGCACTACCTCCTCTTGCATCGCGGCCGCGTACTCACCCGCTTGCAGCTGGGCGAGCACCTGTGGGGCAACGTGCTGGAAGACGATTCGGACTCCAACTACATCGACGTGCACATCAAAAACGTGCGTAAGAAGCTGGCCCAATTCGGCGCGGCCGACTTTATCGAAACGGTGCGCGGCATTGGCTACCGGGCGGTGTAAGGTTGTTACCAAATAATGTAGCTAAGTAGCTAAAACAGAACGTCATGCTGAGCTTGCCGAAGCATCTCGCTCGCCTCGTTGGATTACTCCTACAGCGGCGCGAGCGAGATGCTTCGGCAAGCTCAGCATGACGTTCTGTTTTGCAGCCTGCCCGCCGACCTTTGCTTGAATTATGCGATTAGAAACCAAACTCGGCCTCTTCAACGGCCTCTCTAAGCTGCTGCTGGTGCTGCTGGGGGCGCTCTTTATTCCGCCCATTGTGCAGCGCGTGGCGGTGAGCCATACCGACCAGCGCCTGCACGACAAAAAGGTGGAGCTGCTGCACCTTATCGACCGCGATGGCCTGGCCGCCTTTCTGCGGGCCGAGCAGAGCGAGAGCTACGCCGATTATAATATTCTCAAGCAGGAGTACATCACCATTACGCCCCTGCCCAGCGCGCCCGGCAAGGTGCTGGCACCACCCATCGAGCGCATTTTTGAGGAGCGCCGCATGGTGGACAAGGAGGTGGAGGACTTCCGCATTCTGAGCTACGTGGCGGCCCTGGAGCCGGCTGCCACCGCGCCGCGCCGCTACCGCCTCGAAATCGGCTCGTCGCTGGCCACCGTGGAGCTGCTCACCGACACACTGCGGCGGTTGGCGCTGTGGGTGCTGGTGGCGGGCGCGCTCATCACTGTGTTTGCCGACGCCGCATTTGCCCACTACCTGCTGCGGCCGCTGCGCGAGCTACTCTCACGCAAGCTGCGCAGTATTCGGCAGCCGGGCGAGTTTTCGTTTGCCCGGCTCGATACAGATACCACCGACTTCCGGCAGCTCGACGACTCTCTCTCGGCCCTGATGCGGCAGCTTCAGATGTCGTTTGAGAAGGAGCGCGAGTTTATGAGCAACGTGAGCCACGAGCTGCTCACGCCTACCAGCATCTTGCAGTCGCGCTTTGAGAATATGCTGCAAGACCCTACGCTGCCCGAGCAGCACGGCCAGCAGATAGTGGAAAGCCAGCGCACCCTCTACCGCCTGCGCAACACCGTGCGCACGCTGCTGCTCATCGCCAACATCGAGAACGAGCAGTACCTGCGCGACGCCAATGTACCCCTCACCCAAACCGTACACGATGTGGCCGAGGAGCTTGACGACCGCCGCCAGCAGCGCGAAATCGACCTGCTCATCGACCTCAGCCCCGACTACGTGGTACCGCGCGCCAACGCCACGCTGCTGCACACGCTGCTGCGCAACCTGCTCAGCAACGCCATCAAGTACAACCACGAGGGCGGGCAGATTCGGGTGCTGGGCCGCCCCACCTCCACCGGCGGCTACACGCTGCGCGTAGAGGACGAAGGCCCTGGCATTGCGGCGGAAAACCTGCCGCTGCTCTTCGACCGCTTCCGGCGCTTCCACGCCACCGGGCCGCAGGCACCCGAGGGCTACGGCCTGGGCCTGCCCATCGCCCAAACTATTGCCACGTTTCACAAGGCCACGCTGCGCGCCGAGTCGGTGGTGGGGAAAGGCACGGCGTTTATTCTGGAGTTTGGGGCGGCTAGTTAAGCAACTAAGCAGCGTGCGTCATTGGTGAATGCTAACGCTCTTCTTAGATTGAGTTAAGGCTAAGATTTTCTAGGCCAGCCAGCAAAGTACTGAATCACTCTTTCGTGTCTTTACCCTGCTGATTGGTTAGAGCCATACGGGTTATCAGTTCGTTAGCCTGGAGCAACGCAAAGGAAACTTCTACCCCAGCTATCCGAAATAATCCCGCTGTTTGCAGCGGAAACCGCAGAATTGTCACTATTTTGGGCGGCGCTACCAAGGTAAAGTCGTAATATGGTAAGAGCAGAAAGCCTTTGGCAAAAAGATTCTCTTGCAGGAAAATACCCGTTTCAGAAAATGAGACATACATCCCATTTTGATAACTGGCCGCACCCACCACTACCGACACCAAGTCCATAAGAACGGGGCCCGTAGGGGTGCCATAGCGCTTATAAAGGTATTTCCAGCCCTTCTGAAAGGGATTGATGCGTAGTCGGCCCAACGCAACGTACCGAAAGGTGGCATAAAAGAACAACCCCTGACCTAGGAGCAAGAGCACCGTTAGCAGCCATTGGCCCAGAGAATAGCAAGAAAAGCAATAGAGCAACGCGTTCGGCATGGCAGCCAAATCGCATGCATAAATGCTCAGAAATATAGTAAACAGCATGATAGCTAGTCGATGAGAGCTATCCGCACCTGCGCCACCCGCTCCGCCACGCTGCCATCGAGCAAGGTGTAGGGGATGCCCAGCAGCTCCAGCTGCATCAGGATAGCGCCGTGCTGAAACTGCCGCAGCGCCTCGGGGCCGCGCCAGCCATCCTGCTCGAAAGGCACGGTGGGCAGGCACACGAAGGTGCGGGCGTAGCGGGTGGCGCACACCCGCGCCAGGGCCTGCAAGGCCGGGTCGCAGCGGTGAAAATAGTAGTAGGAATAGAGCGCAGTGGTGGCCGCGTTGGTATCGCAGATGAGCCAGCCGCGGGCCTGGGGCGTGGCCTCGTCTTCCAATTCCAGCTGGCGGCGGCCGATGTAGAGGAGGTCCTCGTAGGCCAGCGCGCCGTGCTTTTGCTCGTGCAGGGTGCGGCCGTATTCGGGTACCCAGGCGGTGCCCAGGGCCTCGGCCAGGGCAGTGGCCAGGGTGGTTTTGCCGCTGCTTTCGGCCCCCAGCAGCACCAGGCGGGGCACGGCGGCGGGCGGCACCGCGCCGTACTGGGCGGCAATGAAGGGGTGCAGGTACCGCGAATCGAGCAGGTGGTACGAGGTGGCATCGGCGGCCAGCGCGGCGCGTAGCCCGGTGCCACTCACGGGCACCTGCTGGCGCGGCTCATCTACCATCACGTGCGCCACGCCCAGGTGCTGGGCAAAGCCGGGGCCGTATTGCTCACTACTGAACACCAAGTCGATAGTCTCGGCGTGGCGCGCCAGCCACTGGCGCACAAACTCGCGCTGGGTGGGGTCGTCGGCCGCGTCGGGCGGAATACCGTCGGCGGCGGTGAGGGCAATAATGCGCAGCGGCGTGGGCCCAATGCGCGGGCCCTGCGCGTGGTCGTCGCCGCGGTAGAGCGCGCGCAGCCAGCCGGCGCGCGTGGGGGCCGGGTGCGTGGCATCGTCGGGGTTAGCATACACGAGTACCAGCAGCTCGGCCACTTGGGCGGCGGCGGTTTCAAGCAGCAGCTGATGGCCCCGATGCGGCGGCCAGAACTTACCTACCACGAGGCCCAGGGGATGCTTCATAAAGGAAAATGTAGGGTAAGCTTTAGCTGGCCGTTTCGGAGATTTTTAGTTGCAGGCTACTCAGCAATAATACTAGGGCAATTTACTAATAAACAATGACTTACTCAGCTAGTACTTCATCCCTACGCAGCTCGCGGCGCACCAGGCGCAGCAGCTGGTAGCGCTGGCGGGCCGCGTCGTAGCGCAGGGCCACGCCGGTGCCGGTGCTGGGCCACGCCCCGGCCGGGCTGGGGCTGCCCGCGCCGGCCCCCAGGGCGCGCCCCTGGCCGTCGAAGAGCGATACCTGGCCGGGCTGGGGCTCGGTGAGGGCAAGCACCTGGCGGGTGGGGCCGAAGTCGAACCACTGCACCGGCTTCTCGCCCGAGGTGAGCAGCTGGCGGCTCAGCAGCGGGGCCACGCCGGTGGGGCCGTATATGTCGAGCTGGCCGCCATCCTGGCGCACCACCACGAACGAGCCCACCCGCCCGCCGGCCGCCGGCACCAGCCGGAAACTGGCCGTGCGGCTCCAGGTGGCCACCCGGCGGCGGGCTACTACGTCGCCGCTTAGCGTAATAGTCAGCAGCTCACCGTGTTGGTTCACGGTGCGCAGTTGGCTGCGGGCCAGCGTGGGGCCCACGGCGGCCAGCAGCGGCCCATCGAGCCGGGCCCCGGCACTCACGGGGAAGCCGGGGTAGCGCCCCCCGGCCTGGTCGAAGGCATAGATGTAGCCGTTGCGCAGGGCGGCCACTACTACGTCGCGCCCGCCCACGGTGAGCAGCAGGGGCGGGCCGGCCAGCGGGGCCTCCAGGTGGTGGGGCCAGCCGGGGTAGCGGCGGCCGTTGGTATCAAACAGCAGTAGGTCGTGGCCGGCGGTGGCCACGACCAGGCGCGGCGAGGTACCGGCCGCCACGCTGGCCACCGTTACGGTATCGGGCAGGTTGAGCGGAAAGCCAGGGGCCTCGCGGCCATCAGCGGGGCTGAGCCAGTGCACCTGGTGCGGCGTGGCCAGCAGCAGGCGGCCGCGCACCAAGCGCGGGGCGGGGCCCACCACGGGGCCGGGCAGGCTATCGGCCCAGGCCAGGCTGGCGGTGCCGGTGGGCAGCAGGCGCAGCACGCCCAGCGAGTCGGCCACCAGGGCGGGGGCGGCCAGGGTGCCATCGGCGGCGGGGGCGGTGGGCAACAGCACCGGGCGGCCCGCCAGCGCCGTGCCAAAGCGCGTGCTCACGCCACTGCCCGTAGCGGCCGAGTCGGCGGCCAGTATCTGACTGGGGCGGCGCAGCAGCAGCTGGGCAAAATACTGGCTACCAGTACCTTCCTCCTCCGATGCCTGCTCAGGGGGCATGAGCTGCCAGGCCACCTGTGAAAAGTGCCGGAGCAGGCTTTCGTTGCGCAGCAGGCCGGCCCGGCGGTCTTCGGCCAGGCTGCCGAGCAGGGCGTTCCAGCCCTGGCGCACATCGGCCAGCAGCGTGAGGCGGGCCGTGGGCAGCGTGTGCTGCAGCAGCGCCACCTGGGTGGCCGAGCGGCTCCATACCTGCCCGGCGGCCACGTCGGCGAGATAGCTGCGCAGGCTGGCGTTATCACTCAGCACCAGGTAGTTATTCACAAATGCCGTGCTCAGCGCGCCGCCCGAGTCGGGCTGGCCGGGGGCGGGCAGCTTATCGGCCAGCGGCCCCAGCAGGGGGCCAGCGGCAAAGCCGGCCTCGTATATGGCGTAGCTGCCTACCCGCGCAAAGGCCGGCGAGGCCCCGCCCAGCCGCCGCAGCCGGGCCAGCCACTGGGCCGTGCGCTGCGGAGCAAGGCAGCGCAGCAGCGTGAGGCGGGCGGCGGGCACGCCCGGCGCGGCCGTGCCCAGGTAGACCAGCACCGCGCCGGGGGCCAGCGAAGCGCGTAGGCTGTCGAGGGCCTGGCGGGTGGCGCGGGCCGTGTCGGGGGCCAGCGGGCGGGGCAGGGCCAGCGGGCCGGCCACCGCCAGCACCAGGGCCGTGCGCTGGCTGAGTACCTCGGCCAGCGGGCGCAGCGACTGGGCGGGCTGGCCGCGCAGCTGCTGCTGCCACGAGTTGGCGGCGGTTTCGGGGTTGGCGAAACCGGTGAGGGCCACCTGGCCGGGACCGAAGCGCAGGCCCAGCAAGCCCTCGTGGGCCAGGCCCAGCGCCTGGTCGAGCAGGCCGTGGGTGCCGGGCTGAAACAGCACATCGAGCAGCCCCGGCAGCCGCCGGAAATTGACCAGCACCGTGGCATCTACGTCGGGCAGGCGCAGCAGGTCGGTACCCCCGAAGCCGGCCCGCACGGTGGGCGCGTCGGGGTGGTCGAGGCGGTGCACCACGGCCTCCAGCAGCGGCGCGTGGGTGCTCAGCAGCAGGTGGTTGCGGTAATTGAGCACCGTGAGCTTGCCCCCGGTGCGGGCAGTCAGCTCCTGCAGTTCGTAGCCCTCGTACTTCCGAATGCCGAAGGTGTAGCGCGGGTCGCGGCCCAGGGTTTCGAGCAGGCCCCGCGCCTGCCGATACTCGCGCACGCTGGTGAGCGGCAGCTGGTAGAGCACATCGACCTGGCCCGGCCTGGTAATATGCAACGACGTGATTACCAGTTTTTTACCTAAAAACGTTAGCAATCCCCGCTGCCGGCCCGTGACGGGGTTTACCGGCCGGCCGCCGTTGTCGAGGCTGTCGGCCAGGGCCAGCTGCCCGGCCACTTGCTGGTAGTAGCGCACGCCGGTGAGGTTGTCCCACACGCCGGCTTCCTGCAAGTGCTGCACCAGGGCAGCGTGGTCGTGGGTGGCCAGCACCAGCACGGCATCATCGGGCACCAAGGCGTAGGGGTCCACGGGCCGGGCGGCCAGCGTGCGGCGGTAGTAAACGTAAGTGGCCAACGAAAGCAGCAGAAACGCGGCCACCAGCAGGGCCAAGAGCTTGCGGGACATAGGGCAAAAGTAGGTCGGCCGCGCCGCAAGCCACTTAGCGCACAGTTAGCGCACAAGCGTGAGCGTGGCCTGCATGGTGTCGGGAAAGCGGGCGGCCGGGTTTTGCAGCACCAGAGCCACCGCCGTGTCGTCCACCTCCCCTTCCTCGCCGGAGCGCTTGCGGTAATGGAGCTTGATGCCGGCGGCGGGCAGCTCGTAATACGTCAGGTGTATCGTGGTGTCGCGGTCGCTGAGGGGCAGTTCGTAGCCGTCGGGCATTTGCAGAAACCGGTAGCCGGGGTGGCGGTTGTGCAGGCGCACGGCAATGGTGTGTAGCTCGCCGGGGTGGAAATTGACCGTATTGGCGCGGCCCAGCGTCAGGTCACGCTCGTAGGCCGTGTCGTCGGGGTTGGCAAACCAGTAGTGGGCGGGCGGGGCCGAGAAGTCTCCCGGCGGGTAGTCCACCACCAACCGGTAGTAGAGCCCCTTCTGGTTGCGGAAGCGCAGGCGGTAGCGGCCTTGCGCGTCGGTGCGCACCGAGTCGGTGGCGCGGGCGGCATTCGTCAGGTCGTAGCCAGTATTGCTGCGCACCGAGAGCAGCAGGCCCGGTATAGGCTGGCGCGTTTCGGCGTTCAGCACGGTGCCCTGCGCCACGGTCAGCTGGCCGGCGGGCGCGTCGTTGCTGTGGGTGCTCAGCCCAACAAATACAAGAAGCAATATATACCAGCCGCCACCGAAGAAGAAAAACAGCAGAAAGCCGCCAACCAACACGGCCGCGCCGCAGCCCAGCAGCCCCTTACCGTTGCGGGAGAGAAAAGAAGGGGGCATTGTTTCGTGCGGGTTAGCAGTGAAAACCAGCGGCCCGCCGGCCGCCGGGCCGCTGCAATGTACAGCAGCGTTGTTTCTTTGGTAAAAATCTGCCCTCACCCCTGCTTTTTATGACCGAGCCGCTACCCGTTTCCCCCACCACTCCCGCCGGCGACGCGCCCGGCCACTTCAAGCGCGCGCTCACGCTGTTCGACTCCGTGATGCTCGTGACGGGCTCCATGATTGGCTCGGGCATCTTCCTGGTGTCGGCCGATATTGCCCGGCAGGTAGGCTCGGCGGGCTGGCTGCTGGTGGTGTGGCTGCTTACGGGCCTCATCACCATGGCCGGCGCCATCAGCTACGGCGAGCTGGCGGCTATGTTCCCGAAGGTGGGCGGGCAGTACGTGTACCTGCGCGAGGCGTTTGGCAAGCTCACCGCGTTTTTATACGGCTGGACGCTGTTTCTCGTCATTCAGACCGGCGTAATCGCGGCCGTGGCCGTGGCGTTTGCCAAGTTCACGGGCGTGCTCCAGCCCTGGTTTTCGGTGAAGAACGTGCTATTCAACATCGGCCCGTTTCCGTTTAGCTCGGTGCAGCTGCTGGCCATTTTGCTCATCGTGGGCATCACGGCCATCAACGCCCGCGGCGTGCAGGCCGGCAAGCTGATTCAGAACGTGCTCAGCTCCACGAAGTTAGTGGCGCTGGCGCTACTCATCATCTTCGGCCTGCTGCTGGGTTTGAACGCCAGCGCGGTGCAGGCCAACTTCCACGACCTCTGGACGGCCACGCGCTCGCCCGCGCCGGGCGTGGCGGGCAGCATCGTGCCGCTGGGCCTGGGCAACCTGGTTATCGGCATCGGCATGGCCATGACGGGCTCGCTGTTTTCGTCCGATTCGTGGAATAATATCGGCTTTGCGGGCGAGGAAATCCAGAACCCCGAGCGCACCCTGGTGCGCAGCATGGCCATCGGCACGGCCATCGTGACGGTGCTCTACATCCTCATCAACATCGTGTACCTCTTGGTGTTACCGCTGCACGGCGCGCCCGAGGCCACCACGCTGGCCGGCCGCGGCATCCAGTACGCCACCGACGACCGCGTGGCCACGGCCGTGGCCGAGTCGGTAATGGGCCAGGCCGGGGCCTACGTGCTGGCTATCCTCATCATGCTCAGCACGTTCGGGGCCAACAACGGCATTATTCTAAGCGGTGCGCGGGCCTACTTCGCCATGGCCAAGGACGGGCTGTTTTTCCCCTCGCTGGCTACCCTCAACCGGACCGGCGTGCCAGGCCGGGCGCTGTGGGTGCAGTGCCTGTGGGCCTGCCTGCTCTGCCTCAGCGGCAGCTATGGGCAGCTGCTCAACTACGTCATGTTTTCGGTTATCTTGTTCTATCTCATCACGATAATCGGCATTTTTGTGCTGCGCCGCACCCGGCCCGACGCGCCCCGCCCCTACCGCGCCTGGGGTTACCCAGTGCTGCCGGGCATCTACGTGGCGCTGGCGGCGGCCTTCTGCATCATCTTGCTCGTGGCACCCGACACGGCCGAATACTCGCGCTACGGCTTGGGCCTGGTGGCGCTGGGCCTACCCGTGTATTTTCTGTTTGGGCGCCGCATGGCGTAGGGCAATTTGCAACCGCCCGCCCGTACCGAAGGCCCTGGGTTAACGTTGGCCGATATGCCTCTCAAGCACTTTATGTGCTTGTTTGAGGCCGAAACCCCGCTGCAAGTAGTCGCGCTGGGCGATACCATGCACCCGGCTAGTGGCTACGTTAACGAGGCAATAGTAGGCGAAGTCACGGAAGTAGGCCACCTCTTGGCTTACCCTTACGATTTCGCCGGGCTGGTCTTTTTCGAAGCAGTAGTACCGCAGGCGCGCATCACCTATCAGGGGCAGCAGTACCGGCTAACTGGTACTGCTAAATTCCTGGCGCGCCTTGTGCAGCGCGCCAGCGCACTGAATGCGGCCGCTGAGGGAATGCCGTTCACTGTTCTAACCACTTATTGACCGTCTTTCAAGAACACAAGAACAAAAAATCCCTGGCTCGTTGAAGCCAGGGATTTTTTGTTTATTGAGAATATGGCTATTGAAACGCAGCTTTCAGGCGCGTGGCGGCGTGGTCCTGGGCATCGTTGGCGAGCGGCACCACGGCGTAGGTGCCGAAGAACTCGTGCGTAGTGCCGGGGTACAGCGTGTATTCTACGCCCACGCCGGCGGTGGTCAGCTTATCGCGTAGCAGCTGGCCTTCGGTTTGCAGCGGGTCAATTTCGGCGGCGATGATGGTCGTAGTGGGCAGGCCCCGCAGGTCGGCTACGTCAACCAGCGACAGGAGGCGATTGTCGCCATCGGCGGGCGTAGTAAAGTACAACCCGGTGAAATACACAATGCCGGCCTTGTTGAGCGGCACCGCGTTGACGTACTGCTGGTAAGAGGCCGTATTCAGGTTGTTGTCGGCCACCGGGTACACTAGCAGCTCATGGATGGGCAGCGCCAAGCCGCGCTCGCGGGCCAAGATGCACACGGCAGCTGCCATGTTGCCACCGGCGCTTTCACCAGCAATGGCAATTTTGGCGGGATTGATGTTGAAGCTGGCCGCGTTCTCGCGCACGAACTTGTAGGCCGCGTAGGCGTCTTCGTGGGCCGCCGGAAACTTATTCATCGTTTCGGAAGCCAAGCGGTAGTCTACCGATATCACCACGGCCCCCGTGCGCTCGGCCAAGGCCTGCGCCGAGGGCTCGTACACGCTGAGCGAGCCGATAACCCAGCCGCCCCCGTGGTAGTACACAATGCCCGGCCGCGCGCCCGTAGCCGCTGCCGTGGGCGTATAAATGCGCACCGGAATGCCGTCGGGGGCCGAGCCGTTGGTAGCCGGGGCCGCCAGCACGCGTTGGCTCACCGTAACGGCGGGCGACGGTGCAATGCGGTTGTTTTTAGCTAGTTGCGCATTCACGGCGTCGGTTACGCTGTGGGTCATGCGGGCCTGGCGGGCAGTGAGGGTGGGTAGTGCGGGGTCGTTGAAGGCCACAAACTGCTCAATCACGGCCTGCATCTGGTCGTTGATAGTGGGCGCGTAGCTGGGCTTGGCACCCGTGGGCTGAATGAGGCTGGGCGAAGAATCGTTGTTTTTATCGCACGAAGCCAGGGGGCTGGCCAGAGCCGCGGCCAGGCCGGCCAACAGGAAGAAACGCGGGAGCGGCTTGCGCAAGCCCTGCGGCAAAAATGGGAGGCGAGGTTGTGACATAACCAGGAAATGTTTGGACTGCGGAATAAATTACCTTTTCCCCATACGCCCTTTCCCGACCAGAGAGTTGCCCCATCCCACCCGCTCTTCCCAAGTAAGCCGAATAGTAAAAAGGGCTACGCTGTTAAGCATAGCCCTTTATCACATTTTTTAAAATCTTTCTAAAACTCGGCCAGGCGCTAGCGGCGGGCGCGGCGGCCCGTGAGTTTGCCGCTGGGCTTGGGCAGCAGCGTCACGTTGAGGGGCTGGCCGTCGCTGCTGGTGGCCGTTTCGTCCTCGTAGCCGCCGTAGCCCACCGAGAAGGTGTTGGAGCCAGTGGGTACTTCGAGCGAGTAGCTGCCGCTGGCGTCGGTGCTGGTGCCTTTGCTGCTGCCGCGCAGCAGCACGGTAGCGCCAATAAGGGGGCGGCCGTTTTCGTCGAGGATGCGGCCGGCCTGGGTGCGGGTGGTGGGCGCGGCGGGGGCGACCGGGGGCTCGGGGGCTGGCACAGCGGCGGCTTCGGCAACGGGGGCAGTGGCGGGGGCCACCAGCGGAGCGCTGGGCAGGGCCCTGGCGGGCTTTATGCGGGCTACTACTTTGGCGGGGGCAGCGGCAGGTACCGGGGCCGGGGCGGCCACCGGGGCCACGGTGGGCGCAGCAACCAGCGCGGGTACGGCAGCTGGCGCGGCGGCCGTGGCTGCTTCCGGAGGGTGGCCACAACCAGCCAATGCCACCGCTACGGCCAGCCCAGCCAGACCCCAGGCCCGCGGCGGGCGGGCGGGCCTAGCAAAGACGCGTGAAGTAGCCTGGGCCAGGAACGAGCGAACGGTAAGCAGAGAATTCATAAGCGGGAACAAAAGGGGCAGCAAGATAAGGGGCCCCTTTCCAACGCCAAGCGCCCTGCATTCATTTTGCGTCGAAAGCAAATTTCCCGGCCGCGGACCGGGGAGGCCGCAACTGGGAAATTAACTTAGCAACGCAGAAAATCAGCTAGTTGCTGGTTTCATCCTGGTCTATTTTGGCGGGGCCGCTGGGCTCCTTTTCGCCAAACTCCTGGTCGTGCATCCGGATGCCTTCGCCCAGCTCGTAGCTGCCTTCCTCGGTGAAACCGGGGCCCTGGGCCTGCTCGCCGGCAGTGGCATGGTTGCTGCCGCCCTGCGGCTCGGTTTCGGAGCCGCCGATGTGCAGGTTTTCGAGCTGGTCCTTCTGGTCGTTACGCTGGGTGTAGCCGTTAGCCCCTACGTTGCGGTGGGCGCTGGCATCGTCGCTCTCCTTGCCATTGCTTTGGTCGCGCTGGTAGTCGCGTTCCTTTTGCAGCGCCTCATTCTTACCCGCCTCAATGGTGTTGGTGGGGTTTTGACCAGGAGATTCATTCTTGCGGCCTTCCTTGCCGGTTTGGGTGCCGTCTTCTTCGAATAGCTCGTCGCTGAGTATCATATCGGGGTGGGGAAATTTTACGTAAATGCACTGGATGGGCTGGCCTGCGCCGGCCCATTGGTGTACGCGCCGGCCGGGCCGAGGTTTGGCCCCCGGCGGCTGGCCACCCGTTTTATTTGTGTTTTCATTCGTAATACTTCCGCCCCGTGGATTTAGCCAAGTTATACCGCCCCCGCCTCTTCAATTCCTGGCAATTCATTGCCTTCACCGGCCTGCTTATGAGCGGCGGGGCCGAGCTACTCATCCGCTACCTGGTGCGCCGGCCGCTGCCCGCCGGCTACGGCTGGCTCTACGTGTGCTGGGCAGTGCTTTTCGTGGGCGGCGCATTGGTCAACCTATTTGGCAAGCCGGCTGAGCCGGGGCATCACCACCACTAGCCAGCGGGGGCTGGCGGCACAGCCCAAGCCCTACCAATTCAGGTTTTCGGAGCAGTTGGCGCCTATCTTTACATATCGACCGGCACCTGCCGGGTAACTACTGTTACTGACAGACGCACTACCTACTAGCCAAGGATGTTTCACTAACTTTCGTAGCGGCTAACGCGGTGGCTTTTACGCCGTTGCCCCCAATGCTGGCGGGGCGTGGGTTGCTCCAGGCAGCGCAGGCTCGCTTTTTACTTGTTTGCTTTTCTTTTACCCTTCACCCATACTTAATGATTTTTTCTTTACCCTTCCTGCAAACGACCTGCCGCCTTGGGCTGCGAGCGGCCCTCGGGGCGCTGCTTTTTGCCCATGCCCCGGCGGCGGCCGAAAATCTCACTACCCATAGCCTGCGCGAAGCCCTGACGGCCACCGGCACCCTGCGCCCCGGCGTGCAGGGCTCGTTCAGCACGACGGGCTTCGAGTTGCACCTCGACGCGGCGGGGCGGCCCTCGTTCCGGCCGGCCGGGCTGCGCACGGTGCTGGGCGCGGGCGATGCCAACTGGTCGACCGCCTTCGGCAATAGTAACGGGCCCGACGGACCCACTTCCGCGCTGGTCATCGACGCGCAGGGCAACCTCTATGTGGGTGGCTCCTTTAGCCACGTCGGCAGCGTAGCGGCCAACTACGTGGCCAAGTGGAACGGCACTACCTGGAGCACCCTGGGTACGGGCCTGGAATTCAACGTACTGGCCATGGTAATGGACGCCAGCGGCAACCTCTACGTGGGCGGCTCCTTCACGAAGGCCGGGGGCGTGAGCGCTACCCACGTAGCCCGCTGGAACGGCAGCGCCTGGAGCGCCCTGGGCGCGGGCCTGGGGTCCACCAACGTGTCTGACGGGACCACTGACGTAAGGGCCCTGGCCCTGGATGGGCGCGGCAACCTCTACGCGGGCGGCGACTTCCGCGTGTCCGGCACCGTGAGCGTCCGGCACGTAGCCCGCTGGAACGGTACCATCTGGAGCGCCCTGGGCGACGGCATAAGCAACGACGTGCGGGTGCTGGCCACCGACGCCGCCAACAACCTCTACGTGGGCGGGTACTTTGAAACGGCCGGGAGCGTGAGCGCCAACAACATAGCCAAGTGGAACGGCACCACCTGGAGCGCCCTGGGCAACGGCACCAACGACACCGTGCAGGCCCTGGCCCTCGATGGCAGCGGCAACATATACGCGGCGGGCTCCTTCACCATGGCCGGCGGTACCGCCGCCGCCGGCGTGGCCCGCTGGAACGGCACCGCCTGGAGCGCCCTGGGCGCGGGCCTGGCGGGCGGCGTGGGCTTCACCTACGCCCGGGCCCTGGCCCTCGACGGCACCGGCAACCTCTACGTGGGCGGGGGCTTTGCCACGGCCGGCGGAGTAGCGGCCAAAAACGTGGCCCGCTGGAACGGCACCACCTGGAGCGCCCTGGGCACCGGCGCCAACAACGCCGTGTACGTGGCCCGGGCCACCAGCACCGGCTGCTACGTCGGCGGCACCTTCACGGCGGTGGGCGACAACAGCAAGTTTATGACCCGCGTGGGCTTATACACCGCGACCCCGCTGGCTACTACCCCGGCTCGCGCCAGCCAGCCCCTCACCGTATTCCCCAACCCAGCCCACGCGGCCGTGGCCGTGAAGCTGCCCGCCAGCTGGCCTGCCGGGGCCACCACCCTCACCCTGACCGACGCGCTGGGCCGGGTGGTGCGTCGGCAGGCGCTGGCACTGCCCGCCGCTGGGGCACCGGCTTCGGTGCCGCTGGCTGGGCTGGCCCCAGGGCGCTACCTGCTGCAAGTGCAGGCCGCCGACCAGCTAGCCGCCGCCGCCGTGCTGGTCGAGTAGCCTACCCCAAGCGGCAAGCCGCCCAGTCTCAACCTACGCCGCCCGCCCGGGTCGCCCTGCTTGCCGGGGTGCCGGGGCGGGCGGTAAAGCGTGGGGGTTGGTAGAGGAAGTTGGCCGCTAGGTCGAGCGATGGCGGCGGCGCGCCTCATCCGTCAGCCACGCACCGCGCTGAGCCGTATAGGAGGGCTTGCCGGAAAAGTATGCCTCGCCGGGAACCGGCGGACCAGCCCCGGCCTTGCATCTATCTACTATGCGAATTATCGTGCCCCCCCTCGCAGCCGGGCTACTGGCCGTGCTGAGCCTGGCCGCCTGCGGCTCTAAAGACAAAGCCGCCGATGGCAAAGGCGGCAAAGATGGTGGGCCGCAGCCCATCAAGGACTACCCCGTGCTGGTGGTGCGGCCCGATACGGTGACACTCTACCAGGACTACCCCGCCACCATTCAGGGCCAGCAAAACGTGGAGATTCGGCCCAAGGTAGATGGCTTTGTCGAAGCCATTTACGTGGATGAAGGGGCCAGCGTGCGCAAGGGCCAGAAGCTTTTCCACATCTCGGCCCCGCAGTACGAGCAGGAGGTACGCACGGCCAGCGCGGGCATCAAAACCGCCCAGGCCGACGTGGACGCCGCCCGCATGGGCGTGCGCAAAGTGCAGCCGCTGGTGGCGCGCGGCATCATCAGCAAGTACGAGCTGGAGGCTGCGCAGTACACCCTCGAAAGCAAGCTGGCCGCCCTGGCCCAGGCCCGCGCCACGCTGGTAAATGCCCAAACCAACCTGGGCTACACCACCATCGTGAGCCCGGTAAACGGCGTGATGGGCACCATCCCCAACAAAATTGGGGCGCTGGTGAGCAGCACGTCCACCGACCCGCTCACCACAGTTTCGAGCATTGGCAACGTGTATGCCTACTTCTCGCTCAGTGAAAAAGCGCTGCTCAGCTTCGCCCGCCGCCGCTCGGGCAACACCCTCCAAGACAAGCTAGCTAAGGTGCCCGATGTGCGCCTGGTGCTGGCCGACGGCAGCGTGTACACCCACACCGGCCGCGTCGAAACGGCTATTGGTCAGATAAATACCGAAACCGGCACCAGCAGCTTCCGGGCCACCTTCCCCAATCCGCAGGGCCTGCTGCGCAGCGGCAGCAGCGGCTCGGTGCGCACGTTTCAGCCCGTGAAGGATGCCATTATCATCCCGCAAAGCGCTACGTATGAGCTGCAAGGCAAGCGCTTTGCCTACGTGCTGGGCCGCGACACGGCCGCCCACGCCGCCGCTATCACGGTAACGCCCACACCCGACGGCGACTCCTTTGTGGTGCAAAAGGGGCTGAAGGCCGGCCAGGAAGTGGTGCTCGAAGGCATCAGCGGGCTGAAGGAGGGCACAAAAATCAGGCCTAAGGTGGTAAAGAAGGCCACTACGGCGATGGCGGGGTAGCTAAACAGGAATCTACAATCATCTGTCATTGCGAGCGCAACGCAGTGGAGCGCGGCAATCGCACCAGAACGACACCTGCGCCAGTCGTTCGGCAATCGTTTTGGTGCGATTGCCGCGCTCCACTGCGTTGCGCTCGCAATGACAAACGGCTTTAATACAGCATATTACCTAGTGACTCACTTATGCTAAAAATATTCATTGAGCGCCCCGTGCTCTCCACCGTTATCTCGGTTATTCTGGTGCTGCTGGGCATCTTGGGGCTGCTGTCGCTACCCATTGCGCAGTACCCCGACATTTCGCCGCCCACGGTGCAGGTGTCGGCCAGCTACGCGGGGGCCAACGCCGACGTGGTGCTCAAAAGCGTGATTGTGCCGCTGGAAGAGCAGATAAACGGCGTGGAGGGTATGACCTACATGACCTCCACGGCCACCAACGACGGGGCGGGCACCATCCAGGTGTATTTCAACGTGGGCACCGACCCCGACCAGGCCGCCGTAGACGTGCAAAACCGGGTATCGAGCGCTACCAGCCTGCTGCCGCAGGAGGTGACCCTAGCTGGCGTAACGGTGCGTAAGCAGCAGAGCAGCAACCTGTTGATATTTGCCCTCTACAGCGACAACCCGGCCTACGACCAGACGTTTTTGCAGAACTACGCCCAGATTAACATTGTGCCCCAAATCAAGCGGGTGAATGGGGTGGGCAATTCCAACGCCTTTGGCTCGCGCGACTACGCCATGCGCGTCTGGCTGAAGCCCGATGTGATGGCCATCTACGGCCTCACGCCGGCCGATGTGACGGCGGCGCTGGCCGACCAGAACGTGGAGGCCGCCCCCGGCAAGTTTGGCGAAAACTCCGACCAGAGCTTTCAATACGTAATCAAGTACACCGGCAAGCTGCTCTCCACCGACCAGTTTGGCGACATCGTGCTCAAGGGCACGGCCCAGGGCCAGCTGCTGCGCCTCAAAGACGTGGCCCGCATTGAGCTGGGCGCGCAGGCCTACAGCAGCAACAGCGCCACTTTCGGCAAGCCCTCGGTGGGCATTTCGGTAAACCAGACACCGGGCTCCAACGCCCGCGAGGTTATCGAGAAGTCGATTGCCGTGCTGGCTGAGGCCGAGAAGTCGTTTCCAGCCGGTATCCACTATACTAACCTGGTGAATATCAATGACTTCCTAGATGCTTCGATTGACAAGGTAATCCACACGCTGATTGAGTGTTTTGCGCTGGTGTTTTTGGTGATTTTCATCTTTCTTCAGGATTTTCGCTCCACCATCATCCACGGCGTGTCGGTGCCGGTGTCCATTATCGGTACGTTCTTCTTTCTCAAGCTCTTCGGCTACAGCATTAACTTATTGACGCTCTTTGCGTTGGTGCTAGCCATTGGCATTGTGGTCGATGACGCCATTGTGGTGGTAGAAGCCGTGCACGCCAAGCTCGAAAGTGGCTATACCTCACCGCGCAAGGCCGCCATCGACGCCATGAGCGAGATAACGGGGGCCATTGTGAGCATCACGCTGGTGATGGCGGCGGTGTTTCTGCCGGTCACGTTTATCACCGGCTCGGTGGGCGTATTTTATAAGCAATTCGGGATAACGCTGGCGATAGCCATTCTTATTTCGGCCGTTAATGCCCTCACGCTGTGCCCCGCGCTGGCCGCGCTGTTTTTGCTGCCGCCGAATCACGAAGCCGATAAGCAGGCTGAGAAAAAGACCCTTATGCAGCGCTTTAGCGTAGCCTTCAACGCCGCTTACGATGCACTGGTGGATAAGTATACCCGCGCCGTGCAGTTCCTCATGGGCCGCCGGTGGCTGGCGCTGGCGGGCGTGGCGGGCTTCGGGGTGGCATTGTACTTTTTAATGACGAGCACCCCCAGTAGCTTCGTGCCCAACGAAGACATGGGCACCGTGTTTGTGAACGTGAGCCTGCCGCCGGCCTCCACCCTGGAGCGCACCACGGCCATTAATACGGAGGTAGATAGCCTGATTCGGACCATTCCGGCGGTGCGGGGCACGCTGCGCATCACGGGCCAAAACTTTTTGGCCGGCGCGGGCAGCGCCTACGGCATGGTGATTGTGCGCCTCAAGCCCTGGGACGAGCGCAAGGACATGAACAACGAGGCCGTTATCAAGAAGATAACCGAGCTCACGGCCCACATTCGGGCCGGCGACATTCGCAGCATTTCGCAGCCCACTATCACGGGCTTTGGCTCGACGGGCGGCTTCACGTTTCAGCTCCAGGACAAGGGCGGCCACACCACGGCCGAGTTCTACAAAGTGGCCCAGGACTTTCTGGCCAAGCTGGGCAAACGCCCGGAAATCCAGTTTGCCACCACAGCCTTCAACCCTGGCTTTCCGCAGTACCAACTCACCGTGAACGTGCCCAAAGTGAAGGAGGCCGGCCTCACCGAGAAGGACATTCTGAACGCCATGCAGGTGTTTTATGGTGGCTCCTACGCCTCCAACTTCAACCAGTTTGGCAAGCAGTACCGCGTGATGGTGCAGGCCGATACCGCATATCGCGCTAGCCCCGAGGGTCTTAGCAAGATATTCGTGCGCAACGCCACCGGCGCGATGGCCCCCATCACCGAGTTCGTAACCCTGACCCGCATCTACGGGCCCGAGAGCTTGTCGCGCTTCAACCTGTTCACGGCCATCTCAGTCAACGGCTCACCCAAGGAGGGAACCAGCTCGGGGCAGGCGCTGGTGGCCATTCAGGAAGTGGCGCAGCAGCTGCCGGCCGGCTACGGGTACGAGTTTTCGGGCATCAGCCGTGAAGAGCAAGGCAGCGGCAAGCAGTCGCTTTACATTTTTGCCTTGTCGCTGGTGTTTGTGTACCTGCTGCTAAGCGCGCAGTACGAGAGCTACATTCTGCCGTTTGCGGTGCTGCTTTCCATCCCTATCGGCCTGAGCGGCACGTACTTATTCGCCAAGATTTTTGGCATCGACAACAACATCTACCTCCAGATTTCCATCATCATGCTCATTGGCCTACTGGCCAAGAATGCGATTCTGATTATTGAATTCTCGCTGGGCCGGCGGCGCGACCACGGCCTGAGCATTGCCGAGGCCGCTATTGAAGGTGCCAAAGCCCGCCTGCGGCCGATTTTGATGACCTCGTTTGCCTTCGTGTTTGGCTTGCTGCCGCTGCTGTTTGCCAGCGGCGCGGGGGCCAACGGCAACCGTAGCATTGGGGCCGGGGCCATCGGCGGTATGCTGTTTGGCACGCTGGTGGGGGTGTTTTTTGTGCCGGTGCTGTTCCTCATTTTTGAGAGCTTGCAGGAGCGCATCAGCGGTCCGCCAAAAACGCAGGCGCAGCTGGAAGAAGAGGAACAAGGCGGTGGCCCACCCGAAAAGCAGGACGAGCAAGCGCCCAAAGAACCGCAGCCAGACCCGAAGCAGGTGCCCCAGCCGGCGCTGGCATAACCGCACGAGCCGCGCACAAAATAATCAGCATCCGTGATGACTACCAATAGATTACTTCGGCTGGCCGCCCCCGTGCTCCTGCTGGCCGCCGCCAGCGGCTGCGGCATCCTGCACCCCTACGGCCGGCCCGAAACGGCCACCACCGGCCTCTACCGCGGCGCCGCTACCACCGATACCACCACGCTGGCGCTGCGCCCCTGGCAGCAGCTTTTTACCGACCCGCTGCTGCAAAAGCTCATTGCCGAGGGCCTGGCCAACAACCGCAACCTGCAAGTGGCCGACGCCCGCATTGCGCAGGCGCAAGCGCTGCTTTCTCAGAGCCGGGCAGCCTTTTTGCCCAGTCTCAATGGGCGGGCTACCACCACGCTCTCGCGGGTGGGTGGGGCGTTTGTGGGCACTAGCACGGGGGGCAGCACCACCACTACCGGCGGCACTACTACGGGAGGCGGCACCACTACCGGGGGCGGCACTACCACGGGCGGCGGCACCACCGGTGGCGGAACGACTACGGGCGGTGGCACTACCACCGGTGGCGGAACTACCACGGGTGGCACCACTACCGGCGGCACTACGGGCACCACCGACCAATCGAACGTCATCACGGGCGGGGCGGCCCACCAATACTTACTGGGCCTGAGCAGCAGCTGGGAGGCCGATGTGTGGGGCAAGTTGCGCAGCACCCGCCGCTCCTACGCGGCGGCCGTGCTCCAGAGTGAGGCCTACCGGCGCGTGGTACTAACCCAGCTCATTGCCGACATTGCCGATAACTACTACTCCCTGCTGGCCCTCGATGCGCAGCTCGAAATAACCCGCCAAACGGTGCAAAACCGCATCAACGACGTGGAGGTGATGAAGCTGCTGCTCGAAGGCGACGTGGTAACCGGGGCCGCCGTGGTGCAAAGCGAAGCCCAGCGCTACGCCGCCGAAGTCACCATCCCCGACCTGCAACGCAGCACCCGCGAAACCGAAAACCTGCTGGCTACCTTGCTGGGCCGGGCCCCCGGCCCCATTGCGCGCGGCACCCTGGCCGACCAGGCTCCCGCCCCGCCCCTGCTCACGGGCGTGCCCGGCCAGCTGCTGCGCAACCGCCCCGACGTGCAGCAGGCCGAATTCGCCTTCGAGTCCACGTTTGAACAAACCAACGCGGCGCGCACCTACTTCTACCCCAGCTTCACGGTGACCGCCAACGGTGGCCTCACCAGTACCACCCTCGAAAACCTGTTTTCACCCACCGCCATTTTTGCTAGCCTGGTGGGCGGCCTCACACAACCCGTTTTCAATCAGGGCATTAACCGCCTGCGGCTGGCCCGCTCGCAGGCTTTGCAGCAAGAGTACCTCTACACCTACCAGCAAACCATGTTTGTGGCCGGCCAGGAGGTTTCCAACGCGCTGTTCTCGTACCAGAGCGCGGGCGAAAAAATGGCCATCCGCGCCCGCCAGCTCGACGCACTCAACAAATCGGTAGACTATACCAACGAGCTGCTGCGTGCCGGCTTCGCCAACTACACCGAGGTGCTCACCGCCCGCCAAAACCTGCTGCAAGCCCAGCTCAACGGCGTGAACGACCAACTACAACAGCGCCAGGCCGTTACGGACCTGTACCACGCGCTGGGCGGCGGCTGGCAGTAACAAAATCTCCTAGCAGGTCCACAACGTTTGTATGAAATTCTGTTGCAAATACAAATCTTTTATAGCTGACTAAATTTTTTCGGTCACTATAGTAATAGTCATCGCCTCTACGTTTCCCAAAAGCTCGTTCAAAAAATGACTATAGTGGACTGAGACATTTCTTAAACGTTGGTGGCTGTTGCAGAACTCAGGCTGGGTGCACGCGTAGCTAGCAAACGGTCTCGCCGAAGCTCCGGATTGGTCGACCGAGTGCTAAAATGATGCTTGCAGCGCCCTTGTGGCGGTGGGTAGAGGGCGATAGCCACGCGAGCGGTCTGTTTTGGCTGGTGCTTGAGCAGCTTCTTTAGATTGTACGCAATCGCGCTGAGCAGCATGGCCTTATGAGTTACCGCCCGGCCCTTCGTGCCGACCCGTTGTAGCCCATAGTGCTGCAAGAGGCTGCCAAAAACCGGTTCGACCGTGCGCTGTCGGACTCGACGCATCCGCTTACCTGCCCGACGCTGCTGCCGATGCCAGGCGCGGCGATACGCCGCGTCAAAGGCCGAGCGCACAAACTTCTGTTGGGGCGCTGAGGGGGTACAACTCATCTTCAACAGACACTGCTGGCAGTCCTGATAAGCCGCCCGATAGTTCTTGACCCAGTTTCCATCCTGGCTGGTCGCGTAATTGCGGAAAGGCAGCAACTTGCCGGCCGGGCAGCGAAACGAATCGGTCTCCGCTTCATAGGTAAAGCCTTCGGCAGCTGGTTTGTAGGCTCCAAAAACCGGAATCCAGGGCGTAATACTCCGCTGCTCTAGAAAGGCATAGTTGAAGCCGTTGGAGTAGCCCGTATCGGCTACGAAGTCCCGCATTAGTAACTCATTGGCCGATAGGCGAGTTTGTAGCCGGGGCACTAACTCCGGCACATAGGTGCTGTCGCGGCGGTCCGCGAAGTCTGCTTGGACATGGCTAATAATGCCGCTGGCCGTGTCCACAGCCACGCTACAGAGGTAGTTGAGGGCCCGCGCTTTGCCCGGTTTGACGGATATACGGGCCTCGGGGTCAGTGGGACTATCGTGCGTTTTATTACTC
Source organism: Hymenobacter arcticus (assembly GCF_054779975.1). Classification (NCBI taxonomy): domain Bacteria; kingdom Pseudomonadati; phylum Bacteroidota; class Cytophagia; order Cytophagales; family Hymenobacteraceae; genus Hymenobacter; species Hymenobacter arcticus. Next base: position 25,309 of record NZ_BAAGXF010000001.1, read on the forward strand.
AGTAGCTGGGCCTTGGGGTGGCGGGCGCCCAGCCCACCCGGCGCAGCTTGCCGCTTGGCCCGCCGGGTCGCCTCGCGGCGCAGCTGGTGGGCGGGCGCGGCGCGCACGGCAGGTGCTGGCCCAGGAGCCACTTGCTCACCCGCTACCCGCAACGGCGGGGCTTCGCTCGCTTGCTTTTCGCGCAGGCTATCGAGGGAAGCGGCGGCTTTGACGGGGGCCGAGTCGACGACCTGCGTATCGCCCGCCACTAGCCCAGCGGCCACGCACTGCGCAAACACCTGGTCGAAGAGCTGCTCGAAGACGGCGGCCGGCTATAACTGGCGCGTGCGGCTGATGGTCGAGTGCCAGGGTAAATCTTCGTCTACTTCGTAGCCTAAGAAGTAGAGAATATCGAGCCGCAGGGCGCACTGCTCGATTAAGCGCCGGTCGCTGACGATATTTTCCAACCGGCCCACCAGCACGAGCTTGAAGAACACCACCGGCTCGAGCGAAGGCTGTCCGGTGTGACTGTAGACGAAGCGGGTCTGCTCACGCAGAAACTCCCGGTCTAGCACGTCGCGCAAGCGGCGGTAGAAATTATGTGTCGGCACGCGCTCCGACAAGCGGAAGCGCAGCACGACTTTATCGGCGAACTGCTTATGGCCCTGCATAGGCCTAAGATACCGCTGACCAGTCACCTACTTCTGCAACAGCCACCACCGTTTATAACACGTAAAATAAAGGCTACGCGTAATAAATCAGCAATTAGGGGTGCTTGCGCGAATTTTAGCGGTACATAAACACCGTGAAATCGCCCTCCCAGTAGTCGTCCAGCAGCACTACTTTGGAGGATAGCGTTTCGCAAAAAGCCACGATTTCGGCTGGGTCGAAGGCGGCCAGGGGGCCGCCGCCCGGGGGCTCCCAGCTGAGCAGGTTGAAGCCAAAGGCCCGCTGGCAGCTACCGTACAGGCGCTCAATGGCTTGGTGCACAAAGCGCGGGTCGCGGTGGCGGTAGCTCAGCGCGCCGCTGGCCAGCACGTAGTCGCTGAGGGGCAGCGGCACGTGCAGAAAATCACCCAGGCGCAGCGTAATGCCCGCGGCGTCCGCGTAGCGGGCCTGCGCCACGTCAAGCAGCTCCGGCATGTGCTCGATGCCCTGGTAAGCTACGTCCGTAAAAAGCTGTTTCAGAAAGGGATACAAATCGGCGTAGCCGCAGCCTACATCAAGCACCGAGCAGTGCGACAGGTCGCCAATCTGAACCAGGGTCTTAAACCGGGTTTGCTGGCCCACCGGGTGCCAGCCCAGCGCGCCGGGGCTGCCCGCCCCGTATTCGCGGATGCGCTGCCGGTGAAAACGAAAAACGGCGTTGGTATCGAGCAGCTTGTTGAGGCGGTTGCGCATGAGAAAGGTAGCGTACGTACTCCTGGCTTTCCCAGCCAAGATGGGCGGCCCCCCGGGCCCCAAGCCAGCGTGGCTTAGGGCCCGGGGGGCCGCGCTTATTTTTTGTTTGTAGCCCCGCTAAAATTACGGTACCTACGCCTTCGCTACCAGCCCGCGCAGCACTTCCTTGGTCTTGCGCACGTGGTCGGTGGCACCGCTCATCGAGTTGAAAATGTAGGCGATTTTGCCGTCCTTATCAATCACAAACGTGACGCGGCCGGGCAGCAAACCCAGCAGCGCGCGGGGTACCTCGTAGGCTTTGCGCAGCTGCCCGCCGCCATCGGCCAGCAACGGAAAAGGCAGCCGGTGCTTCTGGCTGAACTTCTGGTGCGAAGCCTCGCTATCGGAACTCACGCCCACTACTACCGCGCCCAGGTCCAGAAAATCGGCGTACTGGTCACGGAAGGCGCAGGCCTCAGCCGTGCAACCGGGCGTGTCGTCCTTGGGGTAGAAATAGAGGATAACTGGCTTGCCGCGCTGGTCGGCCAGGTGGAATGCGTCGCCCTTGTCAGTGGGCAACGTAAAATCGGGAGCGGAATCGCCTAGCTGAAGCATAATTTCAGTGGATAGTTGGTAATGAGCAATGAACAGTTGAAAGGTCAATTGTTCATTGCTCATTACCAACTGCTCATTACTTCGTGAGCCAACCATTGGCGTCCATCCAGTTTTGGAGGCGTTCCACCCACTGGTCCTTCGTGGTAGTGTTGTTCAGGCCGAAGCCGTGGCCGCCTTTGGGGTAGAGGTGCATTTCGGCGGGCACCCCGCGGCGGCGCAGCGCCTGGTAAAATACGAGGCTGTTTTGCACGGGCACCACGTTGTCGTCCTCCGCGTGCACCAGGAAGGTGGGCGGCGTTCGGGTGGTAACCTGCATATCGGCCGAGTACTGGCGCACCTGGTCAGGCGTGGGCGTGGCGCTCAGCAGGTTATCGCGCGAGCCAGCATGCTTGAGGCTGTCGCTGAAGCTAATAACCGGGTACAGCAGCACCAGAAACGCGGGCCGCACCGAGGCCGGGCCGGGGTTGTCGCCCACCGGCTGGGTGAAGTGCGTGCCCGCCGTAGCGGCCAAGTGGCCGCCTGCCGAGAAGCCCATTAGGCCAATGCGCTCGGGGTTGAGGTTGTACTTGGGGGCCAGCTGGCGCACCATGCGCAGGGCCTGCTGCGCATCGAGCAGCGGGGCAATGCTCTTGTCGGGCTGGCTTTGGCCATTGGGCAGGCGGTATTTCAGCACGAAGGCCGTCACGCCCAGCTCGTTGAGGCGCCGGGCCACGTCGTAGCCCTCGTGGCCGATGGCCAGCCGGGAGTAGCCGCCACCGGGGCAAATAACCACCGACGTGCCATTAGCCTTGGCGCGGTCGGGCACGAAAACCGTGAGCGTGGGCTGCACCACGTTGGCCACGCTCGTGCGGCCGTCGCTGGCCTCCGTGGTTTCCTTCACCTGGCTGGGCTTGGAATCGGGGATGGAGCCGGTGTAAAGCGGCAGCACGGGCGCGGCGGTGCCGGCGGCCGTAGTGGCGCCCGATACCGCTTGGGCGTGCAGGTGGGTGGTAGCAGTCAAGCTCATCAAACCGAGGGCAAGTAACAGGGTGTTTTTTTGCATACAAGTTAATTCGGCGAATAACGGGCGGGGCAATAGTGCCTCAGCAGGTGGGCGCTCGCGGCGCAGCCCACCTACTTTCGTGTATGAAAACGCACTATTCCAAATTTCGTTTTGCCCGGCCCTGGCCGCTGGTGGCCGCGCTGCTCGCCAGCTGCGCTCCCACAGCTAAAGTACCGGTGGCTACCGACCCACCCGTAGCCGCGGCGGCTGCCACTACCCCACCCGACTACCGCGCCCGGGCCGACGCCTTCCTAACGAGCTATACCGCTGATTATGTGCGGCTTTACACGCAGTCGAGCGAGGCCGAGTGGATGAGCAACACCCACATTGTGCCCGGCGACACCACCAACGCCAGCCGCACCGCCCGCGCCAACGAGCGCATGGCGGCCTTCGCGGGCAGCTCGGCCAACATTCAGAAAATAAAGGAATTATTAGCGCATAAAGACCAGCTTATCCCGCTGCAAACCAAGCAGCTCGAAACGGCCCTCTACAACGCCGCCAACTCGCCCCAAACCGTGGCCGACCTGGTGAAGCGCCGCATCAAAGCCGAGGCTGCCCAAACCGAAAAACTCTACGGTTTCGATTACCAATACGCGGGCAAGAGCGTCACTACCAATGATATAGATGGGCTGCTGCGCACTGAAAATGACCCGCGCAAGCGCCAGCAACTGTGGGAGGCCAGCAAGGAAATCGGCCCCACGCTCAAGCCTGGCCTGCTCAACTTGCGCGATTTGCGCAACCAGACTGTGCAGGCTCTGGGCTATCCCGACTTTTTTTCGTATCAGGCTAGTGACTACGGCCTTACGCGGGAAGAAATGATGACGCTCGTGCGCCAGCTCAACACCGAGCTGCGCCCCCTCTACCGCGAGCTGCACACCTACGCCCGCTATGAGTTGGCCAAAAAATACCACGCCCAGCCAGTGCCCGACTACCTACCCGCCTCCTGGCTGCCCAACCGCTGGGGCCAGGACTGGGGCAGCCTGGTGACGGTAAAAGGCATCAACCTCGACGCGGCCCTCGCCAAAAAAGGCCCCGAGTGGCCCGTGAAGCAGGCCGAGCGCTTTTATGAAAGCTTAGGATTCCCGGCCCTGCCCGCCAGCTTTTACGAGAAAAGCAGCCTCTACCCGCTGCCCGCCGGAGCCAGCTACAAGAAGAACAACCACGCCTCGGCCTGGCACATGGACCTGGGCCAGGACGTGCGCAGCCTGATGAGCGTGGAGCCCAACACCGAGTGGTACGAAACCACCCACCACGAGTTGGGCCACATCTACTACTACCTCACCTACACCAACCCCGATGTGCCGCCGCTGCTGCGCCAGGGTGCCAACCGCGCCTACCACGAGGCCTTGGGCAGCCTGATGGGCCTGGCCGCCCAGCAAAAGCCCTTTCTGGTGGGCCTGGGGCTTATTGGTGCCCAAATCAAAACCGACCAGACCCAGCAATTGCTCAAGGAAGCGCTGCAATACGTGCCGTTTATCCCCTTCGCCTCGGGTGTGATGAGCGAGTGGGAAAACGCGTTTTATGCCGAAAACCTGCCCGCCGACCAACTCAACGCCAAGTGGTGGGCCCTCTGCAAGCAGTACCAGGGTATGGTGCCGCCCACCACGCGCGGCGAAAACTTTCTCGACCCCGCCACCAAAACCCACATCAACGACGACCCCGCGCAGTACTACGACTACGCGCTGAGCTACATCATCCTGTTTCAGCTGCACGACCACATCGCCCGCAAAATCCTGCACCAGGACCCGCACGCTACCAACTACTACGGCAATAAGGAAGTCGGCCAGTTTTTGCAAGGCATCATGCGCCCCGGCAGCAGCCGCGACTGGCGCACCGTGCTCAAGGAAAAGACCGGCGAAGACCTCTCGGCCCGCGCCATGGTCGATTATTTCCAGCCGTTGATGGTGTATTTGAAAGAGCAGAACAAGGGGCGGAAATACACAATGTAATGCCCATGCCCCTGTAGAAATGGAGAAAATTCTTAGTTCGCTTTTAGCCGCCGCCCTGGCCCAGCCCTTGCACACATCGGCTAATGTGCAGGAAGAGGCCCGCGAAAATTTATGCTACTTTGCACTGGCTGAATCACAGCTGTCCTTATGCACAGCGCCGGCCCTTGAAGCTTGGCTGGAGGCTGTACTAGCCGGTAGGCGGCGGCAATTACAGCAGCAACGAGGCAGCGGCTACCCTATGCAATTCTATTGCTGGCACGATGCACTGGCTTCGCAGCTACGCTTCAGCTTAGTGTCGGCCGCCGCCCGGCTGCCCTTCGGCTGCTCAATCCGGTTGGTCGAGTCATCAATTGTAGTGCAGGAATTCATCACGCAGGAATACTTGATTTTCGACGAGAATCTTTTTAAGGCCGATTCAGCCACCGGGCAGCTAGCCACCGCGCAGGCGGTAGCCGAAGAATTTACACTACCGGTTTGGCGCACCCTAATCCCATGAAAAAGACAGCCGCGCACCAACCATATTCCACCCGGTTATGGTCGGCGCTCCTATTGCTGGTCGGCCTGACCGTATGCCAGCCAGTTCAGGCCCAAGCGCCCGCCGCGCCGCTGTGCATCGGCGAAACCTTCACGCTGGCCTCCAAATTGCTGGGCGAAACCCGGCGGCTCAACGTGCACTTGCCGCCCGTGTACCACGATTCGGCGGCCGTGCGGCTGCCCGTGTTGTATATGCCCGATGGCGGCTTGGCCGAAGACTTTCTGCACGTAGCGGGGCTAATGCAGGTGCTGGTGGGCAACGGTACCATGCGACCCTTCATCCTGGTGGGCATCGAAAACACCCAGCGCCGCCGCGACCTTACCGGCCCCACGGCCAATGCCGATGACAAGAAAATAGCGCCCCGCGTGGGCGGCTCGGCCGCCTTCCGCCAGTTTATCCGCCGCGAGCTGATGCCCGCCGTGCGCCAGCGCTACCGCACCACGTCCGAAACCGCGCTGGCCGGCGAGTCGCTGGCCGGGCTGTTCACGGTCGAAACCCTGCTGCTGGAACCCGATTTATTCGACACCTACCTCGCTTTCGACCCCAGCTTGTGGTGGAACAACGGCTTGCTAACCCAGCAGGCCGCCAGCCTATTGCCCGCCTACCACGGCCCCGCCAAAACGCTGTACCTGGCCACCAGCAGCCAGGGCGATACGACGGCCACGGCCCAGCTCGCCGCCCTGGCCAAGCTGGCTCCCCGGCCGGGCATCACCTGCTACTACGAGCCCCTGCGGGCCGAAACGCACGCCACCATCTACCACCCCGCCGCGCTGCGGGGCTTCCGGCTGGTGCTGAAGCCACCGGCGAAGCGGGCCGCGGAGTGAGCTAAGCCTTTCGGGCCGGTCCGCCAGCTAACGCCGGCGGACCGGCCCGAATACCGCTCCCAAGTTCTCTATAACTTACTTAATGTCAGTTAACTATAAAAAAGCCCGGCTAGCCGGGCTTTTTTATTTACAGCAGCAATCGCTAAGCCAGTCGCCGGGCCAACACCTTCGACACACTTTCGAGGCGGCGGATGATGGGCTGCGATATCTCCCTATCGCTCAGGTTAATACCCTGGCCACGGGTGGCGAGATAGCGGGCCAGGGCCGAGTTGTCATCCAGGGCCTTTGTGAGTTCGCGCTGGGCATCTTCCCACTCGCCCGACTGGTCGGCAATAATGTAGCGGTAGCGCAACTCGATGGTCTGGCTTACCAGGGCAGCTAGGCGGGTGAGCAGGTCGGCTTCAGCGGCCGAGAATCCGCGCTCCTCCCGGGCAATGAGGGCCAGCATCCCTAGGCGGGCATCATCGGCGGCTACTAGGGCCGCCCCGGCGTAAAAATTGAGCCCGAGGGCCTGCGCCACATCAGCCTTAATTAGGGTGCAACTCTCTGCTTTATAATCGGATAGCACAATATCTTGGCCCGCCAGGATAGCTGCCGAGCACATGCTTTCGTTGCGCACTAACCCCGGAATGCCGGTGGCCCCGGCAACGGCTTTAAACCATACGTAGTCGGCATCGACCAGCGAGATGAGGGCAATGGGCACCCCAAAAAGCTGCGCGGCCCAGGCCACGTAGTCATCAAAAATCTGCTCGGGCGTGGTGTTTACAATCTGAAACTGATGCAGCGTGCGCAGCCGGGCAGCGTCGTCGGCGGGTATCAGCGAATCGGGAAATGTCTTGGTCATTAATAATTTGCCTCGTTGCCGGGCAGGTCAATCAAAATAAATTGTGCATCGGTAACAGCCTCAATGTCAAGTACATCCTCGGCACTGAGGCGGGCCTGGTCGTTGGGGCTCAACAGCGTGCCGTTGACCCGAATGCTGCCCTGCTTCACGTATATAAAGGTAAGCCGGATAGGAAACGTTTTAAACGTCAGATTTTTAGCACAATCTAGGTTGCTCCAGTAGATGGTGCTGTTCGAATTCAGGTACACCACATTCTCCAGCACGCGCTGGCCCGAGGCCAGGGGCACCAGCTGATTTTTGTGGCTGTCCACGAAGTTCAGTTCTTGGCGCTCGTAGCTGGGGGCCAGGCCCTTTTGGCTGGGCATAAACCACAGCTGGTAGAGGTGCAGGGGCTTGTCTTGGCGGTTCATCTCGCTATGGGCCACGCCCGTGCCGGATGTGATGCGCTGCACCTCCCCGGCCCCAATGGCGGTGCGGTTGCCCATGGTATCCTCGTGGCTCACCTCGCCTTCGAGCACCAGCGTCACAATTTCCATCTCGGAGTGCGGGTGCTGCGGAAAGCCGTTCTGCGGCGCAATTGTGTCGTCGTTGAATACCCGCAACGGCCCGAAGTGCTGGTTGTTCCGGTCGAAATAATCGGCAAACGAGAACAGGAAATACGAGCTAAGCCACGCCGTAGGGGCGGCGTGGTGGCGGGCGGCGGCAGAAATGTGAGCGAGCATAAGGCGAAAAAAAGGAAGCGGGCCGGGGTAGCCGGCCCAACAGTTTCCTTAAAACTGCAAATTGCCCATTGGGGTTGCTCTGCGCCTGCCCGGTGGGTGGGGCAGGCAGCGCGACCGGAGCCTTTTCGGCTCTTCCAAAACTACTCCTACGCCACTGCAAACCCGGCTGCAAAAGCCCACCGCAACGCCCCAAACGTTTGCGGAAAACCGAGGAGGCCAAGTAGTAGCCAACACGCTGATTTCCCATTATTTTACTAAAACTACGGGCTTATTTTAAAAGCTATTTTCTTGACAATCATTTTTATACAAATTCACTAGCACTGCAAAAAAGCCTACATTCTGTAGCAGTAAAGCCAGGAATTTCTGCTAACATTGCGGCACCTTTTCCCACCCAATCTCCCATTTTATGCAATACCCCTTTGCTGGGTCCGCGCGCCTTGCTGGCGCGGCGGCACTGCTATTCCTGGCCAGCTGCGCCAAGGATGCCACTATCACGGGCACCGGCCCGGCCCCCACCCCAACTACCACTGCCGCCCCCAATGCCACCGCCACCAACGGCGTGATGATGCAGGCCTTTTACTGGGACGTGCCCCAGACCACCAGCGGCCAAACCTGGTGGCAGGTGCTCGGCGGCAAGGCCAGCGAGCTGAAAACGGCCGGCATCACGGCCCTGTGGCTACCGCCCGCCTACAAAGGCAGCGGCGTGAACGACGTGGGCTACGGCGTGTACGACCGCTACGACCTGGGCGAGTTCAACCAGAAAGGCACCGTAGCCACGCACTACGGCACGCTGAGCCAGCTGCAAAGCTGCATTTCGGCGCTGCATGGCCAGGGCGTGCAGGTGTATGAAGACATGGTAATGAACCACTTGACTTCGGCCGATGCGCAGGAGCAGTTCAACGTGGGCGGCACCAACTACAACGTGTACACCAGCTTCACCTACCCCGGCCGGGCCAACAAGTACAGCACCTACCAGTGGCACTACTATAATTTCAACGGCACCCAGCAGGCTCCCAACAACGGCTGGTACCAGTGGAACGCCTATGATTTCCAACCCTACGCCAACGGCGATGCTTACGACAACCTGCTGGGCTCCGAAATCCGCTACGCCGACCAGAACCAGGTGACCGAAACTATCAAGTGGGGCAACTGGATGACCACCACGCTGGGCCTCGACGGCTACCGCCTCGATGCCACCAAGCACATGCTCACCTCCTTTGTAAATACCTGGCTCGACAACGTGAAGGGCTCTTCGGGCCGCTTCGCGGTGAGCGAGGCGTGGTTTCGCAACCTGAGTGATATGAACAACTACGCCACGGCCACGGGTGGGCGCACGAGCTTATTTGACGTGCCGCTGCACTACACATTTACCGATATGAGTAATGGCAACGGCTCGTGGGATATGCGCGGGCTGCAATTCGCGGGTTTCACCGAGGCCAATGGGGCGCTCTCCGTATCGTTCGTGGATAACCACGACACCGACCAGACCGGCGGCGCACTCTTCTCGCCAGTGGCCAACCTTAAGATGTTGGCCTACGCCTACATCCTGACCCGCGAGAAGGGCTACCCCTGCGTGTTCTACAAGGATTATTACAACTACGGCCTGGGTGGTCAGATTAAAACCCTCATCAGCGTTCGCAAAGCCAACGCCTACGGCGCGTCCTATGAGTACACCAGCGTGGACGATGCCGATTACTACGCCTACTCGCGAGCCGGCGACAGCACCCACAAAGGCCTGATGCTCATTCTCAACGATGGCGGCGGCGCGCGCACCAAGGGCATCACCTCACCCTTCAAAAACGCTACCCTCACCGACAAAACCGGCAATTACGCCGGCACCATCACCACCGATGCCAACGGCTACGGCAACTTCCCAGTGCAGGCCCGCAGCTGGTCGGCCTGGGTGCCCAACTAAGAAAACGAGGCAAAAAAGAACGTCCTGCTTACCTGGCGTCCGCAAGCGGACGCCAGGTAAGCAGGACGTTCTTTTTTGCCCTATTCCCTGGCAAGGCCGCACCTTTGCAACCGCAACCATACCCCCACCCATGACCACAGCCACCCGCCTCGAACACGATTTCCTGGGCGAATTGCCCATTCCCCACGACGCTTACTACGGTATCCAAACCCTGCGAGCGCTCGATAACTTCCACATCACGGGCATTCCCATCAAGGTCGAGCCGCTGTTTGTGCAGGCGCTGGCCTTCGTCAAAAAAGGCGCCGCCCTGACTAATAAAGACCTTGGCGTGCTCGACCCCACCATTGCCGACTACATCGCCCAGGCCTGCGACCGCGTGGCCAGCGGCGAGTTTGATAATCAATTTCTCACCGACATGATTCAGGGCGGGGCCGGCACCTCCGTCAACATGAATGCCAACGAGGTAATCGCCAACGTGGCCCTGGAGCTGATGGGCCACCAGAAGGGCGAGTACCAGTACTGCCACCCCAACAACCACGTAAACTGCTCGCAATCAACCAACGACGCCTATCCCACCGCCTTCCGCATCGCGCTCAATAATAAATTGGCTGGCTACCGCGACACGCTGGCCCTACTCGCCGACGCGTTTTTTGCCAAGGGCCAGGAGTTTCGCAACGTGCTCAAGATGGGCCGCACCCAGCTCCAGGACGCCGTGCCCATGAGCATGGGCGACGAGTTTAACGCCTTTGCCACCAACCTGCGCGAGGAGCTGCTGCGCATCGACGACTCGCGCCGCCTCATTGCCGAAATCAACATGGGCGCCACCGCCATCGGCACCCGCATCAACACGCCGCCCGGCTACGCGGGCCTCGTCACCCAGCACCTGCGCCAGATTACGGGCCTCGACCTCAGCCTGGCCGGCGACCTCATCGAGGCCACCTACGACACCGGGGCCTACGTGCAGCTCTCGGGCGTGCTCAAGCGCACGGCCGTGAAGCTCAGCAAGATATGCAACGACCTGCGCCTACTATCGTCGGGCCCGCGCTGCGGCATCAACGAAATCAACCTGCCCGCCTTGCAGCCCGGCAGTAGCATCATGCCCGGCAAGGTGAACCCTGTGGTGCCCGAGGTGGTCAACCAAACGGCCTTCTACGTCATCGGGGCCGACCTCACCGTGACCATGGCCGCCGAGGCTGGCCAGCTGCAACTCAATGTAATGGAGCCAGTTATCTCGTTCGCGCTGTTTACTAGCATTTCCTACATGACCAACGCCTGCCGCACGCTGCGCGAAAAGTGCGTGCTCGGCATCACCGCCAACGTGGAGCACGCCGCTAGCCTCGTCTACAATAGCATCGGCATCGTGACCCAGCTCAACCCCGTGCTCGGCTACGAAACCAGCGCCAGCATCGCCAAGGAAGCCCTCGCCACCGGTAAGTCGGTGCACGACATCGCCGTAACTGAGCGCAACTTGTTGACCCAAGAGAAATGGGACGAGATTTTCACGTTTGAGAATTTGATTCGGCCGGTGTTTATCAAATAGCTGTATTTTATTGAAAATCAATATAAAAAGCCGCCTGTCATGCTGAGCCTGCGAAGCATCCTATCGCGCCAGAACAAGTCGTTCTACGGTGATAAGATGCTTCGCAGGCTCAGCATGACAGGCGGCTTTTTTGCAGTAATCTACTACCAGTTACGCCGTCGTCGGAAACTCAATTTCCCGCGCCAACTCGGCATACCACTCCGCACCGTATTTCCGCTCCAGCGGCTCCTTCAAAAACTTATAGACCGGCACGCCCAGCTTGGCTCCAAACGAGCAGGCCGGCGAGCAAATATCCCAACGGTCGTAGTTGAGCGCCTCAAAGCCCTCGTACTTCGTCACCCGAATCGGATACAAGTGGCAGCTAATGGGCTTCTTAAACGTGGTAGCCCCCGCCAGATACGCCTGCTCGATGCCGCATTTCAAAATGCCCAAATCATCGTAGAGCGCGTAGGCGCACTCCCGGTCGTTGATGGTGGTGGTGCTGTAATCGTCTTCCCAGTCCTTGATATAAAGGCCCTGCTCCGCAATGGCTTGCTTGCCGGCTTCGGTCAGGAAAGGCGCAATCTTGGGGTATTCGTTTTTCAGAATCTCCAGCTCTTCCAGCTCCAGCGGCGCGCCGAGGTCGCCCTCCACGCAGCACGCGCCCTTGCAGGCATCGAGGTTGCAGACGAAGAAGTTCTGGGCCACATCGTCGGAGATAACGGTATTTTGGATAACAATCATAACGTGGGGCGAATTTATCGGCGATAGAAAGCGGTTAGTAAGGCGGCGCGAAGCGCGGGCGTTGCCTAAAAACGGTAGCACAAAGATACCGCCCTGCCACCCGCCCAACTTATCTTTGTCAGCTAGCCGCCCCCGGCCCCCAGCGCCATTTTATCCGTGCGGCTCCCATTCCCCTCAAAAGCTAACAGCTAGCAGCTAAGAGCTGCTTAAAAGCTCCCGCTAACAGCTTCATTCCGATGGCTTTAGATTATCACGCTCTCCTCAACCCCTCGCAGGCCGCGGCCGTTCTCCAAACCGAAGGCCCCTGCATGATTATCGCCGGTGCCGGCTCGGGCAAAACGCGGGTGCTCACCTACCGCATCGCCCACTTGCTGGAGCAGGGCGTGGACCCCTTCAACATCCTGGCCCTCACCTTCACCAACAAGGCCGCCAAGGAAATGCGCGCCCGCATCGAAAAGGTAGTGGGCCCCAACGCTAAAAACCTGTGGATGGGCACCTTCCACTCCGTGTTTGCCAAAATTCTGCGTTCCGAGGCCGATAAAATCGGCTACCCGCGCTCGTTCACCATCTACGACACGCAGGACAGCAAAACCCTCCTCGGCCAGATTGTGAAGGAGTTGGAGCTGGATGATAAACTCTACAAAACCAGCACGGTACTTGGGCGCATTTCGGCCGCCAAAAACAAGCTCGTTTCGGTGGCGCAGTACCTCAACGACCCCGTTATCAAGCAGGACGATGAGGCCGCGATGCGCCCCAAAATCGGCGTTATCTACCAGCAGTACGCCGCCCGCTGCTTCAAGGCCGGCGCCATGGATTTCGACGACCTGCTCTTCCAAACCAACGTCCTGTTCCGCGACCATGCCGACGTGTTGAATAAATACCAGAACAAATTCCGGTTTGTGATGGTGGACGAGTACCAGGACACCAACTATTCGCAGTACTTAATTACCCGCAAACTGGCGGCTAAAGAGCGGAATATCTGCGTAGTAGGCGACGATGCGCAGAGTATCTACGCCTTCCGCGGTGCGGATATTACCAATATTCTTAATTTCGAAAAAGACTATCCCGAACTCAACGTATTTAAATTGGAGCAGAATTATCGCTCCACTAAAAACATCGTGTGGGCGGCTAATTCGGTTATTAAAAACAACCAGGCGCAGCTGCGCAAAGACGTTTTTTCGGACAACGAGGACGGTAATTTAATTGAAGTAATTAAAGCTTCTTCCGATAACGAAGAAGGCAAGTTAGTTGCCCAATCCATTTACGAGGACAAGATGAACCAGCATCTATCCTACGATAATTTCGCCATTCTCTACCGCACCAACGCCCAAAGCCGGGCGATGGAAGAATCGCTGCGCAAATTAAATATCCGCTACAAAATCGTGGGTGGCCTGAGCTTTTATCAGCGCAAGGAAATCAAGGACTTGGTGGCTTATTTGCGCCTCACGGTGAACCCGAACGATGAGCAGGCGCTGCGCCGGGTAATTAATTACCCGAAGCGCGGCATCGGCGACACCACCATCAGCAAATTAATTAATTCGGCCGAAGAAGCCAACCACACGCTGTGGGAAGTGGTGAGCAACGCCGAGCAATTTCTACCGGCGCGGGTATCGAACCCGGTCGTGGGTTTTGCCGAAAAAATAAAGAGCTACACTGCCGTCGCCGCCAAGGAAGACGCCTTTGAAGCCGCCAAATTCATTGCCAAAAACTCAGGCATGATTGAGGAGTTGTACGCCGACAAAACCATCGAGGGCTTGTCGCGCTACGAGAACATTCAGGAGCTGCTCAACGGCATTAAGGAATACGTGGACGACCACGAGCGCGAGGACAAGTCGCTGGGCGCGTTTCTGCAAGACATTGCCCTAGTTACGGATTCCGACCTGAAGGACGCCGCCCAGGAAGGCGAGGCCGTGACGATGATGACCATTCACTCGGCTAAGGGCCTGGAATTCAGAAATGTGTACATCGTGGGTATGGAAGAAAACCTCTTCCCCAGCCAGATGATGATAACCTCGCGCGCCGACCTGGAGGAGGAGCGCCGCCTGTTTTACGTGGCCATCACGCGGGCCGAAAAGAAGCTCACGCTCAGCTACGCCACCTCGCGCTACCAGTGGGGCAACCTGCGCAGCTGCGAGAAGAGCCGCTTTCTGGATGAGATTGACCCTCAGTACCTTAATGTGAAGTTTGCCGCCGGCCCGGCGGTGGGCGAGTCGCCGTTTCAGCACGTGTTTGAGCGCCGCTCGAACCTGGTGGCGGCCCCGCCCCGTAAAACGGTGGCGACCAAGTACGTGGCCCCGGCCGATTTCCAACCCTCCGACACGAGTAACTTGCAGGCCGGCCAGCGCGTCGAGCACGCCAAGTTCGGTTTTGGCCAGGTAGCCAGCCTCGAAAAGCAGAACGGCACCGTGAAAGCCATCATCCAGTTTGAGGAAGTAGGCGAGAAAACGCTGCTGCTGAGCTTCGCTAAGCTACGGGTGCTGTAAAGCTCTCGTACTGAATTTGCTGACTTGAAATTGGATTTTACTGGAGTACTTAATACGCTTGGTAAATTTCAATTTTAACTCCTCGCCAAAGGCTGTGCGAATTAATATCTAAGAATTAAATGCAAGAAATCCCCACCCAACTGCCCTTCCACCAGCAACTGCTGGTGCGCGAATACGGGCAAAGCACCTACCAGCTCATCCTGGGCCTGGCTCAGATTGAGGACGTGGCCGAGCGCACGCGCCGCGCCGCTGGCATTGTGCAGCTGATGCTGCGCCTGCGCCCCAGCCTGCGCGACCAGCCCGATATTCAGACGCGCCTCTGGAACCACCTGCACGCGCTGGCCGGCCCCGACGTGGCCCTCGACGCACCCGTGACCCTGTCGCCGCCGCGCCTGCACCTCGAAAAGCCCAAGCGCCTCGACTACCCGCGCCAGGCCCCCAAGCTCAAGGCCTACGGCCGCGGCATTGAGGCGCTCATCACCAAGGTATTGACCATCGAAGACGCCGCCGAGCGCGAGCAGGCCACCATCCAGATTGGGCGCACGATGAAGTTCCTCTACCGCCAGCACAACAAGGAGAATGCCAAGGACGTAACCATCATCCGGCACCTGGGCGAGCTATCGGGCGGGCAGTTGAAGCTGGATGCGCAAGTCGTGGCCGACCAAGGCTTGTTTGAGTTGGCAGCGCTGCCGGCTGCTACTGCCGCCGCGGGTCAGCCGGCGCGCGCCACCGGCAGCGGCCAAGCGGGTGCCAACCGCTTCGAAAACCGCGAGCGCCGCACCGAACGGGCTGACCGGCCCGAAGGCTCCACCAGCGCCGGTGGCAATGGGAACAACAACAAAAAACGGGACAAGAAACGGGGCAAGAAATTTCGCTCCGAGCCTCAGCAGCCGCCGCAGTAGCTCCGGTAAGCTGTTAGCTGATAGCCGTTAGCTGTTAGCCTTTCCAAGTGTAGTATACTATCAACCAAGAAGCTAATAGCTAACGGCTATCAGCTAATAGCTAAAATCAAAGAATGGCTGCTTTTGAAGTACGTGGTGGGAACAAGTTGCGGGGCGAGATAATCCCGC
Organism: Hymenobacter arcticus; assembly: GCF_054779975.1. Taxonomy (NCBI): domain Bacteria; kingdom Pseudomonadati; phylum Bacteroidota; class Cytophagia; order Cytophagales; family Hymenobacteraceae; genus Hymenobacter; species Hymenobacter arcticus. The sequence goes on from NZ_BAAGXF010000001.1 coordinate 40,930, forward strand.
AAGGAGCTAAGAATGAGGCGCTTCAGATTTTGTGCGCGGTGCTGCTCAGCCCCGACCCCATCACCATTAGCAACGTGCCCAATATCCGGGACGTCAACAAGCTCATCGAGCTTCTGCGCGACCTGGGGGTGAAAGTGGGCCAGCTGGCCCCCGACACCTACATTTTTCAGGCCGAGGACGTGCGCCTCGACTACCTCGACACGCCCGAGTTTGTGGCCCAGGCCCGCGAGCTGCGCGGCTCCGTGATGATACTGGGCCCGCTGCTGGCCCGCTACGGCCGCGCCCAGCTACCCAAGCCCGGCGGCGACAAAATCGGCCGTCGCCCGCTCGATACGCACTTTGTGGGCCTCGAAAAATTAGGTGCCCATCTCACGCTGGAAGGACCTGATTTTTACCGCCTTACCGTGCCCGCCGGCAAGCTGCAAGGCGCGTCTATGCTGCTCGACGAAGCCAGCGTAACTGGCACCGCTAATATTCTGATGGCCGCCGTGCTGGCCGAAGGCACCACCAGCATCTACAACGCCGCCTGCGAGCCCTACTTGCAGCAGCTTTGCCGCATGCTGGTGCGCATGGGCGCTAAGATTCAGGGCATTGGCTCCAACTTGCTCACCATTGAGGGCGTAGCCAGCCTCGGCGGCACCGAGCACCGCATGCTGCCCGACATGATTGAAATCGGCTCCTTCATCGGCCTGGCGGCCATGACGGGCTCCGAAATCACTATCAAGGACTGCCAGATTCCGGAGCTGGGTATCATCCCCGACACATTCCGCAAGCTGGGCATTCAGCTGGAGTTTCGCGGCGATGACATTTACGTGCCAGCCCAAGACCACTACGAACTGAGCACCTACCTCGACGGCTCCATCCTGACCGTGAGCGACCACACCTGGCCGGGCTTCACGCCTGATTTGCTGAGTATTATCCTCGTGGTAGCCACCCAGGCCAAAGGCACGGTGCTCATTCACCAAAAGATGTTTGAGTCGCGCCTGTTTTTCGTGGATAAGCTTATTGACATGGGTGCGCAAATCATCCTCTGCGACCCGCACCGCGCCACCGTTATCGGGCTCGACAAGCGCGCCGCCCTGCGCGGCATCACCATGTCGTCGCCCGATATCCGGGCTGGCGTGGCCCTGCTTATTGCCGCGCTCAGCGCCGAGGGCAAGAGTACTATCCTCAACGTGGAGCAGATTGACCGCGGCTACCAGAACATCGACGAGCGCCTGAACGCGCTGGGCGCTGATATTCGCCGCGTATAATTTAATTGAATACAACTACCTGTTTTACACGTAGTTGTATTCAGCAAAACTTTATAATGAAAAAGCCCAGCCGCACAACGGCTGGGCTTTTTATTTGCCCAATGGGTTACCCGCTTGGGGAAATTGGATAAAGAGGCAGCTGCGCCGCTGAGTTTTTCCATCTTCAGCTTTCCCCCTCCATATTTTGATGAAACGCCTGATTTATCCCGTCCTCTTCGGACTGGGGCTGGCTGGGTGCAGCCAAGCCAAAACGGAAATGACGGAGGCAGCTGCCACCGAAACAGCAGCTAACCAAATGGTTACGCCCGAAGCAACACCTCGCCAGGCGCAAGCTACTGCCGCTGCCCCCACCTCAGCCGCCCCCACTACTCCCACCGCCGCCCCCAACGTAGTGTACCAGGGAGAATTGGACTTAGCCGTGGATGATTTCGCGCAAGCCTCGGACAATATCGACCGCCTGCTGCTCCGCCACAAGTCGTACCTGAGCACGGCGCACGAAACGCGGGCCGATGGCCAGCACCGCCAGGAAATGACGCTCAAGGTGCTACCCACCGAGTTTGCAGGCCTCGTGGCAGACCTCGGCAAGCTCGGGCGCATCGAAAACAAAGACATTTCCTCGGCCGATGTGACGGCCGACATGCTGCAAGCCGCCGCCAGCGTAGCCACCCAGCAGGCTACCGAAATCAAGTACCAGCAACTGCTAACCCACACTACCAGCCCGGCCGAGGTTCGCCGCCTCGAAGAGCAAACCCACCAGCTGCGGCTAACCCTGGCAGCTGACCAAGCTCGCTTGCAACAGTTCAGCGCCCGCAGCACCTGGGCTACCCTCACGCTCCGCTACTTCCAGGTGCTCCCTGAGGCCACGCCGTCTGTGGTAGCGCCCGTTTTTGCTCCCCAATTTCTAGCGGCTTTTTACCGCGGCTGGTCATTTTTACTGAGCGTGCTCGTGGTGCTCACCAACGTGTGGCCGCTACTGCTGCTGGGCGGCCTGAGCATGGGAGCCGTGCGGTGGTGGCGGCTGCGCCACCCAATTGCAGGTTGAGCTACTGCATTTTCAGGGTAGCTACTACGGCCGGCGTGTGCATAATCCGCAGTTGTGGCATCTGATGGCTTGAAGCAGCTACTACTTAGCCCCAACTAGCCACTGAGGTCAGCGGCTATCTTTTCACTAATCTATCGCATTGACTATGAAACACTTGCTTGGATTATCCATTAGCATAGCCTTGCTCACCCAAACCGGTTGCGGCCAAAGGCAAAAGGGTAGCGATGCGACCGAAGCCGCACCAGTTACTCTTAATGCACCTCTGGTAACGAATCAAGGCGAGGGGGCCGCTGACCAAGCTGAAGCGCCGCAGGCGATAGAGGTGAGCGGTAGCCCCGCCCCGCCACCCCCGTCGGCCGCACCCATCGCAACGCCAATCCCCACCGCAGCTACCGCCACGCGCCTGCTCATCTACCACGCCGATATCCGGCTCAAAACCACTGCCTTAGCCCGTGCCACTGCGCGCCTCGATAGCCTGGTGCGGCGCAGCAGCGGCTACCTGAGCGCCGCCGCCGAAACCCACGCCGATGGCGAATGGCGCCAGGAAACCACCATTCGGGTGCCGCCCCGGCAGTTTCAAGCCTTGCTAAGCGGTCTGGCGGGCCTGGGCACCGTGGAAGAAAAAAAGCTGAGTACCGACGACGTAACGGCTGAGCATGCCGACGTGGCCGCCCGCCTGCAAGCCAAGCGGGCCGTAGAGCGCCAGTACACGGCCCTGCTCAGCAAAGCCCAGAGAATCAAGGATATCCTGGATATCGAGGAGAAGCTGGGCGAGGTGCGCGAGACAATCGAGGCCACCGAAAGCCGCCTCAAAACCCTCAATGATGAGGTAGCCTACGCTACCATTACGCTCACGCTCTACCAGCCCGTAACACAAACTGTGCCCGACGCTCCTATCGTATCGCTGGGCAGCCGCACCGTCGAGGCGTTCTATGGGGGCTGGCAGATGCTGATTTCACTGCTGCTGGGCGTGCTCAATCTGTGGCCACTGGTGCTGGGCGCGGGCATTACCGGCTGGTGGCTGTGGCGGCGGCGGCAGGCCAAGCGGCGGCCAGCGCAGCCCACTCCTACCATAGCCGCCTAACGCAAACGGCCCCGTTGAACAGCTGTTCAACGGGGCCGTTTGCGTTGGCGTAACTCAACTGGCAGGGAAGGACCACTAGTCGATTACCATGTCCACGACGGTGGTTACCAGCGACAGCGCCAAGCTGAAAATCAGCGCGCTAACCAAGCCGGTTACCGAGAAGCTGGTCATTAGGAAATCAGCTAGCTTAACGATTATCACGTTGATAATCAGCAGGAAAATCCCCAGCGTCAACACCGTAATCGGAAAGCCAATTATCTTCAGTATCGGCTTCACGGTCGCGTTGAGCAGGCCCATCACGATGACCAAAATGGCGGCGCTCCCTACGCCATCGAGGCGCACATTGGGCAGCACGTGCGCCAAGCCGTAGGTGAGCACGGCCGTTAGAATGAATTTGATGAGAATCTTACCCATGTCGTAATTAATTTATTTTTAGATACTTACACCCTGCGTTGCGCTAGCTTTGCAGGCTATTTCTTCTTATTCTTTTCATCTGCCGAGCCCAGGCCCTTGGCTACCAGGCGGCCCTGCGAAACGGCCATCCAGTTGCAAAGCTGATACAGTAGGCGGGCGCCCACAATGGCGTTCCACTCGGTGTCGCCGGGCGCTACCTCGTTGAGGTCGAAGCCGATAATGGTGCGGCCCGAGCGCACAATCATGCGCAGCAGGTAGGTAGCTTCCTCAAATTCCAGGCCGCCGGGCACGGGCGTGCCGGTGCCGGGGCACAGCTTGGGGTCGAGGCCGTCGATGTCGAAGCTGATGTAGACTTTCTGGGGCAGCTGGGCGATGATTTTGCCGCACACCTTTTTCCACGATTTCTTCACAAATTTCTCCTCGCTCATAAACCGCTGGCCGAACAGTGCCACCCGGCCCACCGAATGCTCGATGAGGTCGGCCTCCTGCTGGCACATATCCCGAATGCCGACCTGCACCAGTTTCTTCACCTGCGGTAGCTCCAAGGCATTGTACATGATGCTGGCGTGCGAGTATTGAAAGCCCTCATAGGCGGGGCGCAGGTCACAGTGGGCATCTATTTGCAGGATGCCAAAGCCGTCGGGGTGGCGCTCGGCCAGCGCGTGCAGGTAGCCCAGCGGCGTACTGTGGTCGCCACCGAGCACAGCCACGGCCTTACCGGCGTCGAGGAGCGCGCCGGTTTTGGCCTTCAGCCACTGGATGAGCTTGTCACCTTCGGACTTGATGTGGGCCGGCGTGTTTTCGTGCTGGGTTGCGCTTTCGGCGGGCTGGCCGTCTTCGAGCCAGCCGATATAATTGGCGGCCAGGGGGCGCAGGTCGCGGCTGGCCTGGGCAATTACCTCGTCTTCGTCCTCCATCGCCAGGCCCAGCTTCCAGGCTTCGGGCAGGTCGGGGTCGTAGAGGTCCACTTGCAGCGAAGCCTCGCGGATAGCGGCGGGGCCCTGGGCGGTGCCGGCGCGGTAGCTCACGGTCACTTCCCACGGCACGGGTACTACCACCACCTGAGCTTCGGCGGGCGTGAAGGGCAGCCCAAACAAGCCCCCGGCGGTATCGCCGAGCGCATTGGGGTCAAAATTGGCGATTTTTTGCGCGAGCGTAGATTCGGACACGGTGAAAAAGAAACACCAGGCCGCTAGTGCCTGGTGGGTGAAAAAGAAAGAATACTGGCTGGTTGCCAACCAACCCAACTGAGAAGCAAAGCACTACCTATGAAGTACTTACAACGCCGACTGCGTTTTGCCCAGGAAGTCGTAGGTGCGGATTATTTCCAGGATTTTTTCAAAAGTAGCGCGGTCAAAAAACAACATCAGGGGCAACTCAACCGAATTTTCCTTATCCGAAAACTGCGTGATAACTGAGAAAATAAGTGGTTGCAACGTTTCCGGGTCGGGCATGAGGTTTTGCAGCGCCTCGGCCAGGTCGCCGCCCGGCGCTAGCGGTGGTGCGCCGTAAATATTGGCCTTCAGGATGTTAGCCAGCTGCGTTACCAGCGCCCCGGTGATGATATTACTAATTTCCAGCAGCAACGACTCTTGTAATTCGTTGAGCTGCAAGGAGTCGCCTACCTGCATGCGCAAGCATACCCGCGAGAGCCGCTGAATGTGCTGGCCCGAAAAGAACATGAAGGTCGAGCCGTTGAAATCGCCCCGGATATCACTCTGAATAGCTACGTAGCGCGTCTGATAATCACGCACCCGCTCAATAATATTGCTACTGGGCAGCAAATCCAAGTTGGGCACCTCCAGCATTACCCGCTCCTGCGCAATTACGGCAAAGCTATCCGCCGCCCGGGCCAGACCGATATTGAGGATTTCGCGGATAATATCGCGCTCTAACTCATTCATTGATACATTCATAACAGCTTGGTTCGTAGCAGCGGCGGCCAAGGCCGGCAAATTAATACGGAAAAGAGCGGGGAGCGGCTAAATTCAGGGTCTTTTAGCCAAAAACAGGCGCGTGAGGGCAGGCACGTCCAGCACCAGGCATAGTTGCCCACTGCCCAATAGCGTGACGCCCCCAAAAAGGTCGATAGTATCGAGTGGCTTGCTAAGTGACTTTACCACAATATTTTGCTGGCGCAGAAAGCGGTCGATGAGCAAACCCAGCCGGCGGTTGTTGTAGCTCACTACCAGCACTTGGTGCTGGTAGTGAAGGCCGCCGTCGGTGGGCAGGTCGGCACGGGTAGCGCGGGGCAGCAGCTCATCGCCTTCGGAGTAGAGCAATTGCCGCAGGGGCACCAGCGGCACATTTTCGTCCTGAATACGGGTCATCAATAGACCACCCACGGCAAAAATCTCGTCGTTGGGCAGGGCCAGCACGGTGTCGGTGTGCAGCAGGGGCACGGCGTAGGCACGGTCATCCAACTCGATAAGCAGCGCGCCCTTCACGGCAATGGAAGTCGGCAGCACCAGCGTAAACGTGGTACCCTTACCTAGCTCCGAGTTGACGCGCAAGCGGCCGCCGAGCGAATCGATGGCCAGCTTTACCACGTCGAGGCCCACGCCCCGGCCCGAAATATCGGTTATTTTCTCGGCCATCGAAAAACCGGGCTCAAACAGCAGCGCCCACACGGCTTGCTCATCGAGCAAGGCGGCGGCTTCGGCCGTTACCAGCTTGTTGCGAATCGCCTTTTTGCGGACGGCCTCGGTGTCGATACCCCGGCCATCATCTTGCACCTGAATCAGCACGTCGTCGCGCTCGGTGAGCGCTGAGATGCGCAGCTTGCCCACGGCGGGCTTGCCGGCGGCCTGCCGGGTTTCGGGGGTTTCGAGGCCGTGGCTCACGGCATTGCGCACAATGTGCAGCAGCGCATCGGTGATGAGCTGCAACACGTTACGGTCAATCTGCACGTCCTGGCCAGCCAGCGAAAGCTCTACCTGCTTGTTCTCGGTCGAAGCTACATCGCGCACCACACGCGGAAACTTATTCAGCAGCACCCCCGCTCCTACCAGCCGCACATCCATCACGGAGTACTGCAAGTCATCAGAAATGCGGAATAGGTGCTGCGCCGTGGCTTGCAGGGCCGGGTGGCCCAGCTCGGCGGCCAGCGTCAGGATGCGGTCGCGGTCAATTACCAGCTCTCCCACCAGATTAAGCAGATTATCAAGCTTTTTGACGGGAATATAGACCAGGTCTGACAGCTCCAGCTTACGGGCGGCGTCGGCGTCGACTTCTTCCTCGGTGGGGGCTGCCTGGGCTTCCACCACTTCTTCCCCCTGAATCAGGCGCTCCAGGCTTTCGAGCAGCGGCGTAGCGTCGCCCGATTCCTGGTTCGCGCCCACAGCCCGAATCATACTGCCCAGCATATCCACGGCCCGGAACGTCAGCGGTACCAGCGCCCCATTGAAGGTGCGCTCATTGCCCCGAATCTGCCCGAAGAGCGTCTCCATTTTATGGGCTACCTCGCCCATGTCCATGAAACCCATGGCGCGGGCATTGGCCTTGAGGTTGTGCATAAGCCGGAACAGCTCATTCAGCGCTCCCGGCTCGTTGGGGTTGCGCTCCAACTCACTGAGGTGCTGCGACATAGCGTCGTAGTACTCCAGTGCCTCCGCCATAAACAGCTCCCGGTACTCTTGTTCCCGCGCCGTCATAACTTGTTGGCTAACATGGTATTGCGCAAATCCTTTACTAAACCTACTTTCTCGCTAGCAGCACCCACCGGCTGGTTAGAGCTGCCGAAAGGCCCTGCTGAAACGGATAGCGTAGGAAAATGAAGGAGAAACAAAGGTGTAATACTAGCGGTGGAGGAATACGACTAATGGCCAACCGGCTGGCTTTCCAGAGAAAGCCAGCCGGTTGGCTTCGTTCTTTAGGCTATTGAGCTATCGCCTTGCAACGCGCTACCCACTATTTCGAGTACCCGTTCTTCAGAGAAAGGCTTCACAATATAGGCGAGCGCGCCGTTCTCAATGGCCTCATTCACAATGGTTTCCTGACCTACGGCCGAGCACATAACCACTTTGGCGTCGGGCTGCTGCAAGCGAATGCCCTTGAGCACGTCGAGGCCCGTGTTGTCAGGCAAAATCACGTCGAGCGTGATGAGGTCGGGGGTGGTTGCTACCGCCATTTCCAGGGCCTGCTGGCCATTGGCGGCTTCGCCCACTACATCGTAGCCGGCGTCGGTGAGCATATTCTTGAGCATCGTCCGCATGTAGAACGAGTCATCGACGATGAGAATGCGCTTATTCATTAAATCTAAAGCTAAGAAGTGAGGAGTAGAAAGGGGGATAGTAACGGTAACCGTGGCCGCCGGCTGACGCGTCTACGGCTATTGCGAGCCGGAGGGTGCATCGGCGTTAGCGGCGGCAGCCGTACCAGGGCGGGCAGGCTTGGCAGCGGCTTGACCCGGCAGGCGCATTATCTCACTGGGAGACAGCAGCTTGAGCATATCCAGCACAATAATGACGCTTTGGTCGCCGGGCAGCCGGGCAATGCCTTCCAGGTATTTTTCGCGCTGCCCGCTGTCCTGCACAAACTCAGGGGCTGGCTCAATGGCACTGACCGGGATGGTAACCGGGCGCGGTACCTCGCGCACCAGCAGCCCCAGGGTGTAGTCGGGGGCTTCCACGGCCAGGGTGTAGGAAAAGTCAGGCACTGGCCGGCCGGCCGGCCGGAGCTCAAACCGCTCCTCCAGGTCTACCACGGCAATGATGTCGCCGCGTAAGTTGGTGATACCCTTGATAAAGGGCGGCGTTTTGGGCATCCGCACCACTTCGGGCGTGATGGTTACCTCCTTCACCTGCTCAATGCGGATGCCATAATCCTCATCGCCCAGGCGAAAAACAATGAGCTGCACCACCGCTTCGGGAGCGGCCGGCGCGGCCCGGCCCGAAGAAGTAGCCGGACGATTTGCAGCGGAATCAGCCATGAAAATTACCTAAACGCGGTATCGAATGCAGCGCTACTGCGAGCGCAAAAAATAAAAATGCGAGTTTATTTGGCTTTTGCCTTCCGCGGGCGGTTTGAGGCCGAATTGCTCGCTTCCGGCTGCGGGGCTGCACTAACGGCTGAGCTGGCCTTGGCACGGCGCGCGGCGGGTTTGACCGGCTCCGTAGTATGGGCCGTAGCCATTGTGGCTGCCGAAGTGAGACGACGCATGCGGCCATTGCTGGCGTGGCTAGTGCCGGCGCTATCAGCTACGGGGGCGCTGGCGGTTGTGGGGCGCGCCTGGGTGGCGGGGGTAGCCTTTGGAGCCGGGGTAGCGACGGGCACAACAACCGGCGCGGCAGCCCTGGTTAGCGGGCGGCGTACCATGCGGCGCACGGGCTCGGGCTCTGGTTCGGGCTCCGGCTCGGGGGCGTAGTCGAAGAGCTGGAAGGTTTCGAGGCCGTCCTGTAAGTCGTCGGCAATGTCGGAGAGGCGCTGCGAAGAAGCCGTCAGCTCCTGCATGGAGGAGGAGAGCTGGCGGGCCGTACCGGCCACCTGCTGGGTGCCAGTGGCGGTTTGCTCGGCAATGGCTACCACTTCTTCCACGTACTTCACCACGTCGCCAATGGAGGTCTGCTGCAAGGCCGTGGCCGTGAGAATGTCGCGCGAAGTGCGCAGCGTTTCGCCGCTACTGGTGGCAATGTTCTTAAAGGCCGCGCTGGCCTCAAAAGTGGCGTTTTTGCCCTTGAGCACCCGGCTTTCCATGGCGCTGATGGCGGCGGCGGCGCTGGTGGTATCCTTTTTTACGTCTTCCACGAGCGTCGCAATCTCGTTGGCCGACTTGCGCGAGCCTTCGGCCAGCTTGCGGATTTCCTCGGCTACCACGGCAAAGCCGCGGCCAGCTTCGCCAGCACGGGCCGCTTCGATAGCGGCGTTGAGGGCCAGCAGGTTGGTTTGTGAGGCGATATCGGTAATCACGCCCAGCGACTTGCTGATTTCCTGCGAGCGAGTCGAGAGAACTTCGATGGTGCGCGAGGTTTGGGTGGCGGCCCCGGAGATTTCCTCCATGTTTTTCACCACTTCGGCTACCGTTTTCAGGCCTTGCTGTGAGGTTTGCTCACCCATGATGGCCGACTTGTTCACCACGTCGGCCTTGTTGGCCGTTTCCTTGGTGGCCGTCATGATTTCCTCAATCAGCTTAAAGGCCTGGTCGGTTTTGAGTGCCTGGTTCTGCGCGCCTTCGGCCATTTGTTGCATGGCCAAGGCCACGTCAACCGTTACCCGGCTCATTTCCTGGCCTTTATCTACCATTTCTTCCGAAGAAGTGCCCACCACCTGCGCCGATTCGTTGATTTCGCCGAGCAGGGCGTTCAGCGTTTCCACGGCCTGGTTGAGCGAGCTGGACATGGCCAGAATATCGCCGGTGGTCTGGATTTCCACCATCTGCGTGAGGTCGCCTTCCGAGATGGCGCGCACCACGCGGCTCACTTCGAGCACCGGCAGGGCGATGCTCTCAATCAGCGCGTTAAGCGTATCCACGAGCTCTTTCCACGAGCCCGACACGCCACCCACCGTGGCGCGCTCGGTGAGCTTGCCCTCGGCACCGGCCACGCGGGCCACCCGGCTTACTTCGGAGGCCAGGCGGTTGAGGTCGTCCACCATCCGGTTGATGGTCTGGGCCAGGTCGGCTACTTCGCCGGCGGCTTCCAACATCAACTTCTGGGTAAGGTCACCCTGCGAAACGGCCGTTACAATCTTCACAATGCCCCGCACCTGAATGGTGAGGTTGGAGGCCATCGTGTTCACGTTGTCGGTCAGGTCTTTCCACACGCCGCTCACGTTGGGCACGTTAGCCTGGCCGCCGAGCTGGCCCTCGGTGCCCACTTCCACGGCCACGCGGGTTACCTCGCCGGCGAAGATGTTGAGCGAGTCCACCATCTGGTTGATGTTGTCCTTGAGGTCGAGCAACTCGCCGCGCACGTCAACCGACACCTTCTGGCTGAGGTCGCCGCGGGCTACGGCAGTGGTTACGTTGGCAATGTCGCGCACCTGGCTGGTGAGCGAGGCCGCCATCGTGTTCACGTTGTCGGTCAGGTCTTTCCAGGTGCCTTTCACGCCGGGCACGTTGGCCTGGCCACCGAGCTTACCGTCGGTACCTACTTCGCGGGCTACCCGGGTTACTTCGTCGCCGAACACGTTCAGCGAGTCCACCATCTGGTTGAGGTTTTCCTTGAGCTGCAACAGCTCGCCGCGCACGTTCACGGTTATTTTCTGGCTCAAGTCGCCGCGCGATACGGCGGTGGCCACGTTGGCAATGTCCCGCACCTGACTGGTAAGGTTGCTAGCCATCGTGTTCACGTTGTCGGTCAGGTCTTTCCAAGTGCCCGATACGCGGGGTACGTTGGCCTGGCCGCCCAGAATGCCCTCGGTGCCCACCTCCCGCGCCACGCGGGTTACCTCGCCGGCAAAGATGTTGAGCGAGTCAACCATCTGATTCAGAATGTTTTTCAGGTCGAGAATCTCACCCTGCACGTCTACCGTCATTTTCTGGCTGAGGTCGCCGCGGGCTACGGCGGTAGCCACATTGGCAATGTCGCGCACCTGGCTGGTGAGCGAGGCGGCCATCGTGTTCACGTTGTCGGTCAGGTCTTTCCACACGCCGCCCACGCGGGGCACCACGGCCTGGCCACCCAGCTTGCCCTCGGTGCCTACTTCGCGGGCTACGCGGGTTACCTCATCACCGAAGATGTTGAGTGAGTCAACCATCTGATTCAGAATGTTTTTCAATTCCAGAATCTCGCCCTTCACGTTCACCGTCATCTTCTGGCTGAGGTCGCCGCGGGCCACGGCGGTGGCCACATTGGCAATGTCGCGCACCTGAGAAGTCAGGTTGGCGGCCATGTTGTTCACGTTGTCGGTCAGGTCTTTCCAGGTGCCGCTCACGCCGGGCACGCTGGCCTGGCCGCCGAGCTTGCCCTCGGTGCCCACGTCGAGGGCCACGCGGGTTACCTCGCCGGCAAACAGATTGAGCGAGTCCACCATCTGGTTGAGGTTCTGCTTGAGCTGCAAGAGCTCGCCCTTCACGTCCACTGTCATTTTCTGGCTGAGGTCGCCGCGGGCTACGGCGGTGGTCACGTTGGCAATGTCGCGCACCTGGCTGGTGAGCGAAGCGGCCATCGTGTTCACGTTATCAGTGAGTTCCTTCCACACGCCGCCCACATTGGGCACCACGGCCTGGCCACCCAGCCGGCCCTCGGTACCCACCTCCTGCGCCACGCGGCTTACTTCGCCAGCAAACACGTTGAGGTTGTCGATGGTGCGGTTGATGGTTTCGGCCATCACCTTGAAGTCGCCCGACACCGGAATCTGGAAGCTCTCGTCTAGGTTGCCGCGGCTGATGTTTTTCAGCACCTTGCCCACTTCCAGCACCGGCACGGCAATGGAATCCACCAGGCCGTTGATGTTGTTAATCATGTCGCGCCAGAAACCCGCCGCGCCGTCGGCCGAGGCGCGGGCTTTCAGGTTGCCCTCTACCCCGGCCACCTTTGAGATGCGTGACACCTCCCCGCCTACGCCGCCAATCATCTCCACCATCGAATTATACGCCTCGGCGATTTCGGAGAAGATATCGTCGTTTTGCTTGGTCAGGCGCACCGATACGTCGCCTTTCTTAAAGGCATCGAGGGCGAAGAGCACCCGGTTGAGCTGCTCGTTGACGTAGTCGGTATCGGTGAGGCCTACGTTGCGGGTCTTGCCGCGCTTGCGGGTCGTGTTGTCGTCGGCAAACGTACCGGTTTCGTCGGGGCGCGCGGCCTCATCAACTTCAGTTACCGGGGCCGTGTTTTTCTTGGCGGAAGCCATGTGGGGAGAGCGCAGGGAAGGTGGGGCGAGCCGGGGCCCGCAGTGGATACCAACAAAAGTAGGTGCGCGGGGCAATCCGACAATGCTGGCTGGTTCGAAGGTAGCTTGCAGGCCCGAGTTGGCGCCGGGTTGGCTTTAGCCGTGCATCTTTGTCCCCGTTTTTAACTTTTCGGGGCAGGTCCGCGTTCACAACATCCGACGCCAGCCCGTTTTCCCGCCTCTTTTCGTTCCGCATGGTCAAGAATCTAGTTATTGTCGAGTCGCCCGCCAAGGCCAAAACCATTGAAGGCTACCTCGGTCCCGACTTTGTGGTGCGCTCCAGCTACGGGCACGTCCGCGACCTGCCCAAGGACAACAATGCCGTGGACGTGGCCAACGGTTTCAAGCCCACCTACGTGGTGGATGCCGACAAGCGCGAGCTGATTTCGCAGCTCAAAAAGCTGTCGAAAGAAGCCGAGATGGTGTGGCTGGCGAGTGACGATGACCGCGAGGGTGAGGCCATTTCGTGGCACCTTTCCGAGACGCTTAACCTCAAGGCGGAGAAGACGAAGCGCATCGTGTTTCGCGAAATTACCAAGCCCGCCATTCTGGCCGCGATTCAGAACCCGCGCGAGATTAACATCAACCTGGTGAATGCCCAGCAGGCCCGCCGCGTGCTCGACCGCCTCGTGGGCTTCGAGCTCAGCCCCGTGCTGTGGCGCAAGGTAAAAGCCGGCTTGAGCGCAGGGCGGGTGCAGAGCGTGGCCGTGCGCCTAGTGGTAGACCGCGAGCGCGAAATCAACAAGCACACCAGCACCAGCGCCTACCGCGTGGTGGCCCGCTTCGACGCCGGCCAGGGTACCACCCTGGAGGCCGAGCTGCCGACCCGCTACAAAACCCGCGAGGAGGCCGAGTCTTTCCTTACGCGCTGCATCAGAGCGACATACAGTATTAATAGCCTCGATAAAAAACCGGGTAAGCGCACGCCCGCCGCGCCGTTCACGACTTCTACGTTGCAGCAGGAAGCCTCGCGCAAGTTGGGCTTCTCGGTGGCCCAGACCATGACGGTGGCCCAGAAGCTGTACGAAGCCGGCCGTATCAGCTACATGCGGACCGACTCGGTAAACCTATCGGAAGAGGCCCGCAAGGGTGCCCTGGAGGCCATTACGGCCGCCTACGGGGCCGAGTACGCCCTGGAGCGCCAGTTCAAAACCAAGTCGGCCAGCGCCCAGGAGGCCCACGAAGCCATCCGGCCCACCGATTTTACGCTGCTGAAAGCCGGGGCCGATGCCTCGGAGCAGCGCCTCTACGACCTCATTCGTAAGCGCGCCATGGGCTCGCAGATGGCCGATGCGCTCATCGAGCGCACCACGGCCGTTATTGGCATCAGCACCCAGCCGGGCACCACGTTTTCGGCTACTGGTGAGGTCATTACCTTCGAAGGCTTTCTGAAAGCCTACGCCGAAAGCAAGGACGACGACGACGCGCCCGCCGAGGGCGAAAGCTCGTTTTCGCGCGGCCTGCCGCCGCTGAGCGTGGGCCAGAACCTACCGCTGCAAACCCTCACCGCCACCGAGCGCTTTTCGAGCCCGCCCGCTCGCTACACGGAGGCGTCGCTGGTGAAAAAGCTGGAGGAGATGGGCATCGGCCGCCCCAGCACTTACGCCCCCACCATTAGCGTGGTGCAGAAGCGCGGCTACGTCGAAAAAGACTCGCGCGAAGGCAAGGAGCGCAAGATTTACGCGCTGGCTTTGGTAGGCAACGAGGTCACGACCGAGCAGCGCCCCGAAACCTACGGCGCCGATAAAGCCAAGCTCTTCCCAACCGATACTGCCTTGGTAGTCACCGACTTCCTGGTTGACCACTTCCCCGATATTGTGGACTTTCAGTTCACGGCCAAGGTGGAGGACGAGTTTGACCAGATTGCCAATGGCCGCGAGGATTGGAGCCACATGCTGGCCGGCTTCTACGAGCCTTTCCACGCCAGCGTGGAGCGTGGGCAGGATATTGAGCGGAGCACGCTCAGCAGCACCCGCGAAATTGGCCTGCACCCCGAAACCGGCGAAAAAATAACCGCTCGCCTCGGCAAATACGGTCCCTACGTGGCGCTGGGCGACACCGAAGGCGAAACTAAGCCCGCCTATGCCAACCTGCGTAAGGGCATGTTTATCGAAACCATCACTCTGGAAGAAGCGCTGGATTTGTTTAAGCTGCCGCGGGCCGTGGGCGATTTTGAGGACAAGACCATGACGGCCGCGCTCGGCCGCTTCGGCCCTTACATCCGCCACGACAGCAAGTTTTACTCGCTCACCAAGGAGCAGGACCCGCACACCATCACGGGCGAGGAAGCCGTGGTGCTCATTGAAGCCAAGCGCAAACTGGATGCCGAGCGCCTGATTAAAAGTTTTGAGGAAAATCCTGATATTCAAGTACTTAATGGTCGCTTCGGTCCATACATCGTGGCGGGCAAGAAGAACGTGAAGATTCCGAAGGGCGAAGAGCCCACCGAACTCACCTTGGAGCGCTGCCTGGAACTAGCCGCCGCAACGCCCGACAAGCCCGCCAAAGGCGGCCGCTTCGGCAAGAAAGCCGCTGCAGAAAAGCCCGCCAAAGAGGCCGATGCCCCCGCCAAAAAAGCGGCCAAAGCACCGGCCGCTAAGAAGCCGGCGGCCAAGAAAAAAGCGCCAGCTAAAAAGCCCACCACAGCCACCAAAAAACCAGCAGCCAAGAAAGCTGCCGCTACCGAATAAGCTACCCTACTTGCTACTGCCAGAGCCTCGCCTAATCGGCGGGGCTCTTTTGCGTTATACAATTTACGCCCAGCAGGGCGTTACAGAGCCGCTTTCAGTCTCCTAGCTCGTGATTCTCAAATACCTCAGCTTATGCGTGCTACTTGGTGCCGCGCCGGTAGTACAGCCCCCGGCCGCCATGCCCACTTACCCATGGCTCGCTACGCCGCCGGCCGCCGCCCAAAGCCTGGCCCAGCGCGTAGCGCCGCCGGCCGGGTGCCGGCGCGTGGCAGTGGCACCCGGCTCGTGGGGTGCGTGGCTGCGCGGGCTGCCGTTGCGGCCAGCCGGCACGCTGGCCCGGCTATACAATAGGCAACTAAAAGATAACCAGAAAGTAGTAGCGGCCGTGCTAGATATCGACCCCGGTACCAAGGACTTGCAGCAATGCGCCGACGCCGTTATCCGGCTGCGGGCCGAATATTTATTCAGTCAGAATCCGAATAAGATTCATTTTCACCTGACCACCGGCTACGATGCCTGGTTTTCGGACTACGTGGCTGGTACCACGTTTCAGGTGCGGGGCGAGGAAGTGCGGCCCGCGCCCAAGCCGGCCGAGGCACCCACCCACGCGGCGCTGGGCCGCTATCTGTTGCCGGTATTTGGCTACGCGGGCACGCTTTCGCTGAGCCGCGAGGTGCAGCCGATAGCCTTGGCCAAAGCGCAGCCCGGCGATATACTGGTGCACGGTGGCAGTCCCGGCCACGCCGTGCTGGTAGCCGACGTAGCCGAAAACCCGCGCTCCGGCCAGCGGTATATGCTATTGATGCAGAGCTATATGCCGGCCCAAAACATTCACCTGCTGCGCAATGTGAGCCACCCGGCACTGGGCGCGTGGTTTGCCGTGCCCGGCCCAGCCGAAGTGAAGTTTGACACGCCCGAGTGGACGTTCAAGCGCACAGAGCTAGGCCGCCTCGATTGATTGTAGGGTAAGCTTTAGCTTGCCGCGGCGGCGGGCAGCAAGCTAAGGATTACCCTACTCTTACTTGAATTGCGACTGCCGGATGCTCCAAAGGCTTGTTATGAAGGTGGCTCTACATCACCGAAATGCTTTGGACATTTCCCGTAACGCTATGAACAATAGCATAATACCGAAGCGGCGGCAGCTGCGCTTCATAAGCAATCATGTGCCACCGCGCCGCATCATCATCGCGCACGAAACCAGGTAATTGCCCACTCATCAGCAAGTTGCCAGGCATGGGCAGCGGCACCAGTTGTCCCCGATACACTAATTTCCCGCTAAAGCTGTGTACTGGAAATACATCCCGCTCCCCGGTTTCCAGTACCACTTGCACTTCGCCTATTACGCCTGCATGCGTCCAGAATCGCAAGCCAAGCTGGTCGTAGATATACAACAAGCTCTGTAACACACCTTTGTGGTACAGGGGCAACACGCGGTCAACGGGTCCCAACAGCTGGATTAAAGCGTCGACAGGGCGGCCTTTGGGCAGTATTTTGGTAGCGCCAATGCAGATGTATTCTTCAAAGAGTTGAATAGTCAGGATGGCCAAATTCATTGGGCGAAGTTCAGCTTTGCTGAGTGGACGCTCGGCCGCGCTGGCTGCGTGTAGGATAAGCTTTAGCTTGCCATCAAGCGCGCCGGCAAACTAAAGCTTACCCTACAATCGCTTGAATCTCGACTGCCGAAAGCTCGGAAAAGTGCTGAATTACGCGGTCGGCCAACCGCAAGTCCTGCCCAGCTGAATGCGGGCTTGCGTAGCCAATGCAGTAAATACCGGCCGCCTTAGCCGCCGCCACCCCGTTGGCCGAGTCTTCGATAACGATACACTCGGTAACGGGCGTTTCGGCCAGGGCCGCCGCGTGCAGAAAGATGGCTGGGTTAGGCTTCGACTGCGCAAAGTCTTCACCGCTAACGGTATGCTTAAAGTAAGGTGCCAGCCCAAACCGGTTGAACACCCGCGCGATGGTAGCCTTGGAGGCCGACGAGGCCACTACCAGCTGCACGCCGTGTTGCTGAATATCTTCAATAAGCGCCCGCGCGCCGGGCAGCAAATCGAGGTTGGCATCTTCATCGAAAGCCTTGTTAAAAAGCTCCCGCTTGCGCAGCAGCAGCGCATTTACCTCCTGCGGCAAGTTAAATTCCTGCTTCAGGCGCTGAAATACATTGCGCGTCGAAGAGCCTAAAAACGAAGCATATAGCGTATCTGATACGGTAATGCCCAACTCGGCAAACTGAGTTACGAAGGCTTGGTGGTGGATGGGCTCAGTGTCGATAATGACGCCATCCATATCAAAAATCACGGTACGAATCATGGGGCCGGCCGCGAGGGCATAAGGTCGGGGCAAAGGTACCCTGCGGCAGGCGGCCCACCGGCCCGAGTTCGCGAATGGCCGTAATTTGCGCCTTCTGGCCCTTTTTGCATGAATCTTTTTTCCTACGCTACCCTGGCCAGTTACGAGTGGCAGCACCCGCGCCTGCTGCTGCTGCTGGCCCTGGTGCCCCTGCTGCCGCTGCTGCGCGGGCTGCTGGCTCGGCGGCGGCGGCAGGTGGTGGTGGCCTTCGGGCCGGGCGGCATCCGGGCCGACTGGCGAGCCGGGCTACGCTTCATTCCGGTTATCGTATTAGCCCTCAGTATAATGCTATTGATAATTGCCGTAGCGCGCCCCCAGCGGCCCAGCGAGCACCTCACCCAAACGGGCCAGGGCATCGATATTGTGCTGGCCATCGACGTGTCGGGCAGCATGGAGATTGAGGACCTCAAGCCTACCCGCCTCGAAGCCGCCAAGCGCCTGGCGCGCCGCTTTGTGCAGCGCCGGGCCGGCGACCGCCTGGGGCTGGTAGCCTTCGCCGGGCAGGCCTATTCGCTGGTGCCCCTCACCACCGACTACGACCTGCTGCTCGACAACCTGCGCAGCCTGCGCCCCGGCCTCATCGACGACGATGGCACGGCCATTGGCACGGCGCTGGGCGTGGCCATCAACCGGCTGCGCGAGTCGCCGGCCAAGTCGCGCATCTGCGTGCTGCTTTCCGATGGCGAAAGCAACGCCGGCAGCCTCGACCCACTGCTGGGGGCGCAGCTGGCTCATGCCTACGGTATCCGACTCTATACCATTGGCTTAGGCAAGGATGGCTTTGTGCCCTACGGCCGCGACTCGACCACCGGCAAGCCCCGCTTTGTGCAAACCCGCCTCGACGAAACCACCATGCGGCAGCTGGCCCAGGCCGCCGACGGCCGCTTCTTCCGGGCCACCGACAACGCCGCGCTTAGCCGCGTTTTCGGCGAAATCGACCGGCTGGAAAAGTCCGACATCCGCACCCAGCGCTACCGCAACGTACAGGATTTTTACCGGCCTTATTTGGGCCTGGGCATCGCGCTCTGGCTGCTCTGGCTGGCCTTGCGCAGCACGTTTATGACTAATGTACTAGAAGATTAACTCCGTAGAAACTAAACTTTAAAACCGTGTCCATCGCTGCTAATATTTCCGCTTTCGAGCAAAAGCTAGTCGGTACGCCCGCCCGCCTGGTAGCCGTCACTAAAACCCATCCCGTTGAGCTGTTGCGTGAGGCGTACGCGGCCGGGGCCCGCATTTTTGGCGAAAACCGGGTGCAGGAAATGGCCGCCAAACAGCCCGAGCTGCCCGCCGATGTGGAGTGGCACCAAATCGGTCAGCTTCAGACCAATAAGGTCAAATACCTGGCTCCCTTCGTGCATACCGTGGAAAGTGTGGACAGCCTGCGCCTGCTGCAAGAGCTGGACAAGCAAGCGGCTAAGCACGAACGAGTTATCTGCGGCCTGCTGCAATTCCACATTGCCCAGGAGGAAACCAAAACCGGCCTGAGCCTAGCTGAGGCCGAGGAGATTTTGCAGTCGCCCGAGTACCAGGCGATGCGTCACGTGCACCTAACCGGCGTAATGGGCATCGCCACCAACTCGCCCGATGAGGCGCTGGTGCGGGGTGAGTTTCGGCAGCTCCGTCAGCATTTTGACCACCTGAAAGCCACCTATTTCGCAGGTAGTGAGGACTTCCGCGAAATCTCCATGGGCATGAGCGCCGACTACGCCTGGGCACTGGCCGAAGGCAGCACGCTCATTCGGGTGGGCAGCGCCATTTTTGGCCACCGCGCGTAGGCTACACTACTTTTTATCCGCATTTATTCTCTCGGTGGAACACCATATTTCCGTACCCCGCACGGCCCGTTATCAGCAATTGGGTGAGGTTTCGCCCACCACCCGGCAGCTTTGGCTGGTGCTGCACGGCTACGGCCAGTTGGCCGAGTACTTTATTCAACACTTCGCGGCCCTGCACGCGGCCGACCCAGCCGGCACGGTCATCGTGGCCCCCGAGGGCCTCTCGCGCTTCTACCTCACGGGCACGAGCGGCCGCGTGGGCGCTTCCTGGATGACCCGCGCCGACCGCCTGGCCGAAATGGACGACCAGGCAGCTTACCTGAATCAACTACTTGACCAACTGCTACTTGCTTGCCCCGCCGACGCACGCGTCACAGTATTAGGGTTTTCGCAGGGCACCGCCACGGCCAGCCGCTGGCTGGCCCGCTACGCTGGGCGCTGGCGGCCTCACCAACTGATACTATGGGCCGGCGACTTTCCAGCTGATATCGACGCCACGGCCGCCCAGCAGTTGCTAGCTGGCTTACCCGTGGCGCTGGTCAGCGGCGACCAAGATGAGTACGTGGGTCCTGTCAAGCTGCACGGCCAAGCCGAAGTTTTACGCCAGTACGCAGCCCGCGTGACAACCCTCCGCTTCGCCGGCGGCCACACGCTACACGCTGACTTACTACAGCAGCTATACGCCACCGCGCTGACCTAACGTAATTTCGATGCCAATAAGAAAGACGAGTTAGAAACCTGACAATCCAGGTTTTTAACTCGTCTTTCTTATTGGCAAAAAGCAACCTCCTTAGCAAGCAAGCCGCTCTCGCACAACTAGCTACGGCGCACCGTGGCGGCAGCCGCCTGCGCCGCTGGAAACACCACTACCTCCGCAATTTGCACGTGCGGCGGGCGCGTAACTATGAATTGGATAATCTCGGCAATATCAGTAGCTTGCAGCGGCTGCACACCCTTGTACACACCGGCCGCCCGGTCCTCGTCGCCCTTAAAGCGCACCTCTGAAAACTCGGTTTCAACCATACCCGGGGCTACCTCGGCCACCCGAATGCCCTTGGGAAGCAAGTCGAGCCGCATGGTGCGCGTAAGCATTGCCACGGCGGCCTTGGAGGCGCAGTACACGTTGCCATTAGCGTAGGCCTCGTAGCCCGCAATCGACCCCATGTTGACGATGAAGCCGCCTTCGCCCATGCGCGGTAGCACGGCCCGGCTCACGTAGAGCAAGCCTTTCACGTTACCGTCGAGCATGGCATCCCAATCGGCCGGGTCACCCTCCTGAATCGCACTCAGCCCATGCGCGTTGCCCGCGTTGTTGATGAGCACGTCGATATGGCCAAACTCAGCCGGCAGCGTGGCCACCGCCGCATCTACCGCGGCGCGGTCGCGCACATCAAACGTGAGAATGTGCACGGGCGTCGGTACTAGTTCCTGTACCAACGCATCGAGGCGCTCGCGCCGCCGGCCCGTAATCACTAGCTGGAAACCCGATTTTGCAAGGGCCGTTGCCGTAGCCCAGCCAATGCCAGAAGAAGCACCCGTGATAAATGCAGTTTTCATAAAATACTATTTACCAAATAGTTATCGCCAACTATTCGTATTTATTCAATATTGAGATAAAGCGTAACCGTATTCGTGCGCAAGCTCTGCAAGCTGCTGCTATACTGGTTATCACGCGGGGCCAGGATGTTGCGCAAGCCGTGTGAAAAGCGCAGCTCGGGCCCAAACTTGAAGTAAGGATAGAACAAGTCCAGACCAAAACCATATTCCAGCAACACGTCGTTGCGCGCTACGGTCAATTGGTTGATGGCCGGCGTACTCTGGCGCTGCGTCACAGCAATGCTGGGTTTCACGCCCCCAATCATGTAGAAGCGTGTGTTGCGTCGGCGGTTCGACTGGTACTTGAGCAGCAGCGGCAACTCTAGCTGCGTGGTGCCCACTTCCTGATTACGAATGGTATCGGGCTGGCCCGCCCCGGCACTTTTGAACTCTACCCGGCGCGTCAAAAAGTTGAGGCCCGGCGCAAAGCGCAGGTGAAACGGCGTGCTGGGCGCTCCTAGCCGGATATCGCCAATAAAGCCCACTGCGAAGCCAGGACTAATGATGGAATTAGCCGCGAGGCCCCGGCCATTTTGCGCCGCCTGAAAGTAGGCTGCCGACTGCTCCAAAAAGAAGCGCGAGAAGTTGGGCGCGATGTAAATACCCGGTCGGAAAAACCGGTCGTTATAGTTGGAGAGGTTCTCCACTGTAATGCCCTTGATGCGCCCCTTGCGGCTGCGGTCAATGGCATCGCTGCGCTTGCGCTGGGCCAACGCGGGGCCAGCCAGTAGCAGCAACAGCAGCAGCGGGGCCAGCCCACGGCCCAAACCACTGGCATTTATTTGCGCGCCGTATAAATGGAGCTGATTCCGAACGTGAGGGGTTGCCATGCAGGATTAGTAAAGCCGACGCGGCCCAAAATGGCCACAAACTCGGCACCGTCGGGAAAAGCCTGCACCGAAGCAGGCAAGTAGGTGTACGCGCTCTGGTCTTTGGAAATTACCTTGCCAAAAACCGGCAGCACCCGACTAAAGTAAAAGTTATAAGCTTGCTTGAGCGGGAAAGCCGTTGGCTTGCTGAACTCCAGAATAACGAGCTGCCCACCCGGCCGCAACACGCGGCGCATCTCGGCCAGCCCGCGCTCCAAGTGCGCAAAATTACGCACGCCAAATGAGGCCGTTACGGCATCAAATTCGTTGTCGCCAAACGGCAGGTTTTCCGAATCGGCCAGCTCCAGCTTGATGCGGTGGCTCAGCTTCTTAGCCTCCAGCTTCTGGCGGCCCACTTCCAGCATACCAGCCGAAATATCGACGCCCGTTATCTGGGCGTCGGGAGCGGCGGCCCGTAGCGTTTCGATGGCAAAGTCAGCCGTGCCCGTGGCAATATCCAGGATGCGGGCCGGGCGCAGGGCACGCAACTCGTCCACGGCTTTGCGACGCCAGTAGATGTCGGTGCCTACGCTCAGGAAGTGGTTCAGGAAGTCATACTTGCCAGCGATGTTATCGAACATCTTGGCCACCTGCGATTTCTTATCGGCGGCGTCTTCTTTGTAGGGTACTACGGCCATAGGAGGAGTGCAAAGAACGGCAGTGCGCCGCAAAAATTGCGTAGGAAGCAGCCACGAAGTTGGGCCCGCTACCCAGCAGGACAAAAAAACGGCCGGACTGTTCGTCCGGCCGTTCTATTTTTTCAGCAAATCTGCCGGAGCTTATTCGGCTTTGGTTTTCACCTTAGCTTTCTCACCCGAAGCGTCCTTGGCTTTCGAATCCAGCTCGCCGTCTTTGGCAATTGTCTTCGACTTTTCGCCAGCGGCACCTTTGGTTTTCACCTTTACTTTATCGCTGTCCTCGTCCACTTTGGTTTTCACCTTCGTGCCGTCGGCCATCTTCACTTTGCTCTTGCCGGGTAGCGGCGCTGCGGGCGTCGAAACCGTGGTGGAGCCAGAAGACATGGTGGTAGTAGTGGCCGGAGCAACTGGCTGCATCACGGGCATTTTCTCCCCCTCTTTCAACACTACCTTGAAGTCATCGCGGCGGTTGAGCTGCATGTTCTCAGGCGAATCGTTCGGAGCAGCGGGCTTGCGCTCACCGTAGCTAACCGTGGTGAGGCGAGCCGAGGCTACACCCTGCTTCACGAGGTAGTTTTTGGCAGCATCGGCGCGGTTCTGGCCGAGTACCATGTTGTACTCATCCGTGTTACGCGAGTCGCAATTGCCTTCAATCGAGATGTTCAGGCCAGTGTTGGCTTTCAGGATAGCGGCTGTGTTGTTAAGCGTGGTAATCGACTCGGCGCGTAGCTTGTACTTGTCAGTGTCGAAGTAAATCGGACGCATACCGCGAGCAATGCCCGTGCTGGTAGTATCGATGTAGTCAACGTAGAAGTTCTTGGTGATGCTCGTCGAATCGTTCGTCGAAATCGGCACGGCAAACTCCTGCGTTTCGATGTTCTTACCATCTTTGTTCACGGCTACCTGGTAGGTACGGGCCGACAGAACTTTTACTTGGTAATCACCACCGGGGTCTTTGGTTACGTCGCGGAAGCTGATGGCCGTTTTATCGGCCTGCGTACCGTTGAACACCAACTCCACGCCGGGGATAGCCTGCGTGCTGTCACGCTTCGAGTACACGGCACCTTTGATGGTGATATTCTTGATGTAGCTGATGGTATAGATATCTTTCTCGCCGTAGCCGCCAATACGGTACGAGCTGAGGTAAGCGTACGTACCATCGGGAGCCAGGCGGTAGTACGAGTCATCATCAGGCGTGTTGATGGGGTAGCCCATGTTCTCGGGGCGGCTCCACTTGTGGCCAATGCTGTCGTACTTCGACTGGAAGATGTCGTAGCCACCCATCGTATTATGCCCTTTCGAAGCAAAATACAACGTCTTGCCATCGCGGCTCAAGTACGGGCTATCGTCGTCCTCTTTGGTATTGATGGCACCACCCAGCGACCTTGCCGTGCCCCAGTCGCCGCCCGCCGTGCGGGTGCTGTAGTAGAGGTCAAGGTTGTTGTCTTCCGAGTATTTGCCGGTCGAGAAATACAGCGTCAAGCCATCGGGCGTGATGTAAGCATCACCTTCGCGGGCTTTGGAATTAACGTTGCTGTTTAGCTTGGTAGGCTGACCCCAATCACCGCCCTGCGTCTTCGACGATACAAAAACGTCGCCGTCCTCGTCGTCACGGTACATGAGCAGCTTGGTATCATTGTCGAACAGCTGATCCGAGGCGTCGTGGCCTTTGCTGTTGAGCGCAGTAGCCAGCGAGCGGGGCTTCTCCCAGTTGTCGGCGTCGATGCGGTGCGTTTCTACAATGCCTTCGTAGTACTCACCATCGGCGGCAATATCTTTCTTACCAACGCGCTGCTGCAGACCGGGAATATCGGCTGGGTTAGCACGCGTAGTGAAAATCAGTGTCTTATCATCCGAAGAGATAACGGGGCTATGCTCCGCGTACTGCGTGTTCACGGTCGGGCCAAGGTTCTTCACGAAGATATCCTTGGGCGAGTTGAACAGCACTTTAGCATTTTTGCTGTGCTGGATGAGCTGTGCTACTTCCTCGCGGCGCGTATCGTTACGCTTTTTCAACGTAGCGTTGTAAGCCTGGTAGTGCGTGATGGCCTCATCAAAGTTGTAGTTGAGGTGGTCAACGCGACCCAGCCAGTACTCTACATCTTTCGACACCTTCGGCTTCAGCTTCTGGGCTTTGTAGATGTAATCGCTAGCCTTCTCTTTGTCAAAGGACAAGTAGGCTACCCCGGCCCGGAACAAGGCTTGCGCGTTGTTGGGGTCCTTAGCAATCACCCGCTCGTAGTAAGGGATGGAGGCACGGTAGTTCTCCTGATTGAACAGCTTGTTGCCGGTTTGCAGGTCCTTACGGGTGCTTTGGGCCTGGGCTGATGTAGCCACGGTTGCCGTTAAAGCTAGCGCGCAGGAAGCTTGCAGCAGCCTTTTGGATACGTTGTCCATTGAAAAAAGGGTGTATTGGAAAATTTTAGAGTGAAGAGCGAAAGAAGGATTTCAGCACTAGTGGTGGGCAAACACAGCCCGGGGGTGCGCCTGCTTTTGCCGACTTATACTAAATTCCGGCGTCAGGGTTGGCCCGGTTGGCCAGGGAAGAGCGGAAATAAATGCAGAGCCGTAAAGCCCATTGCGACAACAAATATACCTGAAAAGCGCGGGCCGCCTGGCAGGCCTGGGGCACTAAAGCGGGCTGGCAACTGTCTAAACAGGCTGTGGGCGTTCTAAATAATGGCTAAGGGAAACCGTGCAAATATAGTGGCAGGTTTTGAAAGACAACTATTTAGCTACTATTGCTGCGCTCGGGACCAAGCCGACACCCGTAGTGCAACGCATCTTTGTACCCGCATCGACCGATAGGTAACCCAATAATGGTAATTCGTGAAGCAAGTTTTTTAGTCAGTAATACGCAAGTAGCCCTCTGCCCGCCTCCCAACCGCCCCGAGTACGCATTCATCGGGCGCTCCAACGTGGGCAAGTCGTCACTGATAAATATGCTGACCAGCCGCTCGGGCCTGGCCAAAACGTCGAGCACGCCCGGTAAAACGCAGGTTATCAACCACTTCAATATCAATGACGAGTGGTACCTGGTCGATTTGCCGGGCTACGGCTACGCCAAGGTGAGCAAGACCTCGCGCGCCGAGTGGGGCAAGATGATAAATGCCTACCTCACCAAGCGCGAAAACTTAACCTGCGTGTGCGTGCTGCTCGACTCGCGCCACGCGCCGCAAGCGGCCGACCTGGAGTTTATGACCAAGCTGGGCGAGGATGGCGTGCCCTTCGTGATGATTTTTACGAAGACCGACAAGCAATCGACCAGTCAAACTAAAGCACTCATTAGCAATTACTTGGCTAAAATGAGCGAAACCTGGGACGAGCTGCCGCGCTACTTCGTGACGTCGGCCGAAACGGGGCTGGGGCGCGAGGAAGTATTGGACTTTATTACGGAGATAAACCGGCAGGTGGCTGCCGATGCCGCGGGCGCTTAGTTACTTTTGGCCCGTCAATTGCCCAGGGGCAGGGTCTTTCCGGCTTTGTCCTTTCTTACTTATCATGAAAAAAATACTGCTTACGCCCCTGGCCATCTGCGGCTTACTGACCGCCGCCCACGCCCAAACGCCCAAGCCCAACACGGTGCCCCCGTCGCAGACGGTACCGCAGACTGAGCAGGGCGCGGGCATTGCCCACGTGGGCAAGGACATTCCGGTGGCTGCTTATTACGAAGGCGGGCAGGAGGCGATGTACGCCTTCATTGCCAAGGAGTTGAAGTACCCGCTGCTGGCCAAGCGCAACCGCATGCAGGGGCGCTGCATCGTAAGCTTTACCCTGAACCCCGACGGCACCATGCAGGGCCTGCGCATTGTGAAGCAAGTGGGCGGCGGCACCGGCGAAGAAGCGGCCCGCGTAGTGCGCCTGCTCAAATTCAAGAAACCCGAATACCCGATTTTAACCAGCCTGCCCATCGACTTCAAGCTCGGCGTGACTGGCTCGAACGCGTTAGAAAACTAAGCATGACGAAGCGGGACGGAGGTAGTGGCCGGTTGGCTTTTCACTGCTCCTTCCTTATTCTTCATGCTTCATTCCAATTCCTAATTACAAAAAGAATGCCCTACGATTTGAAAGAGCTGGCGGCCATCAGTGGCCAGCCGGGTTTGTTCCGCCTGGTGCGGCCCGCCCGCCACGGTGTGTTGGTGGAAAGCCTGGATGCCAAAGCAACTCGCTCGCTGGCCCCGGCCAGCAACAAAGTATCGCTGCTGAGTGAAATCGGCATGTATACCCAGGATTCGGACGAGACGCTGCCGCTGACGGAGATATTCGAGCGCATCCACCAGAAGCATGGCGCTGGCCTACCCGTAACCAGCAAATCGGGCGAGAGTGAGCTAAAGAGTTTTCTGGCCGATGTGATGCCCGAGTACGACCGCGACCGCGTGTACCTCTCCGACATCAAGAAGCTGGCTACCTGGTATGGCATTGTGAGCCAGCACGTACCCTACGAAGCCGCGGCGGAGGCTGACGCCGAGCCGGCGGCTGATGAGCCCCTGAGCACCGGCGGCGTAATCGGCGCCGAAGATGAGGCTGCCACGCCCGCCGGCAACCCCGAAGTGACCACGGAAGCCGCTAAGCCAGCGGCCAAGAAGAGCAAGAAAGCGGAGTAGTATTCCTGCTTGAAAAAGCGTCATGCAGACCGAAGGGAAGCATCGCGCTCGAATCGTTGAGATAGTTAGTTCAACGATTCGAGCGCGATGCTTCCCTTCGGTCTGCATGACGCTTTTTATTGCGCGGGCGATGGCAAACTAACGCCTACCCTGCGTTTTCTTTTTCCTTGGCCAGGAAGGCTTCGGCTTGCTCTACCAGCTCGCGGCTGCCGATGAACACGGGGCAGCGGGCGTGGCAGGTTTTGGGCTCGATTTCGAGGGTGCGGTGAGTGCCGTCGGAGCTTTTGCCGCCGGCCTGCTCCACGATGAAGGCCAGCGGGTTGCACTCGTACATGAGGCGCAGCTTGCCGCCGGGCGCTTTGGCGGTGGCGGGGTAAATGTAGATGCCGCCTTTGAGCAGGTTGCGGTGGAAATCGGCCACCAGCGAGCCGATGTAGCGGGCCGAGAAATTGGTGGCCTTGCAGTGTTGGATGAACGCGGCCACGCCAGGCGAAAACGACTCGGACGAGCCCTCGTTGATGGAGTAAACGGTACCGGTTTTGGGCGTCTGGATGTCGGGGTGCGAGAGGAAGAACTCGCCCAGGCTGGGCTCGTAGGTGAAGCCGTTGACGCCGTTGCCGGTGGTGTACACCAGCATGGTGCTGGAGCCGTAGATAACGTAGCCCGCCGCCACCTGATGGGTGCCGGGCTGGAGGCAATCAGCCTCGGTGCCCTCGCGGCCGGTGGGCGAAATGCGGCGGTAAACGCTGAAAATAGTGCCGATGCTAACGTTGACGTCGATGTTGCTGCTCCCGTCGAGCGGGTCGATGGCCACCACGTACTTGCCCTGGTTGTTACCGGTCTGGATGATGTCCTCATCCTCCTCCGAGATGATGGTGCAGACTTCACCCCCATTACGCAACGCCCTGATAAACCGGATGTTGGCTATTACGTCGAGCTTCTGTTGGTCTTCGCCCTGCACGTTGCGGTTGCCGTAGGCCCCGGCAATGTCGATGAGGCCTGAGCGGTTGATTTCGCGGTTCACAATTTTGGCGGCCAGCGCGATGTCGCGCAGCAATTGCGACAGCTCCCCGGTGGCGTAGGGAAAGTCTTCCTGCTTGCGCATGATGAAGCGGTCGAGAGTAGTGCCAACGGGCAGGGCTAGCTTATTGTGGTCCATGAAAGCGGATAAGGGCGAGAATTGCTTACAAAGCTAGCCGAAGCACGGCAAGCGGCCTAGCAAAACCTGCGCACACGATTGCAGCGGCTGCGGAAGCCGTTTCGGCGGCTGGCGGCCGCACCTAGGCTAGCTTGCTTATGCCACCTCTCCCCGCTACACCCTAGTTTTGGGCCTTATGAAAGATGAACTAACGGGCTTGCAGGTCTACAAATTTGGCGGGGCCTCGGTGAAAGACGCGGCGGCGATTCTCAATCTCTGCCGCATCGTGCGCGACTTTGGGCCGCAGGGGCCACTGCTCATTGTGGTGTCGGCAATGGGCAAGACGACCAATGCGCTAGAGGAGATTTATGATTTGGCGCACCGAGGTGAAAACTACTCGACGCAGTTGGCGGCTTTAAAAGCTTATCATGAGCAAGCAGGCAAAGAAATAGGCAAAGCTCTGCCTCACCCCGGCGTCGACCTCAGCAAACTAGATGCTGGTTTAGAAAGTCTTTTCGAAAGCCTAGCTTATAAATTAGTAAACCTCTCGCCGAGCAATAGCTACGATGAGGGGTATGACCAGGTAGTAAGCTTTGGTGAAGCGCTTTCCTCTTATTTAGTTTACTATGCGTTAGCCAGCAGTTTAGAGGAAGAAGTTTACCATAGTGGGTCGATAATTATAACGGATTCCACTTGGCGAGAAGGTAAGGTAGATTGGAAGGAAACCGAAAAGACTATTCAAGGATTATTCTTTACTAGTAATGCGCGCATTTTAGTCACCGAAGGCTTTACTGGCCAAGTAAAAGACGACCACCGCACCACTACCCTCGGCCGCGAGGGCTCTGATTACACCGCCGCCATCTTCGCCTATTGCCTGCAGGCCGAGTCAGTAACCATCTGGAAAGACGTGCCGGGCCTGCTCAATGCCGACCCCAAAATATTTGCTGACACGGTGCTGTACCCCGAAATCAGCTATCAGGAAACCATCGAAATGGCGTTTTACGGGGCCAGTGTTATTCACCCCAAGACGTTGAAGCCGCTGGCTGAGCGCGGTATTCCGCTGCGGGTGAAGTCGTTTCTGGACCCTAGCGCGCCGGGCACGCTTATTCACGACTGCCAGCACCCGCCGTTGGTGCCGGCGTTTATTCGCAAGGGTGGGCAGGGGCTGCTGTCGTTTGAGAGCAAGGACTTTGCGTTTATCTCGGAGGAGAACTTGGAGGTGATTTTTGGGGCGCTGGCGCAGGCGCGGCTCAAGATTAACTTGATGCAGAACTCGGCCATCAGCTTTTCGGTGTGCGTCGATTACTCGGAGATGCGGGTAAAGCGGCTACTGGAGCTACTGGGTGGGCAGTTTCGGGTGCAGTACAATGCTGATTTGACGCTCTTTACGATTAAGCACTATGACCAGGCCAGCGTAGAGCGGCTTACCAGCGGGCGGGAACTGCTGCTGGAGCAGCGTACGCGCAGCACGTTTCAGTTTTTGGTGCGCGAATAACTGTTTGGGGGCGTTTGGAGTATGAGGCGGCAGCAACGTCTTAGCCCGCAGAGGGCGCTGAAGTTTTGCGCAGAAGACGCAGAAGCAGCCGGCGCTAATTCATGATTTTTAACTTATAACTCAACAAAATGCCCGTTCTCGTTGGTAAGCGCGCCCCCAATTTCAAGGCCTCGGCCGTTATCGGCCAGCAGGTGGAGGAAGAGTTTTCGCTCGACCGCTACCTGGGTAAGCGCTACGTGCTGCTGTTCTTTTACCCGGCCGATTTTTCGGGCCTCTGCCCTACCGAACTGCTGGCTTTCCAGGCCATGCTGCCCGAGTTTGAGCGCCGCGGCGTGGCCGTGGTGGGCTGTAGCACCGACTCGCACCAGACGCACCAGGCCTGGCTGCGCACGCCGCAAGCTGAGGGCGGCATTTCGGGCGTTACGTACCCACTCGTTGCCGATGCAACCAAAACAATATCAGCTAATTACGACGTATTAGCCGGCCACTACGATTACAACGAAGCCGGCGAGATGACTTTTATCGGTTCGCCGCAGGCCTACCGGGGTTTATTTTTGATTGACCGCGACGGTATTGTGCGCCACCAGCTCGTGAACGACCGCTTCCTGGGCCGCCGCATCTCCGACGCCCTGCGCATGGTAGACGCCCTGCGCCACTTCGAAGAGCACGGCGAAACATGCCCCGCCAACTGGGAGGCCGAGGAGGCCTAAAAGTGCGGTAAGCTTTAGCTTGCCGTTATAGGATAAAACCTTTTGTTCTATAACGGCAAGCTAAAGCTTACCGCACATATTTGCCGTATTTTTGGGGCTGCGTTCGGACTTTTAATTCCGAATGCAGCCTTTTTTGCGTTTTATATATTCTTTAGGATTAACCCTTTACGCGCTGCTGCTGCGCCTGGCGTCGCCCTTCGTACCCAAGGCTGCCGCCTGGGTGGCGGGCCGCGAAGGGCTATTGCCCCGCATTGCGCAGGCCCTGGCCGCCGATGCCGCGCCGCGCCTGTGGGTGCACTGCGCCTCGCTGGGCGAGTTTGAGCAGGGCCGCCCGCTCATTGAGGGGCTGCGCGGGCAGTACCCCGGCCACAAAATTGTGCTCACGTTTTTTTCGCCTTCGGGCTACGAGGTGCGGCAGCACTGGGCAGGGGCCGACTACGTGTTCTACCTGCCGCTCGACACGGCCGAAAATGCCCAGGCGTTCCTCAACAGCGTGCAGCCCAAGTTGGCCGTGTTTGTCAAGTACGAGTTCTGGTACTTCTTCCTGCGCGAGCTGCGGCAACGCCAGATTCCGGCAGTGGTAGTGGCGGCTATTTTTCGGCCCGACCAGGTTTTTTTCCAACCCTGGGGCGGCTTTTTTCGGAAAATTCTGGGCGAACTCAGCCATATTTTCACCCAGAATGAAGCCTCGGCCGAGCTACTGCGCGGCATCGGGCTAGTGCGGGTGAGCGTGGCCGGCGACACGCGCTTCGACACCGTGGCGGCCACGGCGCTGGCCCCCGCCCGCCCCCTGCCGCTGGCCGAAGCCTTCGTGGCCGATGGCGCGCCCACGCTAGTGGCCGGCAGCACCTGGCCCGAGGACCTGCCCGCCCTGGCCCCGCTGCTGCGCAAGCACGCCCGCGGTATGCGCTTTATCGTGGCCCCGCACGAGGTGAGCGAGGCGCACCTGCTGGAGGTAGAAGCCGCCCTGCCGGGCCTTACGGTGCGCTACTCACGGGCCACGCCCGCCACCGTGGCCGACGCCCGCCTGCTGCTGATTGACAACGTGGGGATGCTGAGTCAGCTTTACCGCTTCGGGCGCTTTGCCTACATCGGCGGGGCGTTTGGGGCGGGGCTGCACAACACGCTGGAGGCGGCGGCTTTTGGGCTACCGGTGTTTTTTGGGCCGCGCTACCAGCGGTTTCAGGAGGCGGTGGAACTGGTGGAGCTGGGTTGCGCCTTTTCGGTGCAATCAGCCCAGCAGCTCGAATCGGCCTTCGACCGGCTGTATTATAACGAGGAGGCCCGCCTCAAAGTGCAGGATATGAGCCTCGAATACGTGCACACCCACGCCGGGGCCACGGGCCGCATTCTTTCTCAGTTATCAATTATCAGTTAACAGGTATCAGCTTTTCGCAGCCCACATTTCGGGCTTGCTCAATGCGCTACTTGCTTACTTGAATTGATAACTGTTCACTGATAATTGATAACTGAAATGAAAGGAGTTGTCGTCAAATCTACCGGCTCGTGGTACGTGGTGCGCGAAACGCCCGATGGGCAGCTGCACCGCTGCCGGCTGCGCGGCAAGTTCAAAAACCAGGGCCTGAAGGTGAGCAACCCGCTGGCCGTGGGTGACTTAGTGGAGTTTGAGGTGCCCGAGCAATCGGAGGGCGCGGGCGTGATTCACACTATTGTGCCGCGCCGCAACTACATCATCCGGCGCTCGGTGCACAAGAGCGAGCACGCCCACATTGTGGCCGCCAACCTCGACCAGGCGCTGCTGGTAGTTACGCTGGTGTCGCCGGCCACGTCGTTTGGCTTCATCGACCGCTTCTTGGTCACGGCCGAGGCGTATCATTTGCCTGCTTTGCTAATATTCAATAAATCAGACCTTTATGATGAAGATACCCTGGACTACCAGCGCCAGATAGCCGGCATGTACGCCAGCCTGGGCTATCCCAGCGTGCTGTGCTCGGCCGAAACGGGTGACAATGTGGTGGGCGTGGCCGCGCTGCTGCCCAACAAGATTTCGCTGCTCTCGGGCCACTCGGGCGTGGGCAAGAGCACGCTTATCAACGAACTGGTGCCCGACCTGGACCTGAAAACGGCCGAAATCAGCGCCTTTTCCGATAAGGGCAAGCACACCACCACCTTCGCCGAAATGCTGGAAGTGGTACCCGGCACCTACCTCATCGACACGCCCGGCATTAAGGAGCTGGGCCTCGTGGACGTGCCCGCCGCCGAGCTGGCGGGCTACTTCCCCGAGATGCGCGCCCTACTCAACCAGTGCCGCTACCACAACTGCCAGCACGTGCACGAGCCCGGCTGCGCCGTGCGCGAGGCCATGGACCAGGGCAAGCTGGCCGTGCCGCGCTACGAAAGCTACCTCAGCATGCTGGCCGACGACGATAACCGCCATTAGGGGGAATCAGGGGTTTGGTAGAACAGCATGCTCATCTGATTCGCAATTTGTATTTCACTCCTCAACCCATGCTGGTCAGCGTATTGCCCGTGCCCTTTGCCGATACCGGCCACCAGCGGCAGTATGAGGCCGTGCGGGCGGCGCTATATACCGAGGCTGGCACGCCGGCTACCGTGCTGCTGGGCAACCTGGGGGCTTTTACGTCCATTGAAGCCGACATGCTGGTGGTGCGGCCGGGCAGCGTAACGCTGGTGCTGCTAACGCCCCGCGCCGGGCGCCTGACCCTGCCCGCGCTGGCCCACGGGGCCTGGCAACTCGCCGGGCAGCCGCTACCGGGCTACGAGGGAGCCGACAATCCATTGGCGCACTACCAGCGGCAAGTAGCCGGCGCGCTAGGCTGGCTGAGCGAGCATTTTGACTTGCCAATGGCCGAATTACCCCCGTGCGGCGGCATCGCCTTATTCGACGCGCCGCTTACGTTCGGGCCCGAGGTGGAGGCGCAGCTGCATCGCCACGCGGCGGCCCACGATTTTCAGTTGGTGGGCGATGCCGCGCAGCTACCCGCCCGCCTGCGCCAGTCGCCAGTTAGTGAATTGTTTACATTAGCTGACGACGAGCTAATCGAATGGGGCGAATACCTGGCCAACGAGCCGTACGCACCCCACCAGCAAGGCGTGCCCGAAAGCTTGTTCGAAGACCTGCCTACTTTTCTAACGCAGAAGCTGCGCCAGCTGTGGAGCTGGCTGGGGGCCGAGGATATTCCGGCTGACCCGTCCTACGGCGGCAGCCTACCCGACCCGCACCTGCGCGACCAGCAGGAGCAGGCCCGCCTCCAGCAGCTACGCCACGAGCTGCAAGCTGAGCTGCACCAGCAGCGCCAAGAGGCCACCACCCGCGAGGCCGCCCGCACCCAGGAGCTAACCCAGCTGCGGCAGCAATTGGCGCAAGCCGGGCTATCGGCCACCGAGCGGCGGGCCGAGCAACAGGCCACCGCCAACCTGGAAGGCGAATTGCGCACCGCCCGCGCCGAGCTGGCCGCCCGTAATCACGAGCTTGATGCCCGCATTCAGCAGCTTGGCTTGCTTATCAAGCAGTTACAGACCACGAATAAAGCCGCCCAGGTGCCGGCACCCACGCCGCCGCTGGCAACAGAACATCCAGCAGCTGCGGTTGCTGCGCGGCGGCCCGCAAGCCAAGCGGCAACGCAGCCGGCGGCCAGGCCCCGCCCTACTTCATTTCGCCGCCTGCGCCAGGCCGAGCGCTGGGGCGTGGTAGCGCTGGTGTTAGCTGGGCTGGGCGTGGGCAGTTGGGGCATGGTGCGGCTGGCGCACCCACCCAAACCGCGGGCCGCTGCTACGGCCGCTCCTCGTAGCAAAACTGTTTTGCAGGCGGAGGAAGGGGCCGCGCCCAACGTGGTTTACGTGGTCGATAGTGCCCTAGCCCCAATTCAGACCGATACCGACGATGCCTCCCTGTATTCGGCTGCCCCGGAACCAGCCGCCATACCGGGCACCGCCGCTAAGCAGCTCACCGACAGCACCGCTACGCCCACCGTAGTTGCGCCCGCGCCCGCTGCCGTCCCCGACTCTGCGGCTACGCCCAGCCCTGCGCCGTAGGTTTTGCGTACACCCAGCCATTTTAGATTTTCTTTCTTCTTCATGGCTGATAAAATTGCCTTTTTAGGCTTGGGCAGCATGGGCGCGGCAATGGCCGCCAACCTGCTCAAAGCTGGCTTCCCACTCACCGTTTACAACCGCACCGCCGCCAAAGCCGAACCTCTGCGTCAGCAAGGTGCCACCGTGGCCGCCACCCCCGCCGAAGCCGTGCGCGACGCCGCCATCGTGTTCACCATGCTCACCGATGACCAGGCGCTGGAAGAAATTACCACCGGCCCCGACGGCATCCTGAGTGCCCTGCCCCAAGGTGCCATCCATGCCTCGTGCAGCACCGTGGCCCCCGATACCAACCGCCGCCTAGCCGCGGCGCACGCCGCCCACGGCTCCGTGCTGGTGGCCTCGCCCGTATTTGGCAAGCCCGATGTAGCAGCCTTGGGTAAGCTCTGGATAGGCTCTTCGGGACCAGCCGAAGCGCGCGAACGACTGAAACCTGCGCAGGCGGCCATCGGCCAGGGCACCCACAATTTTGGCGACGACCCCGGCGCGGCCAGCGTGGCCAAGCTGTGCGGCAATTTTCTGCTCGGCACCGTAATCGAAGGCATGGCCGAAGCCTTGACGCTGGCTGAGAAAAGTGGCCTCGACCGGGTAGGTTTTTATAACATGCTGACCAGCACGCTCTTCGATAACCCCATCTACAAGGGCTACGGCAAGCTCATTGCCGAGCAGCACTACCAGCCGGTGGGCGCGCCGCCCGCCATCATCCGCAAGGATATGAACCTGGTGGTGCAAGAGGCTTATAAACAAGAAGTTCCGATGCCGTTTGCCAACATCATCCGCGACCGCCTCACGGCCACCGTGGCCCTGGGCGAGCCCGACGTGGACTGGGCCAGCTTCGCCAAGCGCGTATCGGAAGACGCGGGGCTTTAACAGCCAGTAAAGAGCACTCAACAAAAGAACGTCATGCTGAGCTTGCCGAAGCATCTCTACCGCGCCGATAGGAGTACTAACCTATCGGCGCAGTAGAGATGCTTCGGCAAGCTCAGTATGACGTTCTTTTTTAGCCTGACAAAAAGTGTTACTTAGCCAGCGGCAGTACGACGGTGTCGATAACGTGGGTGACGCCGTTTTTCGATACTACGTCGGCGATGGCGACGGTAGCGGGGGCATCTTTGCCATTGCCCACCATCACTTTACCGTCTTTTACCATTACGTGCAGCTTCTCACCGTTCACGGTGGTTAGCTCCTGGCCATCCTTGAGGTCGGCGGCCATCAGGCGGCCGGCGATTACATGGTAGGTCAGCACGCCTTTCAGCTTAGCCGCGTTGGCAGGGTCGGTGAGGGCCGCCACGGCCGCCTTGGGCAGCTTGCCGAAGGCATCGTTGGTGGGGGCAAATACGGTGAAAGGACCAGCGCCCTTCAGCGTTTCAACTAGGCCAGCCTGCTTCACCAGCGACACGAGCGTGCTCACGCTCTTGGCACCAGCGGCATTGTCCACAATGTCTTTATCGGCCGTCATGGCCACACCGTCTACCATTACGCCGCCGGGCTTGGCCATGCGGGCCGAGTCGCCGGCCATAGCGGCTACTGAGTCAGCAGGGTTAGCCGTGCTGGCTTCGGTAGTGGTAGTAGTTTCGGTGGTTTTGTCGCCGCCGCAGCTAGTGAGGCCAAACGAAATGGCCACAGCAGTAGCGAGGGGGAAGAATAACTTCTTCATGAAAACGGTGAAAAAAGGGATGAGGTGAAAATCAGGAGCTTTGCATACGTAATAAGCGGGCCTCCCGGTTCTGCTTAAACCCCAGCGGCGGCCGGCTGGTTTACCTTCGCAGCGCGCTACCCTTAGATGCAGCGCCGATTCCCACCCCTCATTTTACGTTGTTTTTCGATGAAAACCGCTGAAATCCACACGCCTAAGGGCGTTATGAAAGTTGAGTTCTACGAGCAGGACGCGCCCAACACGGTTAAAAACTTTACCGACCTGGCCAGCAAAGGCTTCTACGACGGCACTAAGTTTCACCGCGTTATCCCGAATTTTATGATTCAGGGCGGCGACCCCAACACCAAGCCCGGTGCCAAAGGTCAGCCCGGCACCGGCGGCCCCGGCTACAAAATTGACTGCGAAACCAGCGGTGGCCACCAGCACCACGAGCGCGGCGTGCTCAGCATGGCCCACGCCGGCAAAAACACCGGCGGCTCGCAGTTCTTCATTGTACACGACCGCCAGAACACTGCCCACCTCGACCGCGTGCACACCGTGTTCGGTAAGGTAGTGGAAGGCCTGGACGTGATTGACCAGATTCGTGGCAACGACGAGATTACCAAGATTGTGGTAAAAGACGAGGAATAAGCTTTGCCATATCCTCTTTAATCTAATAAGGCTATTCTACTAACCTAGGGTGGCCTTATTGCTTTTATACTGTTTGCGAAGCCATTTTCCTGCGCTATGCACTATGTTTCGGAGAGTTTCGCGGCCCCACCGCTGGTTACCAGTGTCCCGTTGACCTGGCCTGGCGTCCGGGTCGAGCAGTATCACCTGGGCGCGATGGCCTTGCCGGCGCACCACCACCGCCACCATTTATTGCTGCTCTACCAGGTCGACGCCCCCTTTGTCGTGCAGCGGCAGTGCGGCGCGCGGGTGCAGCAAGAGGTTTACCAAACGGGCGACCTAGGCTTGTATCCGGGCGGCGAGTACGGCCAAATCACCTGGACGGCCGCCAGCGCCAATACCTACCTGATGGTAGACGACCAGTACCTTGAGCAGCTGGCCCGGCAGGGGCTGGACCTGCGCTACTTCGCGCTTCAGGAGCGCGCAAAATTCGCGGACCCCCTGCTGGTGCAGCTCGGCCGGCAGCTCCTGGCGGTGGCCAGTGACCACCACGCCACAGGGCCGCTGTACGCCGAGTCGCTTATTCATGCGCTGTGTTACCATCTTATTGAGTACCACGGGGCCTACGAGCGGCGCGTCGCGCCGGCCGGCAAGCTGCCGGCGGCCGTGCTAGCACGCATTGAGGCCTATGTGGAAGAACAGTTGAGCACCCCCGTGACCCTGGAAACGTTGGCGGGCCTGGCCAACCTCAGTGTGTTTCACTTTGCGCGTTTATTCAAGCAAACTACGGGGCTGGCGCCCTACCACTACGTGCTGCGCCGGAAAATCCAGCGGGCGCAGCAATTGCTCCGCTTGGCCGACGCTTCCGTAACGCACGTGAGCGAGGTGCTGGGCTTTGCCTCCCCAGCCAGTTTCTCCGCTGCCTTCAAGCGAGCCACTGGGCAGGGGCCACAGGCCTTTCAGCGGAGGCAGGGCCAGTAAACCCGCTTCCGCGCGCAGAAAAGCAAGAATGACTCGGTAAGAAAGCAAGAATCTGCTTATGCCTCAGCAAGCAGGGCCGGACCTTTGTGGCAGGCACGCTGAGGTTCTTCCAGCAGTCGCCTTTCTGCCACTCTATGTCAACTGCCCCCGCACAACCGCTGCCCTTCGATACCGACGTTCTCCTCATTGGGGCGGGCCCGATTGGCCTTACCGCCGCCAACGCCCTGCGCCACCACGGCGTAGCGTGCCGAATTTTAGAAGAAAAGCCAGCGCCCAGCCAGTACTCCAGAGCCAATAATGTGTGGGCGCGCCCCCAAGAACTGCTCGACAGCGTGGGGCTGCGCGCTCCCCTGGCCGAGCGGGCCTACCTGGTAGACCGCATCCACCTTTTCATCGACGGCAACCCGCTCGACGACGTGCAGCTCGACGAGGTGGCCAGCCCCTTTCCCCAGGCCCTCTACTCGGGCCAGGATGTAATGGAGAAAACGCTGGCCGAGCAGCTGGCGGCGCGCGGGGTGCAGGTAGAGCGCGGGCGCAAGGCCCTACGCGTGGAGCCCGACGACGAGGGAGTGACCGTGTGGGTAGCCAGTACCGAGGAACAGGCCGCTACCGGTGGTGAGCTTGAGCGCATCCGGTGCCGCTACCTCGTGGGGGCCGATGGTACCGAAGGCACCGTACGCAAGGCCGTGGGCCTCGACTACGAACCGGAAAAGTTTAAAGGCCGGGCCAACCACCAGGCCGATGCCAAGCTGAGCTGGCAGCGCTCCACGGAGCCCAATCAGCTGTGGTTTTTCACGTACCACAACGGGTTTGCCGGGGTGATGCCGGTCTGGGGAGGCTACCACCGGCTGTTCTTTCTGGAGGATGAAAAGCTGGTGCCCGACCGCGACCCGACGCTAGCCGAAATTCAGCAACGGGCCCGCGAGGTAACCGGCGACGCGACGCTCACGCTTACCGACCCCATCTGGCTGACACACAGCCGCTTTCAGCACGCCGTATCGTCCGCCTACTCCAAAGGCCGCGTGTACCTGGTGGGCGACGCGGGCCACTTCACGCTGCCCATCGGCGGGCAGGGCATGAATACGGGCTTTCACGACGCGGTAGGCCTAGCCTGGCGGCTGGCCCAGACGCTGGCCGGCCACGCCGGCCCGGCGGTGCTGGCCAGCTACTCGCCCGAGCGACAGGGCATCCATGCCGCCCTGGATGCCGAGCAAGCCAAGGGCTTTGAACACCTGCTGTACCGCAATCAGCTGGAAGACAAACTACTAGCGGCAGCAGGCCGGGTGTTTCCCCACATTGGCTGGCAGCTTCTAGGTAGCGGCGACGGGCAGCAGCTGCGGGTTGGCTACGCCAAGAGTGCGCTTAGCGAAGACCACCTGCGCCTGCGGCAGCTGCTGCAACCCGGCGTACCACAGGCCGGTGACCGCGCCCCCGATGCCCAGGTCACCACGGCCGAGGGTGAAACAGTATCCCTGTTTGCCCACCTCTACAACCCCGACGGGCATACCTACGGGTGGAGCCTGCTGGCCTTCGATGGCCGCCAAGCCGACGCGACGCCACAGCTAGTAGCGGCCATTGCTGAGGTAGGCGGCTGGCCGTGGGTGCGGCCGCGGCTGGTACTGGCGGCTCCCCTGGCCTCGCCGGCAGCGGCCAGCCCCATTGTTCACTTGGCCGACCGCGACGGCCACGCCCACCAGGCCTACCACCTAGAAGAGCAGCCGGCGCTGGTGCTGGTGCGCCCCGATGGCCATCTGGCCTTCCGGGGCCCGGCCGACCAGCCAGGCCTCCTGCGCCAGTACTGCGCCCGAGTGTTTGGGGCCGCCGCAACTACTTCCCAAGCCTGACGCCTCATGGCAGCTGATGCAGCCAACTCCTCAATGGACCACGCTTGGCAGGAGCAGGTTTTTGCGCTGGTGCGCAAGTAGGTATGGTACCTG
The DNA here is from genome assembly GCF_054779975.1 of Hymenobacter arcticus. Classification (NCBI taxonomy): domain Bacteria; kingdom Pseudomonadati; phylum Bacteroidota; class Cytophagia; order Cytophagales; family Hymenobacteraceae; genus Hymenobacter; species Hymenobacter arcticus. Next base: position 80,677 of record NZ_BAAGXF010000001.1, read on the forward strand.
CGCAAACCAGTGTTGACGCCCGCTACCCATCTCCACCATGACTTGCAGCTAAGCTTGCTCGAGTGTGTGCAGCTTGGTATTCGCCTCGAATACGGCTTATGTTTAGAAATCCCCGACTCTGAAATAGGACAGTGGCAGACCCTGGCCGACGTTTTAGCGTGTGTGCGGCGCCAGCTGCCCGCGCAGCCAGACTGTCTCCCTGCTACCCGGCTGCCACTGCCCTAGGTAGCCTTTGGCTAGTCGAAAGCGCTGAAGCACCAACCTTTTGCCAAAGCTCCCGAAGCTACTGGCTAACTTGACGAAGCAGGCGATTAAGCAACTATTATTCTAATAAAAAGCCCCGTACATCTTTCGATGCGCGGGGCTTTTTATTACTTACTCGCGGACTCGCAGAGTCCACGCTACCTAGTGCCTAGCGGCGGCGGCGCGGCTTCTGCTCTTCTTCGTCCTCGTCGTCATCCTCACCAAAGCTGGGCATGGTGAACATCGACGAGAGCAGGTCTTTGAACTGCGCGCCGGCCGTGAGGCGGTTGCGCGAGATGAGCGAGTGCTCGGCCAAGCCGTGCAGCAGGAATTCCATGAGGAAGTACGTAGTTTCGGCGTCTTCCTTGGGGTGCAGCTCGGTTACGATGTCGCGCAGGCCGGGTACTTTATCGAGGGCGACGCGGTAGTCGGCGGTGCTGGCATCGTGCAGGATATCCAGCGTATTGCCGTTGCCAAACCACTCCTGCACCGTTTTGTAGGGCGAGGGGCGGTTCTTGAGTTTCTTCGACTTGTCGGGGTCGGGGAAGTAGTTCAGGAACAAGGTTCTAATGGCCTTGCCCATGAGCTTCTCAGCCACGATGCCCGCGCCTTCCTGCTCGCCTTCGTACACCAACTCTACCTTGCCCGTGATGGCGGGCACGGCCGAGATGAAATCAGCTACACGCACGTAGGTATTGCTTTCGCCATTGATGAGCGCCCGGCGCTCGGCCCCGGCAATCACCTGCTCGTAAGCCGAAATGGTGAGGCGGGCCGACACGCCCGACTTGGCATCCACAAACTCGGAGCCGCGGGCCTCTACGGCCACCTGCTCCACGAGGTCGTGAATGATTTCGTTGGTGGTTACCAGGCCTTTCTGCTCCTCTTTGATGCGAGCTTCCTGCTTGGTAATGCGCTTGCCGATTTCAATCGACTTGGGATAGTGCGTGATAATCTGCGCGTCAATCCGGTCCTTGAGCGGCGTCACAATGCTGCCGCGGTTGGTGTAGTCCTCGGGGTTGGCGGTGAACACAAACTGAATATCAAGCGGCAAGCGCACCTTGAAACCGCGAATCTGGATGTCGCCTTCCTGCAAGATATTGAACAGCGACACCTGGATACGGGCCTGCAAGTCAGGCAGTTCGTTAATTACAAAAATACCGCGGTGCGCCCGTGGAATCAGGCCGAAGTGAATCACACGCTCGTCGCTGTACGGCAGCTTGAGCGTGGCCGCCTTAATGGGGTCGGCGTCGCCGATGAGGTCAGCCACGGTCACGTCGGGCGTAGCCAGCTTCTCGGTGTAGCGGTCGGCGCGGCTCAGCCACTCGATGGGCGTGTCGTCGCCTTTCTCCTCAATGAGGTTTTTGGCATAAATCGACAGCGGCTGCATAGGGTCGTCGTTCAGCTCCGAGCCTTTCACCATCGGCACAAACGGGTCGAGCAGGTTGATGAGCAGGCGCGCAATGCGCGTTTTTGCCTGGCCGCGCAGGCCCAGCAGGTTGATGTGGTGCCCGGCCAGGATAGCGCGCTGCAACTCGGGTATCACGGTTTCTTCGTAGCCGAAGATGCCGGGAAACACGTCTTCCTTGTTTTTGAGTTTAGAAATGAGGTTGTCCCGCAGTTCTTGTTTCACAGTGCGGGGCTGGTAACCACTGGCGCGGAGCTGGCCCAGGGTGCGGATAGTTTCGTGCTTCATTGGTTGGTAAACCCGCTAAGCGGGCCTGAGGTTCAGCCGGTCGGCGGCGAGTTTAACGTGGGCGTTATTCCAAAAAAACGCTTCCCACTCCAAGGCTGGAAATGGGAAGCGGTAGGCGAGCAGCCAGCGCTGGTTAGAGCGACTTGCGCCGGTTTTTCTTGTAGTCTTCAAACACCAGGTGGCCCAGGCCCTTCAGGCCCGAGTAATAGGCCTTGCCCTGGTTCACCTCGGTAAACTCCTCCACGAATTTCTGCAAATACGGGTCGGAGGTAATCATGAAGGTGGTAATCGGAATCTTGATGCGGCGGGCGGCGGCGGCCAGGTTCAGCGTCTTGTTCACCACCTTGCGGTCGAGGCCAAACGAGTTTTTGTAGTAGCCGTTGCCTTCCTTCAGGCAAGTGGGCTTGCCGTCGGTAATCATAAATATCTGCTTGTTAGGCGTTTTGCGCTTGCGCAGCAGGTCCATGGCCAGCTCCAGGCCGGCCACCGTGTTGGTGTGGTAGGGCCCCACTTGCAGGTAAGGCAGGTCCTTCACCTCAATCTGCCAGGCATCGTTGCCGAATACGATGACGTCGAGCGTATCCTTGGGGTATTTCTGCTTCACCAGTTCGGCCAGGGCCATGGCCACCTTTTTAGCGGGCGTGATGCGGTCTTCGCCGTAGAGAATCATGGAGTGCGAGATGTCAATCATCAACACCGTGCTGGTCTGCGACTTATGCTCGTTCTCGCGCACTTCGAGGTCGCCCTCGGTGAGCATGAAATTGTCGCCGTCCATGCCGTGGTTGAGCTGGGCGTTGCGGATAGATTCGGTCATCTGAATCTGCTCCAGCGAGTCGCCGAAGCGAAACTCGCGCAGGTCAGTGCTCTGCTCGTCGCCTTGCCCGGTGTGGGGCGTGCGGTGGTTGCCGCTGTTGCCGCGCTTGAGCTTGCCAAAAATCTCCTCCAGCGCCGACTTGCGGATTTTCTGCTCGGTTTTAGGCGTGATTTTCAGCTCGCCCCGCTCCTGCTCGTTTTCATCAATGTAGCCCTTTTTCTTAAGGTCATCGATGAAGTTGCCCATGCCGTATTCGTTGTCGGTGAGACCATACTGCTTGTCGAGCTCGTTGAGCCATTGCAGGGCCTCGCCCACATCACCGCTGGTGATGGTAATCAATTGCATAAACAGCTTGAAAAGCTGCTCAAATCCTTTGTCGCCCGAGTTTTCATCGGGCACAAAATCACGAAAGCGAACGCCGAGAGCCATATAATTTTTACTGGGATAAAGATGCTGCCCGGCGCACGCTACGGCGGCCCAAAAAGCATCGAATAAGCTACTCCGGCCAACAACGCCCGCGCCGGTAATGTTTCCCAAGGAAGCTAGTCGGGGCTGTTGCCAGCGGCCGGGCGGGGCCGCAGCCGGCGGTACAGCGCCATGCGCGCCGCCTTGAGCTGGCGCACCGGCCACGGCAGGCGGTTGGCGGCAATGGCGTGAAACGGCGCGGCCACCGAGCCAAAGCTGGCGTAAAAGTGCGCCACGTTGGCCACTTCCGGCGCTTCAAAATCGAAGGTGATGGCTTGGCCCGCGTAGGTGCGAAACACCTCGTCGAGCAGCACCGAAATGGCCCCTAATTCCTTGCCGGCCAGCGTCGAACTGTTGAAGATATAGGTCAGCTGGCCGTTGAACTCAAACAGCAAAATCATGGCTACTACCTCACCCGTGGCGGCGCGCGCCTGCCACATGTGGGCCATATTACGCTGAATGGCAGTCTCATACAATGCTCGCAAAAGCCGGTATTCATAGGCTTCGCCAATAACACCGTGGATTTTGGGAGCCGTGTACTCCGCAAAAATTCGCACCAGCAAGTCGATGTCAGTGCTCGGCTCCACGTGCAGGCCCCGGCGGCGGGCCTGGTTGAGGCGCCAGCGGCGGTTGGCCTTGTAGCCCGCCAGCAGCTGCGGATATGCTGGTTTCAGCGATAGGTAATAAGTAGTGAAGGCCGCCCCCGCCAGCTCCGGCTGGCCGGCCCCGAGCAGCTCCTGGTTGTGCGTATTAAAGGCATACTGCGTAATAAACCGGAACCGCTGCCGCAGCAGCTGCCCGATTTGCTGCCAGTCGGTGGCCGTAGGTTCTTCCAAATAAAACAGCCCCAACTGCTGCGCAAACAAGGGTTGCTTGAGGTAGCGCAGCCCAAGCTTCGTGCGCAGCGGCAGCGGCATTACCGCCACGTAGCGGCCGGCTTCCTCCTTCACCAGCGCCGCCCAATCGGGCGACACGATGTCGAGGTACCAGGACAGCCCGTAAATCAGGCCGTTGGGCGCGCGCGCCAGCAAGGCATCCCACTGCGGGCGGTCTATTTCGCCGGGGCGCAGGTAGCGTATCATAGCAGGCAGGCCGGGTTAGCGGAAGGTGAACATCTGGCAAAGATGCGCGTTTACTCTCAGCGGGCCGGCTTTTTAACACGCTGCCCCACCAACCTATGAAAGCCATTTGGAACAACACCGTCGTGGCCGAGAGCGACGACACCGTGGTGGTGGAAAACAACCACTACTTCCCCGCCGACTCCCTCAAAAAGGAGTTTTTTGAGGATAGCATCGCCCACACGTCCTGCCCCTGGAAGGGCCGTGCCAGCTACTACTCCCTGCGCGTAGCCGGCGAGTTGAATAAAGATGCCGCCTGGTTTTACCCCGAAACCAGCCCCGCCGCCGCCAACATCAAAGACCGCGTGGCTTTTTGGAAGGGCGTAAGAATCGAGAAATAGCCGCTAGGCCAATAGTGCAAAAAAGAACGTCATGCTGAGCTTGCCGAAGCATCTCGCGTGGGGTAGTAATCAAAACGGTTAAACGATTGAGTTAATACCTCACGCGAGATGCTTCGGCAAGCTCAGCATGGCGTTCTTTTTTGTGCGCTTTGCATATTCATTACCTATGGCACGATTACCACCTTACCGGTAGTGTGCTTCGACTCAATTTGCTCAAAAGCCTTTTTGGTATCGGCCAGCGAGAAGGTGGCCGCGATGGGCACCACCAGCTTACCGGCGTCGGCTAGTTCGCGCAGGTGGTCGAGGTCGGGCACGCTGGGCTGGGCCATTACGTGGGCAAAATGCACGCCAGCAGGCAGCTTCAGGCCCTTGCCATCGTTGAGCACCGAAATGAGGCGGCCGGTGGGCTTGAGGGCGGGCAGGCTCTGGTTCAGCGTATCACCGCTGATGGCATCAAACAGTAAATCAACGCCTTGTGGCGCTACCTGCTGCACGGCCTCGGCAATCGGGCCGGCTTTGTAATCGATGGTAAAATCGGCTCCAAGCTCCTTCATATGGTCGGCACTTTTGGCGCTGGCTATGGCAATTACCGTCGCTCCCACGTTCTTAGCTAGCTGAATGGCCGTGCCACCCACGCCACCCGAAGCGCCCAGAATCAGCACCGTTTCGCCCGCCTTGAGGCCGCCCGCCACCATAACCGACTGGTAGGCCGTGAGGCCGGCCAGCGGCAGGCCGCCGGCGGCTTCCCAGCTCAGCTTTTGGGGCCGCAGGGCCAGGTAGCACTCGGGCACCACCATGTGCTCGGCAAAGGTGCCGTGCTGCACCACCGGGCGGCGCACGTAGCCATATACTTCGGTGCCTACGGGCAGGCGCGACGCGCCGTGGCCACACTGCTCCACTACGCCGGCCACGTCCCAGCCCGGCACGGCCGGAAAAGCGTTGGGCACCACTTGCTGAAAGTGGCCTTCGCGCACGATGTAATCGACGGGGTTAATACCGGCGGCCTTCACGCGCAGTAGCACATCGCCTTCCTGCACTTCGGGCAGGTCGAGCAGACCGACCTGAATTTTATCAATACCACCAAATTCGGTGTAATAAGCGGCCTGGGTTTGCTGAGCCATGGGTTAGGTACGGGTTAGTTGTGCTTGTTCCTAACGCAGGCGTGGCCCATTGGTTGAAACCCAACAAAAAGCGCCGGCCGCCTTAGGCAACCGGCGCTTTCAGAAAGCATAATATGAATGAGCTAACTAGCTAATCCACTTGAACTTATATTCCAGCTTGGGTACCGTCATGCGGTCGCTCACGCGGCGCAGGCGGGCGGGCAGGGCCATCACGTAATCACGGGCCTTTTCGGCGGGGCCGGTGAGGTTAGTGCGGTCAGCTATTTTCCACTCACTGATGAGCGTGTCAAGAATGTCGGTGTAGTCGGCGCTCGTGTACACGCCAATGCGCTGGGCGGCGTCAGTGAAATGGCCGAAGGTCTTACCCATATCGATGCCCAACTCCCGCATGTAGTGGGCGGGCATTACAATTTTCTTGCGCATCATGTCCTCGAAGGCCAGCATCATCTCGCTGGGGTCCAGCTCGAAAATCTTGTCTACGAAGGTCTTGTATGCGCGAGCGTGGCGGTTTTCGTCGCCGGCAATCATCCCGCAGATTTTGGACAGTTGGTCATCGCCCGCGACGCGGGCCAGCTGGCCCACGCGGCGGTGCGACACGTTGGTGGCCATTTCCTGGTAGCTCGTGTACACAAACGCGCGGTACGGGTCGTGGGCCGTGCCCAGGTCGAAGCCGTCGTTGATGAGGTGCTGGGTCGAAAACTCAAACTCGCGCATGTTTACGCGGCCGCATAGGTAGAGGTAGCGGTTGAGCAGGTCGCCGTGGCGGTTTTCCTCGGCCGTCCAGCCCCGAATCCACTGTGCCCAGCCGTTGTTGTGGTCGCGGTTGAGGTCGTCGAGCTCATGAAACCACGCCTCGTAATTGGGCAGGGCTTCCTCGGTAATGGTATCGCCGATGAGCACGGCCAGCAGGTCGTAGCTGAGGCCACCGGCGCGCTCCCGCAGCTCCTTTATTTCGTCGAAGAAGGTATCGCGGCGCGAATCAGGCAGGTAGTCAGCGGGTTGCCAGCTATCCTCCACCTTCTTCAGAAAGGTATAAATATTATCTTTCAGATAACCTTCGAGTTGCATAAGCACTTCGCCGCGCGAAATGAGAAGGTCGGGACTGAGCATCATATAGAAGGGGGACCGCCAGTGAGCGGCCGATGAATGAACGCGTGAAGGTCGGGTTTTAGTTGAGTTTAGCCAGTACAAGATTACGGCATTGCTGGCTTTCGGAGCACTCAGCCGCGCTACTATAGGTACGTTGAATGCTACCTTGCTAGTTTTCAGCCAGTAGCCTGTGGGCTGGCAAAGCCGCGCTATTATTTTTATTCCGCGCTTGCGCAGCCTCGCCCAAGGCTTGGCGCGCTAAGGCGGGCCGCCGCTACAAATGCCTTTGGGCTACTGCCCGCCCGGGCTACGGCCGGCAGCCGCGATTGGCTATAAAAACAGCTTGAAAAACTTATCCCAAAACCAGCTGCGCTCGGCTAGCATGAGCTTAGTGAGCAGCTTATCGGAGGCAGTGGCCAGCTGCTGAATATCAGTCAGCGTGGTATGAAAGGCGCGGTAGTCAGCGTCGGCCGCATCGCCGGGCAGGGCAGCCAGCTGGTCGAGGGTACGTTGCATCTGGTCAAGCTCGCGGCGCTTGCGGGCCCGGATGATGCAACGCGTTACTTGCAGCATATCCTTTTCGGCCACAAAAAACTCGCGGCGCTCGCCGGGGCGTAGCTCCTTATAAATCAGGCCCCAGTCGAGCAGCTCGCGCACCGTCATGCTGGCATTGCCCCGCGAGATAGTGAGCTGACTCATTATGTCTTCGGTGCTGAGAGCCACCGGGCTCACCAGCAGCAGCGCGTGCACCTGGGCCAGGGTTTTGCTCACGCCCCAGCTCGTGCCCGACACGCCCCAGAGGTGGATGAACTGCGCCTTGGCCTCGGCAAGGGTTGGCAAGGGCAGGTCGGGGCTTTCCGCTTTTAGCATACTATTATTGATAGTCAGTTAGTTATAATTCAGATAACAAGTCCGCAATGGCGGGCTCACAAGTCGGGAAATCGAAGGTAAATCCCGCATCGAGCAGCCGCCCGGGGTATACCTTACGGCTTTTCAGGATGAGTTCCGTTTCGGTACGCAGCACAAAGGCCCCTATTTCGAGCAGCCAGCGGGGCTGCGGCAGGCGCAGCAGGGGCTTTAAGTAGCTAGCTAGCAATCCATTAAATTCCCGATTACGGAGTGGCTGCGGCGCACATAGGTTTACCGGACCACTAATGGCTTCGGCTTGCGCCAGGAATGCCACCGCCCGGCAAAAATCAGCAACGTGCAGCCAGCTAACCCATTGCTCGCCAGTAGCTTGCGGCGAGCATAGGCCCCAGCGGGCCAGCCGGGCCATTACGGGGAAGGCCCCGCCGTCGGCCCCCAGCACAATGGCGGTACGCAATGCCACCCGGCGCGTGCCCAACGTGGCACCAGCCATAAAAGCCGCCTCCCAGGCCCGCGCTACCTCCACCGAGAAGCCGTCGCCGATGGTACCCGCGGCCTCCGTGTTGGCCGGCAGGCTCCCGCGCGTATCGGCATAAATAGTAGCAGTTGAGGAGTTTATCCACACCCGAGGTGGCTGCTGGCAAGCGGCCACGGCCGCCGCCAGCACCGCCGTGCTCTCTACGCGGCTAGCCAGCACCGCTTGCCGGTTGGCGGCGGTGTAGCGGCAATCGACAGAGCGGCCGGCCAGGTTTACCAACAAGTCTGCGCCCTCCAGCTCGGCGGCCCAGGGGCCCAGCGTGCGGGCATCCCAACGGACATCACTAGCGCCCGTCCGGCTGATGCTTACTACCTGGTAGCCAAGCCTTTCAAAATGCGCCCGCACGTGGCGACCCAGAAAACCATTACCACCGATGAGAACGAGTTTGGGTGCGGGCATGGCTGGTTGTCGGTACCCGGTAGCGGCGCGCCGGGTTGGTCCGGGGCAACGGGCGATGACGGGGCAAATGTATCACAAGTTTCAATACTTATTGAAACTTGTGATACATTTTTGGTTGGGATTTTTTAGCCGCTGCTGCGCGGCGCATAAAACTGCTGGCGCACCCGGCGCAACGTGGCTTCGGCCGCGGCTTTGTCGGGCGCGTCGGGCAAGGGCGAGGCGGCGAACGCGTTTTCTACCCGCGCTACCAATTCGCCGGCTTCGGCTACCAGCGCGGCGTACTCAAATTCACCGCGCCGAATTTGCAGCAGGAATTCGCGGTTGGGTCGGTGCACGTTTAATTCGCCGGTCAGGGCAATTTCTTCAGCCATTTGCAGCAGGCGAAATACGTGCAGCATATTTTTGGCGTCGTAGTTTTTGCCGTGCTGCACGGTGTTTGCGTAGCGCTCTTTATTACGCTTTTCCACCCATTCCCAGTACTCCCGAAAGGCCCGGCAGTACACGCTGTAGCCCGTGCGGTTGAAGGATAGATACGCGGCCGGCTCCTCCCCTTTCGGCACGGCCGAAAGCAGGACGTCCTGGCTGGCTTCGGGGTCGCGCACGAGGCCGCGGTAGCTCAGCGGCTGGCTAGGAGCCCGGTCAATAAATAACACATATAAGTCGGCGAGGTGCGGCACGTTGGCCAAGCCACATTGCTGGCCCTCAAGCCCTTGCCGACTCAGCCAGGTAGCTACTGGCTGCGCGCCCGCCCCCACCGTGACGTAGCAAAAATCGAGCACCGACTTGCGGGCGGGCGGCTCGGGGTGGTTGATTTTTTTATTTAAGCCCTGCGCCTTGCGAATTTGCGCCACGGCGTATTCGGCGAAGCTTTGGCGGCAGAGTTTCGATAAATAATCAACGGCCCGAAACTCCGCAAATAGCGGGTGCTGGTAAATAATGCAGTCAGCGGGCGTGCCGAGTAATTCGAGCACGGTGGGATTATTTTTCAGCAATAATTCGACGAAGCGGCGTAGCTCATAAAATACCTCGTCGTTGGTGTCATTCGCAATTTGGGGAATATAATCGAGGCCGAAAAACGCCTTTTCAGGCAGGATAAATACGCCTTTTAAATCGGTGTCGGAATGCGGCAGGTTGGTGCCGTAGGCGCGGCTGCCGCTCACGGCTTCGAATAAAATCAGGTGTTGCTGGCGCAGGTCGGCGATGGTCATGGGGCGCTAAAGTAGCGCGGGGGCTTGTAATCCGCGGCGCATTCGGGCGGCTGGGGTGGCGGCCGACCAGCCAGCCCTACCTATGGCTCCCGCTGCCGCAAAAACCCAGAATTTCCCAAAATACCTGACTTGCTTTATAAGAAAAAGTTGATACAGCCAAGCTGGCACTTGCTGCTTCCTTTCGCGCTCCTGCTGCGTTGTTTTTACTTATATTTTCGCTGACACTCCGAGCAATGATGCTGTGCGTGTTTTTATGCTAGGGCGCATAAGGCAACTGCCAGATATACACACTACTACCGGCATAAGCGGGCGCGTGGCCGGCCAGCATCGGCGGCATTGGCCCGGCGTGTTGGCGGTCAAACACCACGTACTCGCGGCCCGGTCCGGCGGCCACTTGCGGCAGCTTTGGCACCACGCGCAGCGGCAGCGGCGCCGCCCGCACCAGCCCCCAGTGGTACCAGTAAATACCCTGATAAGTCCGGCTGAGCGAGTCGAGCCACACCCGCTCGGGGTGCTGCGCCCGCAGCCAGGCATGCTGTTGCTGAAGCCCGGCATAGCGGCCCGCCAGCGCCCGCATGCCCGTGGCTTCGCGGGTAAAACGGTAGGCCCCGTAGGCCAGCACCAGGCTGGCCAGCAGCACGGGGTAGTGCTGCCAAGCGGCTCTTGCCCAGCGCCTTGGCAGGCGGGCTACTACCGGCGCGGCGGTGGCCTCCACCACCAGCGCCAGTAGTACAAACGAAAACAACATGGCTGGCAGCAGGGCCCGGCCGGGCACGTACACCCGCTGCAACGCCAGGAGCGGCAGCGGCAAAAACACCACCGCGTAGCTGAGCCAGCCCACTGCCCGCCGGGCCGGGCTGGCCCGGCGCAGCAGCAGCGGCACCACCACCGCCAGCACCGCCAGCCAGCCCAGCGTGAGGCGCCCCTGCCCCCACAGCCGCGTGGCCGCCTCCGTCAGGTAGGTGCCGAGGCCGCGCAGGAATTCTGCCTCGCTCAGCGGGCGCACGTAGGGGTTGTGGAGCAAGGCCGCCCAGCCCGTTACCGCGCCCACTGGGGCGTAGAGGATAGCAGTTGTTAGCGCTATACTGCTGGCAGCCAGCGTTAAGTGCGCCAGGCCACGCCAGCGGGCCGGGCCAGTCAGTTGCCCCATGCCCACCAGCAGCCCCAGGCCCAACGCCGCCAGGGCGTAGGCGTGGGTCGGCACGGTGTAGAAACCCAGTACGCCGCTGCCCACAAACACCAGCCAGGGCAGCTGCCGCAGGCCACCGGGCCGCAGCAGCTCCAGCACCACAAAAAACCCCGCCACCACGGCCGCCAGCTGCACGCCATAGCCCCGCCCGGCCACGGCATAGAAAGCCGGCGTGGTCGAAAACGTGAAGAGCGCCAGCGCCAACGTAGCCGTCCCAAACCGGAGCTGCCGCAGCAAGAGCAGGTAACTCAGCGGCAGTAGCACCAGCCCGGCCAGCACGGCCGGCAGCCGCTGCAACCAGTCGGGCGGCAGGTGAGTAAAGGCCAGGCCGCTTACCAGTAAGTTATAGAATACGTGGTTGTTGGGCAGCGAATAGTTGCTGGCGGCAATGGCTGCGCCCGGCTGCACATAGTAATCGTAGGAGGTCAGCTCGTCAGTAGTAATGGGATAGGCCATTAGCAACCAGCCCCGTAGCAATAGTGCCGCGGCGCCCAGCCCCAGCGCTACCCCTTGTTGCCCAGGGCGCAGCTGCTGCCAGGCACGCCGCAACGCACAGCCCACGCGCCGCAGCTCCTGGCGCACCTGGGCCGCCCGCGGCCGGCCACGCCACCTGAGCAGCAGCCATAACCCCAGCCCGCTGGCACCGGCCAGCAGCAGGCTGCCCCAGCGCAACGCCTCGTAGCGCGCCGGGGTCAGGGCGGGCGGTAGGGGCGCATATTCGGCGGCCAGGTTGGGCTGCCGCAGCACCAAGGCCAACTCCTGATAAGGCAGCTGGGCAAATAGATAGTAGAAAACCACGCCCGCTACCAGCCACAGCAGCAGCGTCAGGATACTGATTGCGCGCATAGCTGGCAAAGCTAGCGGCCCGCCAGAATCCACTCGCGCAGGATTTCGGCCAGCTGGTCGTCGGTTTTCTCGCCTCGCGGCACGGCCAGCTCTTGCCGCGCCGCCTGCCCCGCCGCGTATTCCGCCGCCAAGAAGGTGAATAGCGCCACCGGGCGCGCCACCACCGTTTTTTCGGTGGCTAGGGCTTTTTGCGCCAGCAATTCTGCTACAACTTCTTGAAATTCAGCTGGCAGCATCTCGCACAGCGCTTTGAACTCCATGGGCGGCAGGGTGTGGCACTCGCGAATCCAGCGGGCCGCCAGGGCGGCGCGCAGGGCGTAGAACAGGCGCTTGAGGCGCACTTCCTCGCCCACTAAATCTTCCTCCACGCCGCGCCGCAGCTGGCCCTGGTAGTGGTGCAGGCCGGCTTTGAGGTTGAAGGCCAGTGGCAGCAGCGGCGCAAGCTGCGCCCGGAAGCCGGGCGCCTCCTGATACACGACGGGCGACTGCAGCCACTCGAACAGCGCCGCGTTGGAGCCGCGTAGCAGACGCAGGGCCTTGCGCAGCTCCCAGCCGGCGAGGTCAAGGTCCTCATCAACCGGAGAATTGAGGGTATCGGGGCCCTCGTCGAGGCGCAGGTACCAGGCAGCGGGGTGCACATAAATGAACCGCACATCATAATCAGAGTCGGGCGAGGGAAAGCCCCAGGCCCGGCTACCCGACTCGCAGGCGTAGAGAATGCGGATGTTGTGCTGGGCTTCGAGACGGGCCAGCGCCACCTTAGTTTGAATACGCATTAAACAAGAAACCGGCCGACAGACCTTGTCAGCAATGTTTTGCTGAAAAATAACTTACATTTGTTAAACAAAAGTATCGATGCCAGCTTTAGGAATACCGGGTACGGCTCCAGCTTTAGCCAGCACTTCTGAACCGCAGAGTGCAGCGCTAGCATTCAATTGAAATACCCAAATTTTTGCCGCTCCCCACAAACCTACGCGCGGGTTGCCGGTATTTTGCCCAACTTTCCCGTCTTTTCAATAAGCTGCTTCCAGCAGCGTTCGTCTGTCTCAAAATCGAGTTTCAATTAATCACAACTTCTCTAACTAATGGCTGAAGACCACAACAAGCACGCGCCCGCCTCCAACACCACGGAGCATTTCATGAACGACCCGTCGGCGGCCAAGTGCCCATTTTTGGCGGGGCAGGTACAGCAAACGGCCGGCGGCGGCACCCGCGACCGCGATTGGTGGCCCAATATGCTGCGCCTCAACATCTTGCGCCAGCACGCGCCCCAGGCCAACCCCATGGGTGCGAATTTTAACTACGCCGAGGAGTTCAAGAAGCTCGACCTGACGGCCGTGAAGCAGGACCTGTTTGAGTTGATGACCACCTCGCAGGACTGGTGGCCGGCCGACTACGGCCACTACGGGCCGTTCTTTATTCGCATGGCCTGGCACAGTGCCGGCACCTACCGCATTGCCGATGGCCGCGGGGGCGCGGGCTCGGGCATGCAGCGCTTTGCCCCGCTCAACAGCTGGCCCGACAACGCCAACCTCGACAAAGCCCGCCTCTTGCTGTGGCCCATCAAGCAGAAATACGGCGAGCAGATTTCCTGGGCCGACCTCATGATTTTGGCCGGCAACTGCGCCCTGGAGTCGATGGGCCTGAAGCCGTTCGGCTTTTCGGGTGGCCGCGCCGACGTGTGGGAGCCGATGGATGAAATTTACTGGGGCTCGGAGCGCGAGTGGCTCGGCGACAAGCGCTACACCGGCGACCGCCAGCTCGAAAACCCGCTGGCCGCCGTGCAGATGGGCCTCATTTACGTGAACCCGGAGGGCCCCAACGGCAACCCGAACCCCATGGGCTCGGCCCGCGACATCCGCGAGACCTTCGGCCGCATGGCCATGAACGACGAGGAAACGGTGGCCCTGATTGCCGGCGGCCACACCTTCGGCAAAACCCACGGCGCGGCCGACCCCGCCCAGTACATTGCGCACGAGCCGGCCGCGGCGGGCATCGAGCAGCAGGGTAAAGGCTGGCTGAACACGTACGGCACCGGCAACGCCGGCGACACCATCACCAGCGGCCTCGAAGGCGCCTGGACTTCGACCCCCGCCCAGTGGGGCAACGGCTACTTCAACAACCTCTTCGGCTACGAGTGGGAATTGACCAAAAGCCCCGCCGGTGCCCACCAGTGGCGGCCCAAAAACAACGGCGGCGCCGGCACCATCCCCGACGCCCACGACCCCAACAAGTCGCACCAGCCGTTTATGCTGACGACGGACATCGCCCTGCGCGAAGACCCGATTTACGAGAAAATCTCGCGCCGCTTCCACGAAAACCCCGAGGAGTTTGCCGATGCCTTCAGCCGCGCCTGGTTCAAGCTCACGCACCGCGACATGGGTCCCCTCTCGCGCTACGCAGGCCCCGAAACGCCCGCCGAAGTGCTCATCTGGCAAGACCCGTTACCCGCCGCCGACTACGCGCCAATTGACGAGCAGGATATTAACTCACTGAAAGACCGGCTGTTGGCCAGTGGCCTCACGGGCTCGCAGCTTATCCGCACGGCCTGGGCTTCGGCCTCCACGTTCCGCGGCTCCGACAAGCGCGGCGGTGCCAACGGTGCCCGCCTGCGCCTGGCGCCCCAAAAATACTGGGATGCCAACAACCCCGCCGAGCTGGCCAAAGTACTTGACGTGCTGACCGGCATTCAGCAGGAGTTCAACAGCAATGCGGGCGGCAAGCAAGTATCGCTGGCCGACCTGATTGTGCTGGGCGGAGCCGCCGGCATCGAGCAGGCTGCCAAGGATGGCGGCTACGACGTGCAGGTGCCCTTCCACCCCGGCCGCACTGACGCCACGCACGAGCAAACCGACGTGCAGTCGTTTGCCGCGCTGGAGCCGCACGCCGATGGTTTCCGCAACTACCTGCGCGCCAACCACGAAGCTTCGGCCGAGGCCATGCTCATCGACCGGGCGCAGCTGCTGACCCTCTCGGCCCCCGAAATGACGGTGCTGATTGGCGGCCTGCGCGTGCTCGACACCAACTTCGACCACTCCAACCACGGCGTATTTACCGACCGCCCCGGCACGCTCAGCAACGATTACTTCGTGAACCTGCTCGACATGGGCACCACTTGGAAAGCCACTTCGGAGGCCGACCAGTTGTTTGAGGGCCGCGACCGCAAAACCAACTTGGTGAAGTGGACCGGCACCCGCGTGGACCTGATTTTTGGCTCGAACTCGGAGCTGCGCGCCATTTCCGAAGTGTACGGCACCCAAAAAGCCGGCGCGAAATTCGTGCGCGACTTCGTAGCCGCCTGGGCCAAAGTGATGGACGCCGACCGCTTCGACCTGGCCAAAGCGTAAGGTTGTAAGATACTGATTAGGTTGAAAAAACGCCGCCCCGGCAACGGGGCGGCGTTTTTTGTTGCCCTACCTTAGCAGCCGCTCACTACCTACTTCTCTACCTTATGCACAAAACCCGCCTCGAAGCATTCAGCGACGGTGTATTAGCCATCATCCTCACCATCATGGTGTTGGAGCTTAAAGTGCCGCATAGGGCCGATTTTGCGGCGTTGCGGCTGCTGGTGCCCGTGTTTCTGAGCTACGTGCTGAGTTTCGTGTACGTGGGCATTTACTGGAACAATCACCACCACCTGCTCAGCGGCACGCGGCAGGTGAGCGGCGGCGTGCTATGGGCCAACTTGCACCTGCTGTTCTGGCTTTCGCTGGTACCTTTTGCCACCGGCTGGATGGGCGAAAACCACTTTGCGCCCGCCACGCTGGCCGTGTACGGCGGCATTCTGATGGGCTCGGCGGTGGCGTATGCCATCCTGCAAAACTGCATTATTGCCGTAAATGGCGGGCCCGACTCGTCGCTGGCCCGCGCCGTGGGGCACGACTGGAAGGGCAAGCTCTCGCCGGTGCTGTACCTAGTGGGCATCGCCAGTAGCTTTTGGCTGCCCTGGCTGTCGGGGGCTTGCTACGTCTTAGTGGCCTGCATGTGGCTGGTGCCCGACCGCCGCATCGAGCGCACCCTGCAAACCACCCCGGAGGACTAGATATGGCCGCTATTCAGGCGCTTGTGCCGGGCCAGTGCTACTGCGTAATGCGGGAGTTTGTTGATTATGACCGCCAGGTGCACCCCGTGGGCGAAACCTGGGTATTTGAGTCCACCAATTTTGTGCCTTATGAGGACGGACTGACGCTGCACGTTCGCGTCGGCGGCTTGCCGGTGGTATACCGTTTGCAATGGCGGCCGGAGGAGCAAGCGGCGCTCATTGAGAATTTCACCGATTTTGTGGCCGCCTGCTGACCGCAATACACCTACCAACTAATTCATACTATGCGAGTTATAAATTTCGCTTCTTTCGCTCTCGCCTTGGGACTACTGACGGCCTGCAACGAGCAACCTACCCAAACCGCTGACCAACAGCAACCTGCCGCAGCCAGCACAGCGCCAGCCGCCCCCGCCGGCCCGCAGTGCTACGCCTACACCGCGGGCAAAGACACGGTGCGCCTCACCCTGCGAACCACCCAACCCACCGTGACGGGCCAATTGACTTACAACTACTTCGAGAAGGACCGCAACCAAGGCACTATTCGGGGCACGCTGCACGGCGACACGCTGCGGGCCGACTACACCTTCCAGTCGGAAGGCACGACTTCGGTGCGGCAGGTAGCCTTTGTGCGGCGGGGCCAGGACTTCATCGAAGGCTACGGCGACCTAGCTGAGCGCAATGGCAAAACGGTGTTTGAAAAGCCCCACGCGCTACAATTCGACTCCAAAAATCTATTGTCGCCGGTAGCTTGCCAAAGTAAGTAATTACTTGATGAGTAGACTATAAGCCCGAGTAGGCTGCCGGCCGCAGGAAGGTAATGTCAATGTGCGACACGTTGTTCTGGTACTCGGGCAGGGCCGAGAGCTTTTTCCACTCGGGGTCGGCACCGAAGGCTTTCCAGTGCGCCTCGCGGTCGGGCATGTTGGCGAAGGAAGTCATATACAGCAGGTTCGGCATTTTGGGGCCGAACAGGACTTCACCGTAGAAAATAGCGTTGAAATTCAGCCGCGAAAACAGCTTGATTTCGCCGCCCGCGTTGAACATCTGCACCTTGTTGCGAAATATTTTTTCGCTGGCCCCTTCGTAGCTGCGCAGTTCGTACACTCGCTCGCTTTTGGGTGCGGCTAGCGCCGGGGCCGCCAGGCCGGCCATTTCATCGAAGGCCTTGATAAAGAGCGTTTCCAGGCGCGTGTAGGCAGGGTTAGTATAGGCAGTATTCTCGTAGCTGCCGCCCGCCGCGAGCAGCTTGGGCGCGGCGGTTTTGCCCACCTGCTCCCACTGCTTCAGGGAGGTGAAGGGCGTGAGAACGTAGATGCGGCGGTCGGCGGCCGTGTCGTTGCCGATGGGCTTGAACACGCCGACGGGGGCGATACCCGCTGCGCGCATTGCCGGTAGGTACTGCTGCTGCAAAAAGCTATCGACGCGGGCTTCCTGGCGCGCCGTTTTCAGGTGATATACTTTCAGCTCGAAATACGTGGGGCGCTCGGCGGCGGGGCGGGCGGCCACGGAGCCACTGGCCAGCCAGCAGCAAAGAGCCGCGATAAAAGGCAGGAAACGAAGTTTTTTCATGGGTGGGGAAATCCTGAATAGTAGATAAGCACGGCTTGGCCTAACGGCCAGCGCCTGATTGAGTTGCCGCTTATTGCCGCCTACAAGCGCGGGTCCACGGGCTCGCTCTCCAGGGCCAGCACGCCAAATACGCACTGGTGCACGGCGCGCAGCGGCTGGCCGGCCACGAAGCGTTCCAGGCCCTCCACGCCGAGGGCAAATTCGCGCAGGGCCAGGTTGCGCTTGGCCTTCACGTTGCGCTGGCGCAGGCGCTCCAGGTTTCCATCCAGCAGGTAATCAGGGCCGTAGATGATGCGCAGGTACTCGCGGCCCCGGCACTTGAGAGCGGGCTGCACGAGCGTGCGGCCGGTGGCCGGGATGAAGTCGTAGGGCTTCACCACCATGCCCTCGCCCCCGCCGGCGGTGAGGGTGGCCCACCAGTCGGTAGCGGCCTCCACCTCGGCGGGGTTAGTGAGGTCTACCACGCGGTAGGGCGTGGCGCGCAGCAGGCCCGAATCGGCTAGGCTGAGGGCGCGCAGGGTTTCCATGTGCCAGGCGTGGTCGCGGTCGAAGTACGTGTGGCCCTCGGTGGCGAGCAGGTGGAAGGGCGCCAGTTTGAGGTCGGCGAGCGACTGCACGGGCCAGCAGTAGCGGCGGTAGGCATCGGCGTAGTCGGTGGCGGCGGCGCGGCGGGCGCTGGTGCGGGCCAGCAGGGCGGTGGCCCCGTCGAGGCCGCGGGCGGCGGCGGCCGTTAGAGCCGTTTCGGCCTGGGGCAGGGCGGCGCTGGCGGCGGCGGCCACGGCGGCGTACTGGCTTTTCACCAGCTCCTGGGCCTTGGCCGACCACGGCAGTAGCTCGGCATCGAGGCACACCCAGTCGGTATCAAATTTCTCCCAGAAGCCGGCCGTGCTGAGGGCATCGCGCAGGCGGGCCAGGAAGGCATTTTCCAACTCTCTGTCATTGAAGAAGTTGCGGCCGGTGCGGGTGTAGCACTTGCCGATGCCCTCGCCCACCACGCCCAGGCGGCGCTGAATGGCGGCTTCGTCGCGGCCCAGCACCACCACTACGCGGCTGCCCATGTGCTTTTCCTCGCACACCACGCGCGCCACGCCCTGGCGCTGGTAGTAGGAGAAGGCTTCGGCGGGGTGTTCGAGCAGGTCGGGCAGCTCCGAGGTTTCGGTGGGCGACATGGTGGGCGGCAAATACAGCAGCCACTTAGGGTTGAGGGCAAAGCGCGACATTACCTCCAGGGCGGCCACGGCGTTTTCCTCCCGAATAGTGACCGTGTTGAGCAACCGCGTGTTAATGAGCTGCTTGCCGGTCACGTCGCGGATATCTAATTCAGCTGTTAGCTGATAGCTACTAGCTGTTAGCCTTTCGTTTTGGTCCTTTTGGGAAGAAGCTAATGGCTGATAGCTATCAGCTAACAGCTTGTTATCCAATTGGTGCGGGTTATAGTGGAGCGGGCGGCTGGGCTCGGCATATACCTGGTGGGCGGGCACGGCCACCAGCGCCCGCTCGGGGTAGCGCAGGGCGGTGAGGCGGCCGCCAAACACGCAGCCGGTGTCAATGTCGATGGTATTGTTGAGCCATTCGGGGTCGGGCACGGGCGTGTGGCCGTACACCACCATGGCCCGGCCCCGGTACTCGCTGGCCCAGTGGTAGCGTATGGGCAGGCCAAACTCGTCAGTTTCGCCGGTGGTTTCGCCAAAGAGAGCGAAGCTGCGCACAGCCCCCGAGCCCCGGCCCTGCATGGCCTCGGTGAGGCCCGCGTGGGCCACCACCAGCCGGCCGCCATCGAGCACGTAGTGGCTCACCAGCTTATCCAGAAACAGCCGCACCTGCTCCTTGAACGCGGGCGTTTCGGCTTCGAGCTGGGCCAGGGTTTCGGCTAGGCCGTGGGTAGCCGTTACGTTTTTACCGTTGAGGTGGCGTAGCAGCTTAATATCGTGGTTGCCGGGCACGCACAAGGCCAGGCCGTCGCGCACCATGCTCATTACCAGTCGTAATACTTGCGGCGAGGCGGGGCCGCGGTCCACGAGGTCGCCGAGGAAGATGACTTTGCGGGGTGGGGTGACCCGCACGCCCAAATCCCGCGCATCCCTAACCTCTTCCTCCTCAACTACATACCCCAGCTTCTCCAGCAGCTCACACAACTCGGTATAGCAGCCGTGCACGTCGCCGATAATGTCAAACGGCCCCGTTTCCTGCTGGTGGTTGTTGTGCAGCGGGTCGCGCACGATGGCCTGTACCGCGTCGATTTCCTCCACTCCGCGCAGGTGGAAAATGTGCCGGAAGCCTTCCGGCTTGAGCGTGCGCAGGCCTTGGCGCAACAGGCGGCGGTGGTTGGCAATGACGTGGGGCTTGAGGCCGGCGCGGTCGGGGCGCTGGCGGTTGCGGTCGGCGGCCACGCTCTCGGGCACATCGAGCACGATGGCCACCGGCAGGCAGTGGTACTGCCGGGCCAGCGCCACGAAAGCCTTGCGGTCTTCGGCGCGCACATTGGTGGCGTCTACCACGGTGAGGCGGCCGCGCTTGAGGCGCTTGGCCACCCAGTAGTGCAGCAGGTCGAAGGCATCGTTGGTGGCGTCCAGGCTGTTTTCATCGTCCGATACCAAGCCCCGGCAGGTATCCGACGACACTATTTCGGTGGGCTTAAACAGGCGGCGGGCAAACGTGGATTTGCCCGCGCCCGTGCTGCCGATGAGCAGGATGAGGGAGAGTTCGGGAAGCTTGAGAGTGGCGGCGGGCATGGGCGTAGCGGGCAATTTATCTTTGGCGCGGGCAGCGGGGCGCAACGTGCGCAGTCCTGCAAAGATGCTTTACCTGGCGTTTACCCGAATCGTTTGTCATTGCGAGCGCAGCGAAGCAATCGCACCAGAACGGCGTTGTTCGCGCCGCTTGTTCGGCCATCGTGCTGGTGCGATTGCTTCGCTGTGCTCGCAATGACAAATGGGGCGTACTCAGCCATCTCCTTAAAAGCCTTTATTTTCACACCCCTGCCCTACCGCTACCTCCTGTATTATTTCCTGCCATGAACGCTACCCCGAAAGACTTAGCCAAATTCGTATTCAATAAGCTAAAGCACGCCAAAACCAGGGAGCGCCAGCCGCCGCTGGCCGTGTTGACGACTCTGTTTGAAAACCTGTTCTTCACCAGCCTGCAAACCGAAGAAGGCCAGCTCATTAAAGTCACCGTGACGCTGCTGGATGCGGAGAACCCAGACCCCAACCCGCCCCGCAAAAAAGTGGCCCACCGCTGGACCTGCGTGCCCTTTGGGGAGCGCATCCCGTTCACAGTCAAGAATCTGGTGAAGCTTTCCAAGGCCGCCGACCCGTGGAGCACCTCGCTGGCCGTGGATTATGACGCGCACAACGAGCTGTTTATCTGGGGCTTGATAGACCAATCGTACCACTACCGCAGCTTCATCAATTACGAGTCCACGTTCAGCCCCGAGCAGCCCGGCCTGTTTCGCACGGCTATCAACGACATCGGCAACCTGCACGTGATGCTCGACTACGAGCTGATTGCCAACCTCAAGCACAACGTGCTGATAAGCAACTACGTGGACGTGTTTGCCAGCGGGCCCGTACGCGAGCTGCTGGGCCAGCACAGCACCGATTACCAGGCGGCAGTGCGCCAGCACTTCACCGACGAGCTGGGCAGCGACGTGCTCGACGACTGGAGCGGCTACCTCAACAACGTCATTAGCCGCTCGCTCTGCCGCATCCTGCTCAAAATGCAGGACTACCAGCACGGCGGTGCGTTCCTCATCACCCCCGACACCGAAACCGGCCTCAGCATCAAGCATCGCCTGGCCTACGACCGGCTGTTTCGGGCCATCGTGCAATTCGTGAAGTTCGACATTACCAGCTTCACGCACACCGAAACTATTCTAAATGAGTACATTGACCTGGAGCAGGATACCCTGCCCTCGCACCTGTACTTGCAGGAAAACGTGGCCGAAACCGACAAGAACGAAACCAGCGACGAGCTGAAAGGGGCCATCATGTTCGTGGCCTCACTCTCGTGCATCGACGGCCTGGTGGTGCTCTCGCCCGATTTGGAGGTGCGCGGGTTCGGGGTGGTTATCCGCAGCGTAAAGGCCCCCGACTTCGTGTACGTAGCCACCCAGGCCACAGTAGAGGAGCCCAAGCTGCTGCCAGTGAGCCCCAGCCACTACGGCACTCGGCACCGCTCCATGTTTGCCTACTGCTGGAACCACGCGGGCAGCCTGGGCTTCGTGGTGTCGCAGGATGGCGATATCCGGGCCATCACCCGCGTGGGCGACAAGCTCATCATGTGGGAGAATATCAAGGTGCAGCAGTTTATCAAGAGCAAGCGGCTGTTCCGGCCGCATCAGCACCAGGGGGTGTGAGTCTAATATTTTTACCTGTATCTAATACCCTTAAACAATATGCATCTCAGTAGTCTTGATTTTCAAACTTGGTGCAAACAACATCCTGACCACAAAGACATTTGGTACAGGGAATTATACCCTTACAATGTATTTAAACTGATAGACTTCTCAACTGAACTGCTCGATGTTCAGCAAGAAATCGAGTTTAATCAAGTGAATTATCTTGCAAAGATTAATACTATAGAGCTGCAAGAAAATGGAAGGTTCAAAACTACTTTTGAACTGACAACTAATTCAGGTTCCAAAACTCAAGCCTGGAAAGATTATACATGGAATACAGTTTTTCAAATTGTATATTCTGATAATTATTGGTTCGTTACCGTTTTTGCCAAGAACGACCCATCACAGGATTATGTCTCTCGTTTCAAGCGAGGTAATTTTCAGAAAATCAATGCCAATAAGTCCCTACCGCTTTCAGACTTATTATTCAGAACGCTAGTATTACTAATTTCAGCAAAAAAATTCTCTACTGGCAAGCACAACGTAACTTTTGCCCCTTTATTACAAGGCGTCCGAAATACTGAGGAGCATCCACAATTTATTCGTAAGTCGAAGTCTTTTACACCAATATTTTCTGTCGATAGAGACATCTGGGTAGTTGTTAGCTTTACAGAAGAAAAAGCTCATCGGCTTGCGTATCACTTATCTAATCAATGTCATAATCTATACGTGGTATTTTGTAACCCGACTTATACTCGCCACCACCGCTGCAAACATCTCGAAACCCATGTGCTTTCTTTGCATGAGTTTTCGAGTTTCTGCGCTGGTTCTGCATACGTTGAATACGAAACGCAAATTCGCTTCTTACAGAATCACTTAAACTTAAGCGAAACTGCTGACTCCACAGCCCTATTAGCCGAGATTACAAGTCCCACTCAAGAAAATTATGAGATACAAAAGTCTGATTTAATGGAAGCCTGGAGTGTAGCGAAGCTAGTTCCTACAACAGACAATGACACATTTCATTATTTAGCTGCAATGAATGTCATTAATGCCTGGCTTAGCAGAAATCGCAAGAATAAGCCTACAAACAAATCCCAGCAAGATAAGCTTTTTCGTGATATGTATTTCTTTAAAACATATCTGTCAAATCTATTAACTGAACTTATAGAGAGGCCAAGAGCATCTACAAAAATCTTTATTGAAAATGAATTAACACTAATTGAAATTATTGGTTTTCAGTTTTCCTTCCACAACCTGCCTAAAAACGAGATTATTACACGATTTCAAAACAGCCAAGAAAACCAACCAATAGTATGGTGCGGCAAGCGTTTGCAGCCTATTGCCTCTCTACTTTTAAGATATGCAATAGCACTTAAGGCATAACGCTTTTACAACACTTCTATCCGCTTTACCCGCCGCGAGTGGGCGCTAAAGTAGCCTACTACCCCGACCTAGAAGTTTAAATTGGTGTTTGCGCAGGGTGATACCAACACTTAAAATCAAGCATTAGCCCCCCCTTGCGCAAACACCGCCAGCTGCGAGGGCGCGCCCACGCCTTCCGCCGCCTCGCCCATGCCTACTAGCCGCACCTGGTACCCGTGGCGCGCGGCCACGGCGGTGGCCCAGGCCGCAAACTCGGCCCGGCTCCACTCGAAGCGGTGGTCGGCGTGGCGGAAGGTGCCGGCCGCGAGGCGGTCGTAGAGCTGGTTGTAGTCGGCGTTGGGGGTCGTGACGAAGACGTGCGCCGGGCGCGCGTGGCCAAACACGACAGCTTCGAGGGCGGCGAGGCGGCTGGGGTCGAGGTGCTCGATAACTTCGACCAGCGCCGCCGCGTCGAAGCCGGCCAGGCGGTCGTCCTTGTACAGCAGCGAGCCTTGGATGAGGTCGAGGCGGGCGCGCTGGCGCGGGGGCATCTCAGCCAGGTGCAGGCGCTGGGCGGCGCGAGATAGCGCTTGGTGCGACACATCCATGCCCAGGATGTACTCAATCTTAGGCTGGCGCAGCAGCAGGCGCAGGAGTTTGCCCTCGCCGCAGCCCAGGTCGAGCACGCGCTTGGGGGCCAGTTGGTAGATTTCCTGGGCCACTTGCTGGAGGCGCTGGTCGTGCAGGAAGAGCTTTTCGGCTTTCGACTGGTCGTCCTCCGCGGGCGCGCCGGCCGGCGGAGTCGGGGCATCCGCGCTAAGGCTGGCAACGGCTGCGGTAGCCGAAGTGGCAGCTGGCTCCTCCTCCGCAGTCGTAGCGTCGGGGAGCGGAGCTGGCGCATCGGGCTCATCGGTTAGCTCGTCGGCCTCCAGCAGCCTTGCCAGCGCCGGGTTCACGTACAACGCGCGGTAGCGCAGGTACCGGCGCGTGATGAAGCCGCGCTCGGGGTGGCGGGGCAGCCAATCGCCGCCGCGGTGCAGCAGCTTTTCGGCCTCGTTCTGGTCCACGTAGTAGTGCTTGTCGTTGTCGAGCACGGGCAGCAGCACGTAGAGGTGCGTGAGCACGTCTTGCAGGCGCAGGCCATCGTGGCGCAGATGCAGCGTATAGTATTGACTATCAACCCACTCGGACTGGGTGGGGTCGAGCGAGTACGCCTCGGTTTCGACCACGTAGCCCAGCGGCTCGAAGAGGCGGCGCGGCCATTCGGGGCCGGGGGCCGATACCACGGCCACCGTGATGGCCAGCGGCAGCACCTCGGCGGGCAGGGCGGGCCGGTCCTTGCAGGTGCCATTCATGGCGGTGCCGAAGGCCTTGCTCAGCGCCACGCTCAGAAACGACGACGCCACGTAGGGCCGGTCATTGACGTACTCGGCCAGCGCAAAGCCGCCCTCGCCGGGCGCGCCGCCCCGGCCGCGCACCAGCCCGATGGGGTCGAGGTCGAGCAGCAGGGCGGCGGTGCAGCGCTCGGCGGTGGCTTCGGGATAAAAAACATGGGCCTGGCCGCCGGTTATTTCCACGCTTTGCAGGCGCGCCGGGTTTTTGTGGAGCAGGTAGCCCAGGTCGGTGGCGGGCTGGTGGGTAGTGGTAATGGTGAGCAGCATAGCAGAAAGCGTGGGGCAGAAGCTCAAAAGTAACGCGATGTAGCGTGGACGCTGCGAGTCCGCGCGTAGGGTCGGTTGCGCAACTTTTATTCCAGCACACGGCGGACGACGTGTCTAGATATTACGCAACGCCCCCACGCGCGGACTCGCAGAGTCCACGCTACACCCGCTATGCCCGGCCGACCTTTTCCAGCAGCGCCTTGGTTTTGCGGATGCCCTCATCTTCGCTCAGCTTTTCGCCTTCGTACTCGATGCCCACGTAGCCTTTGAAGCCCGATTCTTTGATGATGCGGAACATCTTGTTGTAATCGGTTTCTACGCAGTTACCGGCCGCGTCAAACTCAAACGTTTTGGCGCTCACGCCTTTAGCCAGGGGCATCCACTCCTGCACGGCCTGGTACTTGTCGTACGATTCCAGGCAGGTACCCTGGTACAGGTCGCCGGTGTCGCGCCGGATGCAGAAGTTGCCAAAATCGGGCAGAATGCCCACGCTGGGCTTCCCCACCTGCTGAATGGTGCGCAACAGCCACTGCCCATCGGAGGTGTAGCTGCCGTGATTCTCCACAATCACATTGATGTTTTGCTTCTGGGCGTACTCGTTCAGGCGGCCCAGGCCGTCGATGGCGGCCTGCTGCACTTCGGTGGCCGAACCCTTGCCAAAAGCGTTGACCCGAACAGTGAGGCAGCCCAGAAACTTGGCGGCATCCACCCATTTGTAGTGGTTTTCGACCGCCTTCAGGCGCTCGGCCTGGTTG
Organism: Hymenobacter arcticus; assembly: GCF_054779975.1. Lineage (NCBI taxonomy): Bacteria > Pseudomonadati > Bacteroidota > Cytophagia > Cytophagales > Hymenobacteraceae > Hymenobacter > Hymenobacter arcticus. Next base: position 106,339 of record NZ_BAAGXF010000001.1, read on the forward strand.
GGCGAGCCCAGGTCGCCTTCACCATCAATCATGATGAGGTGGTTGCGCACGCCGTGGTCGCGGCAGCGCTGCAACAGGTTACTTAAATACTTGGTATCCTCGGCTTTGTCTTTGAAAAATTGGTTGACGTATTCCACCACGCTAATGCCATAGTCCTTTTTGGCAATGCCGGGAAAATCCAGGTTGCTGATTTTCTTGCTGAATAAGGCCTTGTGCAGCGACCACTCGGCCAGGGATATTTCAAAAAACGGCTGCTTGGCGGGCACGCTGGCAAATGCTTGCGGCGCGAGGGCCGCCGCGGCGGCCACGGTAGCGGCCTGTTGCAGGAAGTGACGACGAGAAAGTGACATGGCAAACGGGTGGGAAAAGGATAGCAGCCAGCCCCATACGGTGCGGCCCGCCGAAAGTAGCACCGCCCCGGCGGCCAGCCAACCGCCACCCCCGAACTTTGCGGCGCTTGTCCGCCCCGCCCCGGCGGCTTCCCTCCCCCACGCTTTACTCCTATGTCCGAACTCTCGCCTCCCACCGCCGCGCCCTCGCTCACCGACTTTGCCAGCTTCTACCTCTACGGCCTCACCGACAACCCGTATCAGCAATCAACTGACATGCAGCATTTTGGTGAGTTATACAACCTCGTTATTGGTGAGCACGGCGGGGTGAGCATTAGCAGCTCATTTCACCCCTACCAGCTCGTAAACCCGGCGGGCGTCACGGTGTGGTACGCGGCCTACGCGCAGCTCTATGCGCAGCCCAACCGCACCGAATTATTTGGGGCGATGGCCGATGAGCAGGCGCGTTTCGTGGTGGCCCCGCCGGCCTCGTTCAGCGCGTTTCACGTGTGGCCCGACACCCGGCTGACCAGCGCCGAAAACCCAGTTTTCAGCCGCTACGTGCCGTTCGTACTGCCGTTTTTGGTACGCAAAGGCCCGGCCGCCCTGCGCTGGGACGCCGAATTTGCGGCCGCCGCGGGCGACCGCGACCGCATCCAGCCCTACCTGGCGGCTGTGAACGAAGCCATCCGGTTTGTGCAGCCCGCGCCGGCATTTGTGCTGGGCTTTGGCGAGTTTTACGAGGAGCAGCCTGAACAGCTCATTGAGGAATTTATGAATTGCCGCAGTATGCTGCGCTAGAGCGGTAACGAAGTAGCCGGGCAGGAAGTCATCAGCACGTCATGCTGAACGCAGTGAAGCATCTCTACCGCTTTGTTGAATAGCCTGAATGAAGCGGTAGAGATGCTTCACTGCGTTCAGCATGACGTTCTTAACTACCCACCCAACCAAGCGCAGGCTACAAAGTCCGCGCTACTTCCGCCCCAGCCAGAAACTCGCCGTACCAGCGCCCCGAGTCCTTAATGGTACGCTCCTGGGTTTCGTAATCGACGTGCACCAGGCCGAAGCGCGGCCGGTAGCCCTCGGCCCACTCAAAGTTGTCGGTGAAGCTCCAGGGGAAGTAGCCGTTGACCCGGATGCCCTCGCGCCGGGCGCGCAGCACCTGCCCGATGGCCGACTGGTAGTAGGCTTGGCGAGCCACGTCGGGCACGCGGCCACCGGCCGGCGCATCGGCAAAAGCCGCGCCCGACTCCGTTATATACAGCTCGGGCGCGCCGGGGTAGGCCGCGTACTGCTTCAGCATTTCATAGATTGACTCGGGGTAAACTTCCCAGCCCATTTCAGTAACGGGCACGCCGCGCTTGGCGGCCGGCACCAGGGCCGCGCCCAGCAGCGGCAGCCAGGGCGCGCGGCGCACCACTTCGCGGGTGTAGTTCTGAATGCCCCAAAAGTCGAAGTCGAATTTTAGAAGCGCCTCGTCGCCGGGCTTCTGGTAGCGGCGCAGCAGCCAGCCCAGCGTAGGCAGCTCGGCCGTGGGATAGCCCAGGCCGAGGGTAGGCTCCACGAAAAAGCGGTTGAGCACGGCATCGACGCGGCGCGTGGCGGCCTCGCTGGGGCCGTGGCCCGGCCGGTCGGGCGTGAGGTGCGAGCACGAAAACGTGGTGCCGATGCGCGCCGTGCTTGGCAGGGCGGCCCGCAGCGCCCGGCCGCCCTCGGCCTGGGCCAGCGTGGCGTGGTGGGCCGCCGCCAAAAAGCCCGGCAGGCTGCGCCGGCCCGGCGCGTGCACGCCCAGCGCGTGCCCCGCCCCCACAAATACCATCGGTTCGTTGAGCACCATCCAGTGCTGCACGCGGTCGCCGAGGCAGCGGGCCAGCACCTGGGCATAGTCGGCCAGCCAGCCCACCACCGAACGGTTGGCCCAGCCGCCGCGCTGCTGCAAGGCCAGCGGCAAATCCCAGTGGTACACCGTGAGCCAGGGGCGCAGGTCGCGCTCCAGGCAGGCATCCGCCAGGCGGTCGTAGAAGTCAAGGCCCCGCCGGTTCACCGCCCCTATACCCTCGGGCAGCACCCGCGGCCAGGCGGCCGAGAAGCGAAAATCAGTCAGCCCCAGCCCCTGGGCCAGGTCCAAATCCTGCTCGTAGCGAGTAAAAAAATCGGTACCCACCCGCGCGTGCTCGCCCCGCGCAACAGCCCCCGGCCGGCGCGTAAACTCATCCCAGATGCTGGGGCCCTTGCCCTGCTGCTGCCAGCCGCCCTCCACCTGGTAGGCCGCGCAAGCCGCACCCCAGTGAAAGTCGGCCCCAAAATCGGCGCGCGAATACGTGGCGGGCGTGGTAGCCGGAAAGAAAGCCGGGGGCAGCGCCAACGGGCGCTGGATGGAAAGCAGAGAATCGTCGGGCATCAAACGGGGCTGTGAGCAGCCGGGCACAAGTCAGAAAAAGAGAATACGGGCGCAGCCGCTAACCGGTAATACGCACATTGTAGGTAGCGCCGCCGCGCTAGTTGCTACGGGCCAGGGTAGCCCTACAAAGCTCGCGCCACGGCGGGCAGCGGCATCCCCAGCTGCTCGGCTAGCAGCTGGTCGAGCACCGCGCCGGTGCGGTCGGGGTAGTCTACGGGCACGGCCTCTCCGCGGTGCAGCCAGTCGTCGAGGCGGTCGAGGTGCTTGTCTTTGAGGCCGCGCACCACGGGCACGCCCATTTTGGCGAGCGCGGCGGCGTTGCACTGCTGCTCGTATTGCTGCTTCATGGGCACTACCAGCAGCTTCTTGCCCAAAAACAAGGTTTCGGCGGGCGTCTCAAAGCCAGCCCCGCACAGCACACCGTGGGCCCGGGCCAGGCTCTGCAAAAAGTCGCCGCCGCTCACCGGCCACACCCGCACGTTGCCGTGGTCGGCGGGCTGCTGGCTGTGCTTCGAAAACACTTCCCACTGCACCGTGCGACTGAGGTAGCGCAGGCGCTCAACCAGCGTGGCCTCGTCATAGGCGGGCAAGTATACCGTGTAATGCCCTTCATCAGAAGGCGTTAGCTCGCGCACCTGCCGCCGGATGACGGGCGTGCTAATGCCCGGCGCATATGCCTGAAAGTGAAAGCCATACTGCGCCGTATTGGGTGCGTAGTGCCGCAGCACGGCGCGGCCCGCCGGGTCTTCCTGCTTGGGCCGGGGCGCAGCGGGGTGCAGCACGGCGCTCTGGTGGCTTAGCGCTACGCAGGGCCGGTGGCGCAGCCGGCAGGCCCAGGCCGTCACCGGCTCGAAGTCATTGATTACCAAGTCATAGCTCTCTACCGGCAGGTGGCGGATATCATGCACAAACCCCGTCGAGTTGAACTGCCGGAAGGTCTTCACGAAATTTATTCCACCCTTCTTGCCGAATAAAAAGCCCATGCCGCCCACCCGGTACCGCACCTCAAAAGGCAGCGGCAGGTCGGCAGGCGGTCCACTCACCAGAATATCGAGCTGGCCGCCCAGGGCCGCCACGCGCTGCTGAAGCAGCGGCACCACGTCGAGCGCCCGCATCAAGTGGCCATTGCCAGTGCCCTGGATGGCATATAAAATATTCATTATAAAGTTATTATATTCACGCCTGTCATTGCGAGTGCAGCGCGGCAATCGCCCCAGCACGATACCCGAACGATTTCGTTCTGGGGCGATTGCCACGCTGTGCTCGCAATGACAGACGACTAAGAGTTCCTAACAAATTATTATTTCAGCTTAAACTCCAGCAGCAACCCCTCCAGCAGCGCGGCGGGTCCAGCATCGGCGGCCATTTCGGCGGCGTCGGGCAGGTCGGGGGTTTCGGCAGGCTCGGCCATGCGGGGGTCGTCGGCGTAGCGGTAGAGTTGCCAGCCGGCTTCGGCGGTGTATTCGAGGGCAGTGAGGTTTTCAACCCAATCGCCCGAATTCAAGTACGTTACCTCACCCTGGGGTGTATCTAGCGTTTTGATTTCGGGCTGGTGAATGTGGCCGCAAGCCACGTAGCGGTAGTCGTTGTCGGCGGCAATGTTGGCGGCCGTCTGCTCGAAATCGCTCACCAGGCTCACGGCGCTTTTCACCCGGTTTTTTATGGCTTTGGACAACGCCACTTTGGGCCGGCCTATCTTCTGCAACCCAAAGTTAACCAGTCGGTTGAGCAAAATAAGCAAATCGTAGCCCTTGCCGCCGAGCTTGGCCAGCCAGCGCGCGTGGCGCATAGTCACGTCAAACACGTCGCCGTGAAACAGCCAGGTGCGGCCGTGCGGCAAGTCGAGCACCAGCTTGTTATCGAGCTGAAAATGACCGAGTTTTAGGCCCGCGAACTTGCGCAGCAGCTCGTCGTGGTTGCCGGTGAGGTAGTATATTTTGGTACCCTTGGCGGCCAGGCCGGCCAGGTAGCGCACCACCCGCATGTGCGAGGCCGGCCAGTAGTTTTTCGAAAACTGCCAGATATCCACAATGTCACCGTTGAGCACCAGCACGTTGGGCCGAATACTCTTGAGGTAGCGCAGTAGCTCGGGGGCGTGGCAGCCGTAGGTGCCCAGGTGCACATCGCTGATGACGGCCACCGCCAGGCGGCGCTTTTTGCGCGGGCGCGAGGTAGTACCCGGCAGCATCGGCAATAATAAGTCGCTCATGCGGCCGCAGAATAAGGTTGGCCCGGCTGGCAGCGGCGCGGCCCAGCCTTGGGGCGGCGCGGCTTGGTGGGCGGCCCGTCGCTGGGCCAGCCGGCGGCCGCGCTACCCAAGGCAGCCCGCAGATTGCGGCGCAGTGGCCAGCCCAGGGCTACGCACCACACCAGCGCCAGCAGCCACGTCAGCCCCGCGCCGGAGGGCTGCCAGTCCAATAAAAAGCGCTTGGAAGCTGCGAGTTTTAGCATACCCAAAGCTCGCCGCCAGTTATTACGCAGGCATTACGCCAGCCTTACATTTTTGTCAACTTATGGGGCTAACGGGCTTATTTGGCGAATAAACCAGCGGATTTCGGGCGGGCTACCGTTCTTTGCAGCAGCCTTATTCCCTTTCTTTTTACAATTATTTACCTTCTCTGCATAATGCAATTCTCTACTACGCTACGCGTTGGATTAGTGCTGGCTTTGCTCGGCGGAGCCACCGCCGCGCACGCTCAAAGCCCCAACGGCCCGGCCCGCAAGCGCTACATGTTTGCCCAAAAAAACCCGGAGTGCCCAGTGGTAGCCAACCTCACCAAAAACACCGACGAGGACGCCGACGTCACGGGCACTTACACCCACGTGTGCTACCGCTCACCCGAAGAAATGCTCCTCGAAATCAATGAGTTGCGCAAAATTCACGACTGGGCCGACTCCACCTATCAGCGCCGCTTGGCCGCGCTGCCGCCCGGCGGGGCGCTGGTGCTCAACATTCGCCGCCAGGGCTCCAAAAACGCCGACCCGTCGCTGCTCACGCTCTCGGCCCGCACCAAGGATGGCAAAGAGATTTTTGCGGCCACGCCCAAGCCCGGTTTTGGCCGCTTTTTCGGCCGCGATTTGTATCAGAATCAGCAGCTTATCCCCTTCATCAAGCTCGACCCGGCGGCCGGCCCGCTCACGCTCGTTATTGTAGATACGCGCCTACGGCAACAGTTTGAGTACCAGCTAACGCCGCAGTAAGTTATCTAAAATACTGGTTAATATTGATTTGCAAAAAAGCCACTCCCCGTTGCTAACGTGCAACGAAGAGTGGCTTTTGCGTTAGGCAGCGCCCCTGTTTTCGAGGTGCTCGGTGGCGGCAGCTAGAAAATCAGCCGGGGTTACAAAGCCGTTGAAAAACTCTTCCAGCGTGCATATCCTGATAATCTCACTAAAGAATACCTCGTGGTCGGTGCCATACACCGTAGGATTTTCTTGGTCGGCATCGGTCAGGCAAACGAAGTAGTGGTCGGGAAAGCCGTAGGAATAGCAGACGCACATAAACTCCAGGTCGGTGCCCGCCACCACTTGCCTGATTTCGTCCGGGGTAACTAGGCCATCCAACTCGCCATAGTCGGGCGAGCCCTCTTTGAAGGGCGTAAACAGGAAGTTTCTGAAAAAAGCCTGCCCATACGGCAGTTCCTGGTCGGCAAAGAAGTGCGTCAGTAGCTGCTGGTCGAACGCGGGCCGGTCAGTTTGATACAGCGGCTGGTACTGCTCCCAAAACTCGGTTACCCCGGTTAGCTCAGTTAAGTAAGCAGCCGGGTATAAGGGATTTTTGAAGACGATGGCCGTTAGGTCGGCTTGCAGCGACGCACCCGTTACCCCATCGGTATTTCCTCCCAGGCGCTGCATCTGCTTTAAGATTGCCTGTTTCATAGGATTGATGCGGGCTAAGCCTTGTACAACTGCGCCCACTGCACGGCTAGCATCGTTTTGGCGTCTTGCAGCTTCTCTTTTAAGAGTACTTCTTTAGTCAGGCGCACCATTTCAATTTGCTCGTTTTCTTCGGCCAGCCCGCCGCCCGCGCCGGTTTGGCGACTCACCTCGGCATAATACACGGCGATGGTTTCGGCGCTGGTGCCGGGCGAGGGCCACATGGTCACAATCGCGGTCAGCTGGTCGATTTCGTAGCCCAGCTCCTCGTGAATCTCGCGGCGCACGGCGGTTTCGGGGCTCTCATCTTTGTCAATCATACCGGCCGCAATTTCGAGCAGCTCGCGCTCGGCCCCCACCCGAAACTGCCGGGTGAGCACGTACTCCTGCGTTTGGGTATCGAAGACCAGCGCCGCCACGGCGTGGCCGGGGGCAAACTGCTCGCGGGGCAATTCCTGGCCCTCGGGCGTCTTAATGGTAAGCTTGTTGAGCTTGAAGTGGCCGTCGTAGGCGCGCTCGCGGTGAACTATCTGCATGGGTTGGGGATTTAAGCGGTACCTTTGCCGCCGAAGGCAGCCTGGCAATCGGACCAGCTGCTGGCCGTAAGTATACGGCCGCCGGCCCGCCGCGTCGTCATTCTGGCACCAGGCGCGGGCTTTTTTCCCTCCCATTTTCTTGTACTTGCGCAGGCAGCCGATGGCCTCCGCCCCGGCCACCACCCACCGGGCGGGTGGCTCCCATCTTCATGACCTTTAACGACCTCAACTTGATTGAGCCCATCCTGCGCGCCCTGAGCGAGGAAGGCTATACCACCCCCACCCCCATTCAGCAGCAGGCCATTCCGCAGGTGCTCGAAGGGCACGACCTGCTCGGCGTGGCCCAGACCGGCACCGGCAAGACGGCCGCTTTCTCGGTGCCGATTCTCCAGATTCTGCACCAAACCGCCCAAACCCAGAAGGCCGCCCAGGGCCCCCGCGGCCGCGTGCGCTGCCTCATTCTCACGCCCACCCGCGAGCTGGCCATCCAGATTGGCGAGAGCTTTAAGGCCTACGGCCGCCACCTGCCGCAGCTGCGCTCCACCGTTATTTTCGGGGGCGTGGGCCAAAACCCGCAGGTGCAAGCCTTGCAGCGGGGCGTCGAAATATTGGTAGCCACCCCCGGCCGCCTGCTCGATTTGATGAATCAGGGCTACGTGAACTTGCAGCACGTGGAAGTTTTCGTGCTCGACGAAGCCGACCGCATGCTCGACATGGGCTTCATCCACGACATCAAGCGCATCTTGCCTAAGCTGCCCGCCGGCCGCCAGAGCCTGTTTTTCTCGGCCACCATGCCGAATGTTATCAAGGAGCTTTCGGCCACCATCCTGCGCCCCAACCCGGTGCAGGTAGCCGTAACGCCCGTGTCGAGCACCGCCGACACGGTAACCCAATCGGTGTTCCTAGTTGACAAAAACGACAAGCCCGCCCTGTTACGCCACGTGCTCAAGGACCCCGCCATCAAGCGCGTGCTCGTGTTTACCCGCACCAAGCACGGCGCCAACAAGGTGACCGAAACCCTGGAAAAGGCCCAAATCACGGCCGAAGCCATCCACGGCAACAAGAGCCAGAACCACCGTCAGCGCGCCCTCAGCAACTTCAAGGCGGGCACCACCCGCGTACTGGTAGCTACCGACATTGCCGCCCGCGGCATCGACGTGGATGAGCTGACCCACGTTATCAACTACGAAGTACCTAACGAGCCCGAAACCTACGTGCACCGCATCGGCCGCACCGGCCGCGCCGGGGCTTTCGGCACGGCGTTTACATTTGTAGAGGAAGAAGAGCGCGCATATCTACAAGATATTCAGAAACTTATCCGCAAGCAGCTCGACGTAGATAAGGAGCATCCGTACTCCACCAACAGCGTGGCCCCGGTGGCGCTGATGGGCAATGAGCGCATCATCCGGCCCAAAGGCCCGGCTGGCCGCCCCGCCCGCGATGGGCGCAGCGGTGGCGGTAGTGGCCAGGGCCGCAGCGGGGCCCCGCGTTCCAGCGGCTCTACCTCGGGCGGTGGCCGCAGCGAGCACCGCGGCGGCGGGCGGCCCCAATCGTCGGGCGGCGGCGAGCGCTCGGCTTCGGGGGGTGGCGCACCGCGCAGCAGCCGGCCCTTCTCGGGCGGGCGTGGCGGCAGCGAGGGTGGCAACCGCCGCTCCAGCTAAGCTGGCCTTTCAATAGCACTTGGTTGAATTAATTTCCGGTTGCTTAGCTTCTTACCCGAAGCTAAGCAACCGGATTTTTTTTACCTTCGCAGAAACAAAAACCCGGCAGACTGGCTTTTTCAGGTAGCTTCCTCGTCTTACTCTAACGCCGTTTTTCTGGCTCATTAGCATGACTTCCCGCGTTTCCCTCCCCCTCATTCAGGCGCTGCGCGACACCGCCCGCCGCCTCGCCGCCGAAGCCCCCTACCAGTGGGGCCACATGGGCAGCTGCAACTGCGGCCATTTGGCCCAGACCGTGACGCGCCTCACCAAGGCCGAAATTCACACCCAGGCCCTGCAGCGCTACGGCGACTGGGAGCGCCAACTTGTGGACTACTGCCCCACCAGTGGCCTGCCTTTCGACCAAACTATCGACGAGATGCTGGCGATGGGCTTCTCGCGCTCAGACCTCACCAACCTCGAAAAGCTTGGTGACCCAGCCGTGCGCATCGGCATTCCGTTTGAGCGGCGCAATGCCATGCGCCACAACCAGCGCGACGACGTGGTGCTGTACCTGCGCACCTGGGCCGACCTGCTGGAGCAGCAGCTGGTCGCTACCCTGCCCATGCCCGCCTTTGCCGAGCCTACCCTGGAGGCCGCGCACGCTTAGACGTACGCGCCATCATCCAGCCCAACAACAGAAAGCCCCGGCTACGCAAATTGCGTAGCCGGGGCTTTCTGTTGTTGGGCTGGGCCAGCCACGGGGACTGACTCAGCAGGCTGAGTTAATAGTTGACGTTGCTGCGCTGGGCCTCGCGGTAGCCTTCGGCGCGGTGTTCGCGCTTGTAGGCGGCATCGGCGCTAGGGTCTTTCTCCGCGTCGGGGGCCGTGGAGCAGGCAGCGGTCAAAAACAGGGCCGCGCTGGCGGCCAGCAGCAGAGAGTAGGTGCGCAAGCTTTTCATACCGCGAAGGTAAGGCCTAGCGGCCTAAAGCTGAAAGTCAGCCGTGGCATATTTTACCAAGCGGCTCCTCATTTCGTCCGGTCTGCCTAGCTGGCCATGGGTTTTCAGAGGCCTTCTGCAAGCACCTCCGCAGCAGCACTACTTAGCACTTGCGAACCCCTATTTACAATTGATTAAGACTCGAAAAATAGCTTAGTGAGTACGATACTGCTCCCTTGCGGCGGCTACAAAAGTCGCGGTTGCTGCTGAGCAGGGCTAGTATGGTTGGCTGAGTTATTTACTAGCATTTTCGGCCGTTATTCTGCAACTCTGTTACTAGAAGGTTCTCTATCGGCTCACTGAGTACTTACTTAGTTAGTTCACGTTTTTTGCATTTCAGCAAGCTAGCTAGGAGTCAACTTGGTTAGCAACCACACGTACTACTCAGTGCCAAAAGCATCCCTGACGACAATTGCATTAAAAAAATATAAGAACCGCTGAAAAATTAGTTCTTTTTACCTGCATTAAGTCTTTTAGTTAAAAGAGATAACCTCTTGAAAATAAGAAACTTATTTCATAATAAAAATCATTATGCAATCACTGAAAGAGTGGCAGCTTCCCATTTAACTTAACCCAGTTTAGCGGTGTGGCTTACCAAGGTAGCGGATCGGCTAAATCGAGCCGATTTCAGCATCTGTTTTCAGTTCGCGACGGGCACGACGGATTGAACTATGCGCCCAACTGCTTAGGCAAACGCTGTTAGCCTGCGCTGGCTGGCTGCTAAGGTAGGCTAACCGCTATCGATTATTGTCGGCACTACCCCCATTAGTAGAGAATAAGCCGACAGCCACCTGTGTTTTTGGCTTCTGCTTCCCCTCATTGCCCGTTGGAACAATGCTTAGCGCAAAGCCGCACCCGGGAGGTTTTATCCCTGCTGACAAATGGTCCGTGCAAAGCGGTCGCTTAGTTCTTACTGCTAGCAGCCAAACGTTTTGCAGGAGCCAATGCAAGCTCAGGCCTCGGGCTGATAATCGGCGAAAGAGCCATCTTGGTAGAAGATAACGATGCGCCGGATTGCCTTGCCTGAGTTGCCCAGAAAGGGGAGTAGCGCGGCCTCGGTTGATTCCTCGCGCCCGGCCGGCTTGGCAACAGCCGTAGTCATCGGCAGCGCCGGCCCGGTAGCAGGAGCTACCACGTAGCTGCTCATCGCTACCGCCGGCATTGGCGGGGTCACGGCTGGCGGCACCGAACTAGCTGGCGCAGCCGGCACAAACCGCGCGGCTCGGAATGGCTTACCCGCCGCGGGAAAAGGCGGTGAAACCGGCGCGAAACCGGCAGGAGCCGGCAGTGCGTGCGTAGCAACCGGAACTTCAATGCGGGGCGCAGCAGCTGTGCGGGGCGGGGCGGCGGGACTGGCCGGAGCAATGGGCTGTTTTTCGGCCTCTGAAGCAGCTAGGCTGCTAGCCGCATCAGGCTCTTCGGCTGGCACAATTGCCTCCGGGCCTAAGAAGGTGGCACGGGGAGCCGGGCTGGCCATCCTCAGTGGCTGGGGAACCATAGCAGCCGTGCTCGGTGCGGCGGGAGGCGCCGTTGGCACTGCACTGGCTACCTCGGGTGCTGGAAGTACCGTATCGGGGGTGGCACTGGCTACGGCTGGAGGAGCTACGCTTGGTGCTACCGGGGCATCGGTGGGGGCCAGAGCTGCCGTAGTGGTTGCCTCCAGCATTTCACCAAGGCCGCTTAGCAGCCAGGGCAGCGAAATATCAGGGAAAGCGCTGATAATGCGCTGCACCACTTCCAGGCTGGGCTTATTACGCTCGCTCAGAATATGGCTCATCACGGGCCGGCCGACCCCAATAAAGTCGGCAAACTGCGTGGGGGTGAGTTGTTTAGTATCCAGCAGCTGCCGAATGCGAGTTACCATATCAATCCTATTTGCTTCACAAATGTACGGAGCGATACCGCTGGTTCCTACTAGCTAAAGAAAACACAATTGATAACAAAAGTATGAGTACAAGGAAAGATATTCTATTTACAGATGTTTTACACATGTTAACAATTGATTTTCTTTCTTAATGCGACACAATTGTTTATGATAACCTCGTCAAAACAAATGCAATGCTTATTATTGACTGCCTCTTCAACTGCACAAAAAGACCCCAGCACATTTGTACTGGGGCCTCAATAAGCAGTAACAACTATCTGGCCAACTTAGAACAAGCCACCCGGAATTAGATATTAGTTGAAGTACTCTTTAGCGAGCGACTTGTCGTGGCCGTAGATGTCGTCGCGGAAGTGCGCGTGGCCATCGGCATCAGCCCAGGCCGTGAGGTAGACCAGGTACACGGGCAGCTTTTCCTTGAGGGTGATGTACTTCTCGCGGTGCTGGGCAATGGTATCCTCAATGGTAGGCTGGTCCCAGTTGGAGTTATTGCGCAGCAGGTAGGTGGCCAGCTTCACCGGCTCCTCCACCCGCACGCAGCCGTGGCTGAAGCTGCGCTTGGTTTGCGAAAACAGCTCGTTGTGGGGCGTGTCGTGGAGGTAGATATCGTTGGAGTTGGGGAAGATGAACTTCACGTCGCCGAGGTCATTTTTGGGTCCTGGGCGGCGGCGCACGGTGTACTTGAAGTTGGCCTGCGTCACGTTGGCCCAATCGATGCTAGCGGGGTCTACTACCTTGGCTTTGCGGCCGTAGCCCTGCACCACCTCCATGTCGAGGCGGTCGAGGTAGCTGGGGTTGGCCGTGAGCTTGCCGCGCAACTCCTTGTCGATAATGCTGTAGGGCACGTTCCAGTAGGGGGCCAGCACCACGTACTCCATCTTGTCGGAAAAGACGGGGGTAGCGGTGAGCGTTTTTCCCACGATGACGCGCATGGTGAGGGCTTCCTTGCCCTGCTCAAACACCCGCAACCGGTACTCGGGAATGTTGACGAGCAGGTAATCGGGCTCAAATTTTTTGGGCAGCCAGCGCCAGCGCTCCATGTTCAGGATAACCTGATTGATGCGCTCCTGGATGGGCACGTTGAGCTGGCGCAGGGTTTCGCCGCTCACCAGGCCGGTGGGCGGCAGGCCGAGGTCACGTTGAAAATTTTTCACGGCCGTTACCAGTTTGGGGTCGTAGCCGCTGGGGGCGGGGGCCGTCACGTTGTTGACGGGCGTAGCCGTGGCCGCTACCGTGGCCGGGGTCTGGCCGGTGGCTTCGCCGCCTAGCAAGCGCTGGCGCAGCAGGTCTACTACGGGCAGCGCATCGCCGGGCTTGAGGTGGGTGGTCCCCGGCAGCGCGGGCCAGCCGCCGGCCGTCTGCCGGGCCCGCAACAGGGCCAGCGCTTTCTTGAGGTGGTTGTACTCGGGGTGCAGCGGCGCAAAATCATAGTACGGGTACGTGCTCTCCCGCTCGCGCAGAATGGTCATGAGCGCGTGGTCGAGCTTGATTTTATTGCGCTTGACTTTCCACGCTTCGTTCTTGGTATCGCGGGGATTGGCCACGCCCCGGTAGTAGTCCGAAGCCCAGGCAAAATAGGTGCCCGACAGTGCCACGTCGAGCGTGCGCTCCAGCTGGTTACGGCGCGCAGTGTCCTGGTCCACACCTTTGAGCGTGGCTAGCATATCATCTAACTTCTTGACGTTATAGCGCTTAGGGTCAAGGCCATCATCCTTTGCTTTAGCTACTACCGTCAGGAACGTGGCGGCCTGGGGCACGAGCTGATGCTGCTTGAACCAGCCTAGCCGAAACTGCCGCTCGCGGTAAAACTTACGGGCCCAGCGCTCCTGCGCCTTAAAGTGGGCGTCGGCCTGCATGGCCCGAATGACGAATACGCTATCGAGGCGCGGCTCGGGGCCGCTGGTGTCGGCGGCCGTAACCTGGCCGGTTTTGGAGCTGGCCTGGTCGGCCTGGTTGGCTTGGTCGCCACCACAGGCCACCAGTAGAAACGGCAGCGTCAGCAAGCCCAGAAACAGGGCTGCTGATAGAAAATGAAGTTGAAGCTGTTTGAGCATTACTTGAAAAAGATGGGCGGCAGGCGGCGCGCTGGCTACTGCCAGCAGGCCCCGGCTCCCGCCCCGAGGTGGCATGAAAGGTGCTCGTTTTACTGAGCAGCTACCGGGCAGGTTGTACCGGCATAGTCAGGCCTTACGCAAATAACGCGCCCAAGCGCCCAGATACGGTTGACCAAATTGAGTGAAGGGCCGTATTTTTTAGCTGCCCGCCACGGCGTGGGCTGACCACTGGCTCCCGTTGCTACCGAGCCCCTGACATTACCGGGCCGCAGGCAGGGGCGGCCCCTTGCACCTCAACTCAGCTGATTCCGACAATCAACCTGACGCTTTGAAAGCGTAAAGCTTTTTGTTCAACATGCTATATTTCTTACCATGGCTTTTCTTGCTGCTTCCCCCGCCGACCCGCACAGCTATGCCCCTACCGGGCTGCTCCGAGCCCGACACCTGCGACTGGTCCTGACCGTCGATTTTGCGCAGCGCACGCTCGCTGGCACTGCCACTTGGCTCTTAGCTGGTGGCCCCGCTCCCACACCCGCCGAGCTGGTACTCGACACCCGCGGCCTGCTGTTGGAAGCCGTGCAGCTGGGCGAAGCGGCCAACGGCCCGGCCGCCAACTACCACCTCACCCCCGCCGACGCGGTGCTGGGGCAGGCCCTCCGCATCTGGGTGCCGGCGGGTACGGCGGCGGTGCGCATCACCTACCGCACGGTGCCCGAGGCCGCTGCGTTGCAATGGCTGACCCCAGCCCAAATAGCGGGCGCGCACCCGTTTTTGTTCACGCAGTCGCAAGCCATTCTGGCGCGTACCTGGCTGCCCTGCCCCGACTCGCCAGGCCTGCGCTTCAGCTACGAGGCCACCGTGGAAGTGCTGGGCCCGGAGCGCGGCCAGCTGCTGGCCCTGATGAGCGCCGAGAACCCGCAGGCCACTGCCGCCGATGGCCGCTACCACTTCCGGCAGCCGCAGCCGATGCCGGCCTACCTGCTGGCGCTGGCCGTGGGCCAGCTCGACTTTGCCCCACTGAGCGGGCGCACCGGCCTCTACGCCGAGCCGGCCACGCTGCCCCGCGCCGCCCACGAGTTTGCGGAGCTGGAGGCGATGGTGGTGGCGGCTGAACAATTGTATGAACCCTATCAATGGGGGCGTTACGATTTGTTGGTACTGCCAGGTAGCTTTCCATTTGGCGGTATGGAAAATCCATGTCTAACATTTGTAACACCCACAATTATAACCGGCGACCGCAGCATGACCAGCCTGGTGGCGCACGAGCTGGCCCACTCGTGGAGCGGTAACCTGGTTACAAATGCAACCTGGAATGATTTCTGGCTGAACGAGGGCTTCACCGTGTATTTCGAGCGCCGCATTATAGAGCAGCTCCACGGCCGGCCCTACGCCGAGATGCTGCAAGTGCTGGGCGAAGCCGACTTGCACCACACCCTGGCGGAGCTGGGCCCGGCCAGCCCGGCCACCCACCTGCGCCTGCACCTGGCGGGCCGCGACCCCGATGAGGGCCTCAACGACATTGCCTACGAAAAAGGCTGCCTGCTCCTGCTAACCCTGGAGCAGCTGGTGGGCCGCCCGCGGCTCGACGCCTTTATTACGGAGTACTTCGCGCACTTCGCCTTCCAAAGCATGGACACCGACCGCTTCGCCAGCTACCTCACTCAAACACTGCTGACGGCCGAGGAGGAGGCGCGCCTTCACCTGCCCGCCTGGCTCGATGGCCCCGGCCTGCCGGCTGGCGCACCCGTGGCCCGGTCGGCGCGCTTCGTGGCCGTGGCGGCGGCGCTGGCCCGGCTGGCCGCCGGCACCCCACCCGCCGAGCTGCGCTCTATAACTAAGGAGTGGAGCAGCCAGGAGTGGGCGCACTTTTTGCGCGGCCTGCCCCCTACCCTGCCGGCCGCCGACCTGGCGCAGCTCGATGCGGCCTTCCACTTCACGGCCTCCGGCAACGCGGAGCTGCTGGCTGCCTGGTTTCCGCTGGCGCTGCGAGCTGGCTACGCACCGGCCAATGCCGCACTCGAAGACTTTCTGCTCCGCGTGGGGCGGCGCAAATTCCTGGTGCCCCTCTACCGGGCGCTGCTGGCCGCGCCAAACGGCCGGGTCCGGGCGCAGCAGCTTTACCAGCGGGCACGGCCCAACTACCACTCGGTAGCCACGGGCAGCCTCGACGCACTGGTGCTGGGGTGAGTGGCCCCGGCCGTGCTGTACCCCAGGACGCCCGACCGATTCTCGTAATTTCCCGGCCGGCTGGTAATCCCCAAAACGGCAGCCGTACTTTTGCCTTCTTCCAATCAGACTAGCTACTACCGTTGAAACATCTTATTCCACGCGGCAAGCTCATTGCTATCGGGGGCAACGAGGATAAGGGCACCTACCCTACCGTTCGAAGCAAGCGCCAGTATTACCTGAATTTTTTTGAACTGGGTATTCTCAAGCGCGTCGTGTCCGAGTCGGGCAAAGATGACCCGCGCATTGAGGTCGTCACCACTGCCTCCATGATTCCGCAGGAAGTGGGTCCGATTTACATCGGCTCCTTCGCCATGCTCAACTGCCACAACATTGGCATTATGGACATCCGCACGCCCGCCGATGCCCGGCAGCCCGAATACCTGGCCCGCCTGCTGGCTGCTGACGTGGTCATGTTTTCAGGCGGCAACCAGTCGCGCCTGCGCGAGATGTTTGGCGAAACCGATTTTCTCGATACCCTCACCCGTCGCTACTACGCCGAGCCCAACTTCGTAATCGCCGGCACCAGCGCCGGGGCCATGGCCATGTCGCAGCACATGATACGCGGCGGCTCGGTGCCCGATGCCTTGCTGAAAGGCGCCGTAAAAATGGGCACCGGCTTCGGGCTGATTGCCACCGCCCTCATCGACTCGCACTTTGTGAAGCGCGGGCGCTTCGGCCGCCTCATCGAGGCGGTGGCTCTTTACCCCAAGCTCATCGGCATTGGGCTGGGCGAAGACACGGGCGTGCTCATTACCGACGGCCACCTAGTCGAAACCATCGGCTCGAACCTGGTCATCATTCTGGATGGCCACGAGATTGAACACAATAACACGGCGGCCGCCAAAAAGGGGACGACCCTTTCCATCGAAAACTTCAAGATGCACGTGCTGGCCAAAGGCAACGTGTACTGCATCACGGAGCGTAAGTTTTACGTGAGCAAAGAGGCCGTCGCGCCCGCTACACCGCCCAACGCCACGCCGGCTACCTAAGCCACGCGTTCTTAATCATTAAAATTTTTATTTACAGCTTGTTCCGATAAATCCAGATTAGACGTTGGCCCCTCATCCAGTAAGATTTTCTGGGCAATCAACCGGTTGGTTGGGCTCAGAATGCTGAAATGGCTCGCGCCCCGCACGGGGATAAACCGAACCTTGGGATTGGTCGACGTTTTGGCCATTGCCCGCAACGATTCAATGTTGCCCTCCTCCGTGCCCTCAAATACCCAGACCGGGGTTTGAATCGAATTCAGCCATAGCCCCGGCGTGCGCAGCTCGACTTCGCGCTGGTTGGCTACGTTGAAAGGCAAGAACCCCGAATCGGTGCCGTAGTCGGCGGCACTTTCTACCGCCCCAAATGCGAAGGTGGCGCGGTACTGGTTGGTGCTTTCGGCCACCAGCAGCGCCAGCGTGCCGCCGGTGCTGTGGCCCCCCAGGTAAATGCGCTTGGCATCAACGTAGTCTTGGGCCTGCAAAAACTTAGTGGCGGCCAGCACATCATCCACCTCGCCCAAAAACCCTTCTTTACGGCCAGGGTTATCATTGCCGCCGCGCAGAGAAGGAAACAGCATTACGATGCCCGCCCGGCGGTAGGCACTGGCCGTCTGGTCGTTATCGGCGGGCGCGGGCGTCCACACGTCGCCAATAGAGTTGCAGTCGCCGCCCGCTAGCCAGATAATAGCCGGATGCTTCTTGCCATCGTGCGGGTCTGGCGTGAGGTAGGCCGCCAACTTCCCAACGGACGACTCGTAGCTAACCAATTGAAAATCTTTAGTTTGCGGTTCTTCAACCGGCTCTTGCTCAGTGGCCTGCGCTGTAAGCTGCGTTTTGAAGCCGCGGCGGGCATCGGCCAGCGAAAGCTTCGTTTCCGTTTTTGCTGGCTGCGGCTCGCAGCCGGTAGCAGTAAGCAACAATAACAGCGCAATTGGCAGCAGTTTCATAGGCTATGCGAGTGCCTGCTAGTGGCGGCCAAAGCTACTGCCTGGCCGACTTCACCACCAAGTTACCTTAGCAACAATCAAGTAATCAATGATTCTTTTTATACTAAGCTACGCTTTCAGCTAATAGATTTCCACCTGCTCCTCCCCGGCCGCGTTGCGGCTGGCGCGGTACATACCTTCCGAGTTGAAGGGCAGCGCCAGGTTGCCGGCCGCGTCCACGGCAATGAGGCCACCCTCGCCGCCCACCGGGGCTAGCTTATCGTGCACCACCACGCGGCAGGCCTCGGCCAACGACAATCCTTTGTACTCCATGAGGCAGGCCACGTCGTAGCCCACCACGGCCCGAATAAAAAACTCGCCGTGCCCGGTACAGCTAATGGCGCAGCGCGCATCGGCCCAGGTGCCCGCCCCAATAAGCGGCGTGTCGCCAATGCGCGAGTAGCGCTTGTTGGTCATGCCGCCGGTGCTGGTGGCGGCGGCCAAGTGGCCGCGCTGGTCGCGGGCCACGGCCCCCACGGTGCCTTTTTTCCAGTTGGGGTCGGCGGCCGGGGCCGGGCTGGCCACGTGGTCGAGCTGCATGCGGCCGGCCGCAATGGCCTCCTGCAGCTGGTCGAAGCGCTGCTGCGTGAAAAAATACTCGGCAGGCTGCATGGGCAGGCCGTGCTCGCGGGCCAGGTCGTCGGCCCCGGGGTAGGCCAGCAGCACGTGCTCGGTAGCCTCCATCACAAGGCGCGCGGCCCGAATGGGGTTTTGTACCTGGCGCACGCCGGCCACGGCCCCAGCCCGGCGGGTGGCCCCGTCCATGAGAGCGGCATCCATCTCGTGGTGGCCGTCGTGGGTAAACACGGCCCCGCGCCCGGCATTGAAGAGCGGGCAGTCTTCGAGGCTGCGCACGGTGGCCTCTACGGCGTCGAGGGCGGGCGCGCCCTGGGCTAGCAGGGCCGTGCCCGTCGCCAGCGCGGCGCGCAGCGCGGCCCGGTAATTGGCTTCTAGCGTGGGCGTAAGCGAGGTGCGGGCAATGGTGCCAGCGCCCCCGTGCAGGGCAAGAGCAAACATATTATGATTGAGCAATTAACTAAGTTTCTTGCGCAAGAACGGCACTTTCTACGGCTTCTACTGGTTAAAACAGTACGTATCAGCAATAATTTATTGCCTGCCAAGTAGTTAGCCTACAAACTGTGCGCTATTTTTTTTAGCCAAACCTGCGGTAAGTACCTGTAAACTGCGGGGTAGCTACCAAGCTATTCTGCCAAAAACCCGGCTTTCTTCGGTTTTTTTTCGTAGGTTTGGCCTTTAGTTTTCTCCATTTCAAATTTCCCCTTTCCGATGGCATACGACGTAACCGGCCGCCTGCACGAAATCTTTGACGAACAGCAGGTAAGCGAAAAATTCCGCAAGCGCGAGTTCGTCCTCGAAGTGCAGGATGGCCAATATCCTGAGCAAATTAAGTTTCAGCTGGTGCAAGACAAGACGGCCCTCATCGACCCCTACAAAACGGGCGACGAGGTGAAGGTGACCTTCAACCTGCGCGGCCGTGGCTTCAACAAGAACGGCCAGATGCTGTACTTCACCAACCTTGAAGCCTGGCGCATTGAGGCGGCTACGGCCGGCGCTCCCGCCGGTGGCGGTGGCTCGGCCTACCAGCCCCAGGCCCGCCCGGCCGCTCCCCAGAATCAGAACCCCAGCCTCCAGGCGCAGCCCCGCCCCGCGGCGCAGCCCATCGCCGGCGACGACGACAACGACCTGCCTTTCTAAGTTGGCTATCAGCTAAAAGCTGCTAGCTATTAACTTGTTCAATGTGCCGCTTTCCTGTTTGGGGAGCGGCACATTTGCGTTTCAACCTGCGTTCAGTGCCTTGTACTCACAAAAAAGCTAACAGCTACTAGCTGAGAGCTAACAGCTTAAAAGAAATGGACTTACGCGCACTTATCAGCCGGGGCGAGGGCGAACGGCTCGAATTCAAAAAGAAAACCACCCACCCCACCCGCATTGCGCGCACGCTGGCTTCGCTGGCCAACACGCACGGCGGCCAGGTGCTGGTTGGCGTGGAGGACGATGGCCGAATCGTGGGCGTGCGCGATGCTGAGGAAGAGATGTTTGTGCTGCGCGACGCCGCAGCGCACTACGTTGACCCGCCCCTCACGCTGAACTTCCGCGAAGTGGAAACTGAGGATGAGCTTATCGTGCTGGTAGTCAGTGTATCCGAAAGTCCTACCAAACCCCACCGCGCCCAAATAGCCCCCGGCGAGTGGCGCAGCTACGTGCGCGTGCACAACGAAAGCGTGCAAGCTAGCAGCCTCACTGAAAAAGTTTTAGCGCACGAGCAGCCCGAAACCGCTTTCGAGAAACTACCGCTGAATAAGGACGAGCTGCGCGTGCTCGACTACCTTAAAAACACGCAGCCCCGCATCACGGTGGCCCAGTACACCAAGCTCATCAACGTGAGCCGCCGCCGCGCCTACCGCACCCTCATCAAGCTGGTGCTGCATGGCTACTTGCGCTACCACGACAAAGAAAAAGAGCCTTATTATACCTTGTAGGTGAGATTTTTATCAAGGCCTAAAGCTGGCTCTCTTGACTCTCGCAAATACAAAAAGGCCGCCTAATTGGCGGCCTTTAGCATGGCTAACAATAGCGTTGCTCACAGAATCTGTGAAACTCCCGCTACGTAGTGAACTAGTCTTGTTTGCGAGCGCGGGCTACTTTCTTCTCGTCCTTCTCAGCTTTCTTTTCTTTTGTTGTTTTAGCGGGCTCTTTCTTTTTCTCTTTTCGGGCGTCTTGGGCTTTGGCCATGAGTGAAAATGGTTGGGGTGGAGGGAATAAAAACTAGGTCAGCGCTGCAAATTAACGCATTCTGGCCGGTTGATGTTGTGTAGCAGGCGCGTTGCTTACTGGTTAAGCAGTAGGCAGAGCCGGCCAGTAGCGCTCGCGCAAAATGCGCAAGTGGTGCTGCTCGTGGCCCGCCGTAATAAACAGCAGCGACCGCACCGTGACGGGGCCGCCGTTGGCGCGGCCGGCGCGGTCGAGCTGTCCGCCATTCAGCCCCGCAAAAAAGGCGATGGTGGCAGCACGCACGGCGTGGTATTCGGTTAGCAAATCGCTCATCGTATGGTCATTAGCTTCGCTATTGGCCACGTAGTCATCCTGCTCGAAGCCGGGTAGCTCCTGCGCATCGGTGCGGGCAAAGCGCAGGGCGCGGTAGGTGAAGATGCGCTCACTATCGGTGATGTGTACCAGCATTTCCTTGGGCGTCCACTTGCCGGGGGCGTAGCGCATCAGCGCTTGCGCCTCAGTGAGACCCGAGAATTCGCGGTGCAGCTCGGCGGCTTGCTGGCGCAGCTGCGCCAAGGGGTCGGCATCGGCGGGCACCAAGTCGATATAGGCTTGCGTATAAGGCAGATACGTGCCGGGCGCGGGGCGCTCCTGGCTGGCAGTGGGGGCAACGGACATAGGGGCAAAGGTAGCCGCCCGCCGCAGATACTGAAATTTCAGATGAGCCGCGCCAAGTGGGCGGCGCACCAATGGTCGGCCACCCAGCCGCCAGCGCGCCGGGCGCGGCTCCCGGGCCGCCACCTCGGCCGGTACCAACTCCTTGATACCGAAGGCCCAGCGCAAAAAATCGGGCATGATGGTGCCCCAGGTATCGGGGTGGTGATGGCCGCCGGGCACCTCCAAGTAGCGCGCGGCAGCGGTGGGCAAGCCCTGCGCCGCCAGGGCCGCCAGCATATCCAGGGTATCATCAATGGCGTCGATGATGCCGTTGTGGTTGCGGTCAGTGGTTTCGTCGTCGGTGCCGGTTTGCAGCCAGAACTGCTGGCCGGGCCGGGCCGGGCGGGCCGCTATCAGGCTGTGCATCAGGCGGTCGGCATCGGTATAGCCGTCGTTCAGCCCCCGGCCCCGCCACCAGAAGGAGCCGCTGAACGCACCCCCGCGCAAAAACGCCTCGGGGTGGTGCCAGGCCAGGTCGAAGGCCATGAGACCACCCAGCGACATGCCCGCCACGGCGGCCTCGGCGGGGTTGGCGCTGGCGTGGTAGTGCGCCTGCACATAGGGAAGCAACTCCTTGAGCATGAAGTCGGTGTAGCGGCCGGCGCGGCTGCCCCGGCCCAGGTAGTCGGGCCGGGCGGCCACGCCGTACTCCTGCAGGCGGTCGGCCGCGTGAATGGCCACCAGCACAAACGGCCGCACCTCGCCCCGCCGAAACATACGGTTGAGCGTAGCCGGCAGGTGCAGGCGCCCCAAGTCCTGCCCATCCTGGAGGTAGAGTACCGGGTAGGGCTGCGCGGCCCGCGCCGAAAAGGCGGGCGGCAGCACCACATCCAGGCGCACCACGCGGCCCAGCGCCACCGAAAACAAAGACTCATCGCGCCGCACTACCACGGTAGCTCCGCGCGGCGACTGAAACCTAAAAACTGCCATTGGCTTGCAAATAAACACGCCTCGCCCCATTTTAAAGAAAAGTTGGCCGTTCGGTTTTCCTGCTTAGTTTGCGGCCGGTTCCGGTGTGCGCGTCATCCCCGCCGGCCCCTGCCTCTTGCACGAAGAATATCGCCGCTTCTACTCCCAGCACCTGGGCACCGACATGGAAATGCTGGTCGTGGGCGACTACGGCTACCCCGTCCTCATTTTTCCTACCTCCAACGGCCGCTACTACGAGGCCCGCGATTTTCAACTCACCGAGTCGGTGCGCTGGTTTGTGGAGAACAAGCTTATCAAGCTGTTCTGCATCGACAGCGGCGACAAATGGAGCTGGTACGCCAAGCACCTGCACCCCGGTACCCGCGTGCACAACCATGGTCTCTACGACCGCATGATTAGTGAGGAGCTGGTGCCCAGCATTCAGCACGAGTGCCAGGTGGATAAAATCGGGGTAGCTGGCTGCTCACTCGGTGGTTATCAAGCACTTAACTATTCCTTTCGCCACCCCAACCAGGTAGCCCACATGTTCTCGATGGGCGCCGCCTTCGACATTCGCATGTTCTTGGAAGGGCACTACGATGAGCAGGCGTATTTCCATAATCCGCTCGATTACATGCCTAATGCTCAGGATGATAACTTCTACCAGATGAACATCGTGCTGGGCACCGCCGAAGACGACTTTTGCAAGGGCTCCAACTACCAGATGTCGGAGATTCTCTCGCGCAAAGGCATCCCGCACCGCCTCGACGTGCGGCCGGGCACCCACGACTGGCCCGTGTGGCGCGACATGTTCCCCACCTACGTCTCCTCTATCCTTTAGGCAGTTACTTTCGTAAACGCTTCAGCGCTTGCGCAGATTCCTACCCTTTCCAACTCCTTAGAACACTCCGTTCTTCCCCTACCCATGAAAAAAATTGGCATCTTGTTCGGCCAGGAAAACACCTTTCCCCAGGCCTTTGTGGACCGCGTTAACCAGAAAGCCGTTGATGGCATCACGGCTGAGTTCGTTAATATTCAGGAAGTAGAGCAGGCCGTTGCTACCGACTATGCCGTCATCATCGACCGCATTTCGCAGGACGTGCCCTTCTACCGCGCCTACCTTAAAAACGCCGCCCTGATGGGTACGGCCGTGATTAACAACCCGTTCTGGTGGAGCGCCGACGAGAAGTTCTTCAACAACGCCCTTGCCGTGCAGCTCGGCGTGCCCGTACCCAAAACGCTGCTGCTCCCCAGCAAGGCCCGCCCTGACGACACCAGCGAAAACTCGTTTCGTAACCTTGGTATGTTCGATTGGGAGAAGGCATTTGAGAAAATCGGCTTTCCAGCCTTCATGAAGCCCCACTCGGGCGGCGGCTGGAAAAGCGTGTACAAAGTGGATAACCCCTACGAAGCCTACCGCGCCTACGACGAAACCGGCCAACTAGTAATGCTTTATCAAGAGGCCGTTGACTTCACCGACTACTTCCGTTGCTACTGCCTCGGCGGCAAAGACGTGCTCATTATGCCCTACGAGCCGCGCAACGCCCCGCACCAGCGCTACCAAACCGAGATGAAAACGCAGGGCGAAGACGGTAAAAAGCTGCTCGCTACCATCGAAGATTACGTGTTGCGCCTGTGCCAAGGCCTTGGCTACGACTTCAATACGGTAGAGTTTGCCGTGCGTGACGGTATTCCAATTGCCATCGACTTCGGCAACCCTGCCCCCGACGCCGACATCAACTCGGTAGGTCCCGAAAACTTTGAGTGGGTAGTGGAGCACGCCGCCAACCTGGCCATTGCCCGCGCCCAAGCTCAAAAGCCCGGTGCCGACAACCTCACCTGGGGCACTTTCGTGCAGAAATCAGCGAAAGCCGTAGCCATTGGCAAAGGCAAAGGCGCGGTAGAAATAGGTGCCGCCGTGCACGAAACCAACGACCTGGGTGCCAACCCGCCCAAGCTTACCAAAAAAGCGTCGGCTCCTGCCAAGAAGCCAAGTGCTCCCAAGCCCGAGCCCATCACGGGTGCCGAGCCTAAAGCCAAGCCTGCGCCCGCTGCTAAAGCGCCTGCCAAGCCTAAAAAGCCCGCTGCTAAATAGCTAGCCTTCGTTTTAATCATGCGAAAAGGGCTGCCATCGCTCCTGGTTGGCAGCCCTTTTTTGCCAATTTGCCTGGTGAGCAGGCCCTTCTAGCTTTCGCCTATCCACTTCCTAGTTAGCTCACTGCTTATGTCTCGCCCTGTTTTCACCCTCGGCATCGAGGAAGAGTTTCAAACCATCGACCCCATCACGCGGGACCTGCGCTCGCACATGTCAAAAATCGTGGAAGACGGTAAAATCACGCTGCACGAGCAGGTGAAGGCCGAAATGCACGAATCAGTAGTGGAAGTGGGCACCAATATTTGCAAGAATATTCAGGAAGCGCGTACCGAAGTGGTACACCTGCGCCGCCAGGTAATCGAGCTGGCCGACCGCGTGGGCTTGAAAATTGCGGCGGCTGGTACGCACCCGTTTTCGCGGTGGCAGGACCAGCCCATCACGCCCGACGCGCGCTACGATAAAATTGTGGAAGAATTGCAAGAAGCCGCCCGGTCCAACCTGGTTTTTGGCATGCACGTCCACGTCGGCATCGAAAACCGCGATTTGGGCGTGTACATGATGAATGCGCTGCGGTATTTCCTGCCGCACTTGTTTGCGCTCAGCACCAACTCACCCTTTTGGGAAGGCCGCGAGACTGGCTACAAGTCCTTTAGAACCAAGGTATTCGAGCGTTTCCCGCGCACGGGTATCCCCGGCTTTTTTCACAGCGCCAGCGACTACGACGAGTTTCTGGCGTTGCTGATAAAAACCGGCTGCATCGACAACGGCAAAAAAATATGGTGGGATATTCGCCTCCACCCCTTCTTCGATACCATCGAATACCGCATCTGCGACATGATGATGCGCGCCGACGAAACCATCGCGGTGGCGGCCGTAATGCAGGCGCTCGTAGCCAAAATATACAAGCTTAAAGAGCAAAACCTGAATTTCCGGGTGTACCGCAGCGCCCTTATCAAGGAGAACAAGTGGCGCGCCGCCCGCTACGGCATCAGTGGCACCCTCATCGACTTTGGTACGCAGGAAGAGAAGCCGGCTCGCCAGCTCATTCTTGAACTACTTGATTTTGTGGATGATGTCCTCGATGACCTCGGCAGCCGCCACGAGGTAGAGTACATCCTTAAAATGCTGGAAATGGGCACCGGGGCCGACCGTCAACTAGCTGTTTTTCACGAGACTGGCGACTTGACCAAGGTAGTCGATTATATTCTGGCCGAAACCACCCACGGTCTATAGATAATTCGTATTAGGCAGGTTGGCCGTATTTTTGCCACTTAACTAACCTCCGGCTAGCTAATTATTAGCCACTATACGCTTTATTTTATGAGTAAATTTAGAATTGCTATTCTGGATATGTACAACAATTTCCCTAACGAGGGAATGCGTTGTATTCGGCAGTTGCTGCGCCGCACAGAAGCCACGCAGCAAGTGGAGTTTATAGTTGACACATTTAATGTACGGGCGAATAACGAGGTCCCGGATTTCAGCTATGATATCTATATTTCGAGTGGCGGCCCCGGCAGCCCCTTGCAATCGGACGAGCCTTGGGAACCGCTGTATTTCGACTTTATCGACAGTTTATTTGCCTATAACAGTACGGCTGAACGCAAAAAACATCTGCTACTTATCTGCCACTCGTTTCAGCTAATAAGCCGGCATTTGGGCCTCGGTGAGGTAAGCAAGCGCAAGTCGACTTCGTTCGGTGTGCTGCCTGTGCACTTAACCGAAGCAGGCCACGCCGACCCGGTTTTTACGCAATTGCCCGAACCGTTTTACGCCGTCGATTCGCGTGATTATCAGCTCACCGATTTGCATCCCGAGCGCCTAGCCGAATTAGGCGTGGAAATACTTTGCCTGGAGAAGGAGCGGCCACACATTCCGCTGGCCCGCGCGGTAATGGCCTTGCGTTTTTCACCCGAAATAGTAGGCACGCAGTTTCACCCCGAGGCCGACGGGGAAGGCATGCTACGTTACATGCTCACCGACGAGCGTAAGCAGCAGGTAATCACCACGTACGGTGAGGACAAATACCACGAAATGGTGCATTTGCTCGCCGACCCCAATACTATAGAATTGACAGAAGGAATTATTATTCCCACGTTTTTACAACGAGCATTGGCTACTTTGCTTGAGCCTGCGCTTACGTAAATTTTTAGCCCAGCCCTAAAAAGATAATGGCGCGAACCGGCAGGTTCGCGCTACTTTTTTGCCTCTAATTCCCCCTGCGATGATTTCTGCTCCCCGTCAATTATTTAACGAGGCTTTCACTCCTGAGCGCTACCAGGAAATGCTAGCCGATATGGACCAGCAACTACCTGGGCAGCTTGACTTTAGGATAGCAGAAACGCCCGTTTTCGTCCCGACTACACTCCGGGATAAATTAATTCGGGCGGGCCAGGATATTATTGACGTGTTGCAAAAGCCTGATTTTAAAGAGCTTACCGACGGCGCTATTCCGCCCAGCCAGCGCGTGCCGAATGAAGATGACCACGCCGAGTTTTTGACGTTCGATTTTGCCATATGCCGAAATGCTGACGGCGAGTTGGAACCCCAACTGATTGAAATGCAAGGCTTTCCGTCGCTGTATGCTTTTCAGGCCTATTTACCCGGCGTATTTGCGGCGCACTACCCCATCCCTGATATCGTTTCACCTTTTATTGAAGTAGCGGATGCCGCAGCCTATCACGCCAACTTTAGAAGATTACTACTCGCGGATGAAAACCCAGAGAATGTAATTCTACTGGAATTATTCCCTGAGCGTCAAAAAACCCGTATTGATTTTGCCCTGTCCAAAAAGTACTGGGGAATTGAGGCTGTTTCGTTGCCCGATATTAAGAAACGTGGTCGGCAGTTATTCTACGAGAAAGACGGGCGCGAAATCCTAATTAAGCGCATCTACAATCGCATCATTTTTGACGAGTTGGCGCGTTATCCCGAACTACGGCCCGCTTTCAACTTAACCGACGATGTTAATGTGGCGTGGGTGGGTCACCCCAACTGGTTTTTTCGCATTAGCAAATATACTTTACCGCTTATTACCAGCTCTTTTGCGCCCCCAAGCTATTACCTTAATGAGTTAACTAAGTATCCGAACGACTTGGAGAACTACGTATTAAAGCCGCTTTTTTCGTTTGCGGGTGCTGGCGTACGACTTCATATCACGGCGGCTGATTTAGATGCGCTACCCGACAAACAAAATTATTTATTACAGCGCAAGGTTACTTACGAGCCCGTAGTTCAATCGCCCGATGGCCTAGTAAAGTGTGAGCTTCGCCTGCTTTACACTTGGCCCCATACCGACGCTCAGCCCAAATTGGTAGCTGGGCTGGCCCGCCTAAGCCGGGGCGAAATGATTGGCGTTGATTTTAATAAGAATAAGGACTGGGTAGGTGGCACTACGCCCCTATTTGAGCGGTAAGTTATCGCCTTTTTGCAGCGTAGTCAACTCCGGCAGCGCTGCTACGTATCAGGCAGCTATTGTCCGCCCCAAATTCCAATCTTATGTCAACTCTTACTGAGCAAGGCCTTAGAATTTCTAAAAACGCTATTTTCAACGTATTCGTCAACCGGGCAAGCAAGCTACTTGGCAAGCCATTTAAGATAATTACTATCCTCAATGAAACTGCCACTAAACTTGCTAACAAAGAGAGTAAGGATAACAAGTTTAAACAGCTTTTTGACGTTGCCCTGACGCTGGTTCGCTTGGTGCGCAGCTACGTAACGGGAGACTACCGCCAGATTCAAACCAGCACAATTATTTCGGGATTGGCAGTGCTACTCTACGTGCTAAATCCTATCGACTTAGTACCCGATTTTATTCCGGTGTTAGGATTCTTAGATGACTTGAGCCTGGTTAGCTGGTTTCTCGGGAAGTTTCAGGTAGAAATTGAGCGCTTTCGCGATTGGGAAAGCCAATCGACCCAATCAATTGCCTCCGCACCAGCTACCGGCGACCAGTCACTGCCAGCTATAGCAGAATTGGGTCATTCATAATATCCTTGCGGTGTATTTTAGTATTACCTGGCTATTTAATAGTTAGGCTTTATAGGTAGTTACTATGTCCGTATTTGCCGTTTCTCTGCGTCTTCCTGACTCATTTTCCGAAGACTTTTTAAATCTCATCCCCCAGCATCGTACGTTCATTAATAATCTGCTTTCCGAACACGTAATTGAGTCATATGCAATTGGTGCTGACCGTGGCCGGGGCTGGGTATTTATTAATGCGGAAGATGAGGAAGCCGTGCGTGGCATAGTAGCGCAATTTCCGCTTTATCCTTACTTGCAAGTAGCTAGCATTGATAGGTTGTTTATTTTTGATAGTGCGGCTACTCAGTTTCCTCAGATTAGCCTTAATTAGTCAAATATCTGACAATTAGTACTTTATATCCTAAATAATAAGCACGCGTGGCTTTCCGTATCTCTCTCCTTATTGCTGCCATCACCGCAACTTGCGGTGGGATATTACCTGCACCAGCCGCCAGTTCCATGACAACGCAGCTACTTACTACGCGGCTGGTTACGGCAATTAAATCGCTTAAATCTATCCGTTGCAATGCGGAAGCAATAGAGCGTATCGGCAACAAGGCAACTCCGGATTATACGACAATGAAAATTACGTTTAATCCCTACCGGGTTTATCTAAAAAACCAGAAAGGCGTGGAGGTATTATACGCTACCGGCCAGAATGACAACGAGGCGTGGGTATATCCGGCAGCATTTCCCTACATTACGCTTAGCCTCAACCCGCAGGGCTCGCTTATGCGCAAGGGCCAGCACCACACAGCTTTACAAGCTGGCTTCGAAACAATTGCTGATTTGCTAGGGGGCCCTGATGGCCGGGGCGAAAGTGTATTCAGCCGCTCTTTCCGCTACGCGGGAGATAGCACCGCGCATGGTAAGCCATGTTACGTTCTGCGCTCCGACTATCCCCAATTTCGCTACATCACCTACCGCGTGGGCAAAAACGAAACAATTACGTCGGTTTCGGCGCGCTTTAGCTGCGGCGAATACCGCATCGTAGAGCGTAATAACCTGAGCGTGGATAGCAAATTGACCGAGGGGCAGGTATTGCAGGTACCCAATTCGTATGGCCGGCGCGTTATTGTGGTAGTAGACGCAGCAACTTATCTGCCGGCCTCGGTTACGGCTTTTGACGATAAGGGATTATATGAAAAATACTCCTTTCTGAACGCAGTTGTAAATCAGCCTATTCCGCTGGCTGAGTTTAGCAAGGATTACAAGGGCTATAAATTCTAATTAACAATCGGATAATCATTAAAAAAGGGCAGCCCAATTAGGCTGCCCTTTTTTAATGATTATCCGATTGTTAATCTACACTGTGCGCCAATTAATACACTAGCGGCGCATGGTTTTCTCGATAGTATCCCACATATCCGGCGTTAGGGCTTCCAGTTTATTGAATTCGCCGGCCCCGTTGAGCCACTCGCCGCCGTCAATGGTGACGACCTCCCCGTTGACATAAGCCGAAAAATCGGATACAAGGTAGGCGGCTAGGTTAGCCAGCTCCTGGTACTGGCCCACGCGCTTGAGGGGCACGCTGGCGGCGGGGTCGAGCTGGCTGGCCAGCGGCTCGGGAAACAGGCGGCTCCAAGCACCTTCGGTAGGAAAGGGACCGGGCGCAATGGCGTTGGAGCGGATGCCATACTTGGCCCACTCCACCGCCAGGGACCGCGTGATGGCTAGTACGCCTGCCTTTGCCGCAGCCGAGGGCACCACGTAAGCCGAGCCGACAGAGGCGTAAGTGGTTACAATATTCAAGATGGTGCCGGGCTGCTTGTCGGCTATCCAGCGCTTGCCCACAGCCAGAGTGCAGTTGTAGGAGCCGCGCAGCACAATGTCCACTATCACGTCAAACGCCTTATGGCTCAGGCGCTCGGTAGGGCTGATAAAATTGCCCGCCGCGTTGTTGAGCAACACATCCACGCGGCCAAACTCGGCGTAGGTGCGCGCCAACATATCTTCTACTTCATTGTATTTACGGACGTCACAAGCTACGGCCAGCACGCGGCCACCCGTTTGCTGTCGTAGTTCAACTGCTGTTTGTTCCAGTACAGCGAGTTTGCGGCTGGTGATGGTCACGTTGGCCCCTAATTGCAGAAAGTAGGTGGTCATGGCGCGGCCCAGACCAGTGCCGCCACCCGTCACAATGATAGTTTTACCCGCCAAAGCGTTATCGCGAAGCATGGGTTGTGCAAAAGAATTTGTCATGGTTTTTGGTGGGATAAAAGCTAGCCAACTACTGGGTGGCCCGAAGGTAAGTAGCACTTCCCCACTGCATGGCTTT
This sequence comes from Hymenobacter arcticus, assembly GCF_054779975.1. Lineage (NCBI taxonomy): Bacteria > Pseudomonadati > Bacteroidota > Cytophagia > Cytophagales > Hymenobacteraceae > Hymenobacter > Hymenobacter arcticus. Next base: position 137,017 of record NZ_BAAGXF010000001.1, read on the forward strand.
GCGGCATTCATGTGCAACTTGCAGCCTTTTAGCATAGCGAACTAGTATTCAAGCTTAATTTTTATGTCCGTTACCCCCGTTGTCAGTGCAGTTGCCTCCCCTTCCGCCGTTGCCGTGCTTGGGTGCGGCTGGTTGGGCCTTCCTCTGGCAAAGCACTTGCTGGCGCAGGGCCACCGCGTGCTGGGTACTACTACTTCGCCCGAGCAGCTGCCCCTGCTGGCGGCCCAGGGTATTGAGGGCCAGCTGCTGCAACTAGGCAGCGACTTTACAGCAGCCGATGAGGTGCGCCTCACCAACCTACTCAGCCAGGTAACTACGCTGGTGCTCAACGTGCCGCCGCGCGCGGCGGTGGCCGGCGGCTACCCGCAGCTGCTGCGGCCGGTGCACCGGGCCGTAGCGGCGGCGCGGGTGCAGGCCGTGCTGTTCGTATCCACCACCGGCGTATACCCCGACGAGCCCCGCCCGATGCGTGAGACGGATGCCGTGAGCACCCGCGACGCCGCTTCTGATGTGCTGCGCACCGAGGGCCACTTTGTGCCGCGCTACGGGCAGTGGAAAAGCACCGTGGTGCGCCTGGGCGGCCTGATAGGCCCTAGCCGCGCCCCAGGGCGCTTTTTGGCGGGACGCAAAAACCTGCCGCAGGGCGACGCGCCCACCAACCTGCTGCACCTCACCGATGCGGTGGGCGTATTAAGCGCCATCATCAGCGAGAACGTGTGGGGGCACACGTTCAACGTTTGCGCACAGTCGCACCCGTCGCGGCGCGAGTTTTACCCCGCGGCCGCCACCTACATTGGGCTAGAGCCGCCTACCTTTCAGGACGGGGGCAGCAGCAGTAAGCTCATAGATTCCAGCCGGCTGCGCAGCCTGATTCCCTACGCGTTTCAGCACGATGACGTGCTAGCGGCGCTCCCCTACTGCTAGGGAGCCGGCGGGGGTTTTACCTTTGTGGCATGTCGCTGCCTTGTTCCCCTGTTATTTCTGCACCTTCCCTGCCAGCCATTGCGGTACTGGGCGGCGGGGCGGCAGGCTTTTTTGGTGCCATTGCCTGCGCCGAGGCCAACCCGCATCAAGTAGTTTACTTATTGGAGAAGAGCCCCAAGCAGCTAAGCAAGGTACGCGTGTCGGGCGGCGGCCGCTGCAACGTGACGCACGCCTGCGAGTCGGCCGCGCAGCTGGTGCAGCACTACCCCCGCGGCGGCCGGCAGCTCAAGGAAGCCTTCAAGCAGTTTGGCGTGGCCGATACCATTGCGTGGTTTGCCAAGCGCGGCGTGGCCCTCAAAACGGAAGCCGACGGTCGCATGTTTCCAACCACCGACAGCAGCGAAACCATTGCCCGCGCCTTGGAAGACGCCGCCCGGCGCGCCGGCGTGCGCGTGCTCACCCGCACCGCCGCCGAACAGATTACCGCACTGCCCGACGGCCACTTTAGCTTGACTCTCAGCGGCGAAGGCAGCGCCAAGCTGGGTCCCGAGCTGCATGTGGGCCGCTTGCTGGTAGCCACGGGCGGCAACCCCAAATCGGTAGCCTACGACTGGCTGCGCACCCTGGGCCACACCATTGCCGAGCCGGTGCCCTCACTTTTTACATTTAACGTACCAGCCTCGCCCCTGCGCGAGCTACCCGGCGTGAGCGTGCCCCACGCCCGCGTGGTGCTGGCCGGCGAAAAATTGCAATACGAAGGCCCACTGCTAGTTACGCACTGGGGCGTGAGTGGCCCGGCCGTGCTCAAGCTCTCGGCCTGGGGCGCGCGCCGCTTGCACGAGCTGGGCTACCACGGTACGGCGCTCATCAGCTGGGTACCCACGCACACCGATGAAACGCTGCGCCCCTGGGCCCAGGCCTTCCGCCTCGAAAACGGTAAGAAGCAGGTGGCGGCGCACCCGCAGTTTGGCCTACCCACGCGCCTGTGGCGCACGCTGGCCACGGAAGCGGGCATCGGCCCCGAAACCCGCTGGAATGAGGTGCCCGCGAAAGCCCAGAACCGCCTGTTGGAGTTGTTATTACGCACACCCTTGCAGGTGCAGGGCAAAACCACGCACAAGGACGAGTTTGTAACCTGCGGCGGCATCCCGCTGAGCGAAGTCAACCTCACTACCTTCGAAAGCCGCCGCGTCCCTGGCCTTTTCTTCGCCGGTGAAGTACTTGATATTGACGGTATTACGGGCGGCTTCAACTTTCAGGCTGCCTGGACAACTGGCTTCCTGGCTGGCCAGGCTATGGCCAAGGTAGCGCAGCCCGTGAGCTGAGGTATAGAACAGAGTAGGTATGGAGAATAGCCAGCAATGGGCAGCATAAAATTGCGGCATCTGGCGCTGCACTGTAACCCTGCGGGCAGTTGACTAGTAAACTCCCTCACCTTTCCAACTTACATTTCCTTTTCCAATCATGGAAGCCAAAGTAACCCAAACCGCCCTCAACGCGCTCATCACTGTTCTTAAGGATGGCCAAAAAGGCTACGCCGACGCGATGGTTGACGTGAAGGACCAACACCTGAAAGACCTGTTCAAGAAATACTCGGCCCAGCGTGCTAGCTACGTGACGGAGATTGAGGACCAGATGTTCAAGCTTGACCTGCACCCCGATACCAGCGAAGGCTCGTCGGTACTTGGTGCTATCCACCACGTTTGGATTGATTTAAAATCTGCCGTAACCGGCCACGACAACCACGCCATCCTCGCCGAGTGCGAGCGTGGTGAGGACGTAGCCAAGAAGGCTTACGAGGAAGCATCCAAAATTCAGGACCTCCCCGGCGACCTGAAGTCGATTATCGAGAAGCAGTCGCAGGGCGTACTGGCTGCTCACAACGAAATCCGCGGCCTGCGTGACTCGGCTAAATAAGACAAAGTTGCGAATCCACGAGATTCACTAACTTTTTTAACAAGAAAGGCTGCCTATTCAGGCAGCCTTTCTTGTGTTTAACTACCTCGTTTGCTGACCCCAACCAGGAGAGTAGCAAGCATCACGTAAGCAAACAAAAAGGGCCGCCCGGTTGGGCAGCCCTTTTTGTTTGTTCACTGCTAATCAATCGTCTATAAAGTCCGAGCGGTTCGCAGGTCGGAATTATTCACCCGAGTCGCGCTTGCCTTTGTAGCCGCCGCCGTAGCTGCTGCCACCGCCTTGACCACCTTTGTAGCCACCACGCTGGTAACCACCGCCTTGGCTGCCGCCGCGGTCGCCGCCACCGTAGGAGCTGCCGCCTTCGCGACGGTCGCCGCCTTTGTAGCCACCACCGTAGGAGTTACCGCCTTCGCGGCGCTCGCCCCCACCGTAGCTGCTGCCACCGCGGTTGCCACCACCAAACGGCGGGCGGCCACCTTCGCGGCGGTCGCCGCCGCCGAAGCCGCCGCGACGCTCACCCCCACCGAAGCCACCTTCGCGGCGCTCGGGGCGGTTGGTACCTTCTTCTTTAGCGGCTGCGTCCTGCACCGGGGTAGCGATGCTGAACGTAACCGGCTGGCCCTGGATGCTGCTGCGACCAAGCTGGCCCACAATCTCCTCGGCAAACTCGTTCGGTACTTCTACAAAGCTGAACTTGTCGTAGAGGGCGATGTCGCCTACTTTGTTGCCGGGCAGGTTGGTGCTCTCGCCAATCAAATCAACCACGTCGCGGGGGTGCAGGCGGTCTTTCTTGCCCATGCTGATGAACAGACGCGTGTAGCCGGGGCGGGTAGCGCCTTTTTCGCGGCTAGCGTCGAGGCTTTGCTCGTTGCGCTTATCCTCTTTCATCGTCATTTTCAGCAAAGCTGCGGCAATGTCGAGGGAGGTAACTTCTTCGCTCTGGTCGAGCAGGCGCTGCACGCGGCCGATGTACTTATCGAGGCCACCTTTCTCCACAACCTCTTTAATCTGGTTGAGGAACAAAGTTGTCTTCACTTCCGACACGTCAGCAAACGACGGCACTTGCGCCAGTTTGATGTCGGCCTTGGTGAAACGCATGATGTCGCGCAGCTTGTAGATGTCGCGGCCACTCACGAAGGTGAAGGCACGGCCATTCTTGCCGGCGCGGCCGGTACGGCCAATGCGGTGCACGTAGTACTCTTCGTCGGCGGGCAGGTCGTAGTTGAATACAGCCTCCACGTTGTCAACGTCAATACCACGGGCGGCTACGTCGGTAGCAACCAGGATTTCGAGCGTGTTTTTGCGGAATTTATCAAGCGTATTCTGACGCTGAGCCTGGCTCATGTCGCCGTGCAGGCCGTCGGCGAAGTAGCCTTTGGCTTGCAGGTCAGCCACGATTTCGTCCACCATGCGCTTCGTGTTAGCGAAGATGATGGTCGATTTCAGGTTGTACATGTCCATTACGCGGGTCAGGACATCCTTCTTCTGCGGGCCCCGCACTTCGAAGTAGCTCTGCTCGATGTTGGACACCGTCATCTGCTGGTGGTTGACCTTCACTACCTGCGGGTCGCGCTGGTACTTCTTGGTCATGTCCATAATCGGCTTGCTCATCGTGGCCGAGAAGAACACCGTTTGGCGGCTCTCGGGCATCTTGCTGAGTACAAACTCGATATCCTCGCGGAAGCCCATGTCGAGCATTTCGTCAGCTTCGTCGAGGATGATTTTAGTGGCCTTGTCGAGCTTCAGCGTGCCGCGCTCGATGTGGTCCATTACGCGGCCAGGGGTACCGATTACGATTTGCACACCGCGCTCCAAGGCGCGGAACTGCCGGTCGTAGGACGAGCCACCGTAGATGGGCACTACAGCGAGGCCTTTCTTGTACTTACCCAGCTTCTGAATTTCGCCCGAAACCTGCACGGCAAGTTCGCGGGTGGGGCACAGTACAATTACTTGTACGTCACGGCTTTCGCCGTCCACACCTTCGATGGCGGGAATGGCGAAGGCAGCCGTTTTGCCGGTACCCGTCTGGGCCTGGCCGATTACGTCTTTGCCGGCGAGCAGCACGGGGATGGCCGAGGCCTGGATGGGCGAGGCTTCCTCGTAACCCATTTCGGTGATGGCGCGCTGCACTTCGGGCGAGAGATTGAGCTCGTCAAAGCGAACTTTAGGCTTCTCGTTGGTTTTTGCGGGGGTATTTTCTACTTGTTCGGTATCCATGTTGGAACGGAATTGGTTGATGGGCTGCCTGGTTTTCCAAAACCTGGGCAGCTTGTGGGGAATGAGACTACGCTCTGAAAACAGCCGGCTCAACAGCGGCGGCGCTTCTTCCCCCTCAACCTTCCTACTAACGACAAGGCGGAAAAAATACGACCGATAAAACGGGAAACTACTCGGCAGCCAATTACTTACTCTGGGCCACCCCGGCCACTCAATGGGGCCGTTCTCAAATGCGGGTGCAAAGGTACGGATTTTATTTGGAAAAGGCTAACGTGGTAACAAGAATATTTTTTTAAGTCGTCTGTCATGCTGAGGAAGGAAGCATCCTATCGCGCCAGAACAAGTCGTTGATGCGCTATAAGGTGCTTCCTTCGTCAGTATGACAGACGATTTAAGAGAGTCACAAAAAAGCGCCTTCCCGCGTGGGAAGGCGCTTTTCGGTAGCACGAAAGGTGAGGCAGCTTAGAGCAACGACACTTTCACGGCGTTCGGGCCTTTGCGGCCTTGCGCCTCTTCGTACTGAACTTTGTCTTTCTCTTGTAGCGACTTGGCGTCTACTAGGTCGGTGACGTGGACGAAGATGTCTTGGCCAGTCTCGTCGTTTTTGATGAAACCAAAGCCTTTGGTTTCATTGAAGAATTTTACCGTTCCGGTCGGCATAATAAAAAAAGTTTGGGGTGTCGCCAAAGCCCAGTGGCAAGCTGGGGACCTTGGATGCTAACACACCGGAGCGGACCGGAACAGCACCACAGAGCCTTGGGTTGCGCCAAAGATAGACAAAATCCCCGAACTTCGTCACGCTCAAAAAAAACTTATGGACACGCCCGCCGCCCCTACTCACGCTTACAGTCACGTCTTTACCGTGGAGGAGTCGGACATCGACCAGCTTGGCCACGCCAACAACGTGGCCTACGTGCGCTGGGTACAAGATATAGCCGCCGCCCACTGGCACCACCTCTACCCACCCACCGCCGAATTGCCGCCCCAGGTGTGGGTGGTACAGGAGCACCGCGTGCGCTACCTGCGCTCAGCCTACGCCGGCGACGAGCTCCGCGTCAGCACTTGGGTGGCCGACGTGAAGGGCGCTAGCTCTAAGCGCCTCACCCGCATCGAGCGCGTGAATGATGGGCAGTTGCTATGCGCCGCCGAAACGCAGTGGGTGCTACTGGATGCGGGTAGCGGCCGGCCGGTAAGGGTACCGGGGAAGGTGGTGGAGCGGTTGCTGCCAGCCACCAGTTAAGCAGAGCCGTGAATCTGGATACCGGTTGCTTCCCCGGTGGTTAAATTAATAGTGGTTTCAAAGTACCCGTTGCCGCCATCTAGCACAAGTACTGCATATGATTCAAAGCTGGATGCGTCTTCTGGGCTATGCCAATTGCTCTTCAAAGTGAATCCGTTAATCCAGATTATTTTTTCTTCCTTTTTATTCGAGTAGGCTACATATTGTATCCCGAAACCATCCAAGTCGACCCGCTCATATTCGTTGTAGTCAACATACTCATTATACGCCGCTAGGGTGCTAATGAGTATCTCCTTCATTCGAGTTGTTTCTGGTGGCGACAGCTGTGCTTCAATAATTCCCTCCTTGGCGAGCTCCCATGCGAATTTCATGGAGCTTTTGAAGCCATCGAAATTCAATTTGTAATAAACCGGGTAGTCCATATTTATTAGTACTTACATTAATGCCTGCCCCTTTCCGCATCTATTCCGCCTCGGCCGGCTCCGGCAAGACGTACCAATTAACGAAAGAATACCTGAAGCTGGCGCTGGGTTACCCGCAGCCGGCCGACCCCACCGGCGAGCGCATCTACAAGCCCGATTATTTTAAGAGCATTCTGGCGATAACCTTCACCAACGACGCGGCAGGCGAGATGAAGGAGCGCATTGTGGGCGCCCTGCGCCGCTTTACGCAAGCCCCTGGCGATAAGCTTGATGCGTTACTAGTGGAGGTTGCGGCCGAGCTGGCCCAGGAAGGCCAGCTGCCCGGCTACCTGCGCACGCCGGCCGAGTGGCAGCGCGAAGTGCGGGGGCGCGCCACGGCCACGTTTCGGCTGGTGCTCTACCACTACGCCGACTTTGCGGTGAGTACCATCGACTCGTTTGTGCAGCGCATTGTGACGGCTTTTACGCGCGAGTTGAATTTGCCTGCCACGTTTGAGGTAGAATTGGATACCGATAGCGTGCTGCGCTCAGCGGTGGCCGCGCTGCTGGATAAGGTGAACCGCGACCCGCAGAGCAAGTTGCTGAGCCAGACGCTGGCCGACTACGCGCTGGGCCAGGCCGAGCAAGGCCGCAACTGGAACAAGCTACCCGACGAACTGCTGGACTTTGGCCGGGCGCTATTCAGCGAGAGCGTGCACGAGGCCGTGGCTCAACTGGGGCAGAAAACGATGGCCGATTTCCGAGCGCTCGACCAGGATATTCGGGCGCGGCAGCGAGCGGCTGAAGACGCAGTGCAAGCCCAGGCTGACCGCGCGCTGGCCGTGCTGGCGGCGGGCGGCATTGAGGCAGAGCACCTTGCCAGTGGTAGCGGCGGCATTTACGGGCACTTTACCAAGTGGGAACGCTGGCTGAGTCCGCCCGAGAAGGATGGGATTTTCCCGACCGCCACGGCCCGCAAGACGCTCGATAGCGGCAAGTGGTGGAGCGAAAAGGCCAAAAAAGCGGGCTTGGTGCCCGCCGTTGAAGCCGCCCAGCCCGAGCTGGAAGCAGCGTTTAATGAGCTGCTGGAACTGCGGTTGCAGCACTTGCCCGGCTACGTGCTGCTGGGGGCGGTGCAGCCGTTTTTATTCCATGCCTCGCTACTGAGCGAATTAAATAAACTGGTGGAAGAAATCAGCCGCGAGCGCAACGTAGTGTTGATTTCCGAATTTAACCGACGCATTGCGGCCATTGTGCTGAATGAGCCAGTGCCATTTATTTACGAGCGGCTGGGTGAAAAGTACCGACACTTATTAATCGACGAGTTTCAGGACACGTCGGTGTTGCAGTGGAATAATTTATTGCCGCTGGTGGAGAATGCGGTAGCCAACGGCGGCTTATCGCTGGCGGTAGGCGATGCTAAGCAAGCTATTTATCGCTGGCGGGGCGGCGAGTTGGAGCAGATTTTACGGCTTTACCAGGGCGATACTAATGCTCTGGCAGCCCGGGCGCGCGACGCCAACATGCGCCGGCTGCTGGATGAGCGCTATTACACCTTGCAGCAGAACCTGGAGCCGCATTCGCTGGCTATTAATTACCGCAGCGAGCCGGCAATAATTGGGTTTAATAATGAATTCTTTTCTTACGTGCGGGAGCGCAGTGGGGAGCACGCCTTGGTGCAAGGAATTTTTGAGCCAGGGTTTCAGCAGGATTTTCCAGGCGGGGTAATTACATCGGGGTCGCAGACTGGGCACGTCGAATTATTATTTACGCAAGATGACGCGCCCGCTCAGCGCTACGCGCCTGCTACCGGCCAGTACCTAGCCGAAATGCTGCCTGGCTACCCGGCCGAGGCGGTGCTCGACTACGCCGAAAGCACTTGCTACCTGGCCTTGCAGCTGGTAGAGCAGGCTTTGGCCGATGGCTACCACCTGCGCGATGTGGCCGTGCTATGCCGCACCCGCCGCCAAAGCCGACTGTTAGCTAAGTTCTTGAAAGAGCGTGGCTTCCCCATTATATCGGCCGATTCGCTGGCCTTGCAATTTGCCGAGGTAGTGAACCTGCTGGTGGCTGTGATGCGGGTGCTGCACCAGGGCAGCGATACCCTGGCGCGGGCTGAGGCGCTGTTGCTGCTGGACAAGGTAGTGCGCCACCTAGCCCCCACCCCGGCGCGGGCCTGGCACATTGCCGATGTAGCCAATAAGAAGGAGAGCAGCACGCCCTTTTTTGACGAGTTGCGCAGCTTGGGCTTCGACGTGAACGAGCAGACCACCGGTAATTTGGGGCTCTATGAATTAACCGAAAAGCTAATTGGTATTTTCGGATTGCTGGGGGCAAATGCGGAGAGTGACTACCTGTTTCGCTTTCTGGATTTGACCTTGGAATTTAGTTTGAAATTCGGTAATAATCTGGGCAATTTTCTGACGCACTGGGACGAGCGCAAGGGCTCGCTTAGCATTAATGCGCCGGGCGGGGCCGATGCCGTTACCATTACCACGGTGCACAAGGCCAAGGGGCTGGCGTATGGCATTGTCATTGTGCCGTTTGCCGACTGGTCGCTGGTGCCTCACGCCGGCGAGCTGCTGTGGGGCCGCCTCGACGCGCGCGAAAAACCCCTGCCCGAGCTACCCGATGTAGCTGTGGTGCGTCTCAATAAGACATTGATTTACACTCCATTGGCGGAACAGGATGCCGAAGAACGCGAAAAGACGCTGCTCGACGGGCTTAATACGCTCTACGTAGCGTTTACCCGCCCCCGCCACCGGCTCTATATACTCAGCAAAACGCCCGCCGAAGCTAAAAAAACAACCGGCGAATTGCCGCCCTCATCGGCGGAAGCTGTACCGGCCGCCGCCCAGGGCGCGGCCCGCGACGTGGCCGACCTACTAGCTGGCTATCTGCGCCAACTAGGTCAATGGCAGGCCAATAGCACCAGTTTCGTATTAAACAAAGGCGCGGCGGCGACCCCCAAAACCAGGAATCAAAAACCGGAAACCAACTTCGCTCTTACCAACCTCACCTCCACGCCCTGGCCCGAGCGCCTCAAGCTGCGCCGCCACGCTACCACCGTATTTGATTTTGACGAGCAAGAGAAGCTGGGAGAGCTCAACCGCAAGCTGCACTACGCGCTGCGCCGGCTGCTATCGGCCCAGGATTTGGGCCGCACGCTACGTCAGCTGGTGGCCGAAGGCGTGGTGAATCAGCAGGAAAGGCCGGCCCTGGAGGCTGGCCTCACCCAACTGCTGGCTGACCCGTACCTGGCCCCGTTTTTTGCCGAAAACCTGGCCGTAGAAACGGAGCGCGAGATATTAATTGGCGGCCGCACCCAGCGCGCCTACAAGCCCGACCGCATTGTGTTTGGCGCGGGCTCCAGCCGAGCCGAACAGACGGTGACCATGCTGGATTTTAAGCTGCCACCGCCGCAGGATATTCACAAAATCCGGCTGCGTGATTACGGTAATTTATTTCGGGAATTAGGCTACGCCGAAGTGCGCGGCATTATTTATTATTTCGGGTCGGGCGAGGTAGCCGAGGTGTAACTATAGGGTTATTAGCGGGTAGCCGCGGGCGAGTAATAATGGGGCTAACTATTGGTATTACCCGGCAGTTGGTGCTGGCTGCGCCCGGCCCCACCCCTACTTTCGCTGCATGAAACTTCGCTACCTGCCTTTGCTAGCGCTGGCCCTGCCTGGCTGCACCAGCAATTCTACTAGTACTGCCACCAGCTCGATTACGGGCACGCCGGCCGATGCGCGCTTCGACCGCTTCAAGAATCAGTTTATTCTGGATTTGTGGAAGCAGAATCCCGACTACGCTTCGTCGCAGGGCTTTCACAAGTACGACTCGCTGCTGGTGATTCCGGATGCGGCGCAGCGCCGGCGCGAGGCGGCTTTTGTAACCCAGAACCTGGGCGCGCTCGGCCGTTTTTCGCTCGACAGCCTATCACCTAACAATCAGATTGACTATCACTTACTTACCAACGAGTTGCGTTCGCAGCGCTGGTACGCCGACACGCTCAAAAGCTGGCAGTGGAACCCCGCCAGCTACAACCTGGGCGCCAGCGTGGGCGACTTGCTCAACGGCCGCCACTACCCGCTGGACCGCCGCCTGCGCAATATCTCCGACAAAATAGCCGGGGCGCAGGCGTATTACCAGGCGGCGCGGGCCAACATTTACCAGCCCACCGCAGAGCACACCAAGCTAGCTTTTGAGCAAAACCAAGGCGGCCTGGCCGTATTTGGGGCGGCCCTGGCTGACTCGGTACGCAAGTCGGGCCTGCGCACTGCCGAAAAGCAGTTGTTAACTCAGCGCATTGCCGGGGCGCGCACGGCCATTGATGGCTACCTGGGGTATCTGGCGAAGGCCATGCCCGCGTATGTTCCCAGGTACCGGTCGTTCCGCATTGGTAAGGCGTTGTTTGCCCGCAAGTTTGCGCTGGATGTTCAGTCGCGCTACTCGGCCGACGAGGTGTTTAAGCTTGCTCAGCAGCACAAGGCCGACCTGCTGCACGACATGGGCCGGCGGGCGGCGAGGCTTTTTCCGAAGTACTGCGCTGGCCAGCCCATGCCCGCCGACACGCTAGTGCTTATTCGCCAGGTTATCAATCAATTGACCCTCAAGCACGCTCCGCGCGACGGCTTTGTGGACGCGGTGAAGCGCCAGATTCCGACCCTCACCAAGTTTGTGAACGACCACGACCTGCTGACCCAGGACCCCAGCAAGCCGCTGGTAGTGCGCGAAACGCCGGGCTACATGCGCGGCAGCGGTGCGGGGGCCAGCGTGAGCGCCCCCGGCCCCTACGACACCAAGGCCAACACCTACTACAACGTGGAGCCGCTGCCCGCCACCTGGACGGCCGCCCAGGCCGAGAGCTACCTGCGCGAGTACAACGACTATACCTTGCAGATTCTCAACATCCACGAGGCCATTCCGTGGCACTACACGCAGCTCGTGTACGCCAACCGCTCGCCCTCGCTGGTGAAAAGCATTTTCGGCAACGGGGCCATGATTGAGGGCTGGGCCGTGTACTCGGAGCGCCTGATGCTGGAGGCCGGCTACGGCAACAACTCGGACGAAATCTGGCTGCTGTGGGACAAGTGGAACATGCGCTCGACCCTTAATGCGGTGGTTGACAACCTCATCCAGACCCAAAACGCCAGCGAGGCCGATGTGGTGGCGCTGCTCACCGGCGTGGGCTTTCAGGAAGAAGCCGAGGCCCGCAACAAGTGGCACCGCGCCACCCTCAGCCAGGTACAGCTCAGTTCCTACTTCACGGGCTATACCGAAATAGTGGCCCTGCGCGATGAAATCAAGCAGCGCGAGGGCAGCAAATTCAACCTCAAAAAATTCAACGAGCAGTTTTTGAGCTACGGCAGTGCCCCGGTGCGGTACATTCGGGAGTTGATGCTGCGCCGCTAAGCACTTTAGTTAACCTGAACCTTTGCCCGACGCTGCCAGTTTGACGACAATCTTTTCTTGCTTTAGTTATGACCGAAGACGCCCGCCAGCACGTGGTTGATACCGACGACGACCACCTACGCCGCCTCACCCACGAGCACCTCAAGGTATTCGCCAAATTCACGTCCGAGAATTGCGACATCTGCTCCTCCCTGGCTCCACCATTTGCCAAGTTTGTGGACGAGCCGGAGAACGTGGGCATCCTCTTCGTGCGCCTCGACACAGACCAAAACCCGGTGGCCAAGAAGATGATGGAGCAAAAAATAGCCCCCTTCTTCGTGAGCTACTGCCAGGGCCGCCTCATCGAGTGCGATGCCCTCACCGAAGAGGCGCAGGTAGAAGCGCAGCTTGCGCGCCTGCGCGCGTTTGTGCCCGCCAAGTAAGCGCAGCCGGTATTTTCGATAGTCTGCCGGGTGCACAAAACGCCCGGCAGACACTCCCGGCCCACGTTTTGCGCGGGGCTACGCACGCCTCCTTTTACCTCGATTTAGAGAAGGCGCTTGCCGGCATGCTGCCTATCGGCCACCGGACAGATTATTCCATAACCAGCAGACATGCAGGCGTTTCCATCGCTATCCGTTGTTATTCCCTCCTACAACCAGGGCCAGTTTATTGAGCGCACGCTGCTAAGTATTTTAAAGCAGGATTATCCCGGGCGGGTGGAGGTTATCGTGGCAGACGGTGGCTCGACGGATGAGACGGTGGCCATGCTAAAGAAGTACGACGCCCAACTCACCTGGTGGTCGGCCCCCGACGCGGGTTTTGTCGATGCCGTGACCAAGGGCGCGGCCCGCGCCACGGGCGAAATTCTGGCCATTCAAAGCTCCGACGATTACTACCTGGCGGGCGCGTTTCGGAGCATGGCGGCCGCGTTTCAGCGCCACCCCGCGGCCAGCTTTGTGTCGGGCGGCGACTACGCGATAAACCTGGAAGGCGTGGTGGTGGGTGAAAACCACCCGCACGGCGAGAGTACGCCCCGCAATATTTTGCTGCACGAAGTGCCTTCCCAGCACGCCACGTTTATTAAGCGGCATTATTTCGACCTCACTGGCGGCCTGCGCGCCGAGGTCGACATGTGCGCCGATGTAGACCTGTGGTACCGCGTGGCTAACCTGGAGCCCGGCCAGTACATCGACGAAATGCTGGCCGTCTACCAGCTGCAGCCCAACCAGCGCACCGCCACCAGCGACAAATGGCTGGCCAGCCTCATTCGGATGGTGGAGCTGTGCGAGCAGGAGCCGCGCTACAACCAGGTATTTCGCCTCACCCCCGCCGAGCGGCGCGACCTGTACACCTACTGGGAAGTGCGCTGGACGGCCAAGCGCGACAAAGCCGCCGCCCGCCCCATTGCCTTTGCCAAGCTGCCCGGCTGGCTCGGTTACAGCCCCCGCACGCGCCGCACTATCCTGGAGGCCAGCCTTAATCCACTTGTGCGTAAGCTGGCCAAAAAGGTACTGCCCATTCGCTGGGTGCGGGTGCTGAAACCCCTCGAAACCTACCCCATCAGCCAGGCCGAGCTGGACTGGTGGCAAGCCTGAGTTGCACCACTGCCGCCAGCGCTGTTCACTTAAAACCACCTGCTTATTTTGTTCTTCATACTTTCTAAAGTCCTCGATTTCATACTATTGCCCACTGTGTGGCTGGTGGGACTGCTGCTGGCCGCGTGGCTGGCCCGGCCCGACGGCCGGGCGCGGGCGCGCTGGCTGGGCGCGGCGCTGCTCGTGGCGCTCCTCGGTACCAGCAATGCGCTCGTTAACGAGGCGCTGCTGGCCTGGGAAGTGCCGGCCGTGCCCTTGGCCGCCGTGGCCCCAGCCGATGCGGCAGTGTTGCTCACGGGGGTCACCATCGGCAATAAATCGCCCCACGACCGCGTGTATTTGAGCCAGGGCGCCGACCGATTTACCAATGCGCTGTGGCTGTACCGGGCGGGGCGGGTGCGGCGCATTATTATTTCGGGTGGCTCGGGGGCCGTGCTCACCACCCAGGGCACCGAGGCCGGCAGCCTGCGCACGCTGCTGCGCCTGGCCGGCGTGCCCGATGCCGACATCCTGCTGGATGAGCACAGCCGCAACACCCGCGAGAACGCGCTGTTTACCAAAGAGTTGTTAATTAAGCACCCCGATATCAAGTCGTTGATACTCGTAACGTCGGCCTTCCACGAGCGGCGGGCATTGGGCTGCTTTGCGCAGGTGGGCCTGCACCCGCAATCCTTTCCAGCCGATTTTCGCACCAGTGACCGCAGCTGGACGCCCGACTACTGGCTGCTGCCCAGTGCCAACGCCCTCAGCGATTGGAGCTTGCTGCTGCACGAATTATCGGGCTGGGTAGTGTACAAAGTGGTGGGATACTGCTGATTAAAGAACGTCATGCTTCCCTGCGGTCTGCATGACGTTCTTTTTGATTTCTTGGAATGCTTCCTGATTACTCCGTTCTATTGGTAGCCGGCTTCTCCTCCTTCGCAATCCAAACGGTTTTTTGGTTGACGAACTCGTGCATGCCCAGGCGCGAAAGCTCGCGGCCGTAGCCCGAGTGCTTCACGCCGCCAAAGGGCAACTCGGGCATTGATTTCACCATACTATTAATGAATACGGCTCCGCTCTCCAGCTGCCGGGCAATGGCTTCGGCCTGCGCCAAATTGCGGGTCCACACGGCCGCGCCGAGGCCGTAGGGCGAGTCGTTGGCCAGAGCCACGGCGTGGCCGGCGTCGCGGGCGGTGAGCACCAGCGCCACCGGCCCAAAAAACTCTTCCTCATACGCCCGCTGGCCCTTGCGCACGTTGGTGAGAATGAGGGGGTCAAACTGCGTGGCCCCGGCCTGGGGCTGGCCGCCGGCCAGCGCTACCCGGGCACCCTGCGCCACCGAGGCGGCTACCTGCGCGGCCAGCGCATCCGCAAGGTCGGGGCGGGCCAGGGGGCCGTAGTCGGTAGCTTCGTCGAGGGGGTCGCCGTAGCGCAGGGCCTGCAAGTGACCTTTTAATAATCGCACAAACTCGGGCTGCACGCTTTTCTCCACGATGAAGCGCTTGGCGGCGATGCAGCTTTGGCCGGCGTTGAGCATGCGGGCCTGGGCGGCGGTTTGGGCCGCTAGCGGCAGGTCGGCATCGGCCAGCACGATAAACGGGTCGGAACCGCCCAGCTCCAGCACGGTCTTTTTGATGTGCTGCCCGGCCGTGGCCGCCACGGCCGCACCCGCCCGCTCCGAGCCCGTGAGCGTAGCGGCCCGCACCCGGTCGTCGGCCAGCAGCTGGGGCACCAAGTCCGTGTCAATGAGCAGGGTGCGAAACGCGGCCGGCGGCAGGCCCGCATCGTGCAATAGTTTTTCCAAAGCCAGCGCGCACTGCGGCACGTTGGGCGCGTGCTTGAGCAGGCCCACGTTGCCAGCCATGAGGGCGGGCGCGGCAAAGCGCACCACCTGCCACAGCGGGAAGTTCCAGGGCATAATGGCCAGTACCACCCCCAGCGGCGCGTGGCTGATGAAGCTGCGGCCGGCATCGGTTTTCACTTCCTCATCGGCCAGAAAAGCAGCGCCGTGCTCGGCGTAGTAGTCGCAGCAGGTGGCGCACTTCAGGGCTTCGGCGCGGCCATCGCGCAGGGGCTTGCCCATTTCGATGGCCATGAGGTGGGCCAGCTCGTGTTGGCGCTCGCGCAGGAGCGTGGCGGCCCGGCGCAGCACCGCCGCGCGCTCGGCAAAGGCGGTACTACGCCACTGCGCCGCCGCCCGGTGCGCCTGCGCCAGAATGCGCTCGGTTTTCGCCCACGAGAAAGCCGTGAAGCGGCGCAACCGCCGGCCAGTGTAAGGGTTTATCGATTCAATAGCCATAGCAAGGAAAGAGCAAGCCCGTAAATTTTGGGTAAACAACCGCCGCCTTGTTTTATAAACCGTACAGTAGGCTACCAGGTTACGCACTTAGTACCAGGGGCTCAGGCCGCTGCTGCTGGCTGCCTGGCAGCACCACACCGCCCAAAACGCAAAATTATCCTACATTCGCCGCGGGTTGCCGAACGTTTCGGCTGGCCCCGTCGGTTTTGTTCTTTCGTTTTTACCCGTGTCCGACCTCCCCTCCATATCCACCCCCACTGCCGCCGAAGCGGCACTGGTCGGCCGCCTGCGCGACCGCGACCAGTCGGCCATGACCGAGTTTTACGACCGTTACTCGGCGGCGCTCTACGGCGTTATCAACCGCATCGTGAAGGATGAGGAAGAGGCCGCTGATGTGCTGCAAGAGGCCCTGGTAAAAATCTGGCATTCAATGGCTAGCTACGATACTTCCAAGGGGCGCTTATTTACCTGGGTGGTGAATATCAGCCGAAATTTAGCCATTGACAAAATCCGCTCACGGCAGCACCGCGTAGGTTCTCGCACTCAGGGCCTCGACGATAGTCTGGCTGCGCAACGCCAGGCGGCTCCCGAGACTTTCCGCCCCGAGCACGTGGGCTTGCAGGAAATCACCCGCAAGCTGGTGCCCGAACAACGCCAAGTTATCGACCTGCTCTACTTCGGCGGCTTCACCCAAAGTGAGGCAGCCGAGGAACTCAACCTGCCCTTGGGAACGGTTAAAACCCGCGCCCGCACCGCTCTGAAAATACTGGCCAAACTTATCCGTTAATAATATCCAAGTCCGTGGAAGATTTCCAAACCTATATCGAATCAGGCCGCCTAGAGCAATACACTTTAGGTGAGCTTGACCCGGCCGCCCAGGCCGAAGTAGAAGCCTGGGCGGCGCGCTCACCCCAGGTCCGCCAGGAGCTGGATGAGCTGCTGGATGGCATCGGCTTCTACGCCGAGGCTCATGCCCAAACGCCCTCCGCCGCCCTGCGCGACCGGGTACTCCGTAATGTACTAGCCGAAATTGGGACTACTGCCGCTGTTGCGCCGGCGGCAGTAGCCCCTGTCGCGGCCGCCGCACCGGCCCCCACCATGCGGGTGTCGGCTTCCAACCCGCACCTCGCCGAAACTGCTTCTGTTAGTTCGCCCGTGGCCCAGCGCAGTGGGTGGGCCATTGCCGCCTCCATAGCCTTGCTGCTGAGCCTGGCGGCCAATGCGCTGCTTTATAGCCGCTGGCAACAGGCTGACTCTGACCTGGTTGCTGCGCAAAATACCCAAGCCCGCTTTGCCCAAACCTCACAGGTGATGGAGCGCCGCCTCAGCTCCACGCAGGAGCAGCTGCACGTACTGCGCTCGCCCCAGGAGTTTAAGATGGTGGCCCTGGCCGGTACCCCGGCCCATGCCGATGCCAAGGCCCGGGTGCTGTACAGCGCTGCCACGCACCGCGTATTCGTTGATGTGCAAAACCTGCCCAAGCTGCCCGCTGGCAAGCAATACCAGTTGTGGGCCTTGGATAAGGGCAAGCCCATTGATGCCGGCGTGCTGGCCTTCAACACGGCCGCCGGCGACAGCCTCCAGCAAATGAAGGATATTGCCAGTGCCCAAACCTTCGCCATGACGGTGGAACCCACCGGCGGCAGCGTGGGCCCCACGCTCACCACTATGACAGTAGTAGGTAATATTTAGGCTGTTACCGCTCCCTATTTACGGAAAGCGCCCGTTTTGCCCTAGTGGCAGAGCGGGCGCTTTTTTATTTGGATGAGCCGTTAACATTTCCAGCGGGCCTGCGTTGTATTCGCCAAACCGCTAGCCCTATCAGTTTATGCACGGCACCATATTTACGCTCCTCAAACGCTACGTTCAAACGCAATACGACCACAGTACCTGGCTGAAACTGGTGGACGCCGCCGACCTGAAATCAGGCGATTTCAGCCACAAAGAAGTTTATCCCGACGAGCACATGTATGCCCTGATAGGCCAGGCCGCCACCAAAATAGGCGTTTCGCCCGGCGAGCTGCACGAAAAATTCGGCGAATACCTGGTTCCGGATTTGATGTACATGTATCAGAAATACATTAACCCCGACTGGCGCACGCTCGAAATGCTGGAAAATACCGAGCACAGCCTGCACAACCAAGTGCGCCGCGAACACCCCGAAAACTCGCCGCCCGTGCTGCAAGTCAAGCGCCTGAACGCCAACGAGGTAATGATTAATTACGTATCACCCCGCCGCATGGGCGGCCTGGCCATTGGCATAGTGCGCGGCCTAGCCGCATACTACGACGAGGCCGACCGCATCGACGTGATGCCCACCACCAGTGAGGACGGCGAGCGCGTGCAAATTCACGTGCGGCGCGGCAGTAAATAATTAATTCGATAAGTAGAAAAGGCGGCCCGCAACTTATGCGGGCCGCCTTTTCTACTTATCAAATTACGTTAAAATAACCTTGGTGAGGCGGGGCGGCCCGGCCCACCCGACTGGTAATCGTCGGCGTCATCATCATCTTCGTTATCAGGCGTTTGCTCGACTTCTTCAGGCTCGGCATCGTCCTCATCCAGCGAGTCGAATACGCGGTCGAGCGAGGCTTCGGCGTGGCGGAGCTTGTGGCGGCACAGGCGAATTAATTCGGCCGAGCGCTCGGCGCGGGCCGTGAGGTCGTCTACGTCTACCTGGTCGGTTTCGAGGCTGCGAAGAATCGTTTCCAGCTCCTGAATGGCTTCGTTGTAAGTCACTGCTGTTTAATTAATTACAGGTTATTGATTATGAATTAGCTGGTTGAACAGGAACAGGCAATTGACGCAAAATGTGATTTTCGCGTCTGAGAATGGTCGTTTCTAAAGTCAGCGCTTTTAACTCATAGTTTTTAAGTGCTTTCTCCAACTGGCGCTGGAGTAAAAAGCGTTGCGTGAGCAGGTGCTCACGGCGGCGCTGGTGGTGGCGCGCAAAGCGGCGCAGTACCGTGCGGGCGCGGCGGCGCAGTTGCTGCTCCTCCTGGCCTATGGCGCGACGAGCGGCGGCGGGCAGCGTGTAGCGGTAGCCTTCGAGGTGCTGGCCCAACTGGCGTAGGTGCTGGCGCGGGGCGTGGGTGGCCTGGCGGCCACGTTGGGCCAGGGCCGCCTGCGCGTGGCGCAGCTGCTGGTGAGCGGCCGCGCGCGAGCTGTCGGTCAGGCGCTGCACCTGGGCGTGGTGGCGGGCCAGGTGCTGGCGCGTGCGCTCGGTCACGCGGTCGGCGTATTCCAGAAAAATACCTTCGAGGCGGGCTAGGCGCTCAACCAGGAAAGCGGCCACGGCGGTGGGCGTTTTGAGGGCGCGGTGGGCCACCAGGTCTACCACGGCTTCGTCGCGCTCGTGGCCGATACCGGTGAGCACGGGCAGCGGAAACGCGGCTACTGCCGCCGCCAGGCCATACTCGTCGAAGGCCAGCAAGTCGGTTTTCGAGCCGCCGCCCCGAATGATAATCACTACCTCAAACTGCCCCCGGCGCGGCCGAATGGCATCGAGCGCCGCCCGAATGCTGGCCGGCGCATCCTCGCCCTGCATCAGCGCAGGGAAAAGGGTCAGCGCAAAATCAAACGGCGCTTCCTCTAGCTGACGCACAAAGTCTTGAAAGCCAGCGGCCGTGGGCGACGAGATAACGGCCAGCCGCTGCGGGCCCAGTGGCAGCACGAGTTCTTGTTGGCGCTCAAGCAGGTCTTTTTCTTGCAGCTTGCGCAAGGTGGCTAGGCGTAGGCGGGCCAGCTCGCCCACCGTGTAGCTGGGGTCGAGGGCCAGCACATCGAGCGAAAAGCCGTATTGCTCGTGAAACGTCACCTTCACGCGCAGCAGCAGGCGCAGGCCGGGGCGCAGCTCCTGGCCGGTGGCCTCGGCAAAGGCGGGCGCGAGCTGGGCGTAGCGGCTGCCCCACATGGTGGCGCGGGCCTGCGCCGTGAAACCCAGCGCCGCCGCGTCGGCCGCGGGCTCGGTGAGGGTGAGGTAGCAGTGGCCGCCGGCCTGGCGCGGGCGCGTCATTTCGGCCACCTCGGCCACCACCCAGTAGCTATCGGGGAAGCGATGGTGCAGCGCGGCGCGCACCTGCGCCATGAGCGCGCCCAGGCTGAGTGGCGCGGCGGGCTCGGTGGGCGGGGGCGCGGCGCGGCGGGGGTATAAAGGCATAAGTGGAGAAGTAAGCCGGGGCCAGCCGCTGAAAGTTCCGCTGCCGGAGGCTGACCTGGCCCCGGCAAGCGGCCGCAAAAGTACCAGCCGGCAGTTAGTAGCGCCCACAAATACTTTTTTTCGCAACCGTAACCGGCGCTTAACTTGCGGGCCTTAACCCCACCCCCTCCCATCCACTTTTTTCTTTTTATGTCAACAACTTCCCGTTACCAGCGGGGCGCGGCCCTGGCCGTGGCGGCGCTGGGCCTGGCCGCCGCGAGCCCCGCGCTGGCCCAAACCACCGCTAGCGCTGGCGTGGGCATCAACCCCGCCAACATTGATAAGTCGGTGAGCCCCTGCGACGACTTCTTTCACTACGCATCGGGCAACTGGCTGAAAAACAACCCGGTACCCGCCGCCGAAAGCCGCTGGGGCAGCTTCAACGAGCTGGCCGACCGCAACAATGCCACCCAAAAGGCCATTTTGGAGGAGCTGGCCCGCAACTCGGGCAAGGCCGTGAAGGGCACCAACGCCCAGAAAGTAGGCGACTTCTACGCCGCCGCTATGGACACGGCCGCCATTGAGCAGGCCGGCCTCACGTACCTCAAGCCTTATCTCGACCGCATTGCGGCCATCAAAACGCTGCCCGAAATGCAGAAGTTTTTGGCTGACCCCAAGGCGCAGGCCGGCAGCGTGTGGTTTAACTCGGGCGTGGGCCAGGACGAGAAAATCAGCACCCAGTACGCGGTGCAGTTTTACCAGGGCGGCCTCTCGCTGCCCAACCGCGACTACTACCTGAAGGACGATGCGCGCTCGAAAAACATCCGGGCCGCGGCCATAACCTACCTGACCAACACCTTCAAGCGCCTCGGCGACAGCGAAACGGCCGCCGCCGCCAACGCTGCCACCGTTATGCGCATTGAAACGCGCCTGGCCAAAGCCAGCAAGAGCCCGGTGGACCTGCGCGACCCGCAGGCCAACTACAACAAGATGACCGTGGCCGAGGCCAGCAAGGCGTTTCCCAACCTCAACCTGCCCCTGCTGCTGAAGGATAACCACCTCGGTACGGCCAAGGAAGTGATTGTGGGCCAGCCCGAATTTATGAAGGAGGTGAGCACCATGCTTGCCGCCGAGCCCATTGCCGACCAGCGCCAATACCTGCGCTTTCACCTGGTGAGCAGCGTAGCCAGCGCCCTGCCCAAAGCCTACGGCGACGAGGCGTTCCGCTTTTCGCAGGTGCTGAGCGGTGCCAAGCAGCAGCAGCCCCGCTGGAAGCGCATGCTGCGCTCGACGGACGGCGCGCTGGGCGAGGCTTTTGGCCAACTGTATGTGGATAAGGCATTTAGCCCCGCTGCCAAAACCCGCGCCAAGGAAATGATTGAGAACCTGCGCAAGGCCTACGCCGAGCGCATTATGGCCACCGACTGGATGAGCGCGGCCACCAAAAAGGAGGCCCTGGTGAAGCTCAATGCTTTCACCGTAAAAATCGGCTACCCCGACAAGTGGAAGGACTACTCCAAGCTTAACATCAACCGCCAGAGCTACTTGCAGGATGTGCTGGCCGCCCGCACCTGGGCCGCCGAGGACAACCTCAGCAAGTTTGGCAAGCCCATCGACCGCACCGAGTGGGGCATGACGCCGCCCACGGTGAACGCCTACTACAACCCGCCGATGAACGAGATTGTGTTCCCAGCCGGTATCCTGCAATCGCCGTTCTACGACCCCAAGGCCGATGACGCGGTGAACTACGGCGGCATTGGCGCGGTAATCGGCCACGAAATGACCCACGGCTTTGATGACCAGGGCCGGCAGTACGACTCGAAGGGTAACCTGCGCGACTGGTGGACCAAGGAAGACGGCGACAAATTCAACGCCAAAGCCGCGATGGTGGGCAAGCAGTACGACGCCTTCATGCCCCTCGACTCGGTGCACGTGAACGGCAAGCTGACGATGGGTGAAAACCTGGCCGACCTCGGTGGCCTCACCATCGCCTACAACGCGTTTCAGAAAACGCCGCAGTACAAGGAAGGCAAGAGCATCGACGGCTTCACGCCCGACCAGCGCTTCTTCCTGGCCTGGGGCCAAATCTGGCGCACCAACATTCGCCCTGAAGCGGCTCGCCAGCAGGTACTTACCGACCCGCACTCGCCGGCGCAGTTCCGTACCAATGGCCCGCTCATGAACATGCCCGAGTTTTACAAAGCCTTCGGCTGCAAGCCCACCGATAAGATGGAGCGGCCCGCCGCCGAGCAGGCCCGCATCTGGTAGATTACCAGTTAGTTGGTTAACTAATTCTAAAAACCCGCTCCCTTCCGGAGCGGGTTTTTTAGGTGGTGGCCGGGCGGGTGCGGGCCGCTAGCCAGGCGCGCACCGGCTCGTCGTAGTAGCGCAGCAGCCCCCAGGCCAGTACCAGGAAAAAGCCGGTGAGGGCCACCATTACGGGGGTAGCCTGCGCCACGGTAGGCCGCGTGGCCTGCACCCAATTGGTGAAAATATAAATAAATGGGTAGTGCACCAGGTAGAGCGGGTACGACAGCCGCCCCGCCCACCGGCAAAGCGCCCGCAGCCACCCCGCTTGCACAGGCGAACCAGCCCCAGCCGCCACCATTAGTGGGAAAACCACGATAACGCAGGCGGCCTCATATAGGCCGGCATAGGGCCACGCCGGCGCGGCAAAGAGCGCCAGCAGCAGCCCCGACAGCACCCAGTAGGCCTCGGGCAACCGAAAGCGCAGGCCCCGCCGGTAGAGCAGCAGCCCCGCAAAAAAGGGAAATGCCGAGCGGATGGGGGCTACCCACAGCGTGTCCCAACTCCAGCCGCCTTGCAGGCCACCCTGGCTCCAGGCGGTGGCCACCAGCGCGCTGGCCGCTAGGGCCACCACCCAGGCCAGCGCCCGCGGACCCAGCCGCGACCCCGCAAGTGCGTAAACGATGTTAATCAGGTACTCTTGCAGCAGCGACCAGCACGGCGCATTGAGCGAGTGCGTTTCGCCCGCCCGGTGCGGCAGCGAGGAAAAAGGCAGTAGCAGGACCCCAAAACCCAGGGTTGCCAGCATGTGCCGCGGGCTCGCGTACTGAATGAGCGGGGCATACGGGTCGAGGTAGAAACAGAGCGCCCCGAGAACAGTAGTAAGCAGCACCAGGGGGTGCAGGCGAATCAGCCTAAGCCGAAAAAAATCGCGCACCCGCAGGGCCGGCCAACGGTCGTCGTAGGCATAGCCGATAACATAGCCCGAGAGCAGAAAGAAGAAATCGACGGCCAGGTAGGCATGCCGCAGCGGAATCAGGGCGTACGCGCCAAATACCGCCGCCTGCAAGTGGTAGATAACTACTAGCAGCGCCGCCGTACCCCGCAGCCCATCCAGGGTTTCAAAATGCTGTTTCAACTAATCAATTGATAATTAATGATTTATACTACAAGTTGCGCCGCAAAGATAGGCTGGGGCACCAGCTAACTTGAAATAGCGGCCCCGGTGCCCGGTCGATGCAACACTGCTACTGGTACGTAGTCTATAACTTCCCCTCAGAATTCATCAACTCCTCCAACATGCCCATGCTTACAACCGTATTCCGTCGCTTCACCCTGGCTACGCTGGGCCTTGGCAGCCTGGCCGCTACCACTGCTTTTGGGCCGCCCGTCCGGCGCCCCGCGCCGCCGCAGCAGGGCGTGGGCATCAACCTCGCCAACATCGACCAGTCGGTGTCGCCGTGCGAGGACTTTTACCACTACGCCAACGGCAACTGGCTGAAAAGCAACCCTGTGCCGGCCGCCGAAACCCGCTGGGGCGCCTTTAATGAGCTGGCCGACCGCAACCAGGGCGTGGAGAAGCGCATTTTGATGAAGGCTGCCGCCGACCGCTCGGCCAAGCCGGGTTCGAGCATCCAGAAAGTGGGCGACTTTTACGCCGCCGCCATGGACTCGGCCGCCATTGAGGCCGCGGGCCTCAAGTACTTGCAGCCCCGCCTCACGCAGATTAAGAACCTCAAAAGCCTGGGCGACATTCAGAAGTACATGGCTGACCCCAAGTCGTTTGGCACGGGTTGGTACAGCTTTGGCGTGCGTCAGGACAGCAAGAACAGCACCCAGTATGCCGTGGCGATGGGCCAGGGCGGCCTGGGCCTCGGCGACCGCGACTATTACCTGAAGGAAGATGGCCGCTCGAAAACCGTGCGTGCCGCCTACAAGGCTTACATGACCAGCGTGTTTCAGCTGCTGGGTGATGCGCCAAGCCTGGCCGCCACCAACGCCGATGCCGTGCTGGCCCTCGAAACCAAGATGGCCACCGCCAGCCGCAGCCGCGTAGACCTGCGCGACCGCCTCAAGAACTATAACAAGGTGACCGTGGCCCAGGCCACCAAGGACTACCCCAACCTCGATATTCCGCTGATGCTGAAAGGCAGCGGCCTTAGCAGCGCGCAGGACCTCATCATCGGTCAGCCCGAGTTCCTGGCCGCCGCTAACACCCTGATGGCCAACACGCCCATTGCCGACCAGCAGCAGTACCTGCGCTGGCACCTGGTGGAGGGCGTGACCTCGGCCCTGCCCAAGGCGTACAGCGACGCCAGCTTCCGCTTTTCGCAAACGCTCACCGGGGCCAAGCTCCAGCAGCCGCGCTGGAAGCGCTCGCTGCGCGCCACCGATGGCGCGCTGGGCGAGGCATTTGGCCAACTATATGTGGATGAGGCGTTTAGCCCCGCCGCCAAGGCCCGTGCCAAGGAGATGGTCGAAAACTTGCGTAAGGCCTACGCCGAGCGCATTATGGCCACCGACTGGATGAGCGCCGACACCAAGAAGGAGGCCATTCAGAAGCTCAACGCCTTCGCCGTGAAAATCGGCTACCCCGATAAGTGGAAGGATTATTCGGCGCTGAAAATCACGCGCCAGAGCGCGCTCGAAAACCTGTTTGCCACTGCCGAATGGCGCTCCAAGGACAATACCAGCAAGTTTGGCAAGCCCATCGACCGTGGCGAGTGGGGCATGACGCCGCCCACGGTGAACGCCTACTACAATTCGAGCATGAATGAAATCGTGTTCCCGGCCGGCATTTTGCAGCCCCCCTTCTACGATCCCAAGGCAGATGACGCGGTGAACTACGGCGGCATTGGCGCGGTAATCGGCCACGAAATGACCCACGGCTTCGACGACCAGGGCCGCCGCTCCGATGCCAAAGGCAACCTGCGCGACTGGTGGACCAAGGAGGACAACGAGAAGTTCAACGCCAAGGCCGACATGGTGGGCAAGCAGTACGACGCCTTCTCGCCCCTCGACTCGGTGCACGTGAACGGCAAGCTGACCATGGGTGAAAACCTGGCCGACATCGGCGGCATCACCATCGCCTACCAGGCGTTCCAGAAAACGCCGCAGTTCAAGGCCAGCCAGAAGATTGACGGCTTCTCGCCCAGCCAGCGCTTCTTTTTGGGCTACGCCCAAATCTGGCGCGCCAACCAGCGCCCCGAGGCCCTGCGCCAGCAGGTGCAAACCGACCCGCACTCGCCCGGCCAGTACCGCACCAACGGCCCACTGTCCAACATGCCCGAGTTTTACGAAGCCTTCGGCTGCAAAGACGGCAACAAGATGGTGCGCGCCACCGCTGACCGCTCGCGCATTTGGTAAGGTATTTGCAAATAGCTTAAACGACGAAAAGCCTGGCCGTATTGGTCAGGCTTTTTTTGTGCTTGCGACTGACCCCACCCCCCGGCCCTTCGGGAGAGGGGGAGCCGGTTATGCACGGCACCAAGTCGTCAGGCTCCCCCTCTCCCGAAGGATGTTGCGCATA
Source organism: Hymenobacter arcticus (assembly GCF_054779975.1). Classification (NCBI taxonomy): domain Bacteria; kingdom Pseudomonadati; phylum Bacteroidota; class Cytophagia; order Cytophagales; family Hymenobacteraceae; genus Hymenobacter; species Hymenobacter arcticus. The sequence goes on from NZ_BAAGXF010000001.1 coordinate 162,906, forward strand.
AAGCAAGGGGGGCCGGGGTGGGGTGCGTCGTTGAACATTACTACCTTGCCCACCCATCCCGCCTGCCCATGCCCCTTTCCCTTTCCGAGTTAAAAGACCGCGCCATCCGCTTTGCCCAGGAGTGGCAGGATTCTACCGACGAGCGCGCCGATGCCCAGTCGTTCTGGATTGACTTCTTCCACGTGTTCGACGTGAAGCGGCGGCGCGTAGCCTCCTTTGAAGTCCCGATAAAAAAAGCCGATGGCAAGCAGGGCTTCATCGACCTGCTTTGGAAAGGCACCCTGCTAGTGGAGCACAAGAGCCGGGGCCGCAGCCTCGACCGCGCTGGGCAGCAGGCCCGCGACTACTTCCCCGGCCTCAAAGACCACGAGCTGCCCAAATATATTCTGGTAAGCGACTTCGCCCGCTTCCGGCTCTACGACCTCGACGAAGGCACTGAGCACGAGTTTGGGCTGGCGCAGCTGCACGAAAACCTGCACCTCTTCGCCTTCCTCACCGGCTACCAGAAGCGCGAATACCGCCCCGAGGACCCCGCCAACATCCGGGCCGCCGAGCTGATGGGCGAGCTCCACGATGCCCTGCTGCACAACGGCTACCACGGCCACAAGCTGGAGGTGCTGCTCGTGCGCATCCTCTTCTGTTTGTTTGCCGAGGACACGGCCATCTTTGAGAAAAACGCCTTTCAGGAATTTCTCGAAACCCACACCCGCGACGATGGCTCCGACGTGGGCACGCGGCTGGCCGAGTGGTTTTCGGTGCTCGACCAGGCGCCCGCCACCCGGCAGCGCGCCCTGCCCGCCTACCTGGCCCAGCTGCCCTACGTGAATGGGTCGCTGTTCACGGAGTTTTTCCCGTTTCCGAGCTTCGACGCAGCGCTGCGGCAGCAGCTCATTTTGTGCACGTACTTCGACTGGTCGCGCATTTCGCCCGCCATCTTTGGCTCACTGTTTCAGAGCGTCACCGACCCCGTGAAGCGCCGCAACCTGGGGGCGCACTACACCTCGGAGGCCAATATCCTCAAGGTTATTCAGGGGCTGTTTCTGGATGAGCTGCGCCAGGAGCTGGCCGCCGCCGGCCAAAACCGCACCCGGCTCAACGCCCTGCACACCCGCCTGGAGAAAATTCGCTTCCTGGACCCCAGCTGCGGCTGCGGCAACTTCCTGGTCGTCACCTACCGCGAGCTGCGCCTGCTGGAGCAGGAAATACTGGAGCGCCAATTCGCTGCCCAGGTGGCGACCGGCCAAACCGTGGACCTCGCCCTCTACGCCCGCGTGCAGGTAGACCAGGCCTACGGCATCGAGGTCGAAGAATTTCCGGCCCGCATTGCCGAAGTCGCCATGTGGCTCATGGACCACCAGCTCAACCTGCGCCTCTCCGAAGCTTTCGGCAACCTCTACCTGCGCCTGCCCCTGACGCGCACCGCCAAGATTGTGCACGGTAATGCGTTGTTAGTAGATTGGGCAGAAGTACTTAATTTGCCGGATTTATCAACATCTTATAAAAACGCACGACCGCACGACCGCACGACCGCACGACCGCACGACCGGAGCGGATACCTATGTGCTTGGTAACCCACCATTTATAGGCTCAAAGTTAATGAGCGTGCAGCAACGCGAGGAACTACTGGCAATCGCTGGCCCCAAGCTGCAAGGTGCGGGAGTGCTTGATTACGTAGCGGCTTGGTATTTAAAAGCTGCCCAACTCATTCAAGGCACTGCCATTCGCGTGGCACTGGTGAGCACCAATAGTATCACGCAGGGTGAGCAGGTCAGCATTTTGTGGGGTGAGATGCTGCGGCTGGGAGTCAAGATTCAGTTTGCGCACCGCACCTTCAAATGGAGTAATGAAGCGCGTGGTAATGCGCAAGTTTTCTGCGTAATCGTCGGATTTGGACAGGAAGAATTACCGGTACGCCGCCTGTTCGACTACGCTACCCCCCGCAGCGAGCCGCAAGAATTGAAGGTGAATAATATCAACCCGTATTTGGTAGATGCGGAAAATGTAGTGGTAGCCAAGCGCACCAAACCGCTAAGTAATGTGCCTGAAATAAGCTATGGTAGTATGGCAAACGATGGAGGACATTTGCTTTTGTCAGATGAAGAAAAAAATGAATTGCTGGCAAAGGAGCCAGATGCTGCGCAGTTCATCAAGCGTTTTGTAGGCTCACAAGAGTTTATTAATAATATCCCCCGGTGGTGTATATGGCTTGTTGGTGCATCTCCAAGTGAGATGCGAAAGCTACCGGAAGTGGTTAAGCGTGTTGAAGCAGTGCGCGATTATCGCAAAGTGAGCAAGCGCGCTGCAACAGTTAGGCTAGCCGACTTTCCATCTTTATTCGGAGAGCAGCGCCAACCAAAAACGGAGTATATTTTGATTCCCGGTGTTTCCTCAGAAAATAGGCGCTTCATACCAATTGGCTTTATGCCGCCTGATATTATTGCCTCTGACTTATGCCGAACGGTGCCTAGTGCTTCCCCTTACCACTTTGGTGTTCTCACTTCAACCATGCACATGGCTTGGATGCGAACAGTTTGCGGGCGTCTGAAGAGCGACTTCCGGTACTCGGGACTACTCGTCTACAACAACTTCCCCTTCCCCCAAAGTCCCACCCCCAAGCAAACAGCCAGCGTGGAAGCCGCCGCGCAAGCGGTGCTGGCGGCCCGGGCCGAGTTTCCCGCCGAGAGCCTGGCCACCCTCTACGACCCGCTCACGATGCCGCCGGCGCTGGTACGCGCCCACGCCACCCTCGACCGCGCCGTGGATGCCTGCTACCGCGCCGCCGCCTTCCCCACCGAGCTCAGCCGCCTCGAATTCCTGTTTCAGGCGTATCGTCAGCTGCAAGCGCCGCTACTGCCCGCCCCCGCGCCCAAGGCCAAGCGCGCCCCGCGCCGGCCGGCGTAGGTGGGTTAGGTCGCCCTCCGGGTGACCCCACCCCTTCGGGAGAGGGGGCTAGGGGGTGGGGTCACCCGGAGGGCAAACCAGCCCCAACCGCCCACGAAAAAGCCCGGCTTCCTTGCAGAAAACCGGGCCTCGTAACCGCTACAGCCAGGAGCTGGGCGGCTCCGAATCGAAGATACGCAAAAATTGGCAGTACGAGGCGTAGCAACGGAAATATGGCGGCCCGGCCCGAACTTAGGGCCCGTCAGGCGGGCCCCGTGGGGTAGTAGCCTGGCCTTCTTTCTTATGAAAAAAACTCTTCTGAGCCTGGGGCTGCTGGCCGGGCTGCTGGGCCCGACCGCGCCGGCCGCCCGCGCCTGGGGCGTGGTGGGGCACCGCGTTGTTACGCAAGTGGCTGTGTATGAGCTACCCACGGCCATGCAGGCGTTCTACTTCCGGCACCTGCCCGAGCTGGTGCGCCTGAGTACTGCCCCCGACGAGCGCCGGGGCCAGGACCCGCAGGAGGCCGGCCGCCATTTTATTCGCCTCGACCACTATTCGGAGGATAATCCGTTTGCCAAAATGCCCCGCAGCTACGACGAAGCGGTGGAGAAATTTTCGGCCGACACGCTCAAAAAATATGGTACCCTGCCCTGGGCCGTGCTCGACGCCAAGCAGCGGCTCGTGGAGGCATTTCAGGCCCGCGACACGGCGGCCATCATCCTACGCTCGGCCGAGCTGAGCCACTACGCCGCCGATGCCTTCGTACCACTGCATACCACCGTTAATTACGACGGCCAACTCACCGGGCAGGCCGGGTTGCTGGCGCTTTGGGAAAGCCAACTGCCCGAGCGCTTTTTGAAAGATTACAAGCTGGATGGCGAAGAAGGCAAGGTGCTGAAAGACCCATTGGCGGCCATCTGGCTGGCTATTCAGGGTAGTTACGGCTTCCTCACCGCCACGTATGACCTTGAAACCAAAACCAGCAAGACCTTTAAATCGCAGACGAAGTACACGTTTTCGCACCGGTTTGGCCGTACCCAGCGCCGCTATTCCGACACCTTTGCCGATGCCTACGAGAAGGAAGTGGGCGGCATGGTGGCCTTCCGCCTGAAAAGCGCTTCCCCGCTGGTGGCCTCGCTCTGGCTCACGGCCTGGCAGGAAGCGGGCCGCCCCGACCTGGCCCAGCTGCTGGCTCCGCCCAAGCTCAGCAAGGAGGAGAAAGACCAACTAACCACCCAGCTCAAAGCCTGGAAAACTAACACCCTCTACCACGAGCAGCTGCTGCTAGCCCAGCAAAAAGAGAAAAAAAGCATTGACGCCGACGAGATAAAAGCCGCCGATGGCGAGGCTGCCCCGCCGCCCCCACCCGAGCCGGTAGCGCCCGTTGCGCCGGCCGCCAAGCCGAAGGCTATGCCCGCGCCCGCCGCGGCACCAACCAAGGTGAAGGTAAAAACAAAGGGCATGGAGGGTACCAAAAAACAGAAAACATCGGACTTTACCTGGTGATAAATAATTTGTTTAGGAGGTAGCCTGAAACCAGAAAGAACGTCATGCTGAACGCAGTGAAGCATCTCGCGTGAATCGTTGAACGGTGTAAGCGAGATGCTTCACTACGTTCAGCATGACGTTCAATACTGTTACTTACTTTTCCTAACTAGGTTAAAAGACATTTGGCTTAGGCAAAGCCACTTCGCACGCCGCTTTCCCGATTCCCAACACACCTATGATGCGCTATTTTTCGTGGGCGTACCCGGCGGGGCTGGCCGTGGGCCTACTGGCTGCCTGCGGCCCCGCCGACCACCCTACCGCGACCCCGCCCCCGCCGCCCAAGCCGGTGGGCCCCGACATTGCGGCCCTCACCGACAGCACCGCGCCGGCCGCACTGCTGGCCTACGGCCGCCAGTACCCCGGCTCCGAAGTGCTGTTTAAGACGCGCATGGGCAACATCCGGGTGCGGCTTTATGATGATACGCCCGTGCACAAGGCCAACTTTTTGCTGCTCGCGCGGCGCGGGGTGTTCGACGAAACGGTGTTCAACCGGGTGGTGAAGGGCTTTGCCGTGCAGGGCGGGCAAACGAGCGGCGTGCGCAGCATTCACCTGCGCCGCTACCGCCTGCCGCCCGAGTTTCGGCCCCAGCATTTTCACGTGAAGGGCGCGCTGGGCATGGCCCGCTACGACGACGACAAGAACCCCGGCCACCTGTCGTCCAACACCGACTTTTACTTCGTAGTGGGCGAAAAGCTGACATCCTATCAGTCGCGCGCCGCGGCCAGCCGGCCACTCACCCCGGCCCAGGTGGCCGCCTATGCCAGCAAGGGCGGCGTGCCCACGCTCGATGGCAAGTACACGGTATTTGGCGAAGTGATTGAGGGCCTGGATGTGGTGGATAAAATCTCGCAAATACCCGTTGACCCGCAGGATAAGTGGCCCATCAAGGACGTGGCCATGAAGGTAGAAGTGGTGAAATGAGCGCGTAGAAACAGCTAGTATCAAGCAGAACGTCATGCTGAACGCAGTGAAGCATCTCTACCGCGCCATCAGGGCCAGTAACCTTATCGGCGTGGCAGAGATGCTTCACTGCGTTCAGCATGACGTTCTGCTTTTTAACAAAAATTTGTAAACCAGCTTATTGCAGATACACTTTCCCCTCCTTCATCACGAATTTAGGCCGGGTCAGCGTCGAGATATTTTGCAGCGGGTTATCCTCCACGGCTACCACATCGGCATACTTACCAACCTCCAGAGTGCCCAGGTTGGTGGGGTCGCCGAGCAGCTCGGCGGCGTTGAGCGTGGCCGTGCGAATGGCGTCGAGCGGCGACATGCCAGCCTCGGTCATGTAGGTGAATTCCAGCGCGTTCTGACCGTGGCGGTACACGCCCGCATCGGTGCCGAACGCCACCCGCACCCCCGCCTTAATGGCCCGGCCGAAGGTGCCCTGCATTTGGGTGCCCACGGCCAGTGCCTTGGCCGCGATAACGGGCGGGAAGTAGCCAGGGTGCTGCCGCGTAGTGTCGGCCACCGACTTGCCGGCGATGATGGTGGGCACGTACCAGGTGCGGTTTTTGGCCATCAGCTGAATGGCCTCCGCATCCATGAGCGAGCCGTGGTCGATGCTGGTTACGCCGGCCCGCACGGCCCGCTTGATGCCCTCGGCGCCGTGGGCGTGGCAGGCCACGGGCATCCCTAAGTCGCGGGCCGTCTGCACGATGGCCCGGATTTCCTCTTCCGTGTACTGCGCGCCGGTACCGTCCTTGCTCAGGTCGAGCACGCCGCCGGTGCTGGCGATTTTGATGAGGTCGGCCCCGCGCCGAAACTGCTCGCGCACGGCCTGCCGGCACTGGTCGGGGCCGTTGGCTACGCCCTCGGCCGGGCCGGGATTCAGCTTGTCCATCATGAAATCGCTGAGGCCATCGGTAGGGTCCATGTGCCCACCGGTGGCCGAAATGGCCACGCCCGCCGAGTAGATGCGCGGCCCCGGCACCAGCCCCCGCGCCACGGCCTTGCGCAGGGCCGTGTTCACGCCCGAGCCGCCGCAGTCGCGCACCGTAGTGAAGCCCGCCCGCAAAGTAGTGAGCGCGTTGGCCTGGGCGCGGTAGGCCACGTCGGCGGGGTTCAGGGTAAATTGCTCGGCGAAGGACGCGCGGCTGGGCACCGACTCTAGGTGCACGTGGCAGTCGATGAGGCCAGGCAGCACGGTGCGGTTTTCGAGGTTGATTACCTGGTCTTGCGGCCCGCTGGCGGCGGTGTAGCCGGCCTGCACGGCCATGATGCGGTCTTTCTCCACCACCAGGGTTTGCTGGGTGAGCACGCGTCCGGAGCGCACGTCGAGCAGGTGGCCGCAGTGCAGCAGCGTTTTTTGGGCAAAAGCCGCGGGGCCGGTGAGGCCGAAGGCAGTGAGAAACACGAGGGAGCGGGTAGCTTTGCGCATAAGGCAACGAGTAAAAACCGGTGGGTAGAAAGGCCGCGCAAGCTACGCCGGCCGGCCCATCGGCTCGTATTCAAGCCATTAAAAATCACTTTCTTCTTCCCCATGACCACCCAGCAAGACTTTGAGGCCGCCGCCGAGCGTGCCCAGCAACTCCCCGCCAAGCCCTCCAACACGGTGCTGCTCCAACTCTACGCCCTCTACAAGCAGGGTACCGAAGGCGATGTAACCGGCGCCCGCCCGGGAGGATTCGACTTCAAAGCCATCGCCAAGTACGACGCCTGGCACCAGCTAGCCGGCCTCAGCAAAGACGCCGCCCGCCAGCAATACGTGGAGCTGGTAAGCGAGCTGGCCGGGTAGTCATTTGTCATTGCGAGCGCAACGCAGTGGAGCGCGGCAATCTTTTCTTGGCTGCCCGCATCATTACTTTACTAACCCAGGCGTGCAGGAAAGATTGCCGCGCTCTACTGCGTTGCGCTCGCAATGACAAATGAAAAAAATGAATATCTCCCGCAAAAAGCCCAGCTACCCGCTCACGCCGGCCCTGCGCCAGTACCTGCGCGACTACGACCGCGAGGCGCCGCTGCCGGTGAGCTACGCCGATTTGCTGCGCTTCAGCAACTCGTTTGCGCTGCTCGACCGGGCAGGCAAGGACACGCTGTGGCAAACCGTTTTTTACGAGCCGCAGAACATGCTGGAACTGAGTCAGGGCCTGGTGCAGGTGTACGCGCTGCTCAAAACGGCCGGCGACTTGTCGTTTGCCGACGACCTGCTGGCCGACCGCATCGACTACTGCCGCTTTGGCAACTCGCACCCGTTTCGGGTGCGCATCCTCAACCAACTCAACGACAACTACGACTACTTCTACGTGAAGCAGGCCGACGCCTCGCGCCTCTACGGCCTGGAGCTGGAGCATTTGCTGTCGCCCAACTCCATGAACTTCTTGGTAGACAGCGGTAATACGCTGGTGGAGGAGCACATTGCTGGCATCCCGGGCGACGACTTTATCCGGCTGCGGCTCAACCAGCCACACCTCAATCAGGTGCGGATTGCCAAGGAGTTTGTGAAGTTTAATGAGCGCTGCTTTGCCCGGCTGCTGGGCGATATGCGGGCCTACAACTACGTTATCGACGTGACGCCCGACTTCGAGGACGAGCAGTACCGGGTGCGGGCCATCGACTTCGACCAGCAGAGCTACGAGGGCCGCCGCGCTATGTACGTGCCGCAGTTTTTCAAAGACAACGGCCCCGTGGTGGAGCTGTGCGCCCGCCTGCTCAAGCCCAGCACCATGCGCCAGTACCAAACCGAGGAGCGCACCCTCATGGCCCGCCGCGCCCGCGCCGAGCGCCACCGTCTCAAGGCCCTGCTCGACGTAATGCGCCGCCAGGAGCTGGCCCCCGCCGACAAAGTGGAGGAGCTGCGTGAGGCTCTCAACCGCTACCACCGCACCCAAAAATTTGATAATTGCGACTCGATGGGCGACGTGGTGCGCCTGAATCTGTGGCTAATGCTGGGGCCCAAAACGCTGGGCGCATCGCTGTAATGCATTTGCGGGCCGGCCGATAAAGTAACGCGTACCATTTACTCAGTAGTTGTCATGGTAATTGTTCATTCAGAGGCCGATACCGTTCTTTTCACCGTGGAGGGCTGGCATAAGCTCTGGGCGTTTCGCAGCGAGCTGCGCATTCCAAGCGCCCATATTAAAAGTGCCCGGCACGACCCGGAAGCCGCACGCGCCTGGGGGTTTCGGGCACCGGGCACGCACGTGCCGGGCCTGCTGAAAGCCGGCACGTTTTACTTGTGCAATACGGCTGATAACAAGCCCACTTTTATGGACGTGCAGCACCGCGAAAATGCTATTGTAGTGGACCTGGCCGATGAGAAATACAACCAGCTAATCATCGAAGTGGCTGACCCGGCAGCGGTGGTGACCTTGCTAAATGGGCTGGCTGCTGCCCAAGCCGCGCCGTAATTACCTAGGACCGCAGTCGCAACCCGGTGAAATTAATATCGCTCATGCTGAAAGCAAAAAGGTCATTACCCAGCTTAGGGTAATGACCTTTTTGCTTTCAGCATGAGCGGGTAGCTTACACGGCCGGCTTCGGCGCGGGCAAATCAAACGCCACGGCGGGGTGCTCGAAATGCCCCTTGTGCGAGCCGTCGCAGAAGGGCTTCTGGGCGCTCAGCCCGCAACGGCAGATGCTGATGCGCTCGCGGCCGCCGAGACCGTAGGCATTGCCCTGGGCATCAACGAGTTGAATGTCTTCGCCTTCCACGCGGAGCGAGCCATTGGAGAGGACGGTAAGTTTGGTAGCCATTGGGGTTGAAGTAAAAAGATGATAAGTTAAACTATTGATTTACAAGTCTTTGCGAAGTACGTAATCGTTCATCCAGTACGGGCCGATGGCGATATCCTCTTCGCGGTGCTGGGCAAAGCCCTGGCGCTCGTAGAAGGATAGGGCGGGGTTGTGGCGGTTCACGTTGAGCTCCAGGGCCTGGCCACCGGCCTGGCGCACGGCGGCTACCACGGCTTGCACGAGGTGCTGGCCCAGGCCCTGGCCCTGGTGCGAGGGCAGCACGTAGATTTTATTGAGGTGGTACACGCTCTCCGGCTTCTCGGAGTACGAGGCAAAGCCGCCGGGGTGGCCATCCACGTAGGCCAGCAAAAACTGGTGGTTCTGGTCGCGCATCTGGCGGCGCAGCGAGGCCGGCGTGTAGATGACGCGGTACATGTAGTCAATCTGCTCCTTCGAGATGATGAAGCGGTAGGTGGGCTCCCAGGTGGCCTCGGCCAGCGCAATGATGGTGGGAATATCCTGCTCGGTGGCGGGCTGAATGTGCAAGGGGGTGGCCGGCGGAACCGGGGTAGTGCGGGGAGGCATAAGCAACGAAGAATCAAACGAAGGTCGGGCAAAAAACCGACTTACTAGCTGCATTGGCATACGCAGGGCGGCCGCCGGGCGTTAGGGTAGCACCAGGTTGGCCCGCATTTCGCAAAGCGTTTTCCCTCCAACTTCGTAGTTAGCCCCATGAATAAGCTTAATTTTTGCCTTCGCCATGCCACCGCCGCCTTGTTATTGGCCGCCTTACCCCTACTAGCCGCCGCCCAAAATTCCCGTCAAGACAGCCTGCTTCGCAGCGGCGAACTGGTAGGAGGCCGCCCCCACGCCTCGGTGCCCCGCACGGCCGCCGCCGCTGGCACTACGCGCCGCTTCGTAGCCAATGCCGACCCGGGGCTCACCAAAATAATGCACGAGAGCATTGACGTTAACCGCCTACCTGCCAACCAAATACTGGACGTGTACAGCCGCTTCCTGGATGCTACTCGTGCCCAGCGCCGCCAGTGGAGCGCCCCGGACTGGGATGAGGCCAGCGCCGCCCTCACCCGCCTCAACACTCGCTACGAAACCGTGCGCCAGGAGCTACCCCTCGACGACCGCCTCACGGTGCGCACCTACCAGGGCGAGTTTCGAACGCTGCAAGGGGCCCGCCGCGTGAAAGACCGCGTGAACGAGTAGCCCCGGCTAGCGCTGCGCCAGCCACTGCAACGCCGGCTCCACGTGCCGAAACGACCGGGCCCGCAGCTCGTGCGTGACGGCGCGGCAATGAATTCGTGGCTGCCCGGAAAATTTATCAGTTGGCTGCACTACGAGTGGCTGCCCGAAGCCAGCACTTGCACGCCGCGCGCGCTGGCCTCGGGCAGCCACTCGTAGTGCAGCCAGGGCAGGGCCTCGCCCCACTCGCCGGTCACGGCCTAGTGGTTGCTGAGCAGACGGCGCGGCAGCATGCCGCTGGCAAACAGCAGCATGCCCGCTTTGGCCCCCCGTACCACGGCCTCGGCGGTGAGGTGGCCGTGCCAGCTGATGTGCAGCAGGTCGTGCTCCGGGTAAAAATCAAAATCAGCCAGCAACGCCCCGTGCGCATCGGGCAGGCGCAGCAAGCGGGTGGCGGAGGCAACAGGCGGAAGTACAGTCATAGCGGACAGGGAAGAAGGTAGGCTCATGCGACGCTTACCTTTGACGTCCCTTTCGAACCGCCTACAGTTATTCTTATCGTATGCACATTGCTATCGTCGGCAACATCGGGGCCGGCAAAACAACGCTGGCCCACAAGTTAGCCCAACATTTTCGTTGGGAAGTATTCCTGGAAGAAGTAGCAGATAACCCGTATCTTAAAGACTTCTACGCCGACATGCCGCGGTGGGCTTTCCACTTGCAGGTGTACTTTCTGAACGGCCGCTTTCGCCAGACGCGCCGCATCAAGGAGTTGGTGCAGGAGGGCAAAAGCGTAATTCAGGACCGCACCATTTACGAGGATGCGCACATTTTTGCGGCCAACCTGCACCAGTCGGGCCTGCTGGCCGGGCGCGATTATAACAACTACTATGCGCTGTTTGAGAGCATGATAGACCTCGTGAACCCGCCCGACTTACTACTCTACCTGCGGGCCGACCTGCCCAAGCTCATCGGCCAGATTGAGAAGCGCGGCCGCGACTACGAGAACTCCATCAGCATCGAGTACCTCAAAAACCTCAACGAGCACTACGAGCAGTGGATTGCCAGCTACAAGTACGGTAAGCTGCTCATCATCGACGTCAACGAGCTCGACTACGTGCGCAACCCCGAGGACCTGGGCTCCATTATCGAACGCATTGATAACAAGCTATTTGGCTTGTTTTAATCTTTCTGAGGGGCCGGCACTTCCTCCAGGGCACCGTTAAGAAACGCCACCCACGGCCGGGCCGCCGCCATGCCGGCCACCACGCGGTCAACAAAGCCGGGGGCCAGCACCTCGGCGTCGCTAAAAAGGTGCACTACGCCAAAGGTCTTGAGCTTGAGGTAAGGCAAATCGGGGTCGGTGGCGGCGTAGCCGCGCGGCGGGCGCGTGAGTTGCGCCCCGCTTGTATCCAAGCCATTGGGGAAGTGCTGACGCAGCGCCGGGTCGGCCAGGCAGCGGTGAAAGCCCGCGCTGTCGTAGTGGATTTCCTGCCGGATGGCCGCCAGCTCGGCCGGCGTGGGTGAGAAGCGCCCGGCGCGCAGCCACGAGCCGCCGCCAGGCATCAGAGCCAGGAAGTAGCCGGCGCGCAGTGCGTGTCGCCCGCCCGGCACCAGGCCCGCGCCCAGGCGGCGCTTGTAGGGCTCGGGGTCGGTCTGGCTCCGGTCGTTTTTATGCAGCCGAAACATGGCCTGGGTCGGCGTGAGGTCGGCTATTTCGGGGATGCCGGGCCCGGCCCGGCGAATAACTTCCGCCACGAGGCCGGCGAAACAGTCACGGGCGCGCAGGTATTCGGCGCGGTGGTCCTGCATCCAGACCGTGTTATTGTTGGCCGCCAGCTGGCGCAAAAAATCCAGTACGAACGCGTTATCCATGCGGCTTCTAAACGCAGCCAGCGGGCGGAAGTTGGGGCCGCTAGCTTAGCACCACGGTATCACCTACTTGCACGCGGCCGGTGAGGGGGCCCGTCACGTTTTGGCCAAAAAGCACCTTGCTGGCCGGCTTGCGGTAGGTGGCCAGCGTGCGCAACGGCTCGCCAGTGAGGTTTTTCTGGGCGGTGGCTTGGTCGATGGTAGTAACGACGCAGCGTCCGCAGCCGCGCACCGACCGGAAGGCCTGGCCATTAATCTGAAAATCAGTCCATTCCAGCTCCGCATCGGCGGGCGCGCCGCGCACGATGAAGTTGGGCCGGAAGCGGTCCATGGGCACGGGCTCGGTGAGCTGCTCGTTGAGCTTGGCCAAGGATTCCTCGGTGGCCAGCAGGTAGGGGTAACCGTCGGCGAAGCTCACGAGCGTGCCGGCGGGGTTCAGCTCGGGCTGGTCGGGCTCCACTTCGCGGCGGGCCATGTCGGACATGTACACCAGCTTGCAGGGCTGGCCCAGAGCCTCGCTCAGCCACTCATCGGCGGCGGCGGTACCGCGCCACGCAAACACCACATCATCCCAGATGCTGACAAACAGCGTCTTATCGGGCGTGGCCTCAAACGGGATGTAGAGCGGCAGCAGCTCGGGCCGCTGGCGGTGGCGCAGCAAAAAGCCGTTGTGGGCCGCCTCTACGGCCAGCAGCGCCATGCTGGCGTGCTCGCGCTGGGTGAGGAAGCGGTTGCGCTCGTCCACTATCAGCCAGCGGCGGTCGTGGCGCAGGCCCTGCGGCGTGAGCTCAGCCGCCGGCAGGCTAATGCCGCCCAGCGACTTGACGGGGTAAATAATAAGACCGGTAAGCGTGAGCGGAGCAGAAAAAGCAGACATAGACTACAAAAGTAAGCTGCGCTTCCATAGGGAATAAAGAAGCAGGGGGACGGCAGAATAGTCACGTGACAATTCTGCCGTCCCCCTGCTTCTTTATTCCTGATTCAATACTAGTGCAGCGCCCGCTTCTTTACCATGCCGCCCTTCGCATCATTTACGCTATGCATAATCATGAAGGCCTTGGAGTCAATGCGGTTCACCTCGTCGGTAACCTGGGTGACTTCCAGCCGCGTAACTACCGTGAACACGATGTCAATGGGGCTGGGCTGCTCGCCGCGCGAGCCGTAGCCACGGTGGCCAGCGTACACCGTAACGCCCCGGCCGAGGCGCTCGGTGAGGGCGCGCCGAATGGCATCGCTGTGCTCCGAAATGATGGTGACGCCCGTGTATTCTTCAATGCCATTGACCACAAACTCAATGGTTTTGGAGGCGGCCAGGTAGGTGAGAATGGAATAGAGCGCGGTGGGCACGTCGAGCACCACGGCCACGATGATGAAGATGAGAATATTGAGCACCAGCACAAAGTCGCCCACGCTGAGGCTGGCTTTGCGGCTGAGGTACACAGCCAGTATTTCGGTGCCGTCGAGCACGCCGCCGCCGCGCATGGCCAGCCCGATGCCCGCCCCCAAAAAGAAGCCACCAAACACGGCAATCAGCATCTTGTCCTGCGTCACGACCGGGAAGTGCACAGTTTCCAGCACAATAGCCAGCGCCAGAATGGCCAGCAACGCCCGAATGGCAAAATCTTTACCCAATTGCTTGTAGCCCAGCCAGATAAAGGGTATATTGAGCGCTACCAGAAACACCGAGAGGGGCAACGGGATAAAGCGCGCTGCGAGCAGCGAAATGCCCGTAACCCCGCCGTCGAACAAGCCGCTAGGCAGGATAAAAGACTCCAAGCCCAGCGCCGCCGAGCCCACCCCGGCCACCAAGTACAGGATACTGCGCAACTGCTGCCGCAGCCCCGAGTCGGACGATTGGGGTGCGTGGTTGTCGGCCATGGCCGGGTGATTGGCAATGGTGGCCAGCGCCTCTTCCGAAGCGGCGCCTGGGGTAGCCGCGGCGCTGGCCCGCAACACGCGGATTCTTTGTAAGACAGACAATTGAGCAAGCATGGGTTGGCTTACGCAAAAAGTCGGGTTCCTACCGAGGTTTATTTCGTTTTAGTGCTCTCCAGCTGCGCTGCCAATTGCAGCGCGGCGTACAAATCGACGATACCGCCGGTCACCGACAAGGTACTAAAATCGGCCTTCTTGCCATCGGCGCCGGGTATTAATACCTGGGTGTGGTGCACCTGCGCCGACTGCCGAATGATGCGCTTGAGGTCGGCGGCCGTGAGGCTGGGATAATATGACTTGAGCACCGCGGCCACGCCGGCCGTGACGGGCGAGGCCATACTGGTGCCACTCTCGGAGCCGTATTTGTTGCCGGGCAGCGTGGAATAAATGCCCACACCGGGCGCAAACACATCGACCTGGCGCTTGGAGTAGTTGCTGAAGCTGGCGGGTAGGTTCTCGTCGTCGGCCGGGCCCGAGGCCCCTACCGTAAGCAGGTTGGGCGGCACCGAGCCATCGAGGTAGAAGGAAGCTGGGTAATGCGGGTTCACGTCCAGGTTATCATCTTCATTGCCAGCGGCATGCACCAGCAGCACATTCTTGGTAGCCGCGTACTTGTAGGCGGCTTCTACGGCAGGGCGCTGGGGCGAAAACTCCTTGCCGAAGCTCATGTTGATAATCTGCGCGCCGTTGTCCACGGCGTAGCGGATAGCGTTGGCCACGTCCTTATCGCGCTCGTCGCCGTTGGGCACGGCGCGCACGCTCATCACGCGCACCGGCGCACCCGCAATACCCTGAATACCAATGTCATTGGTGCGCACGGCGGCAATAATGCCTGCTACGTGGGTACCGTGCAGGGCGTCGGGGCCAGTCACGTCGTTGTTGCCGTAGTTGCGCTGGGTTACGTCGTCGGGGTTGTCCTTCACAATGTCGGCGCGGGCGTTGAACTTGGGGTTCAGGCTGTAGTCGAGCTGCTCGCGCTGGTCTTTCAGCTCGCTGTTGAGCTCGGCCAGCAGGGCGTCGGTGTCGGCGATGCCACCCTGCTTCATGTTTTGGTAGAGCGAGGTGAGCAGGGCTTTTATTTCGGTATCGGTTACCTGGGCGGCGGCCTTGCGCATGGTGGCCGTGTCGAGGCGCGTCACGTTCAGCTTTTCCTTGAGCGCGTCGGTCATTTGGGTGAGCGGGCCAGTCATTTGGTCGGCCTGGGCCAAGCCGCTGGTCAGCTCTTTGCGCTTGGCGTCGTAGGCTTTTTTGGCCCGCAGATACGTGGCGTAGTCGGCCTTGTCGGCGGCTTTTATCTGCGCGCTGGTTTTGCCCGCAAAGCGCGGGCCCAGCTTGCCCACCACGCGGGTTACTTCGAGGGTTTCGACCGAGATATTGCGGCCGTCCTTCCCGCCCAGAAAATTCCAGCCATGCACATCGTCGATATAGCCGTTCTTATCGTCGTCGATGCCGTTGCCGGGAATTTCGCCGGGGTTGCGCCACAGAATGGGCTTGAGGTCCACGTGCGCCGTGTCGATGCCCGAGTCGATAACGGCCACGATGACGGCGGTGGGCACGCGGCCTTTCAGCAGCTCGGCGTAGGCGCGGGTGGTGCCGGTGCCGGGCGTTTTGTCGAGCTGCGGGTCGCGCAGGTACCACTGGGCCTGGGCAGCCTCCGCTACGGTGGGGCCGGCCGGGGCGGCGGGCGTAGCGGGGGCCCCGGCGCTCGGCAGGGTTTGGGCCTGGGTGGCGGCGGGTAAGAGCAGGGAGGCGGCCAGCGCAAGGCGCGGCCAGGTAGCAAGTTGGGTGGAGCGCATTAGAGAGAATAAAAGCAGCCTCAAAAATAGGTAGCGGCCGCTGTGCCTATTAGACGAGCCAACGTCGCCGGGCGTTGCGCTCGGGGCCAGCTAGTACCTTCGGCGCTTCGCTAAGAAATTCCGGATGAGAACGTTAAAGGACACGTTAATCAGAGCCCGGCTGGCACGCAGCGAACTTTCTTAACGACCGCGCCCGCTTCGAGCCAGGCTACGCAGGCATTTTTATCCGCTACCGGATTTACCCAGGCCACCGGGCGGGGTATTTGCAGTAGCTGCGCGTGCGTCGTAAATAAGGCCAGCACGTTGGTTTCCTGTGATACTACCGCGTGGTCAGTTTCCAGCGCGTTTTCCAGCAGGTGCACATCCTTTATCATTTCGGCGCGCGCCTTAGCGGTGCAGTCCAATTGATGCACACGGGCGGTGATGCCGCTGTCCGGCTCGGGCCGTAGCACCACATACAGCTTCTTACGCAGCATGGAAGCCAGCCAGGTTTTGGCAAACCCCGACTGGTGCTTTAGCCACTCTTGGTACTGCGTTGGCGACAGCACTACCTGGTGCTGCTGGGCCAGCATGGTTTCCAACACGGCCCGGCAAGCATCTGACGTTGGATGAACGCTAGCGCTGGCCGAGCGGGCTACATTGGTGTCTACCACGATGCGGCGCGAATTACCGGATAGCCTCATTGCGCGGCCTCCCCAAACTGCCGCAAGCCTACCGCCGTGAGGTAGGCGTCCTGCGCCTTTAATTCTATTTCGCTGAAGTCTTCGGGCCACGCGCCGTACGCGCCATCCTCGTCGGGCTGCACGTATTGCACTTGGCTGGCTCCTTTCGCATCGCGGGTAAACCAGTGCAGGCCCACATCGGTATTGGCAATTTTGCCCTGCGCAATCAGCGTTTGCACCGTCAGCAGCAGCAGGCTGCTGTGCGTTTCCACAATGACGCGCACGCCCCGGTTGGCGGCTTCGGCCAGTAGCTCGCCCATGGCCACCTGGGCGCGAGGATGCAGGTGCAACTCGGGCTGCTCCACATAGACAATTTGCCCCTCCTGCGCCGCAATGAGGGCCACCAGTATCGGCAGCACCTGCGATACGCCGATGCCCACGTCGGCAATATTTACCATGTCTGACTTTCTCTCAAACTTCTTAGGCTCTCTCCTACCCACAACTGGCAAACGATTCACACTTAGTTCTATCTCATTCGCATTTTTCACCTTCGCTTTAACTGCATTTGAGAGGCCGAGACGTTGAAGATATTCGTTTAACTGGGCAAGAGTTTCGGCATTGTTCTGCTGCTGCCATTGGCTAATAGTACCAGCAGCATAGAGGTCGAATGTACCTTTTATCTGATTGCGAAAGGTAGTAGCAGAATAGTTTCGACGGGGTGCACCACGTAGACCTGGAATATGCATTAGCGCTGCAATTGAATTTTCAAGCAAAGAAGATGAATGCACATTAGCTAATACTTTACCTTGATTATCAACCAGTTTTAATTGCAAAAAACCATTTATAAAAGAAGTAATTTCTTTTACACCCTCTTTGAGTATTCTATCATCGAAGACTCCTAATTCATCATACAACCACTGTGCTACTTTCTTTTTGTCTTTCTCAACGCCAAATAGTTCAAAACGCTTTTGCTTGTTATCAATAGTTTCTTGGTAAACAATACTAAATTCTTGTTCTATAGCGGCATAAATCATATGAATCGCGCCTGACTCCGCATCAGTTTTATCAAGTATTACTTCATTACCTATAATTCTTAACTCAACTTCGCCCTTTGATTTGCCACTGATATTTTTACTCACCAACTCCCCGGCCGTTTCTGCCTGCACGTGCGATCCATCCAACACGAGCGCCCCAGCCGGCTGATACGGCGCTTCCATCGTCTGCTTAATTAATAACAGCGGCTGCATAATGCTCGACTTGCCCGAGCTATTGGTACCGGCCAGCAGCGTGAGGGGCCGCACGTGCAGCGTGGCATCTACCAGCGACTTGTAGCCCTGCACCCGAATTTCTTCGATGAGCATGTAGGGCGGGCGGGCCGGCGCGGATGGTGGCGGGGTAGTCGGGGTACGTTTGGTAGCCATGCGGCAAAGTACGGGGCCGGCTACCGCACGTCCACAGCTAACTAAAGCCATAGCTTCGGGCAATGGCTTCTTTTTTGTTATGGGCCGGCGGCGAGTAGCGGGGCCAGTGCTTCACCTGGGGCCCACGCCGCCACGTTATCTTCGTTTTACCCCTCCTCTTACGCGTTGCTGTTTATGACTACCGCCGTGCTTCGGCCGCTCCTTCCGTGTTTCTTGCTTGGGCTACTGGCGGGCCCGCTGCGGGCCCAAACTGCGCCGCCCGCGGCAGCTTCGGCGCTGGCTGCCCCTACCCTACCGCCCGCCAGCGCCCGCCCGGCCCCCGATGAGGCCACCGCCCAGGCCCAGGCCACGGTGCAGCTGCTCACGCGGCGCGTAGATAGCCTGCGCATAGCCTACCGCCAGCAGCAGCGTATGTACAGCGACCTGGGCGGCAAGTTTACCAGCTTTCTGGCGGGCCAGAAGCTGAGCCAGAGCACCCGCTTCACGCTGGCCAAGACCAACGTGCGCGCCACCGCCGACCTGCTGCTGGTGAGCCACAGCCGCCTCACGCAGCTGCGCGCCCTCACCCAGGCCCTGCGCAACGCCAACGAGCAGGCGGCCCTCAGCTCACCCACCGACAGCAACCCGCTGGGCCTTTCGCTGGTGGAGTACACCAAAACGCTGGTGGCCAACAAGGCCGTGGACAAAAACAAGGGCCGCCGCCTGGTGGACCTGGCCGCCCACCTCAGCCAAACCGCCTACGTGTCGGCCGTGCCCACGGTGGGGCCCATGCTCAACGCCGTGGGCCAGCTGCTCACCAGCGTGCGCGCCAGCAGCCTCAGCAGCGACGGCTTCACGCCCGAGCAGGTCAAGCTGATTGAGACGGGCCTGCGGCCGACGCTCAACTTTTTCAGCACCCTCGACGCGGCGCGGGCCGACAACCAGACCGCCCTGCTCACCCTGGATAATGAGCTAACGGTGCTGCAACACCAGCTCAGCCAGCTTTACCGGCCCTATACACAACTAGTTGCTTACCAAGAAGATATAGCCGCTTACTACACCGCACCGCCGGCCGGGCAGCCGGCCACCAACTCGCTCGACGTGGGCAACATCAGCCACATGAGCAGCTACGTGGCCGATAAGCTCAACGCCCGCTTTGCTTCGCTCGACCAGGCCTTTGCCCGCGCCCAAAACCAGGGCGACATCCTCGACCCCGACGGCTACCTCACACCCGCCAACAACTCGGCCGAGGCCGCCGTGCAGCTCGCCGCCCAGCTCCAGAGCCTCACCGACCGCCTGCCCGTTATCACCAGCCAGTACAGCGCCGCCATTCGGGCGGCCATTGCGCAGGGCCAGCAGGATGGCCTCATCAAGGCCGACCGCGCCACCAAGGTTATTGCCGATGAAACCCGCCGCGCCCACGACGCCGCCGAAACTTACCAGCAGGCGCGGGCTTCGGAGCGGTTTGGCGAGGTACTGGCTAATGTGAAGCCGTTGTTCAAGCTGTATTAAGGAGGTAGCGTGGACTCTGCGAGTCCGCGCGTGGCACAAAAGGCGAACGACGCTTCAACGCCCCCCACGCGCGGACTCACAGAGTCCACGCTACCTCAGAGCCACCCCAGCGTCTGCTCCCACAACCTCTCCCGCAACGCCGCATCCGCCGCTTGCGGCGCAAAGACAGCCAGTTCCTGCTGGTCGAAGTATGCGCCCGTTACGGCCGCCAGCTCCGGCGCGGTGGCCAAGTAAAAGGGGGCTTTGCCCGAGCGCGCAATGGGCTGCACCAGGCCCAAAAATGCCCCACCCACCCGCACGGCTACGCGCAACCAGCCCGTTACTTTCAGCACGCGGGTGTTGTAGAGGCCGGGGCTCAGGGCATTCACCGTAATGCCGCGGAGGCGCACGCGGCCGGCCAGCTCTACCGTGAATAACGCGTTGGCCAGCTTGGTGTTGCGGTAGCTGGCGCGGGCGCCGAAGTCGAGGCCAGCGGGCGTGCGGGCCAGGTCGAAGTGGCCGCGCAGATGCAGGCCGGTGTTCACGGTGAGGATGCGGCTGGGCGCGTTGCGGGCCAGCAATTCCACCAGGCCCGTGCTTAGGATGAAGGGGGCCAGATAGTTGACCATGAAGTTGGTTTCGAAACCATCGGCGTTCAGCACGCGCTTGGTCATGAATACGCCGGCGTTATTGATAAGAATTTGCAAATCAGGTACTTCTTGCAGAATACGCGCTACCAGCGCCTGGCAGCCTTCAATGGTGCCCAGCTCGCCCATCAGGTAGCGCACCTGCGGGTTGCTGGTGCGGGCGCTAATTGCGGCTACGGTGGCCTGGCCTCGCGCCGCTGTGCGCGCGGTGATAACGACCACGTAGCCCGCGCGGGCAAAGCGCAGGGCCGTGGCACGGCCGATACCGCTGGTGCCGCCGGTGATTAGAACTGTGGGTTGCTGCATGCGCTGCGCGGGCGGCCAACTGGGCGGCCCGGCGCGGCGCAAGATAGCCGCGGGCCATCCCTGGTCAACCGGTCGGCCGGCTCCGCCAGCGGAGCCGGCCGACCGGTTGACGTGAGTGCCGCCTGGCCAGTCGGGCAGGTATCGTTCACGCGACAACCGGTCGGCCGGCTTCGTCGGCGGACCGGGACACGTACCCTAAGGCAGGAAATTGCGTTAGGTAGCTAAACCTTCTTCCTTTTCCATGAAATATAACCTGCTGGGCAATACGGGCCTCAAAGTATCTGAATTATGCCTGGGCACCATGACTTTTGGCAGTTCGGGCGGGCGCTTTGCCGCCATCAACGGCGTAGACCAGGCTGGGGCCGACGCGCTCACCAAGCGCTCCATCGAGGCGGGCATCAACTTCATCGACACGGCCAACGTGTACACCGAGGGCCACTCGGAGGAAATGACCGGCCAGGCGCTGCACAACCTCGGCATCAGCCGCCACGACGTGGTGCTCGCCACCAAAGTGCGCGGCAAAATGGGCGACGGCCCCAACGACGCCGGCCTCACCCGCAAGCACATTATGGACCAGGCCGAGGCCAGCCTCAAGCGCCTCAAAACCGACTACATCGACCTTTACCAGACGCACAGCTTCGACCCGCTCACGCCCTGGGAAGAAACCCTGCGCGCCCTCGACGACCTCGTGCGCCAAGGCAAGGTGCGCTACATCGGGGCCAGCAACTTGGCTGCCTGGCAGCTGATGAAGGCCCTCGGCGTGTCGCAGCAGCAGCACCTCGAAAAATACGTGTCGCTGCAAGCCTACTACACCATTGCGGGCCGCGAGCTGGAGCGCGAGTTAGTACCCCTGCTGCTCGACCAAAAAGCAGGCCTCATGGTGTGGAGCCCGCTGGCCGGCGGCTTCCTTAGCGGTAAGTACACCCGCGAAAACCAACAGGCCGAAGGCCGCCGCGGCAGCGGGTTCGACTTCCCGCCCGTTAACAAAGACCTGGCATTCGACATCCTCGACAAGCTGCGCCCCATGGCCGAGGCTAAAGGCACCACGGTAGCGGCGCTGGCGCTGGCCTGGCTGCTGCACCAGCCGGTGGTGAGCACCGTCATCATCGGGGCCAAAAAAATGGACCAGCTCGAAGACAACCTCACGGCCGTGGACGTGCAGTTTACCCCCGAGGAGCTGAAGGAGCTGGATGAAGTGAGCAAGCTCGCGCCCGAATACCCCGGCTGGATGCTGGAATTTACGAAGGGCGACCGCCAGGCCTAAGCCGCCGCGGGCACGGGTGGGTGCCCGGCTGGGTGGCAGGCCGCTGGCCCGAATATTGGCTAACGAAAAAGGCTCGTAGCGTTGCTGCGGGCCTTTTTCACGTTCCTGGCCCCGCGCCTGTTACTTTCGTCCCATGCGTTTTTACACTTTGCTTTTGCTGCCGGCGCTGCTGGCGTGCTCGCAGCCGGCGGCCGAGTCATCGGCTACGGTAGCCACCGCGGCCCGCCCCGCCCAGGCCCCGGCCGGGGCCTTCCCCGAAACCTTCGAAACCGGCAGCAAAGGCGCCTACGAAACCGCCGACGTGGCCCTGACCACCGGCCCCTGGCTGTTTACCAACGGCCTGATTGGCAGCACCGAGCAAGACCACAAGGCCGGCGAGCACGCCGCCCGCCTGCGCGCCAGCGGCCGCCTCACCATGCAGTTTGACGCGCCGGCCGGCATTCGCCGCATCAGCGTTTTATCGGCCGCCTACGGCCAGGACGGGCCCAGCACCTGGGAGCTGTGGGTGAGCCGCGACCACGGCCGCACCTGGCAGCGCAACGGCCAGCCCCAAACCGCCACCGGGTCCACCCTGCGCCCCGCCTTGTTCGCGGGCCTCGCCAACGAGCCGTTGCGCCTCGAATTTCGCAAAACCGACGCCGGCAAAGGCCGCCTCAACCTCGATAACATCAGCCTCGAAACGGCGGCGGGTGCGGTGGTAGCTGTGCCCACTAGCCGCCCGGCCTCGCAACCCGCGCCCGCCCCGACGGACGATTATTTCAAGAACCGAAACACGCCCGCGCCTACCCCAACGCGGCCCGCGCAGACCCCGAGCACCGGCGCGCAAGTAGCAGGCACTGACAACGATAACCTATTGCTGGGCAACCCCAGCGGTGCCACCTCCGACCCCAGCAACAACACCAACTATTTGCTCACGCGGCCGCAGTTTGCCACGGGCTACAATGCCCAGCGTGGCATTCCCATCTGGACGAGCTGGCACGTGGGGCGCACCGATATCACCAAGAATTTCCCGCGCCAAAACGACTTTCGGGCTGACCCCGGCCTGCCCCGGCAGTTTTACCAGGTAACACCGCAGAGCTACGGCGGCTCGGGCTTCGACAAGGGCCACAACTGCCCCAGCGGCGACCGCACCGCCGCCCTCGACGATAACTCGGCCACCTTCCTGATGAGCAATATGGTGCCCCAGGCCCCCCAAAACAACCAGCAAACCTGGGCGCACCTCGAAGAATACACCCGCGCCCAGGTGGAAGCCGGCCAGGAAGCCTACGTGCTCATGGGCAGCTACGGCCGCGGCGGCACCGGCAAAAACGGCCCCGCCCAAACCCTCGACCAGGGCCGCGTAACGGTGCCGGCCCACGTCTGGAAAGTCATCATCTTCCTACCCGAAGGCAATAACGACCGCCAGCGCATCATCGCCGGCCAGGGCCGCGTACTGGCCATCGACACGCCCAACGACAACAGCATCAGCCCGCAGTGGACGCAGTACCTGACCTCCGTTGACAAGATAGAAGCCGCCTCGGGCGTGGATATCTTCAGTGCCCTGCCCGCCGCCACCCAGGCCCAACTGCAAAGCGTGGTAGACAGCGGCCGGGCGCGCTAGAAAGCGCCTAAAATCAAATTTAATGGGATTAAATATTGATAATCAGTATTTTATCCCATTAAATTTTTAAACTCTTCACAAGTTAGCTCTTGCCATCGGCCGCCAGAAAACGCCGGATGGCACCCACATATAAGTCGCCAAACTCCTTCTCCGACAACGTGTAGAAGCCCGCCATGTGTGCGCCGGCAAACGGCACGAGCTGCCGGCGCTGGCCCCGGCGGGCCGCCTGTACCACGGCCGCCGAGTCGGCGAGCGGCGTGTTCACGTCCTGGGTGCCCGCAATGAGCAGCCAGGGGCAGTTGATGCGGGGGGCCAAGCGGGCGTAGGTGGCCGCCTCGGCGGGGAGGCTGAGCTGCTTGTGCTTGTTTTTCAGCACGCTGGCTACTACTGCCTGCGGACTACCCACGTAGCCTTCGGCCAGAAAAAAATCGCAGCGGTGCGCAGCGGCTACTTCGGCGCCCATTATCGTGCCCATCGAAAAGCCCAGGATACCCGTGCGGCTGCGCGGGTAGCGGTGCTTGGCATCGGCCAGCACGGCGGTCAGG
The DNA here is from genome assembly GCF_054779975.1 of Hymenobacter arcticus. Classification (NCBI taxonomy): domain Bacteria; kingdom Pseudomonadati; phylum Bacteroidota; class Cytophagia; order Cytophagales; family Hymenobacteraceae; genus Hymenobacter; species Hymenobacter arcticus. The sequence continues at coordinate 186,724 of NZ_BAAGXF010000001.1, forward strand.
TCCAGGGTAAACTCATGGTAGTACAGCCGGTTGGGGTCGATGGCAAAATCGGAGCTGTGGCCAAACCCCCGGTAATCAAACAGATACACGCGGTAGCCCGCGCCGGCCAGTGCCCGCGCCTGGTGCACCCAGTTGCCCATGTTGCCCGCGTCGCCGTAGGCGAGCACCAGCGTGGTGCGCTGGTTGGGGGCGGTGGCGGCGGGCTCGATTATCCAGGTGGCTAGCTGGGCGTGGTCGGGCGTGGGCAGCGTGCGCGCTTGGTAGGTCAGGCCCACCGAGTCGGGCGTGGCGGCCCACTCGCGGCTGGGTTTGAGGGCCCAGGCCGCCACAGTTTGCAGCAGCAGCAGGCAGAGTAAGCTGGCACGAACCATCGTCAATCGGCGCTAAAGAGGAGAAGCCAGGCCCCATTGCCTGGCTTTTTACATAGACTGTGCTACCGGCTGCGAGTTGCAAGCCGGGAGCCGGCATACCTACACTGCCGTAGCGCCGACAGCGCTGGAAAAGGGCAGACTGGTCGGAGGGAATAGACTTGTTCCTAAATTAAGAAAAACATAAAAACGGGTCATGCTGAACGCAGTGAAGCATGGCGCTCGTTTACAAGACTTTTGATTTGGGGTAAGTCTACTGACAATCACGCTTTTGAGCTGCTCTCCTTTCCGCTCGATTAAAAACACGGTAAACATGGGGCATTGATTTCCCGGCCGGGTCACCTGGGGCGCTGGCTGAGGCTGCTACTGCTGATTTTTAGCACTATTACCAGCGCCACGGCCCACCCCATGCCCAAGTCGGTGGTGCTCACGGTGCACGCTCACCGCATCGACGCGGCAGTGCAGATTCCGCTCACCGAGCTCCAGCCAGCGTTTGGCCACGCGGCGAGCGACTCGTCGGCGCGGCTGGTGGCCCTCCTGCTCACCTGGCGGCAGGCCCAGGCCCGGCAGGCAACCAGCGCGTAGCGGCATTGGGAAGTACGCTAAGAATGATAAAAAATGGTCATGCTTCGACAAGCGAACGCCAGATGAGCATGACCGTTTTTTAGTACCTGAACCAGCCTCCACCTCAACTTACAGCCCGGCCACCAACGCGCGCCACGATTCGTTTTCGGGAATGCCGGGCTTGCGCTGGCCAAAAAGCAATAAGATATTATTACTCTGATTATCAAATAATTCCACTGATGTTACAATTCCGTCGGCGGTGGGCTTTTGCACCACCCAGCTCTGGGCCACGTCTTCGAGCTTGAGGTGCAGGTTGAAGGTGGGGTCGAGCACGTTCAGCCACGGGCCGGTGGGCACGATGCGCGCCACGGGGCCGGTATGAATCTGGATGCAGCCGCGGCTGGCTACAAAAATCATTACCGGCACGGCATCGGCCGAAGCGGCGCGCAGGGCCCGCTCAATAGCCTCATTATCAACTTTATGCACCAGCTCGGGCGGCCCCAGCCGCAGGGCCTGGGTGCGGGTGAGGCCAAACTGCCGCAGCAGGCCAAAAAAGGCGTGCGTATCCTGCAAGCCGCGCCAGGCGGCCTGAAAGCCCGCGACGTCGATGGTAGCATCGGCGGCTTCAACGGGCGTAGCGGGGGCGGGGCGGGTGCTCAGTCCGGCAAGCTGCTCGGGGGCGCGGAAGCGGGCCACCAGCGCCTCGTAGGCCGGCAGGTCGGTTTCGCCGTCGAGCACGTAGATTTTGTGCAGCGCCTCGCCATCGGCGGCAAAAAACTGGAGGCTGCGGCGGCCGTTTTCGCTCACCGCGAAGCCGTGCTGCCAGTGCATCATAAAGAGCCGCAGGTCAATGTCTTCGCCCAGCACCAAGCCCATCGGGCCTTGAAACGACACGTCGAGGTACGGCCCCTGGCGCTCGTGCACCACGCTGTCGTTGCGGGTCAGGGCCATCACGCGGCCCAGAGTGGGCACCTGCTTGAGCAGTTCCTTGAAGTCGTTGGTGAGGGCCACCACCGGCGAGTCGGGCTGGCCGGTGATGCGGGTGGCAAGCAGAGCAGCTTCGCTGGCACCCAGGGCCCAGGCCGCGTCGCGGATGCGGCCTTTGGGGTGCTCCTGCTGGTAAGTGGCCCAGCGGTCGGCCAGGGTTTCGGGGGCTATGAGGACGGACATTGCTTTTTGAATTAGGAGTGATGCGTTAAAAGTTATCGTAGCGTGGACTCTGCGAGTCCGCGCGTGAGCGGAGCAAGCACCCTCCATAAACAAACGAACCAGCCGCTAGCTGTTCGCTCCGCTCACGCGCGGACTCGCAGAGTCCACGCTACATTTAAACCAGCGGCACGATGAGCGGGTGCCCCAGGCTGGGGTGCGTCAGCAATTCCACCTCCAGGCCAAAGCCGAGGTGAATATAATCGGGCGTAAAAACGTGGGTGGGCGGGCCGCTGGCCACGGTGCGGCCCTGGTGCAGCAGCAGCACTTGGTCGGCGTATTGGGCGGCCAGGTTGAGGTCGTGGAGCACGGCCACCACGCCAAAGCCGCGCCGCGTGAGCTGGCGGGCCACGGCCAGCGTTTGGTGCTGGTGGCGCAGGTCGAGGCCGGTGAGGGGCTCATCGAGCAGCAAAAAACCACCTTCGGCCTCCCATACCTGGGCCAGCACGCGGGCCAGCTGGGCGCGCTGCTGCTCACCGCCCGAGAGCGTGGGGTACGCGCGCCCGGCCAGGTGGCCGAGGCCCACCAGGTCGAGCGCAGCGCTCACAATGGCATGGTCGTGAGCCGTGGGCTGGCCGCCAAAGTGCGGGTAGCGCCCCAGCAGCACCAGCTCGCGCACCTCGAAGGCCAGCGCCAGCGTGTGCTGCTGCGTGAGCACTGCCCGGCGGCGCGCCAGCGCAGCGGGGGCCCACTCACGCAGGCGCTTACCTTCCCAAAGCACCTCGCCGGCGCTGGGCTTCAGGTCGCCGCTGAGCAGCTTGAGCAGCGTAGACTTGCCCGCGCCGTTGGCCCCCACCACGGCCAGCAGTTCGCCGGGCCGGGCCGTGAGCGCCACGTTGTGCAGCAGCATTTTGGGGCCGATGCAGTAGCTAATGTTGGTGGCCTGAATCATAGTTGACACGGGGGTTTGTCCGAACCGCGGATTCAGCGGATTGGCCGGATTTTGAAGACGGACCTCTTGTACTCAATGTGGCCGAATCTTTTGCACTATACTAACAAATTGCGGCGCTAGCATCGGCCCGAAAATCCGACTAATCCGATGAATCCGCTAAATCCACAGGTCAGGTGATTCTGTTTGCGTTGCGCATTACTATCCAGAGGAAAACCGGCGCGCCGAGCAGCGCGGTGAGAATGCCAATTGGCAGCTCGGCCGGGGCCACGGCAGTGCGGGCCAGGGTGTCGGCCAGCAGCAGCACCAGCGCGCCACCCAGCGCCGAGGCCGGCAGCACGAAGCGGTGGTCGGGCCCACCGAGCAGCCGCAGCACGTGCGGTACTAGGAAACCCAGAAAGCCAATGGTGCCTACCATGGCCACCGACGCCCCCACCGCCAGGGTCGTGAGGCCGATAACCTGCCACTTGATGCGCGCCACCGGCAAGCCCAGGTGGGCCGCCTGCTCCTCCCCCAAAGCCAACAGGTTCAATGCCTTGCCGAGCCGGGGCAGCCACAGCAGCGGCAATAGTAGGAAGGGTAGCAGCGTGGCAAGGGCCGGCCAGGTGGCCCCGCCCAAACTCCCCAAGCCCCAAAACGTGATGCTGCGCAGCTGCGCATCGGTAGCGGCGTAGGTAAACAAGCCGGTGATGGCCCCGGCCAGGCCATTGGTGGCGATGCCCACCAGCAGCATGGTGCTCACCAGCACGCGCCCGCCGCGCCGCGACACCCGGTACACAAACACGGTAGCTACGCAGGCCCCCGCAAAGGCGGCCAGGGGCAGCACGTAGGCCCCCGCACCCCCAGTGCCGGGCAGGGCGCTCACCATCTTTAATACCCTTTCTTCCAGCACGATAACGGCTACTGCCGCCAGCGAGGCTCCGGCCGAAATACCCAGCAGCGACGGGTCGGCCAGCGGGTTGCGAAACAGCCCCTGCATAGCCGCGCCCGCCAAGCCCAGCGCCGCGCCCACCAGCACCGCCAGCAGCACCCGCGGCAGCCGAATAACCCACACCACGGCCTCCTGCTGCGGCTCAAAAGGCAGGGACACGTGCAGCCCCAGCTTGTGCGCCAGCACACCTACCACCGAGGCCACCGGCACGTGTAGCGCCCCGCCCCCGCTCCTACCAGCACGGCCAGCAGCAGCATCCCGGCCAAAATCACCAGCAGCCCGCGCGTGCGCCCCGCCCGCATGGGCGACGCGGTGAGCGTACGAGCAATGAGGGGTTTTGGGGCGGTGACGGGCATGGCACTAAAGCTTTTGAGTATCAGATAACTGACTGAGGAGAGATACGTAAGCGCTTTTATTGCAGCTTCTTAGCTAGCTCCGTAGCGGCCAGGCCCAGCCGGGGGCCGAAGCCCGTCAGCAGCTGGCCATCCATCTCCACCACGCGGCCGGTGCGGCCGGCGGTAGTTTGGGCAATGCCGGGTATTTGCAGCAGGCCGGCTTTGCCGCCCAGGCTTTGCAGGCCGCTGTCGAAGAGCAGCAGCACATCGGGGTTGGCGGCCACCAGGGCCTCGGCGGTGAGGGGCTTGAACTCGGCGAAGCCCGTAGCGGCGTTCTGGCCGCCGGCCAGCTGAATGATTTTTTCCACCTGCGTGCCCGCGCCGGCCACCATCATGGTGCCCGTGCCGCGGGCGTAGATGAAGAGCACCTTGGGCGCTTTGGTGGGCTTATGCACTTGCGTGAGCTGCGCATCAAGCTTCTTGAGCAGGGCGGGCACCTCGGCACTGGCGCCAAAGGCGGCAGCTACTTCCTTGATTAACTGCTTGGTACCTTCTACCGAATAGGCTTGCTTGAACAGCTCGACCCGCACGCCGGCCGACTTGAGCTGCGCGGCCACCTCAGGCTTAAGTGACTCGGTGGTGCCCACTACCAGCGTGGGGCTTTGGGCCAGCACGCCCTCGGACGAGATGTTGCGGGTGTGGCCTACTTTGGGCAGCTTATCGAGCGCGGCCGGGTAGGTGCTGGTTACATCCACGCCCACGAGCTGGCTTTGGCGGCCCAGGTCACAGATGATTTCGGAGATGGTGCCGCTCAGCGACACGATGCGCGGAGCGGGTGCGGCGACCGCGGCCAGCGTACTTAGCAGCAAGGCTCCGAAAATCAAAAAGCTGTTTAACCTTAAAATCAAGTTGTTCATAACCAATTTATTACGTGCTAAAAAAGTAGTACCGGCACGGGTGGCCCGCACCAAATAGCCTCACCACAAGGCTCATTCTTACCAAGCCGCTCATCGCCTCCAGGAGCGCAGGCCACCCATGCCGGACTTTTACCTTAATTCAGGGCCGTGCCGCTGGGCTGATACACGTAGCGGAACGTGTAGTACCCGGCAGGATTAGCCGAGGTGGGCGCAGCGGGCGCGTCCTTGTAGTAGTTCTGCACCTCGATTTTCGCGTACTTGCCCAAGGCGGTACGGATGGCCAGCACCCGGCCGGCAATGGGCGTTACCACGTTGGTGGTCGAGTTGTAGGAATACCAGCCGTTGCCCGAGCCGGTGGGGATGGCTTTGGTGGTGGCCGCGTCCACGGCGTAGTCGGTGGTGGGGGCCGTGGCTACTTCCGAAAATAATTTGGAAAGCACTTGTGCGCCGCCCTGGCCGGGCCCGCTGGTGCCGCTATTGGTCAGGATGGTCGTGCCCCGAAAGGCCACGTCCCACTTCGTGGAATTGGAGTCGGTGTAGGCGATTTCCTTGCCGTCGGCGAGGCTGTAGAAGGTGTAGTGCTTGGCCGCAATGGGCTGGCCGGTGGCGCTGGCCGTGCCGGCCGCCGAGAGGCTGGTGACGGTTTTGGCCGTCACAGCCACGACGGGCGCGATGTCGTCGTCTTTTTTGCAGGAAGCCAGGGCGAGGGTACCGGCGGCCAGTAGCAGCGCGGGGAGGAGTAGTGTATTCATCTGAAAGAGAGTGGATGTAGCGTGGACTCTGTGAGTCCGCGAGTGAAAGAGTTGCAAGAGAGAAAAGGGGCCATCCGCGGACTCACAGAGTCCGCGCTACTTACTTCTTACCCAGCTCGATAGCCAGGCTGGCGTAGAGCAGCCGCCCGGCCAGCGTACTGATGTAGGCCGGGTTGGTGTAGCCCGTGAGGTTATCCACGCCGGCTTGCAGGCTCAGCCAGGGGCCGAGGGTTTTGCTGGCGGCCACGTTAAGCAGCAGGTAGCCGCTAACATATTCAGTATCAGCATCCAGAATAGCATTGGCGTTGGCATCGGCAAAGCCGTAGCGGCCCCGGTAAATGGCCCGCACGCTGGCCGTGAGCCCGTGGGCCTGATTGTCGTAAAAAACCTTGGCGTTCCAGGTGTGGCGCGAGCGGTTGAAGAGCCCGCCGTAGTCGCCGGGCCGCACGTGCTCGGTTTGGAGCGTGGCAGCATCGCGGCGAAACACCGTGCCGGCGGCCAGCGCATCCACCACCGCCTTATCCTTGGCAATAAGATACTGGTAGCCAGCCCCCACCGTAAAGCCGTGGGGCAGGCGCAGGGAGTTATCCAGCTCCACGCCCTGGGTGTAGGCGCGGGTCACGTTGCGGTAAGAAAACACCGACTGGCCGTTTTTCTTGAGGGCCACCGGGGTGGTTTCAATCAGGTTATTAAGGTCGTTGCAAAACGCATTGACGGTGAGGCGGTAACCCAGGTCCACGTTGTTCAGCTTGGGCTCCAGCAAAAAACCCAGGTTGGTGGCTACCGAGCTTTCGGTGGTCAGGCTGCCCGCCTGGGCGAGCGCCGCCTCATAAATAATAACCTGGCCCGTAATGGGGTCGGTAGCCAACTGGCCCTGCTGCGCCAGCTGGGCCACCTTGGCCTGCACCTGGTTGGTGCCAAACACGCTGTAGCCCACCACGGGGTTGGAAAAGTTGAGGTACAGCTGCCGGAAATCGGGGGCGCGGTAGCCCCGGCCCACCGAGCCGCGCAGCGCCAGCCAGGGCCGCAGCTGGTAGCGGGCGGCCAGCTTGGGGCTCAGCTGGCCCGCGTATTGGCTGGGGCCGTCGTAGCGCACGCCGCCCACCAGGTTGAGCCGGGCAGTGGGCGACCAATCGTACTGCGCATAGCTGTAGGCGGCCTGCATCAGCTGGCGGGCGTCGTAGCGGGTGGCCGCCACGGTTTGGTGCTGGTAGCCGATGCCCAGGGTCAGCGTTTGGGTAGGGCGCGGGCTGTAATCGACCTGCACCTCGGGCCGCAGGAAGGTTTGGGTGAAGTACGTAGCGTCGTAGTAGTTACCGTCGGCGGCGTAGGTGTAGGCCTCCTGGGTGTGGTAGCGGCTGTAGTAGAGGCGCGCCGTGGCAAACACCTTATCGCTTCGGAAGCGGTGCGTCAGCGTCGGGTTGAGGTTGAAATCCGCCTGCCGGCTCTGCATGGCCACGTCGGCCGTAGTGCCCACTTCGGTGGTGGTGGGCGACGTGCTTCGCTGATTTTCAACGAAATACCGGCCCGAGAGGCTGAACTTGGTGCGGTCGCTCAGGCTGTAGGTAAAGCGGCTCTGGCCGGTATAGCTGGCGAAGGGCGGCACCGAGGCCGTGCCGCTGGCGGGCTGCAAGGTATAGCCCGCCGAGCTGTAGCGGTTGCCAAACACGGTGAGGCCCGCCCGCTCGCCGCCCGCATTGAGCGTGGCGCTGAGGTCGGCCGTTTGGTTGGTGCCGTAGCGGGTGCGCAGGCCGCCGCGAAGGCCGGGCTGCGGCTTCTGGGTGATGATGTTGACCACGCCGGCCAGCGCGTCGGAGCCCCACAGCGCCGAGGCCGGCCCCTTCACCACCTCCACCCGCTGGATGTTGCCCACCGCCACCCGCGTCAAATCGAGGGTGCCGGCCGTGCGGCCGATGAGCGGCTCCCCATCCACCAGAATAAGCGTATACTCCGAGTTAAGCCCTTGCAGCTGAATGCCTTGCCCGTGGTCCGCAACCAGGCTGAGGCCGGTTTGCTCGCTCAGCACGTCGCCGAGGCGCAGCGAGCCCATACTCTTTATCTGCTTCTCCCCCACCACCGCCACGGGGATGGCCACGTCCATCAAGCTCTTTTCGGTGCGGGTGGCCGTCACCACCACCTCGCCGAGGCGCTGGCGGCGCAGCGTATCGGCGGGCAGCGGGGTGCCAGCACGTTGCGCCAGCGCCGGGCCGGCCAGTAAGGCCAACGGTACGATGCGAAAGAAAGAAGTGGAAGAATAGTGCGCCATTATTTAGATAAATTCTAAACAGTGGCAAAGGTATTCGCCTTGCTTTCATTTCAATTTTTTATTTAGAAATTTTCTAAATAAAAACAAACTGTGTACTCCTTCACATCGCGCTATTAACAGCCACTTGAATAACTCTAAGCGCATCATAAGAAACTCGGTAGAAAAGCAATACCCAGAAAATAAAAGAACGTCATGCTGAGCTTGTCGAAGCATCTCTACCACGCCGAATGGGTTGCTAATCCTGGCGGCGTGGTAGAGATGCTTCGACAAGCTCAGCATGACGTTCTCTTGTGTTACTAGCAGCTCTACTATTTCCCGAATCGCGCCCCGAAAAAGTCGCCTTTACTCCAGGTGGGGTAGCGCGGGTCCTGGGCCAACTGGTAGCCGATGAGGAAGTTGAGCTGCGCGTATTTCACGCCCGCCGCCCAATCAAAGGTGCCGCCTACGAAATTATCCTGGGGCTTGTGGTAGGTGCGCGCGCGCCACTTCTGCACCGTTTCGCTGAGGTTGTTCTGGCCATCGGCGGTGCGGTTGCCATACTTGATGTGCAGCGCGGGCACGCCCTGCACCACGAAGCTGTACTGGTCGCTGCGGATAAAGCGGTTTTGGGTCGGCTCGGGGTCGGGCTCAATGGCCAGCTTGAGCAAACGCGCCGCCGGCTGCACCTGCTTGAGCAGCGACGAGTGGTCGGCCCCCAGCGGCACCACACTCAGCAGCGGGGCAATGAGCGTGGGCATGTCGGTATTGATATCGGCCACCAGCGACACGGCGGGCACCGTAGGAAAGCGCGCGAAGTAGGCCGAGCCGAGCAGGCCCATCTCCTCGCCCGTCACCAGCACGAGCAGCACCGAGCGCCGCGGCCGCAGCTTGAGCTTGGTGTACATGCGCCCGATTTCCAGCACGCTGGCCACGCCCGTGGCATTGTCGTGCGCACCATTATAAATGGAATCGCCCTCAATGGGCGCGCCCACGCCCAGGTGGTCAAGGTGGGCGCTGTGCACCACGTAGGTGCTGCGCAACAGCGGGTCGGAGCCCTCAATTTTGCCCACCACGTTGTAGCTATCCACGTCCTGATAGCGGCTGCGGTAGCGAGCGCTAAAGCTGCCCAGCAGCGCCTGTGAAGCCGGCTTACCGTTACGCAAACCACTCATTACCTGCGCAGTATCCTGGCTTGCACCGGCAAACAATTGCTGCATCGTGGCCGGCCCCACGGCCGCCACCAGCTGCGCCGACCCCGCTGCGTAGCTGCGCGATACCGCCACCCGGCCATTAGCGCCCAGCGCGCTCACCTGGCCCTTGGGGTACTCCGGCAGCTTGGCATCGGCGTGGGCGGCTACCAGCAGCACGCCCACCGCGCCGTGGCGGGCGGCGGTTTCGAGCACCGTGCGCAGGTCCATGAAGTACTGGCGCTCATTATCAGCAAATTGCTTGGGGGCCTGCCGGGTCACCACCACCACCTTGCCCTTCGCCTGAATGCCCACGTAGTCGTCGTACTTCAGCTCGGGGGCCGAAATACCGTAGCCCGCAAACACCAGCGGCGCGCCTTGCACACTTACCTCGGGCTGGCCAGGATTGGGGTACACGGTGGCCGCGGTGCCATAAGCCAGCGGCTGCGCGGCCCCGGTAGCGGGCTGGTAGCTGAGCGTAGCGCCCGGCTCCACAAAGGCGCGGCGCAGGCGCACGAGCTGGGTGTAGCCGCCGCGCTCGCCGGCGGGCGTCACGCCCATTTCCTGAAACTGCTTGGTCACGTAATCAACTGCCAGCTGGTAGCCGGGCGTGCCGGGCAGGCGGCCCCGCAGGCGGTCGTCGGCCAGGTAGCGCACGTGCGCTTCGAGCGCGCTTGGCTTCACGGCCGCTAGCGCATCTTCGGCCGCCTGGTCAATGCCCTGGGCGGCTGCCGCCTGCCCGAGCAATAGGCTTGCTGCAACCAGCAATGCGTTTATTTTATTCATAATCAATATTTTAATTCAAATAATAGTCGTGCTCACCGAAAGCAACTAGGCAAAAAAGAACGTCATGCTGACGACAGGAAGCATCTCGGCCGCTTCATCCAACGGCCCTAACAAGATGCTTCCTATCGTCAGCATGACGTTCTTTTTCGGCTATTCAGGCTAGCTTTCCGTGAGCACGGTTTTGAAGCCCGCCAGGCGGCCGGCCACGTCGCGGCCCAGGGCGTAGGCGTGCAGTTGCGGCCCGGTGCCGATGCGGTATACTTGCACGCCATCCAGTTCCTGCTTCAGGTACATCTGGAGGGCTTTGAAGCGATTGGCCAGCTTCACGTCGCCGGTCACGCCATCGTCAGCGGTGTGGTTGCTGAGGAAAACGGTCAGTTCCTTGGTTTGCACCTTAGCATCGGTGGGCTCACCCAAAACCTTCAGCAGCTGCGCGTTAGTTAAGTCGCCGACTGGCGCGGCGTAGCTTACGGCTTCCAGCGGCGCGTCGGCTTCGCTGATGAAGTTAAGGCCGGCCGTGAGCTTTTGCAGTTGGGCCAGGGTGGCGTCGTTGGGGTCAGGGGCGGCGGTAGCTAGGGTAGCCGCAGCTGCTGCAGGCGCAGCGGGCAAACCGCTACCGCCGTCTACTTTCGCGGCAATAGCGGTGGCCAGCTCCTGCATGCGCGCGGCGGGCACAGTTATTTTGGGGTTGGCGAAGTTCATATCCGCCACCTTGTTCATTGGGATGAGGTGAATGTGGGCGTGCGGCACCTCCAGCCCAATCACGGCCACGCCAATGCGCTTGCAAGGCACGGCCGCCGCCACGCCCTTGGCCACGCGCTGCGCAAACACGTGTAGCGCCGCCAGCGCCTGCGGCGAAAGGTCGAAGATGTAGTCGATTTCCTTTTTAGGAACCACCAGCGTGTGGCCTTCCACCAGCGGCGTGATATCGAGAAAAGCCAGGTGGTCAGCATCTTCGGCTACTTTGTAGGCCGGCAGCTCGCCCGAAACGATGCGGGAAAATATGGATGGCATAGGAATGTGCGGTAAGCTTTAGCTTGCCGGGTGGCAAAGAACGAAGAAAAAAAAGAAAGGCGAACCTTAACCAGGTTCGCCTTTGATTGCATTTTGCGCTACGGCAAGCTAAAGCTTACCGCACATTTTTACCGGCCTACTTCCAGAATCTCGAACTGGAGCTTGCCGGCGGGCACCGTGATTTCGGCTACGTCGCCTACTTCCTTGCCCAGCAGGCCCTTGCCGATGGGCGACTTTACCGAGATTTTGCCGGCGGCTAGGTTAGCTTCTTCCTCGGCCACCAGCAGGTAGTCGAGCACCATGTTATTCTTGAGGTTTTTTAGCTTTACCTTACTCAGGATGAGCACTTTGCTGAAGTCCATGTTGGTTTCGTCAACCACGCGGGCATTGCCCAGCACTTCTTCCAGCTTCGATATTTTGAGCTCGAGCAGGCCCTGGGCATCCTTGGCGGCGTCGTACTCGGCGTTTTCGCTCAGGTCGCCTTTATCGCGGGCTTCGCGCAGGTCTTCGGCGGCCTTGGCGCGGCCGCGCACTTTGAGCTCCTGGAGTTCGTCTTTCAGCTTTTGCAGGCCCTCGGCGGTGTAATAATTGATAGTAGCCATCGTATTGCAGGACTGTTTTCGCGTAGCGGGTGGGTCAGGTAAAAAAGAAAGAGAACGGCTGGCACAGTGGCCAGCCGTTCTCCCCTACTTGGTAAGGCAAAGATAGGTCGAATAATGGTTAATAGTTAGTGATTAATGATTAATGGCCGATTTGGCAAGCTGTATCCGGTCATTAATCACTAACCGTTAATCATTAACCATTAATTTTCCAATCTTAGCCACCAGCACCTCGTTGATGCGCTGGTAGCTCTGGTGCGTCCAGCCGCCGATGTGGGGCGAGAGCACCACGTGGGGGGCGGCGCGCAGGTAATCAAAGCTGGCCTGCTGGGCGGGCGTGAGGGTAGCCAGCTTCTCGTTGTCGAGCACGTCGAGGGCGGCACCGCGCACCTGGCCGCTTTGCAGCCGCGCCACCAGGGCCGCCTGGTCCACCACCTCCCCGCGGGCCGTGTTCACGAGCCAGATGCGGTGCTGAAAAGCCGCCAGAAACGCCTCATTGATAAACTGATGATTAGCAGCTGAATATGGGATATGAATACTCAGCACCTCGGCGCGGGCGTGCAGCTCGGCCAGCGGCACCAGCTCGGCATTGCCATCGGTAACTACTTCGGGGTCATGGTCATGCGCCAGCACAGTGCAGCCGAAGCCGCGCAGCCGCCGGGCAAAAGCGCGGCCCATGTGGCCGTAGCCGAGCAGGCCCACGGTTTTGGTGCCCAGCTCCTCGCCGCGGTTGGCCTCGCGGTGCCACTCGGCGCGGCGCACCTCGGCATCGGCCGTGATGCTGTGGCGCAGCAGCGCCAGCAGCTGCCCAGTGGCAAACTCGCCCACCGCGTCGCGGTTGCCCTCGGGGGCGTTCACCAGCACCACGCCGGCCGCCGCCAGGGCCTCTGCGTCGATGTTGTCGATGCCGGCGCCGGCGCGGGCCACGTAGCGTAGCTGCGGGCCGTGGGCAAGCAGGGCGGCCGTGACGCGCAGCTTACTGCGCACCATGAGGCCCGCGTAGGGCCGGGCGGCCAGGGCAGCGGGCACGTCGGCGGCCAGCAGCTTGGGTTGGTAGTCGCCCTCCACGCCAATGCTGCGGAGCATGGGTAGCAGGGAAGGGTGCATATCGTCGATTATCAGGCAGAGCGTCATGTCGTTATCAAGCGGGCACTGGTGGAAGCGTAGTGTACCCGGCTACTTACTTTATGCTTCCCTAACAAGTTTGGCCGGCAAATGACCCAGCCCCGGCCCGCGGGCTGCCTTTGTAGCGTTGACCTGAGCTGATTTTACGACTACCGCGCCGGCGCAGTAGTCGTAAAATCAGCCGCCGCCAGCGTCATGGGCCGCACCGCAATCGCCTCACTGGTAGCCGTAACGCCGTGCTCAGCATTGACGGTAATGGTGCGCAGCGGCAACGCGCCGTCGGTGGCTTGCAGCAGCTCGTACCAGCCCGAGGAGCGGCCCTGGCGAAAATCGGCCGGGCGCACGCGCACTGCATCTGAATAAAAAACCAGGCTCGACAGGCCACCCCGCACCATTTGCAGCATCTGGCACGGGTAGCCTAGGATGGTGGCCGTGGTAGTCAGGCACTTGATAGTGGCGCGGGGCGTGCGCCGGGCCGTGTCGGCCACCAGCACGGCTTTTCCCTGCTCGAAGTGGTAGAGCTCATTGGTAGCGCCCACGTACAGTTCTTGCAGCGCCTTTTTGCGGTCGTACATCTTGAAATTATTGCCCTGCACGTAAAACCAGTTCTTGGGTTTCACAGCGTAGTACATCGTTTCGCCGGCCGTGTTCTGGTACTCGTTTTCGTACTCGATGCAGCCAACAAAGTAGAATTTTTGCTGGGCGGGGATGCAGCTTATTGAAACCAGCATACTGATTAATAACAAGTTGCGCAACATGGCAAAAAGGAGCGAATTGGTGATATATAAATCAGGAACTGATTATCTGCCTTAAAATTCAACAAGTGACCTAAGCTGCAAGGAATCACCAGTTAGTTGAAAAACCTTTTTTTTGCAGGCAGCCGTAGTGAATGGGCCTATTTGGGTACGGCGGGCGGCTTCAACTGTAGCTGCTGCTGCTGGAAACAGGTAGCAGCTATCGCCACAGGATACTACATAGCCCTTAGCTACACCAACTCGATAAGAATACGCTAATTCTATTGGCCCTGTCTGAGGGTCATCAAAATACAGCCCTGGGTCTCCATCTTCTGTGTACGAACTATAGTAACGACCTGATAATAGCGTTCTCTCGGGCTCAGCGCAGCGTTCGATGCTGCCAGCTAGTAGCAAGAGGAAAGAGTACCTCAAAATCTTCTGCCTCCTCACGCCTGCGCCACCAAATTGGTCAGCAGCACAAAATCGCTCACACCCAGCTGCTCGGCGCGCTTATCAAAAATCTCGGCGGCCATCGTTTCGCTCGAAAGGCCCAGCGGCCGCAGGGCGTTGCGCAGGGTTTTGCGGCGGGTCGAGAACGCCTGCTTCACCACCCGGAAGAACAGCTTTTCGTCGCAATTCAGTCGCTCGGTTTGGTTGCGGGTGAGGCGCACCACGGCCGACTCTACCTTGGGCGGCGGCACGAATACGTGGGGCGGCACCGTGAACAGGTATTCGATGTCGTAGTAGGCCTGCAGCAGCACGCTCAGGATACCGTAAGTTTTGGAGCCGGGCGGCTCGGCCAGGCGCTCGGCCACTTCTTTTTGCAGCATGCCCACCACTTCGCGCACCTGCTGGCGGCTTTCCAGCACCTGGAAAAATATCTGGGTACTGATGTTATAGGGGAAGTTGCCGATGATAGCCAGCGGCATATCCGGGAACATCACGCCCAGGTCTTGCCGCAAAAAATCGGTGGCATGAATGCGCGGGGCCAGCGCCGGGTAATGCTCGGTGAGGTAGGCCACCGACTCCGTATCAATCTCAACTACGCTGGTCTGGTAGGCCTTATTGTCCAGCAAATACTGCGTGAGCACGCCCATGCCGGGGCCGATTTCGAGCACCTCGTGCACGGCATCGGGCAGGCGCAGGCTCTCCACAATGCGGCGGGCAATATTAGGGTCGGCGAGAAAATGCTGACCGAGGTGCTTTTTGGGGCGAACGGTGTAGGGGGCCACGAACTTGACGAGTGCGACAGAAAACGCGGGCCGGGCCAGCGGCCAGGCCGCCGCCCCCGCTGGTTTCCCATCTGGTGAGCAAACTACCTTGGCCCAAAGGCTGAAGGTGGCCCAAATATCGGCAAGCCGGCCCGAAGCCCTCGCCTTATACCCAAAAGCGCCGATACGCTAACCTACCGCAAACGCCAGAATGACGTAGGAAACACCCGCGAAATCGAGGTTACCAACGGGCTCCAACCCCAGCTTTTGCGTGTGCACATGCAGCGAGGCCGCATTTTCGGCGGCAATAAAGGCCACGCCTACGTCAAACTGCCCCGCCAGGGCCCGCCGGTTGGCTTCAAACAGCTGCCGCAGCAGCCCGTGCCCCCGGTAAGCGGGCTGCACCAGCACGGGTCCGTAGAAAAACCACCGGTAATCGGCCAATGGCCGCTCCCGGTAGTGCAGCGTCGGCAGCAGCGCCACGAGTTGCTGCACCAGCGGCGGGTAGCGCTCGGCTGGCAGCCTCGAGTTCACCACGAAGCCCACCAACTCTTGCTGCCGGTACGCGACCTGCCCCGGCACCGAGGCCAGCATAGCCTGAAGCGCCGGCACAGTGAAATTACCGGTTAGAAAACCACTTACCCGGGCCGGGATGCTCAGCTGCTGGTGGGTATGCTGGTTGGCCAGCTCGGTGATGGCGGGCGCATCGGCCTCCGTTGCCGTCCTGCAAATCAACTCACTCATTACCAATTAATTAAACAAGAGAGCAAAGAATATGCAGAGCCGCATCCTTGCGTCTCATCTTTGAACGGAATCGGCCAGCCGGCGCACACGACGAGACGCAAGGATGCGGCTCTACACCGCCCTAATCCATCAGCACACCGCCGTAGTAGTTGAACGTATCCACTTCTACGTTGTCGCGGGTAGCGCCAGGCAGGGGCAACGGCTGCCACTTGGGCGTGGGCGTTACAAGTTGGTACTCACCGCCTTTGGTGCGCACACGCACGGGCAGGTCGAAGCCCGGCGCGGCGGCCACCCAGCGGCCCAGCAGCCGGTCTTTCTCCATTCGCATTTCGAGCACCGGCAGGCTGCGCTGCTGCAAATACTGCGCAAACACGGGGCTGAAATCGCGGCCGGCTTCTTTGTTGATGTAGTCGATTATCTGCTGGCCGGTCACGGTTTGGTGGTAGAAGGTGCGCGAGATACCGCGCAGGATACCGCGCCACTTAGCATCGTCGTTAATAGCCGTGCGCAGCATGTTGAGCAGACTCGCGCCCTTATCATACATGTCGCTGGAGCCTTCCTTATTCACGCCGTAGGGGCCGATGATGGGGCCGTCGTTCTGGATGTTGCGCCGCTGGCCGTGCAGGTATTCCTGCCCCGCCGGCTTGCCAAACTGGCTTTCCACAAACAGGCTTTCGGAGTAGGTGGTAAAGCTTTCGTGCACCCACATATCGGCGATATCCTTGCTGGTCACGTTGTTGCCAAACCACTCGTGGCCGCTCTCGTGAATGATTATGAAGTCCCACTTGTCGCCCCAGCCGGTGGCCGAGCGGTCGCGGCCCAGGTAGCCGTTCTGGTACTTATTGCCGTAGGCCACGGCGCTCTGGTGCTCCATGCCCAAGTGCGGCGCGTCCACCAGCTTGTAGCCATCCTTATAGAACGGGTACGGCCCAAACCAGTACTCCATGCTCTTGAGCATGGGCTTCACGTTGGCGGCAAACTGCGTTTTGGCCTTGGCCAGATTTTCGGGCAGCACCCAGTAATCGAGCGTCAGCGGGCCGGCCTCGCCCTGGTATAAGTCGTTAAAATGCACGTAGTTGCCCACATTAAGCGCCACGTCGTAGTTGTTGATGGGGTTGGTCACGGCCCAGTCGTAGCGGGTGTAGCCGCCGGGCAGCTTGGCGGTGCCGCGCAGGCGGCCGTTGCTCACGTCCTTCAGGCCCTTGGGCACGGCAATGCTGATGAGCATGCTGTCCACTTCATCGGCCTGCTGGTCTTTGGTGGGCCACCAGATGCTGGCGCCCACGCCCTGGCAGGCGCTGGCCACGAAGGGCTGCCCGGCCGCATCCTGCGTAAACACGAGGCCGCCGTCCCAGGGCGCTTTTTTGGCCACGGTGGGCTGGCCCGAGTAGGTGACCGTAAACTCGTCGCGGCTCCCCTGCTTAATCGCCTGCGGAAAGGTCACGAACACTGCGTTGGCCTCGCGGGTGAAGGGCACCGGCCGGCCGTGGTAGTCCACTTTCTCCACCGTCAGGTTGGCAAACAGGTCGAATTGCAGCCGCGTGAAATCGCGCGTGGCCGTGAAGTGAAACAGGTTACTGCCGCTGATGGCCCGGTTAGCCACGTCGAGCTTCACGTCGAGGTGGTAGTAGTTGATATCATAGCAGGTGCGCTCGGCCGGCTGGCCGCCGCGCAGCGAATCGGCGCGGGTAAACGTGGCTTTGGGCTGCATCAGCTGGGCCGAAGCCAGCAGCGAAGAGCCAAGGAGGGGCAGCAAGAGCCGCAGCGTTTTGTGAAGAATCATTCGGGTGTGTGGAACGGAGTGGCACTCCGTTTCCGCTTGGTCTGGCCCAGACGCTAAAACGGAGTGCCACTCCGTTTTACAATACCTTCACGCCAAAGTTAAGCACCTCTTATTCCGATTATGTCCCTTACGCTCGCCCACGCCGCCACCGTGCCGGCCCACGCCACCCAGGTATTTGTGCTGCCCACCGGCCTCACCACCCTGCCCGAAGCGGCCGCCACCGACCTGCCCGCCGCGGCGCGCAGCTACGTCGAAGCCGCCCTGGCCGCCGACCAGAAATTCATCACCCTCAACCACTTTTCGCACCAGCACTACTTCGTGGTGCTCGAAAAGAAGCGCACCGATGACCTCGCCCTCGAAGCCCTGCGCAAAGCCGGCCACCAGCTGCAAGGCGCGCTGAAAAAAGAGAAAACCACCGAAGTTTTCATCCAGAACCTGAGCGAAAACGCCGACGCCACCCTCGCGCTGGCCGAAGGCTTGTTCCTCGCTGCCTACGAGTTTGAAGGCTATAAAACGGACGAGAAATCGCGCCAGGCAGCCGCCCTTACTACCATCAACCTGGTGGGCAACGCCGCCACCGCCGCCCAAATCACGGCGCTGCAACACGTGCTCGAAGGCGTGGCCTTCGCCCGCGACCTCGTCAATGCGCCGCTCAACAAGCTGAACGCCCAGCAGTTTGCCGACCGCCTGGCCGAAGGCGGCGACGTGGCCGGCTACACCACCGACATCCTCGACATGGCCCGCATCGAGAGCCTGCGCATGGGCGGCCTGCTCGCCGTGAACCTGGGTTCGCCCGAGCCGCCCACTTTCAGCATCCTGGAGTGGAAGCCCGAAGGCGCGCAGAATAAGCAGCCCTACGTGCTCGTGGGCAAAGGCGTGGTATACGACACCGGCGGCCTCAGCCTCAAGCCCACCCCCGGCAGCATGGATATGATGAAGTGCGACATGGCCGGCGGCGCGGCCGTGGGCGGCGTGCTCTACGCGCTGGCCAAAAACAACGTGCCGCTGCACGTTATCGGCTTGGTACCGGCCACCGATAACCGCCCCGGCGGCCTCGCCTACGTGCCCGGCGACGTGCTCACCATGCACTCGGGCCTCACCGTCGAAGTGAAAAACACTGATGCCGAAGGCCGCCTGCTCTTAGCCGATGCCCTCAGCTTTGCCAAAAAATACCACCCCACGCTGGTTATCGACCTGGCCACCCTCACCGGGGCCGCCGTGCGCGCTATCGGCACCGAAGCCGCCGCCGTTATGGGCACCGCCGAGGCCGATACCACCGCCCAGCTGCTGGCCGCCGCCCACCGCGTGCACGAGCGCCTGGTCGAGTTTCCGCTCTGGGAAGACTACGCCGACCACATCAAGTCCGACATCGCCGACCTCTCCAACCTGGGCAAGGCCGAAGCCGGCCACATCTCGGCCGCCAAGTTTCTGGAGCGCTTCATCGAAGGCACGCCCTGGCTGCACCTCGACATCGCCGGCCCCGCCTTCCTGACCGCACCCGATTCTTATCGAGGCAAGGGCGGTACCGGCACCGGCGTACGCCTGCTGTATGAGTTCCTAACCAAGCAAGTGCGGTAAGCTTTAGCTTGCCGTGTTATCCTTTTTCGTTAGCCGTGTTGTGTCCCGGCAAGCTAAAGCTTACCACACATTTTCATGCCCCACCCCCTTCCCCGCCTCGGTTTTTCCGTGGGCGACCTCGCCGGCATCGGCCCTGAAGTCATCTATAAAACGCTGCGCGATGAGCGCCTGCTTCAGCAGTGCACGCCCGTAGTCTATGGCACGGCCACCGCGCTCTTCGATGATTTCCCACTTGAGCCTAACACCGAACCCCTCACCTTCCGGCAGCTGCGCGACGCGGCCGACATTGCCCCCGGCCGTCTCAACGCCGTCACGTGCTGGGACGAGGATTTCCACCTCACCCCCGGCCAGCCCTCGCCCGCCAGCGGCCAGGCCGCCCGCGAAAGCCTGCTCTGCGCCGCCCGCGACCTCAAGGCCGGCCTACTCGATGCTATCGTCACGGCCCCCATCAGTAAGGAAAACACTCAGGCCGATGACTTCCGCTTTCCCGGCCACACCGAGTTCTTAGCTAGCTACTTCGGGGCCGCTGATAACCTCATGTTCCTGGTTGATGAGAGCCAGAGCCTGCGCGTGGCCACTGCCACCGGCCACATTCCCCTGAAGGATGTATCGGCCCGCCTCAACAGCGACCTGCTGCGCACCAAAATCCGCATGTTGCTCAAGTCGCTGACCCACGATTTCGGCATCCTCAAGCCTAAAATAGCCGTGCTCGGCCTCAACCCCCACGCCGGCGAAAACGGCCTGCTCGGCCGCGAAGAAGCCGACGTGGTAACGCCCGTTATCCGGCAGTTTGAGCACGACGGCCACCTCGTATTTGGCCCTTACCCGGCCGATGGCTACTTCGGCACGGGCCAGTTCCGGCAGTTCGACGCCACGCTCTCGCTCTACCACGACCAGGGCCTGATTCCCTTCAAGCTGATGGCGTTTGAGCAAGGCGTCAATTTCACCGCCGGCCTGCCCGTGGTGCGCACCTCCCCTGACCACGGCACCGCCTACGGCATTGCCGGCAAGTTTGTGGCCGACCCCTCCTCCTTCCGGGCCGCCGTGTACTTAGCCTGCGACATCGTACGTGCCCGCCAGCTGGGGGCCGCCGACCCCCGCTCGGTACGATAGAAATTTATCAAATCGAAATTTTCTTTCTACTTTTGAAACGCGGCTGGCAACGGCCGCGTTTCTTGTGTGCTCGCATGGTTATTATAAGTCGCACGGTACTGCGGGCTTTTGCTGAAGCTCATCCCGATGCTGACGCAGCTTTGGAAGAGTGGTACCACCACGTACTGGCTGCCGATTGGGCCAATGGCGCAGCGGTACGGCAGTCATTCAACTTGGCTGATTATGTCGGCAATGGTCGTTTTGTATTCAACATTCGTGGCAATCGCTACCGACTTATTGCTTCCATCAACTTCTCCGTACGCACTATTTACGTCAAGTTCATTGGTACCCACCAGGAATATGATGCCGTTGATGCCGCCACTGTCCTATTCATCAAGCCATGATTATCAACACCGTAGAGGAATACCGAGAGGCTTTTCGCCAATTCGATATTCTTGAAGTTCAGGATATTGATGCGCATCCCGAGTTGCAGCCGCTTGCACTTAAGTTGGCTCTTGCTATTCAGGACTATGAGCTTCGGCAGGAAATGTTTCCCATTCCCCAAAAGCCCACCACCCTGCCGGCCATGATTGAACTCAAGCGCCAGCAGCGCCAGCTCAAGCAAAAAGACCTGGCCCAGCTGCTGGAAGTGCCCGCCGGCCGCCTCTCCCAAATCCTGAGCGGCAAGCGGCGCGTAACCATGGACCTGGCCAAGAAACTCTACGAGCGGCTTGATATCAGCCCCGAGTTTATCTTAAAAACAGCCTGACCCCGGCTAACCACGCCCCAATCGGCTTGATAAAGCCAACATAAATCCGTACCTTTGCCCCCCCGTTAATTCGGCTAACTGTGAAAAAGGACCCGCAATTTGAGTTGCCCATCGCCCGGCTGTCGCTGAAGACGCATAATTTTGCGTTTGAGCTCGGCCACGACTTCTTCGAGCAGTTCGACCCCAAAGGCGAATTCATCGCCGATGGCGACCTGCACGCCGACGTAGTTCTCGATAAGGGTGAGCGCGTTATCACCATCGACTCCCACATCACCGGCACCGTGCGCCTCACCTGCGACCGCAGCCTGGATGAGTACGACCAGCCGCTGGATATTGAGAATAAGCTACTTGTGCGCTATAGCGACGAAGCGAAGGAGCTAGACGACGACGTGATGCAAATCACGCCCGATACGATGGCCCTTGACATTGCGCAGCACCTCTACGATTATATCGGCCTGGCTTTGCCCATGAAAAAGCTGCATCCGCGCTTCCAAAACGAAGCCGATGACGACCCTGATGCTGAAACCAAACTCATCTTCTCGACCCGTCCTCCCAACGAAGGTCCGGATGATGATGAGCCAGCCGACCCCCGGTGGGCTGCCCTCAAAAACCTGAATTAGGACCCTGTGCTAATTCATCATTCCTAATTCCTAACTCTTAATTTCCCCTTACCAAGACCATGGCACATCCTAAGCGCCGGACCTCCACCGCCACCCGCGACAAACGTCGTAGCCACCACAAGCTGACCCCTAAGGCCGTGACCATCTGCCCCAACACGGGCGAGCTGCACCTGCGCCACAAGGCCTACGTAGTAGACGGTGATTTGTATCACAATGGCCAGCTGGCCATCAAAAATTACACCTCGGTAGCTGCCCCAGCCGCCGCTGGCGACACGGGCTCGGACGAAGAATAGCCGAAAGCGTTGTTATTTCGCGGTACCATCGGGCCGGACTGCTCTTTTGAGATTGGCAGTCCGGCCCGGTTTGGTTTCGCGCCTTGCGCTCTATGGCTGACTCTTTACTTTATCCGCGTTCATGAAAATTGCCCTCGACGCTATGGGCGGCGACTTCGCCCCCCAGGCTGCCGTGGCCGGTGCCGTGCTGGCTGCCCAGCGCTTGGCCGGCAAAGCGCAGGTAGTGCTTATCGGTACGGAAGCCGAAGTGCTACCCCTATTGCAGGCCCACGGCCCCAGCGCCGCCGCGCTCCAATTTGTGCCTTCCACGCAAACCATTGGCATGGGCGAACACCCCGCCAAGGCATTCCAGCAAAAGCAGGATAGCAGCATTGCCGTGGGCTACCGCCTGCTGCACAGCGGCGAAATCGACGCTTTTTGCTCGGCTGGTAACACGGGCGCCATGCTCGTGGGGGCCATGTTTACGGTGAAAGCGGTGCCCGGCGTGCTGCGCCCGGCCATTGCCAACTTCGTACCCAAGCTGGCGGGTGGCTATGGTATTTTGGTTGATGCAGGAGCTAATGCCGACTGCAAACCCGAGATGCTGGAGCAATTTGCCGAGCTGGGCTCGCTCTACGCGCACTACGTGCTGGGCATTGCCCGCCCCAACGTGGGCCTGATGAGCCTGGGCGAAGAAGAAGGCAAGGGTCCCCTCGTTACGCAGGCCGCCTATCAGCTGCTGAAGGTGAACCCGCACATCCACTTCATTGGCAATATCGAAGGTCGCGACTTGTTCAACGACAAGGCCGATGTCATCGTGTGCGATGGCTATGTGGGCAACGTGATGCTGAAAATGGCCGAGTCGATGTACGACATCATGGTTACCCGCAACCTGAACGACGAATTCTTTGAAAAAGTAAACTACGAAACTATTGGCGGGTCACCCATCCTGGGTATCAACGATAACGCCATTATCGGCCACGGCGTGAGCACGCCGTTGGCCATTTGCAATATGCTGATACAGGGCTACCAAATGGCCCACTCAGGTATTGTAGACAAGATTAAAGACACTTTCAAATCCTGACCCTGACCGGGGCGGCCCTGGGCCGCACGGTTGAGGTTTGGGCCGCACCTTTGCGCTCATGAAGATTACCGCCGCCATTACCGGAGTCGGAGGCTATGTGCCCGACTACGTGCTCACCAACCAGGAGCTGGAGCGACTGGTCGATACCACCGACGAATGGATTACTTCGCGCACCGGCATTAAGGAGCGCCGTATTCTGAAGGGTAAAGACAAGGGCAGCTCGGTGATGGGCATTCAGGCGGTGCAGCGGCTGCTGGAAAAAACCAATACCCGGCCCGAAGAAGTGGACCTGCTCATTTGCGCTACCGTGACGCCCGATGTGCTGTTTCCAGCCACGGCCAACATCATCTCCAACGCGGTGGGCATCAAAAATGCCTTCAGCTATGATATGAACGCCGCGTGCTCGGGTTTCCTGTACGCGCTGGCTACGGGCGCGCAGTTCATCCAGGGCGGCATGTACAAGAAGGTTATCGTGGTGGGGGCCGATAAAATGTCGGCCATCGTGGACTACACCGACCGCGCCAACTGCATCATTTTTGGCGACGGGGCCGGGGCCGTGCTGCTGGAGCCCAACACCGAGGGCTACGGCGTGCTCGACCAGGTGCTGCGCACCGACGGCAATGGCGAGCAGTTTCTGCACCAGAAGGCTGGTGGCAGCCGCCGCCCGCCCACGGCCGAAACCGTGACCAATAAGGAGCATTACATTTACCAGGAAGGTGCCACGGTCTTCAAATTTGCCGTTACCAACATGGCCGATGTGGCCGCGCAAGTGATGAACCGCCAGGGACTTAGCCACGATGATGTAGCCTGGCTGGTGCCGCACCAAGCCAACAAGCGCATCATTGATGCCACCGCCCACCGCATGGGTATCGGCCCCGAAAAGGTGATGCTCAACATTCAGCGCTACGGTAACACCACCAATGGCACCATTCCGCTCTGCCTCTGGGACTATGAAAAGCAGCTGCACAAGGGCGACAACCTAATTTTCGCGGCCTTCGGCGGCGGATTCACCTGGGGAGCCATGCATATCAAGTGGGCATACAATTCGTAATTTGGCTGTTAGCCAATAGCTTATAGCTGTTAGCTTTATTTGCTAACGGTATCATATAGAACGTTTTATAAATCACCAAAGCTAACGGCCAGCAGCTATTAGCTAACAGCTTAAATTCAATGGCAACCACCGCCGACTTTCGTAATGGGCTCGTGCTCATGTACAACAACGATTTGCACGTTATCACCGAGTTTCAGCACGTGAAGCCCGGCAAAGGCCCCGCCTTTGTGCGTACCAAGATGCGTAACATCAAGACTGGCCGCGTATTGGACAACACTTTCAACGCCGGGGTGAAAATTGAAACTGCCCGCGTGGAGCAACGCCCGCACCAATATTTGTTTAAGGACGACTACGGCTACACGTTCATGGACAATGACACTTTCGAGCAGATTGTGCTGGCCGAGGAAATGGTGCCCTTCGCCGACCTCATGAAGGAAGGCCAGGTCGTGACCATTCTCATGCACGCCGAAACCGAGCAGCCCCTCACCGCCGAATTGCCCACCACCGTAGACCTCGTGGTAACTTACACCGAGCCCGGCTTGCGCGGCGACACAGCCACCAACACCCTCAAGGCGGCCACAGTCGAAACGGGAGCCCGCATTCAGGTACCGCTGTTTGTTGATACGGATACTAAAATCCGTATTAAAACCAGCGACTACTCCTACGTAGAGCGCGTTAAGTAATTTCATTCTAAGCTGTTAGCTCTTAGCTGCTAGCCGTTAGCTTTCGGCTTAAAGAAAAGCTAATGGCCAGCAGCTAAGAGTTCACAGCTTACGAGTATGTCGAAAGAATCTTCCAAAAACCCGCCCAAAAAAGACGCTGCCATGAAAGCCAAAGAACTCCAGGAATTACTCGACTTTATCGCCAAGTCGGGCCTCAATAAAGTTAATATTGAAACCGAAGAGTTTAAAATCTCGGTGCAGCGCGAGCCTAACACCAAGCAAATTGTGACGGTGGGGGCGGCCCAGGCCGCCGCGCCGCAGCAGGCAGCCCCAATGGCAGCCGCCCCGGCACTGCCGCCCATCGCCCCTATGGCCACGGCCGCTGAGGCAGCGCCTAGCGCTAGCTATACTTCGCTTAAATCGCCGATGATTGGTACGTTCTACCGTAGCAGCGGCCCCGACTCGCCCGTTTTCGTGCAAGTGGGCGACATGGTGGAGAAAGGACAGGTTATCTGCATCATCGAGGCAATGAAGCTGTTCAACGAGATTGAAGCTGAGCAGGCCGGCCGCATTGTGAAAGTACTGGTAGAAAACGCTACTCCCGTGGAGTACGACCAGCCGCTGTTCCTGATTGAGTAGCCTTTTTCTACGTTGGCTTCCCAAAAAAGAACGTCATGCTGAGCTTGTCGAAGCATCTCTACCGCTTCGTTGCATAGTTGCGAGCGGCGCGGTAGAGATGCTTCGACAAGCTCAGCATGACGTTCTTTTGATTTTTATTCCCTTCCCCTAGACTTCGCCATTCCTGGCCATGTTCAATAAAATTCTGATTGCCAACCGGGGCGAAATTGCTCTGCGTGTTATCCGCACTTGCCGCGAGATGGGTATCAAAACGGTGGCCGTGTATTCGACTGCCGACAAGGAGAGCCTGCACGTGCGCTTCGCCGATGAGGCCGTGTGCATTGGGCCGCCCGCCAGCAGCCAGAGCTACCTCAACATTCCTACGCTCATCGCGGCCGCTGAGATTACCAATGCCGATGCCATTCACCCGGGCTACGGTTTCTTGAGCGAGAACGCGGAGTTTTCGCGCATTTGCCAGGAAAACGGCATCAAGTTTATCGGGGCCACGCCCGAGATGATAAACCAGATGGGCGATAAGGCCACCGCTAAAGCCACCATGATTAAGGCGGGCGTGCCCGTGGTACCCGGTTCGGTGGGCCTGCTCGACTCAGTGGAGCAGGGCAAAAGAATTGCCAACGAAATCAAGTACCCTGTCATCATCAAGGCCACGGCGGGTGGCGGCGGGCGCGGCATGCGCATCATCAACGGCGACGACGAATTTCAGAAAGCCTGGGACGATGCGCGCACGGAATCCAAGGCGGCCTTCGGAAACGACGGCATGTACCTGGAAAAATACGTAGTGGAGCCCCGCCACATTGAGGTGCAGATTGTGGGCGACCAGTTCGGCCACGTATGCCACCTCTCGGAGCGCGACTGTTCCATTCAGCGGCGCCACCAGAAGCTGGTGGAAGAGGCCCCCTCCCCTTTCATGACCGACGACCTGCGCGAGCGCATGGGCGCGGCGGCCATCGCCGGGGCCTCGGCCATTGGCTACGAGGGTGTGGGCACCATCGAGTTTTTGGTGGATGCCAACCGCGACTTTTACTTCATGGAAATGAATACCCGCATCCAGGTGGAGCACCCGGTAACCGAGGAAATCATTAACTATGACCTCATTAAGGAGCAGATTAAGGTAGCGGCGGGCATCCCGATTTCGGGCAAAAACTACTTCCCCAAGATGCACGCCATGGAGTGCCGCATCAACGCTGAGGACCCGCGCAACAATTTTCGACCCGCGCCGGGCCGCAT
This sequence comes from Hymenobacter arcticus, assembly GCF_054779975.1. Taxonomy (NCBI): domain Bacteria; kingdom Pseudomonadati; phylum Bacteroidota; class Cytophagia; order Cytophagales; family Hymenobacteraceae; genus Hymenobacter; species Hymenobacter arcticus. Next base: position 213,108 of record NZ_BAAGXF010000001.1, read on the forward strand.
CACCACGCTGCACATTCCCGGCGGCCACGGCGTGCGCGTCGATACCCACGTGTATGCGGGCTACCAGATTCCGCCCAACTACGATTCCATGATTGCCAAGCTCATCACCGTGGCCCAAACCCGCGAGGAGTGCATCGTAAAAATGAAGCGCGCCCTGAGCGAATTCGTGGTAGAAGGTGTGAAAACAACCATTCCGTTTCACCTAGCACTGATGGATAGTGAAGATTTTAAAGCCGGTAATTTCACGACGAAGTTTTTGGAGTCGTTTGATTTTTCGGTGGTGTAGTATTTCGCATCATGAAACCACTTACAGTTATCTTTTTTATAATCTTCTGCATTTCACTCAATGCAAGTGCTCAAGAATCTCTCCAGTTCAGAACCGCTTCCATGCGTGTTTGCAAATGAAATAAATCAACATCCGATTGGGATGGGTGGGGAGATGTCATTAAAAATGATAATTTAGTAGTATTAAAGTCTAATACTTTAGGTAAAAATATCGAAAGAGTCATTTTCTATTCCGAACCCAAACAGACACTGAATATCATTGCTATAAATCAGATTGAATCTGATGAACCTTATGGTATCAAAAATAGCATTGGGTTCGAGGGTAATGCAGTTGACCAAGATGGTGATGAGTGTAAGATTGTAGTGGTTTTAGAAAAATCACCAAAAAGGGTTCAGATTTTCGTTACCTACCGAAGGTTAGCAATGGTAACCTACGTTTTACACCCCATTGAATAGGTTAACTATATCATTTATCCTGTTTATTTTATGTCAGCTGCCCAATCCGTCTATCAGCACCATTATACTGTCGAGGAATATTTTGCCTTTGAAGAGCAGTCAGATATCCGTCACGAGTACTACCATGGTGAGTTATTTGCGCTTGATGGACCCAATTCGCCAGAGGCGAAATCAGGTGCTACCAAGGCGCATAACAAACTGATTAACAACTTAGTATTTGGACTACGGCAGCAGCTTGGCGAGCGTGAATGTGAGGTATTTTCGGAGAACGTGCGACTGGCGGTAGAAGCTGGGCTGTATTATAACTACCCAGACGTAGTTGTTAGCTGCGACCCAGACGATAATGACCCCCTCACGGTGCACCGACCGGTATTTATTGTGGAGGTGCTGTCACGTAGCACGGAAGCCCACGACCGGGGTTGGAAAGCCGAGCAGTATCGGCAGCTTGCCTCGTTGCAGCAATATGTGCTGGTCACGCAAACCCGCTTGCTGGTGGAGAGCTACACCCGCGTCTCCAACGACACGTGGAATTTGACTTCTTACCGTCAACTTGCTGATAAGATGCCAATCCCGGCACTGGGATTGGAGTTATCGTTAGCTGATATTTACAAAAACCTGCATATTCCTCCCCTGCGGCTGGCTGACCAATAAGCTGCTTTCCATGCCCATGCACAAGCTATTATTCTTCTGCCTATTCGGGTTAGCACTGGCTAGCTGTTCCGACCCTTGCAACGGCCACATTGAGAGTAAGGTGCTTTATTTCAAGCAAGCGCCCCAAGGCCAATTGGTATATGCTAACGTACTAAACGACCCCAGCCTCGGCAGCCAGCAAACCTTAACGCGGGATGATAAAGAATACGGCACGTTTCCGCACGTAATTATTATCAATGACCCGCAGATGAAGTTTAAAGGAATGGGTACGGTTTGCTTTGATGAGTTTACCAAGCAGCCTTTGCCAACTGATATTGATTTGCGGGAAAAAGATATTCCGCGCATTTTAATTACGAATTAAAAAGAAACCCCCAACCAAATTAATGGTCGGGGGTTTCTTTTTGCAATTTAATTCGCTGGCTTAGCGGCGGCCCATGCCGGGCATGCCACCGCCTTTCATACCGCCCATCATTTTGGCCATTTGGGCCATGCCGCCTTTGGTCTGGCTCATCTTATTCATGGTGCGCATCATTTTGCGCATGTCCTCAAATTGCTTCATGAGGGCATTTACCTGCTGAATATCGGTGCCGGAGCCGGCCGCGAGGCGGCGGCGGCGCGAGCCGTTGATGAGGTCGGGCTGGGCGCGCTCCTGCTTGGTCATGCTCTTGATGATGCTTTCTACCGGCTTGAAGGCGTCGTCGTCGATTTCGACGTCTTTCATCATCTTCGAGGCACCGGGAATCATGCCTACCAAATCCTTCAGGTTACCCATTTTCTTGATTTGCTCGAGTTGGCCGAGGAAGTCGTTGAAGTCGAACTGGTTTTTGCGAATCTTGGCGTTGATACGCTTGGCTTCGTCCTCGTCGAACTGCTGCTGGGCGCGCTCTACGAGCGAGATTACGTCGCCCATGCCCAAGATGCGCTGGGCCATGCGGTCGGGGTAGAAGAGGTCGAGCGCCTCCATTTTCTCGCCCGTCGAGATGAACTTGATGGGCTTTTCGACCACGGCCCGGATGCTGAGGGCCGCGCCGCCGCGGCTGTCGCCGTCGAGCTTGGTGAGCACCACGCCATCGAAGTTGAGGCGGTCGTTGAAGGTTTTGGCAGTGTTTACGGCATCCTGGCCGGTCATCGAGTCCACCACGAACAGCGTTTCGCTGGGGTTGATGGCTTTTTTAACGGCCTCGATTTCGCGCATCATCTGCTCGTCCACGGCTAGGCGGCCGGCGGTGTCCACGATAACTACCTTCTTGTTGTTTTTCTTGGCGTAGGCAATGGCATTCTGCGAAATCTCGACCGGGTTTTTGTTGTCCGGCTCCGAGTACACTTCCACGCCGATTTGCTCGCCGAGCACCTTGAGCTGGTCGATGGCGGCGGGGCGGTACACGTCGCAAGCCACCAGCAGTACCGTGCGATTTTGTTTCTTGATGAAGGTAGCCAGCTTGCCGGCGAAGGTTGTTTTGCCCGAGCCTTGTAGGCCCGAGAGTAGCACCACGGCCGGGTCGCCCTTGATGACGATGTCCTGCTTTTCGCCACCCATGAGTTGGGTCAACTCGTCGTAAACGATTTTGACCATGAGTTGGCCCGGCGAAATGGCCGTGAGCACGTCGCGGCCCATGGCCTCGTCCTTAATCTTATCGGTTACTTCCTTGGCAACCTTATAGTTAACGTCGGCATCGACCAGCGCCCGGCGGATTTCCTTGACGGTGGCGGCCACGTTGATTTCGGAGATGGAGCCCTGACCCTTGAGGGTCTTGATGGCTTTATCGAGCTTGGAGGAGAGGTTATCGAACATAAAATCGCAGATTAACGCAGATTGGGCTGATTTCGCAGATTCGGATGGCTGCTATCGGCTGTATGGAGGCTTAGGAAGCTTGGTTTAGCTTGGTTTCTACTGCCAGCAGGCGCTGGTGCAGCTCGGCATTGGTGGGCTGCTGGGCTTGCTCGACGTGTGTGATGCGCAAGGCAGCCGCTTCCGTTTGTTCGGTGAGATGGCCGGCTTGGTCGAAGGTGGCATTCAGGCGGCGGCGGATAGCACTGGTTTCGTCCGTCAGCCGGTCTACGCGCTTGTTAGTACCCCGCACTTCCTCCGTTAAGCTACCCAGTTGGGAAGCCATGCGCTCAAACCCGTTGTGCATCACCGTAATCAATTGCTCGATTTGCCGGTTTGTTTGCTCGAACTGGCGGTTTGTTTGCTCAAACTGACGGTCAGTCGAGCGCATAAACTCACTGACTTGCGCCATGAATTCCAGCATTTGGTCGTCGCTCATGTCTAACAGGCTGTTTGGTGAGAGTCCAAAGTTACGGGAGAAGCAATGAGCATTGAAACGTAGTTTTGCACCCGTTGAATTCCCCACCGCTCCGCCTGCTCGTTATTACTTATTACTGGCCGCCCTCGGGCGGGGCCGGCGTGCAGCGGTGCCTGAAATGGGTGAAATACCTGCCTGGCCTAGGCGTGGAGCCCACCGTGATTACCGTGGACCCCGACCAGGCCACCTACCCGGTGCGCGATGAAAGCCTGCTGCGCGAGGTGCCGGCCAGTGTGCGCGTTATCCGCACGGCCACGCTGGAGCCGTTTGGCTCGTACCAGAAGCTGACCGGGCGGGCCGTGCCGCACGGCGGCTTTGCCAACGAGGGCGCGCCGGGCTTCACCCAAAAAGCCATGCGCTTTGTGCGGGGCAACTTGTTTATTCCGGACCCGCGCCGGGGCTGGAACGCCTACGCGCTGGCCGCCGTGGAAAAGCTGCTGGCCCAAGGGGCCACGTTTGATGCGGTGCTAACCTCTTCGCCGCCGCATTCCACCCAACTCATTGGCTTAGAGCTGCAACGAAAGCACGGCCTGCGCTGGCTGGCCGACCTGCGCGACCCCTGGACCGACATTTACTACACCAAGGACCTGCACCGCACAGCCGCGGCCGCTTGGCTCGATGCGCGCTACGAAAGCCAGGTGCTACGCGGGGCCGATGCCGTGCTGGTAACCTCGCCCGAAACCGAGCGGCTGTTTCGCCGCAAGCTACCCGACTTGGCCAAGGGCAAAATAGTGGTGCTGCCCAATGGCTACGATAAAGCTGATTTTCAAGGTGTTTCGGCCCCGCCGACCGATTGCCTGCGCATCACGCACACCGGCACCATCACGGCGCGCTACCGCATCGAGGAGCTGCTGCGGGCCGTAGTGGCCTGCGCCGCCGCCTACCCGGCCGTGCCGCTGCGCCTGCGCTTTGTGGGGCAGGTAGATGAGGGCGTGCGCAGCCAGGTGGCGGCCGCAGGCCTTGGCCCGGTTACCGAGTTTCTACCCTTCGTGCCGCACCAGGAATCAGTAGCTTACTTATTGAGCAGCAGCATATTACTAATGGGGATTCCCGACGTAGCGCTGAATAAGGGCATTTTGCCAGGCAAGCTTTTTGAATACCTGGCGGCGCACAAGCCGGTGCTGTGCGTGGGCCCAGCCGGCTCCGACGCCGACAAAATTCTGCGCGAAGCGGGCGCGGGCCAGGCCCTGCCCTACAACGATTACGACCTAATGCGCCGCACCCTGGACGGCTTGGCGAAACAGTGGCTGCGTAGCCCCAACCTCGACCTGCCCGCCGAGGCGGGCGCGGCCCGCTACTCGCGGCAGGCCCAGGCGGCCCAACTCGCTGAGCTAGTGCGCGCCGGCCGCCGGGCCAAGCGTGCCTAGCCGCGTGTCAACGCCGGGCGGCCTATTTTTGCGGTTTCATTTCGATTATTTTCATGGCCCTCGACCTCAACGGCAAGTCTTTGCTCATTACCGGTGGCACCGGCTCGTTTGGTAAGCAGTTTGTGCGCACCGTATTTAAGCTGTACCCGGGGGTGCGGCGGATGATTGTGTTTTCGCGCGATGAGCTGAAGCAGTACGAGATGAGCCAGGAGTTTCCGCACAGCGAGTACCCGGCCATCCGGTTTTTCATTGGCGACGTGCGCGACGGTGAGCGCCTGCACCGGGCCTGCGAGGGCGTGGATATCATCATCCACGCCGCCGCCCTCAAGCAGGTGCCGGCCGCCGAATACAACCCGATGGAGTGCATCAAAACCAACATTTTTGGGGCCGAAAACGTGATTAATGCTGCCCTCGACTGCGGTGTGAAGGAGGTAGTGGCGCTGAGTACCGACAAGGCCGCCGCGCCCATCAACCTCTACGGCGCTACCAAGCTGTGCTCCGATAAGCTCTTCGTAGCGGCTAACAACATGAAGGGCAGCAGAGATTTACGCCTCTCGGTTGTGCGCTACGGCAACGTGATTGGCTCGCGGGGGTCGGTGGTGCCGTTCTTTTTGCAGCAGCGGCACACGGGCGTGCTGCCCATCACGCACCCCGACATGACGCGCTTCAACATCTCGCTGGAGGAAGGCGTCGATTTGGTGCTTTATGCGCTGGAGCACTCGTGGGGCGGCGAGATTTTCGTACCCAAAATCCCTTCGTACAAAATCACGGAAGTGGCCCGCGCCATTGGGCCCAACTGCGAGCAAAAAATAGTGGGCATCCGGCCCGGTGAGAAACTGCACGAGGAAATGATAACCCAGACCGACGCGCTGAGCACGGTGGAGCTCGACCGTTACTACGTCATACTACCCACTACCTCAGCTGGTTGGAAAGAGGAAGACTTCATTAAGCATTTCAATGGCAAGCGCGTGGCCACCGATTTTCACTACGACTCGGCCAACAACAGCGAGTGGCTGTCGGCCGAGCAGATTCGGGACGAAATCCGACTGCACGTCGATGCCAACTTTGAGGTTTAATTATTTGTTAACTACGTAGTTGATACTATAAATTAGTCAATTTGGAAACCCGCCCAGTTCAGCCGCTACCTTACGGCCGCCAGCACATTACGGACGAAGACGTGGCGGCCGTGGTAGCCACGCTACGCTCTGACTTTCTAACCCAAGGCCCTCGCGTTCAGGAGTTTGAGGAGCAGTTTGCGGCCTACGTGGGTGCCCGCTACGCGGTGGCCGTGAGCAACGGCACGGCCGCCCTGCACCTGTGCGCGCTGGCGCTAAATGTGCAGCCAGGGCAGCGCGTCATTACCACGCCCATCACCTTCGCAGCCTCGGCCAACTGCGTGCGCTACTGCGGAGGCGAGGTGCACTTTGCTGATATTGACCCCGTTACGGGATTGATTGATTTACAAGTAGTTAGGAAGCTGTTGGAAGGCCAGCCCAAAGGTTACTACACCGGCCTTATTCCAGTTGATTTTGCCGGGCTGGCCGTGGACATGGAAGCGGCGCGGGCGTTGGCCGACGAGTTTGGCCTCTGGCTGATTGAGGATGCCTGCCACGCGCCGGGCGGCTTTTTTATGGATAGCCAAGGCACTCAGCAGCAGTGCGGTAGCGGGCAGCTGGCCGACTTGGCCATCTTCAGCTTTCACCCCGTGAAGCATATTGCCACCGGCGAGGGCGGCATGGTTACTACCAACGACGAGGCCCTCTACCACCGCCTGCGCCGCCTGCGCACTCACGGCATTGAGCGCGAAGCCACTGGCCTGCTGCGCCAGGACGAGGGTGGCTGGTACATGGAGATGCAGGAGCTCGGCTATAACTACCGTATCTCCGACATTCTCTGCGCGTTAGGCAGCAGCCAGCTGGCTCGCGCTGAGGCTGGGCTGGCCCGCCGCCGCACGCTGGCCGCGCAGTATGATGCCGCCTTTGCCACCTTGCCCGGCGTGGATGTGCTAGCCCCCGGCCGGCCGGGCCACGCATACCATTTGTACGTGGTGCAGGTGGTCAATCGGCGCGGACTCTACGAGTTTTTGCGCACCAAAAACATTCTGGCTCAGGTACATTACGTGCCCGTGCACCGGATGCCGTACTACGAAAACCTGGGCTGGAAATTTGGCGATTTTCCGCACGCCGAGGCCTACTACGCCCGCTGCCTGAGTTTGCCGCTCTACCCTACCCTCACCGATGCCGAGCAAGCCTACGTTATCGACTGCGTGCGCGAGTTCATGGCCCACAATCCCGCCGCGTGAGCCCCGCCCCCACCCCGGCCGACCTGCGGGCCCTGACCCAACGGCTGGCCCTGGGCACCGCGCAGTTTGGCCTGGCCTACGGCCTTAACAACCAGGCCGGGCAGCCCGCATCCACTGCCGTGACGGCGATATTGGCTACTGCCCAGGCCGCTAGCCTCACCCTGCTCGACACGGCCAGCGCCTACGGCAACAGCGAAGCTCGGCTGGGTGAGTTGGCCGGCGAAAACCCTGTTTTCGAACTTATTACCAAAGTGCCGGCGGGCCCGGCGGCGGCGGTAACCCAGCACCTCACCGAGTCGCTGGCCCGCCTGCGGCGGACGCGACTATACGGCGTCATGTTCCACGCGTTCGGGCCTTTGCGGGCCGAGCCGGTGGCCTGGCAGGCGCTGCAAGCGGCGCGGGCGGCTGGGCAGGTGGCGCGCATCGGCGTGTCGCTCTACCACCCGCACGAAGCCGAGTGGCTGTTAACCCAGGGTTGGGATGTGGACCTGGTGCAGGTGCCGTATAATGTGCTGGACCAGCGCTTTGCCGACGTACTGCCCCACCTGGCGGCGCGGGGCGTGGAGGTGCACGTGCGGTCGGCGTTCCTGCAAGGGTTGCTGCTGCGCGAGCCGGCCGCGCTCCCCGCTTTCTTCCAGCCGCTGGCCCCCAAGCTGACGCGCCTGCGGGCGCTGGCCGCCGAAGCCGAGGTACCGCTGCCGGCCGCGCTGCTACTGTTTGCGGCCGGCGCGCCGGGCGTGGCGCGGGCCGTAATTGGCGTTGACTCTGTGGCCAATTTGCACGAAAACCTGGCGGCCGCCGCCTACCTAGCCGCGGCCGAAGACCTGCGGCCGGCCCTGCTGGAGCTAGCCGAGCCTACCGACACCTTTATCCTCCCCTACGCATGGCCGCCGCGCCCCTGACCGACCCGTTTTACCGCAATCTGTTTGACCTCACCGGCCGCACCGTGCTGCTTACCGGTGGCTACGGGCACCTTGGCCGGGCCATTACGGCGGGCCTGCTGGCCCACGGCGCACGGGTGGTAGTACTAGGCCGTAGTAAGGAAAAGTTTGCCAGCGTTTTTGAAGAAGTTCTTGAAAACGTGCACTTTATATTTTGCGACGTTTCCGAAACCGCCTCGGTGCAGGCGGCGTTTCGCCAGAGCTTCGACTTGTACGGGCCGCCCAGCGTGCTCATCAACAACGCGTTTTATAGCCGGGGCCAGCAGCCCGACGCGCTGCCCGATGCCGACTTTGCCCTGGGCCTCGATGGCTCGGTGGGCACGGCCTACCGCTGCCTGCGCGAGGTACTGCCCTACCTGCGCGAGGCGGGCGGCGGCAAAATCATCAACGTGGCCTCCATGTACGGCGTGGTGGCCCCCGATTTTGCGGCCTACGACGCGCACCCGCAATTTCTGAACCCACCGCACTACGGCGCGGGCAAGGCCGCTATGATTCAACTAACCAAGTACTTCGCCTCCTACCTGGGGCCCGAGAATATTCAGGTTAACTGCGTATCGCCGGGGGCGTTTCCGTCTGATGCGGTGCGGACGGAAGTGGAGTTTGAGGGCGAGTTGCGGCGACGCATTCCGCTGGAGCGGGTGGGCGAGCCCCAGGATTTGGCCGGCGCGTTCGTGTTTCTCAGCTCGGCCGCGGCCAACTTCGTAACGGGCCACAACCTGGTGGTGGACGGCGGCTGGACCATTCGCTAGAGAATATTATGACGCAGCAACCACCTCGCGTTTTAGCACTTATACAAGCACGCCTGGGGTCGTCGCGGCTGCCGGGCAAGTCGCAGTTGCCGCTGCCGTTATCGGCATTGGGCGACGAGCAGACCATACTGGGCCACGTGGTGGGTCGGGCGCGGCGGGCCACTTCGGTGCGCGAAGTCGTGGTAGCCACCACTACCCAGCCGCTCGACGCCCCGCTAGCGGCGCTGGCCTACCGGCTGGGTGCGGGCGTGTTTCGGGGCGATGAGCAGGATGTGCTGGGCCGCTTCGCGGGCGCGCTGGCGCAGGCTGGTCCCTTTGAAACCATCGTGCGCCTCACCGCCGACAACCCCGCTGTCGACCCGGCATTTCTGGATAAGGCAGTGGCTCACCATTTCGCCACTAGAGCCGACTACACGCACACAACTGGCTTGCCCTTAGGCACTAATCTCGAAGTAATCAGCGCCGCCGCCCTGCGGCGCGCCCACCGTGAAGCCATCTTGCCCGACGAGCGCGAGCACGTGACGCCCTACCTGCGCCGCCACCCCGAGCTGTTCCGCCTCGAAACCCTGGCCCTGGCCGTGCCGCCCGCCGTGGCGGCGCTACGCCTCACCGTGGACTACCCCAGCGACTACGCCTTGCTAAGCCTGCTGTTCAGTGAGTTAGACCCCAGCTTCTCGCTAACTGACCCCGCTGGCCTGCTCGCGCTACTGGCGCGCTACCCCTGGCTGACAGCCATTAACGGCGACAACGTGCAGCGGTGAGCGTGGGTAGTAACACTGCTCAGCCAGCACTGGCCTTTTAAGCGCCAGCCGTACTTTCGTGGGTAGTGCTGCTCCCTCCCATTCTTCCTGCCGCTACGCGCCTCTTGTTTCGGGTCGATGGCTCCACAACTACCGGCCTGGGCCATTTGGTGCGGTGCCAGGCGCTGGCCCAGGCGCTGCAACCAGCCTTCGCGGCTACGTTCATCATACGCGAACCGGCCCCGGCGATTGCGCAACAGCTGGCTGCCGCTGGCATTGCCTTACAAGCGGTACCGACCGACGTTCCGCCTGGCCTGCTAGAAGCCGATTATCTTGCTAATCAGCTAACTGCTACTGATATACTAGTGCTCGATGGCTATTACTTCAGCCCTACCTACCAGCGCCGGCTAGCTGCTACCGGAATCGCGCTAGTGTGCCTCGATGACCTAATAACCGCCCCCGCCTGGGCCGATGTAGTACTCAACCAAGCCGGTGGTATAACGCCCGCCGCATATGCCCAGGTGCCGCTGGCCCGGCTGTGCCTGGGGCCGGCCTACGCCCTGCTGCGCCCCGCCTTTTGGCAGTCTGCGCCCGGCCAGCGCGCCGACGCGCCGCGCCGGCTGTTTCTTAACATGGGCGGGGCCGACCCCGGCAACCAGACGCTGGCGCTGCTGCCGCTGCTGCGGCAGCAGTTTCCGGCCTATCAGGTGGCGGTAGTGACGGGGGCGGCGTACCCGCACCAAGCGGTGCTGCAAGCCGCCACGGCGGCCGATGCGCTGGTGATGCTGCATAACAACCTATCGGCCAAGGAGATGGCTGCTTTACTACGCACTTGCCAGGTATTTGTATGCCCGCCCAGCGGCGTGGCCTACGAGTGCTGCGCGGCGGGCGGCGCGGTGCTGTTGCACCCCACGGCCGATAATCAGCGGGCGCTGTTTGAGTTCCTCACGAGCCAAGAACTGGCCCTGCCGCTGGCCGCCGGCCTGGCGCTGGCCGAGGCGGAATTACCGGCCCTGGCCGCCCGCCAGCTACACCGGCAACGGGCGCTGTTCGATAGCCGAGCCGGAGAGCGCCTGCAAGCCGTTTTCAGCGAATTATCTGCTGGTCAACAATATACGCTACGCCGTACCACGGCGGCCGATGCGGAGCTTTATTTCGACTGGGCCAATGACCCGGCCGTACGTCAATTCGCTATTCATCCCGAGCCCATTTCTTGGGAAACGCACACAGCTTGGTTTACGCGGCGCTTGCAAGACATTGATTCTTACCTCTATGTGCTGAGCACCGCCGGCGGCGAGCCCGTGGGCCAAATGCGCATCGAGTTCGATGGGCCGGGCCAGCCGGGGCTCATCGACTACTCGGTGGCGGCCACGCACCGGGGCCGGGGGCTGGGTGCCGTGGTGCTGCGGCGGGCCTTGCAGCGGCTGCGCCACGACCGGCCCCACCTGGCGGGCGGCGCGGTGCGGGGCCAGGTGCAGGCCGGCAACGTGGCCTCGGCGCGGGTGTTTGAGGGGTTGCGGTTTGTGCGGCAGGCGGCCGTTACTTTGCGGGGCGAAGGCTACGAGGTATTTCAACTCGACTTTCCGCTTGATTTTTAACTACTTGTTATGCAGGATATTCTGTTGGGAGGCCACCGAATTGGGGCTGGCCAGCCGCCTTTTATTATCGCCGAAATGTCGGGCAACCACGGCCAGTCGCTGGAGCGCGCCCTGGCCATTGTGGATGCTGCGGCCGATGCCGGCTGCCAGGGCCTGAAAATTCAAACCAGCACGCCCGAAATGCTCACGCTCGACAGCCGCGAGCCCGACTTTGTGGTGCGCGGGGCCAACCAGGACTGGGAAGGCCAGTCGCTTTACGAGCTGTATACCACCAACTTCACGCCCTTCGAGTGGCACGCCGCCATTTTTGCCCGCGCCCAGGAGCGTGGCATGGTGGGCTTCAGCTCGCCGTTTGGCATCGAGGCCATCGAGTTTTTGGAAAGCGTGGGCTGCCCGGCCTACAAAATCGCGTCGTTTGAGAACAACTGGCCGGCCCTGATTCGGCGCGCCGCCCAAACCGGCAAGCCCATTATCGTGTCTACCGGCATGGCCGACTTGGCTGATTTAGAGCGCGTGGTCAGCATTGTGCGGGGCGAGGGTAATGAGCAGCTCGTGCTGCTCAAGTGCACCAGCACCTACCCCGCCGAGCCGCTCAACACCAACCTGCGCACCATCCCGCACCTGCGCCAACTCTTTGATTGTCAAGTTGGTCTGTCCGACCATACCATGGGCACCGGCGTGAGCGTGGCCGCCACCGTGCTTGGGGCCACCGTCATCGAAAAGCACCTCACCCTGAGCCGCGCCGACGGCGGCCCCGACGGCTCCTTCTCGATGGAGCCCGCCGAAATGGCCCACCTCGTGCACGAGTGCCGCCAGGCCCAGCAGGCGCTCGGCGGCGTGTACTACGGCCCCACCGCCGCCGAGCGCAAGTCGCTGGCCTTCCGCCGCTCCCTGTACGTGGTGCAGGATGTAACCGAAGGCGAAGTGTTAACCGCTGATAACGTGCGCGTTATCCGACCCGGCCACGGTCTGGCGCCGCATTTCCTACCCCAGGTGCTGGGCCGGCCCGCGCGCCGCGCGCTGCGCCGGGGCACGGCTCTGGGCTGGGACATGCTGTAATCAAGAATAGCAAAAAGGACGTCATGCAGACCGAAGGGAAGCATCTCGCGTGGGATAGTAATCCTAACGTTTGAGTTTACCACCCCACACGAGATGCTTCCCTTCGGTCTGGATGACGTCCTTTTAATTGTCTTCACAATCAACATCTTATCTTCCCACCCTATTCTCCTATGCAAATTCACCGCTTCGAAAACGGCAGCTACATCATTGCCGAGCGCCTTACGCTGGGCCACAACGTGCACGTGGGGCCACACACCACTATTCGGGCCACCGAGTGCGTGATTGGCGATAATGTGACCATTGGCGAGCACAACTCTTTTTTGGTGGGCCAGCGACTTGAGATTGGCGCGCTCACCACCATTGGGCATCATAACAACCTCACGGCCCGCACTATCCAGTTGGGCGAGTACGTGTACTGGGACTCGCACGTGACGGTGGGCCACGGCGGCAAGTTTAGTCCCAACGCGCACCTCACGGTGGGGTCGTACTCGATGATTTGCGCCCGCATCACCCTCAACACCAACCACCGCATTGACATTGGCGAGTACGTGGGCGTGGGCGAAGACGTGGCCATCTGGACGCACGGCTCGTTTTTGCCCATTCTGGATGGCTTTCCGGCCGACTTTGGGCCCGTCAGCATTGGGCACCACGTGTGGCTGCCGGCCCGCACCACTGTACTGCCCAACCGGCGCATTGGCAACAATGTAGTAGTGGGTACTAACTCCTTAATTAACAAAGATTTACCTGATGGATGCCTGGCGGGCGGCATTCCGGTGAAAGTGCTGCGCGAGCACGTGTATCCCAACGAGGACCCGGCGCGCAACGCCACCCTGGTGCGCCAAATAATAGCCGACTACGCCGAGTTGGCCGACTACAAAAACCTGCACGCCGACCTTAGCTACAACGAAGCAAACCAGACCATCACCTGCAACGAGGTGGTATTTCATCTGGCCACGATGAAGGCTTCCGGCGTGTTTACGCGCACCGAGGAGGATTTCCGCGATTACCTGCGCCGCCGCGGCATCAAATTTTATACCGGCCAGCCGTTTACGTCCACGCTGCCCGAGGAATACCACCGCCTGCTTTACTCGCCCGATGACTTCGCTTAGTATTAATAATCAGAAGGTTTTGGTCGTGGTAGCCCACCCCGATGACGAGCTACTGGGCCTCGGGGCCACCATTCACCGGCTGGTGCAGCGGCACGGCTGCGAGGCGCGGGCCGTGATTTTGGGCGAAGGCCTGACCTCGCGCACCGCCACCCGCGACACCGCCCACTGGGCCGCTGACCTGGCCACCCACCGCGCCAACATTGCGCGGGCCGCCGCCGCCATCGGCTACGCCTCCACGGGCATCTACGACTTTGCCGACAACCGCTTCGATTCGGTTGATTTACTGGACATTATCAAAGTAGTGGAGCACGAGAAGGAGACGTTTCAGCCCAACCTTATTTTCACGCACCACGGCGGCGATACCAACATCGACCACCGCCGCACCTTCGAGGCGGTGGTTACGGCCTGCCGCCCACTGCCCGGCGAGCCGCCGCGCACCATCCTGGCCTGCGAAACGCCCTCTTCCACCGAGTGGCAAGCCGCAAGCTACCCGCAGCCGTTCCTGCCCAATTTCTTTCTCGCTGTAAATGAGGAAGATGTGGCCGCCAAAATTGCCGGCATGGAGGCCTACAAATTCGAGAAGCGCACCTTTCCGCACCCCCGTTCGCCCGAAGCGCTGCGCCTGCTGGCCCAGCGCTGGGGCGTGGTTACGGGCCAGCCTTTGGCCGAGGCGTTTATGCTGGTGCGGCACATTGGGTAGCGCTCTTGGATAATTTTGTAGCGTTCGTAACTATAAAGAACGTCATGCTGAACGCAGTGAAGCATCTCTACCACGCCAGTTGATTACTAACCCCAACGGCGTGGTAGAGATGCTTCAACAAGCTCAGCATGACGTTCTTATTTTTTAGATTATTCTGATTAATGCTCAATCAGTTATCCCATCTCATCCCCCGGCTACGCGACATTCTCTACGTGCGCCTAAGCGACCACTTCGCGGCGTTTCCGGCGGCGGTGCTGACGGGCATTTCGCCCGCCAACCCGCTGCGGCGGCTGGCGCGGGTGCTGGGCTACGCGGGGCTGCGGCTGGTGGGGCACTTGTTTCAACCGATTAAAAACCCCGGCCAGCTGCGCGGTGCGGTATGGCTGTACGTGGTAAGCGCCAATAATTATGAAGCACTAAAATTCATTGCCGACGCCCGGCCCGATGCCGTGCTGGTGGCGGGCCAAGGCAAAAACATCGGGCGCTACGGGGCAGTGGTCAACCGGCTATCGTTGCGGCGTAAAATCTTGTATTACGGGCAGTACCCGGGCGCGCTTCTGGGTTTGCGCCGCGCCGTGGGCGGCCGGGCACTGCGGTTTTTCGACCTCATTTTTTACGCCGTGGGCTACTACGAAGTGTACCGGCGGGCGCTGCGCCACTACCGCCCGCGGGCCGTGGTTTTTGCCAACGACCACAACGACGACGCCCGCGCCCTGCTGCTGGCCTGCCGCGCCGAGGGCGTGCCCACCGCCTACGTGCAGCACGCCAGCGTAAGCACCAGCTTCCCGCCGCTGGGCTTCGACCTGAGCTTGCTTGAAGGCCAGGATGCGCTGGACAAATACCGCCGCTGTGGCCCCGTGCGCGGCCGCGTGGCGCTGGTAGGCATGCCCAAGGCCGACGCCTTCCTGAGCCAGCGCAACACCGCGCCGCGGGTGCGCCGCGTAGCCGTGGCCTGCAACCTGCTCGACGAGCTGCCCGTCCTGGCCGATACCCTGGCCTACCTGCTGCGCGAGCTACCAGCGCTTACGTTTACCCTACGCCCCCACCCCGGCGACCGACGCGACTTCACCGCCCTGCGTCAGGCGCTACCGGCGTTGCAATGGTCTGACTCCCAGCAGGAAAACGTATTTCAATTTCTGCAAACCCACGATGCGCTGGTAGCCGCCGACACCAGCACGCACCTCGAAGCCACGCTGCTCAACGTAGCCAGCGTGTACTACCGATTCACGCCCACCCCCACCCTGGCCGACTACTACGGTTACGCCGCTCGCGGCCTCAGCGAGTGGGCCCACTCGCTGCCCGAGCTAGCCGCCGCCCTGGCCCGCCTGGCCCAGCACAAGCCGGCCGACCTTTACCAACGGGCGGCCTACTACAACGCCACCCTCGGCACCCCCGATGAAGGCCACAGCCGCGAGTTGGCGCTAAGCCAGTTGGCCGGGTGGCTGGCGGCCCAGGCCATAGCGGCGTAAATTCGTGGTTCTTATGCAGCCTACTACTTTGCCACCGCTGGTTCCAGTTTCCGTTTCAACCGAAACGCGGCTCGCGTATGTGCTCGACCATTTTCGGCTGGCTTACCCCGGCGCACCGGCCGTGTTGGTAGGCTACGCCAACCACCAGCCCCAGGTGGAAATTGCGGCGGGCAGCGGGCAGTTTTTCGCGGAAGCCCAGCCTTACCCAGCCGCCCCCAACTGGCGTGACTGGCAGGGCCAGCGAGTGCCGTTTCTCTTCGATAATTCGCCGGAAAAACCGCTGTTAGTTTTGCAGGACGACAAGGCTTTTATTGGGGCGGATATTATTTCAGCGGCGTTTTATTTATTAAGCGGCTGGCAGGAATATTTCTCGACGGAGCGCGACCAACACGGCCGCTTTCCGTACGCGGCCAGCGTGCAGAAACTGTATGATTTTGTGACGCTGCCAGTCGTTAATTATTATTTCGACATCCTGAAAACAGCGATTGAGCACGTGAGCAAACAGGTGCTGAACCCGCGCCGCTGGGGCAGCCAACAAGCTGATTTTGCCGCCTTCATCTCGCACGATATCGACAACCTGCGCAGCGCCTGGAAAGCCCCGGCTAAGGCGGCCTTGAAACAGCGCAAACTGAGTTTATTCAGCAAATTAGCCTGGCAGCATTTCACCCAGCCCGATGCCTGGGATAATTTGGAAGCCGTAGCCGCTGCCACGGCGCAGTACGGGGCCAAGTCTACGTTTTTCATTCTGCCCACTCATAAAAAATCGGCCAATGGCACTCCCAATGCCGACTATCGCCTCACGTCTAAACTAAAGCAGCGGCTATGGCAGCTAGAAAAACAGGGCTGTGAGTTGGGGCTGCACAACGCTATCGGTACAAGCACGGGGCAAATAGGTATTTCCAGTAAGGAAATCCCCTTTAACGCGGCGGGTTGCCGTTTTCATTATTTAAGCTGGGAACCTCGCATTACCCCAGTTATAGTCACTTTCAGCCCGATAGCAACTGATACCTTTATTTACGACAGCACCTTGGGGTTTGCCGAGCATTTCGGATTTCGGCATAGCTTCTGTTTGCCATTTTATCCCTTCAATTTCAGCCATGCGGAGGCGTTCGGTTTTCTGGAAATTCCGCTCAACGTGATGGATGCTACCCTGCATCACCCTAATTATTTGCAGCTTCAACCAGCCGAAATGCTGCCCGCGCTCCAACCGGTTTTTGCGGAAATAAAGCGCTTTGGTGGCGTGGCCTCCGTGCTATGGCACAACGAGAATTTTGACCCGGCCAATACTCGGAATGGCCCGCAGCAATTTCACGAAATAATGGCGCATTTGCAGCAGCAGGGCGCAGCTTTTTTAACGGGCAGTGAAGTTTGGCAGGAGTTTACCGGCCAAACCGTTAGCACAACTTTCTAATTTATCCTTCAGCAGTAAAAATTGGGTATCGTAAGGCGGCAGGGGCTGCGCAACACATTTATTTCGTACGTCGGGCTGGGCATTGGCTTTGTCAATACTACGCTGGTGCTGCCGCGGCTACTGGCCCCGGAGCAGCTGGGTTTGGTATCGGTGCTGCTGAGCCTGGCTACCATGGGCGCGCTGGTATCGGCGCTGGGCTTTACGAATACCACCATGCGGTATTTCCCGTACTTCCGCAACCGGGAGGCGGGGCACTCGGGCTACCTGGTGCTGCTGCTGGCGCTGCCGCTGGCCATGTTTGGGGTGGTGGCGAGCGCGCTGTGGCTGGGCCGGCCGCTGGTACTGCGCTGGTATGCCCACGATGCGGGCATGCTGGGGCCGCACTACCCCATGATGCTGGCGCTGGCGCTGTGCATCCTCATATACAACCTGCTGGAGGCGTATACTAAGTCGCTGTTTCACACGTCGTTCTCTTCTTTTCTGACCGATGTGGTGCAGCGGCTGCTCATCATGGGGGCGGCCGTGCTCTACGGCATGGGCTACCTGTCGTTCGATGGGTTTGTGCTGGTCTACCTGGGCAGCTGCGCTACCATTTCGGTGCTGTTGCTGAGCTACTTAGCTTTTATTGGCGAACTGCATTTGCGGCCCACGCGGGCGGTGCTGCGGGTGCGGCCCATTGGCGAGCTGGTGCGCTTTGGCGGCTTTGCGCTGCTGGGCAACATCTCGGGCACGCTGCTAGTCACCATCGACTCGCTGATGCTGGGCTCGCACAGCTTTGCCGATGCGGGTATTTATACCATCGCCCTCAATATTAGCACGGCGCTCGCCATCCCGTTTCGGGCGCTATACAAAACGGCCCACCCACTCATTGCCGAGTATTGGAAGGAAGGCGCGACCGATAAAATGCTGGATTTTTACCAGCGCACCACCCGCCTCACTACCGCGCTGGGCAGCTACCTGGCGCTGGGCATTGGCCTCAACCTACCATTTATTTACGCCCTTATTCACAAGCCGGCCTACGCGGCGGGCACGGTGGGCGTGCTGCTGCTGCTGGCCGGCCGCCTCACCGACGGCATTACGGGCGTGAACGGCATTATCGTGGTCACGTCGCCGCGCTACCGCTACGATTTGGTGTTCAACCTGGGGCTCACCATAGGCATTATCCTGCTCAATTACCTGCTCATTCCGCGCCTGGGCCTTACTGGGGCAGCTCTCTCCAACGCGCTGGCCCTCATTATCTTCAACCTGGGCCGCACCTGGTTTGTGTGGCACAGCTTCGGCTGGCAGCCGTTTGATAGGCGCATTGCCTACATCCTGGCGCTGGCGGGTGGCGCGGCCTTTGTGGCCTGGGCGCTACCCGCCCCCGCCAATATCTGGCTGACGCTGCTGCTGCGCGGCGGTGTGCTCACGGTGCTCTACGGGGCAGGGCTGCTGATTACCGGGCTGGTGCCGGAAGTGTCGGCGCTAGCGCGCAAAGTGGGACTGAAGGGAAAATTATGATAGTTATTAACTACTGTTACGCAGTGCCTTTGGCCAAGCAATGGTAGCAGTATGGCTCGGTTTGCTCCGGTCCGCCGGCGAAGCCGGCCGACCGGTTGACGCGTGCGCCGCCTAGCGGGTCGTGCAGTCATCGTTCACGCGTCAACCGGTCGGCCGGCTTCGCCGGCGGACCGGGGCCGGCGGACCGGTTGCAAAAGCGGCCACTCACCAGTTGCTGCGGCGCAGCTTTTCGGGCTTCAGGACTTTGATAAACTTAGGCGTCAGTTCAATACTCTCCTCCTGGCGGAACTCGCTCAGGATGCGGCTCAATGACTCGGGCGTGGTGCCGATGAGGGCGGCCATATCCTCGCGGGCCAGCTGGATGAGCGGGTCGGCGGGGGATAGCCGCGATTGCTGGGCGTGCAGGTGCAAGAGGCTGTCGGCCACGCGCTTGCGCAGCGAGCCATAGGCCAGGTCCAGCAGCTGCGCATCCTGCTGGTCGAGGCGGCCAGCCAGCATGCGCACGAACTGCTGGCTTACCGCAGGATTGCGCAGAAGCAGCTGAGTGAAGTCGTCGGCCGGAATGTAGCGCAGCGTGCAGTCGTCGAGGGCCACGGCCGCGTCGTGGTGGGGCGAGCCGGCCAGCAGGGCCCGGTAGCCAAAAAACTCGCCGGCGGCGCAAATACCCGTTATCAGCTCCTTGCCGGCGGCGGTGGTTTTGCTGATTTTGACCCGGCCGGCCTGCACAAAGTAGAGGCGGGTGGCCTCGTCGCCTTCGGCGTAAATAATCTGCCGGCGGGGCACGGCGTGGGGCCGGCGGTCGGCCGAGAGGCCGGCCAGGCTGCCCGTTTGCTGGGCATCGGCTAGGAAATCGGGCAGGCCGTTGGCGCGCAGGTCGTAAGTGGGCTGGAGGTGCTGAAAGCGGCTGAGGCGGCCGCTCACGGCGCTCAGTAAGTCGCTCTTTTCGAAGGGCTTGGTGAGGTAGTCGTCGGCCCCCAGGGCCATGCCGCGGCGCAGGTCGGCGCGCTCGGTGCGGGCGGTGAGGAAGATGAAGGGCACACCGGTCAGGCGCGGGTTTTGGTTGAAGATGTGCAGCACGCCGTAGCCGTCGAGCACCGGCATCATGATGTCGCACAGCACCAGGTCGGGGCGCTCGGCCAGGGCCTGAGTCACGCCGGCCTGGCCATCGGCGGCGGTACGCACGGTGTAGCCGGTGAGCTCCAGAATTTCGGCGGTGTTTTCGCGGATGAAGTCGTTGTCCTCAATCAGCAGAATGGTTTTCATACGGAACGGTAATGGTGACGGTAGTACCCTGGCCCAGGGCGCTGTGCAAGGCAATGCGGCCGTGCAGCAGCTCCAGGTAGCGGGCTATGATGTAGAGGCCCAGGCCGGTGCCGGGCACGTTGGTGACGTTGCGGGCCCGGAAAAACCGCTCGAACAGGTGCGCCTGGTCTTCTTCCGAAATGCCCACCCCCTGGTCGGCCACGGTGAGCGTGAGCGCGCCCGCCTGGCAGGCGGCGGCCACCGCCACCACCGTGTTTTCGCCCGAGTACTTGAGGGCGTTGGAGAGCAGGTTGACCAGGATTTTGCGCAGCAGCGAGGGGTCAAGCCAAATAGGCTCCGGGCAGTCGGTGGTTTGCTCGATGCGCTGGCCGGGCTTACGCAGGCCCTGCACGTCGGTCACCACGTCGCGCAGCAGCGTGGGCAGGTCGAGGCGGGCCGGGTGGGCCTCAATTTTACCCTCCTCGATGCGCCCTACCGACAGAAATTCTTCCAGAATATCGTTCAAATGTGTCACCGACGTGCGGATGCGCTCGATGTGGCGCAGGCGCTTGTCCTGCTGCTCGGTGGCCGGGTATTCGGCAATGAGCGCGGCCGAGGTGAGCACGGCCGTGAGCGGGGTGCGAAACTCGTGCGAGGCCATGCTTACGAAGCGCGACTTGAGCTCGCCCAGCTCTTGCTCGGCGGCCAGGGCCTTGGCCAGCTCGTTTTTGCGCAGCTGCAACTGCTCCAGGGTATTCATGAGCGCGTGGGTGCGCTCAGTCACGCGCTGCTCCAGGTCGGCGTTGAGAGCGGCCACGCGCTGGCTGCCGGCAATAAGCTGCTGCTCAAACTCTTTTTTATAGGTAATGTCGAGGATATACGATACGGCGTACAGCTCCTCATCGAGGTAGAAGTAGCTCAGGCTGACCTCGACTGGGAACACCGAGCCGTCGTGGCGCAGGCCTTGCAGTTCCCCGTTGTGGGCCCCCATGGTGCGCACCTGCGGGCGCGCCGTGAACGACTCGCGCAGCTTTTCGTGGCGGCGGCCGGCTGCCTGGGGCACCAGCACCTCAATAAGCTGGTCATCGAGCGCGCCGGCCGCGTAGCCAAACAGCTGGTGGGCTAGCTGGTTGGCCGACACGATGCGGCCCCGCTCGTCGCACACCACAATGCCAATGGTGGCGTGCGTAAACACGGCCTCGAAGCGCCGCACGCTCTGGGCAAGCTCGCGCTCGGCCTGCTGCAAACGCCCCTGCTCGCTGAGGCGAACTAACAGGTATTCAGCCCCTTTCACCTGAAAAGCTGTGAGCTCGATGCGCCCCCAGAACGCCGGCCCCTGGCGCCGGCCCACCTCGGCCTCCAGGGCCTGGGGCCCCGCGCGCCGGGCTAGCTCGCGCAGGTGCGCCCAGCGGGCGGGCGGCACGGCGGGGGTGGGCAGCACCCGCGCGGGGTCAGCCAAAAAAGCTTCCTCGGAGGGGTAGCCCAGCAGCCGCACCCCGGCCGGATTGATACGGATAAACCAGCCCTCGGCCACGTCGTAAATGCCCACAAAATCGGGGGCCTGGGTGATGAGCACTTCGGCGGCGGCACTGCTAAAAGGGTCGCTGAGCATAGAAAAAAACGGGTTTTATCGAATCGGCCGCGCCGGTCCGCCGGCGCTAGCCGGCCGACCGGTTTTCGTTGTTATGGCTGGGCTTGCGCAACGACAACCGGTCGGCCGGCGGACCGGGGCAACGAGGGAATTGATGACTATCAAGCGGCGGTCTATCGGGCATCATGGCCGGGCGGGGCGGGGCGAAATACTTTTGCTGCCCACATTCGATTTTCCGCCGCCCATGTCCATTGCCCCCTTCCCGCCCGACCTGCTGGCGCCCGCCGTGCTGCTGGTGCTGGTGCCGGCCGGCCGGGCCGGCCAGTTGCCCACCCCGGCCCAGCTCGACGACCTCCAGCGCCGGCTGGGCCCCGCCGTGCGGGTGCTGCGTCTCGACGACGACGCCCACGCCAGCGTGGTGCGCAGCTTTGCCGTGGCCCAACTGCCCGCCTGCGTGCTGGTGCGCGAGGGCATTGAGCTGTGGCGGCAGCCCGGCTGGCCCGAGAGCGACGCGCTCGTGGCCAGCCTGCTGGCGGCGGCGGGCGTGTAGTAAGTTGTTGATAATGTACATTTTGTGTTCAAAAGGGTGCGCGCCTGGTCCGGTCCGCCGGCGTGAGCCGGCCGACCGGGGCGCGCCCCGGCGGGTGTAAAAGACAAAATTCGGCTTTCCCCGCGCGCGCAACCGTGACAAATAGTGAGCATTTACCTGATTAAAATCAGGTAAATGCTCACTTCAAGACTAGCTAGCCACGCGCCAACCGCAATCAAGCGCGGACCTGACGCGCATCATGGCTGCCGCGCAGCGGCGGCCGGAGCTTTGCGGCCCTACCCCCCTTGTGTCCGCCCGTGCCCGCTATTCTCGAATCACCCGCCACTAACCTGGCCTGCGCCCACTGCGGCGATGCCTGCCCGGCCGAGCCGCTGCGTCTGGCCGAGCTGCCGTTTTGCTGCGCCGGCTGCCGCACCGTGTACGAGCTGCTGGATGCCAGCCAGCTTTGCACCTACTACGCGCTGGGCGAACAACCGGGGCTGAAAATCAAGGAGATAGAGCTACCCGGCCGCTTCGACTACCTGGCCTCGGAGGCCGTGCAGGCGCAGCTGCTCTCGTTTCGCTCGGCCGAGCGGGGCCGCCTCACGCTGCACGTGCCCCAGATGCACTGCACCTCCTGCATCTGGCTGCTCGAGCACCTGCCCCGGCTGCACGCCGGCGTGGTGGAGGCGCGGGTGCAGTTTTTGCGGAAGGAAATCACCATCACCTACTTACTAGCCGACATTAGCCTGCCCGAGGTGGTGCAGCTGCTGGCCTCGGTGGGCTACGAGCCGCAGATTACGCTGGCCGAGCTGGGCGCGCAGCCGCACCGCGCCAGCCACACCTTGTACTACCAGCTGGGGCTGGCGGCTTTCGCCTTCGGCAACGTGATGCTGCTGGCTTTGCCCGAGTACTTCTCGTTCGTGGAGGACTTGCAGGCCGGGTTTGGGCGGTTTTTTGGATACCTGAGCTTGGCGCTGGCGCTGCCGGTGCTGCTGTACAGTGCCCGCGGGTTTTTCCGCTCGGCCGGGCAGGGGCTGCGGCAGCGCCACATCAACCTCGATTTTCCCATCAGCCTGGGGCTGGCTTCGTTGTTCAGCATCGGCACGTTTGAGGTGCTATCGGGGCGCGGGCCGGGCTACTTCGACTCGTTTACCGGACTGGTGTTTTTTATGCTGATTGGCAAGTGGTTGCAGCAGCGCACCTACGATGCGCTGCGCTTCGACCGCGACTATACGGCCTACTTCCCGGTGGCCGTGACGCGCCTCACGCCAGCCGGCGAGCAGTCGATTTCGGTGCAGGAACTGGCGGTGGGCCACCGCATCCGGGTGCGGCACCAGGAGGTGATTCCGGTCGATGCCGTGCTGCTGCGCGGCGCGGGCCAAATCGACTACTCATTCGTGTCGGGCGAGAGCACCCCGGTAACCCGCGCCGCCGGCGAGTTGGTGTACGCCGGCGGCCGGCAGCTGGGCGAGGCCCTGGAGCTGGAAGTGGTGCGCGGCGTGGCGCAGGGCTACCTCACCCAGCTCTGGAACAACCCCGCCTTCACCAAGGACGCCGCCGGCCCCACCCTCGAAACCTACGCCAACCGCGCCGGCCGCTACTTCGTGGCTTTCACGCTGCTGCTGGCTGCCGGCACGCTGGCCTACTGGGGGCCCCGCGACCAGGCCACCATGTGGCGGGCCTTCACCTCGGTGCTGGTTATTGCCTGCCCGTGCGCGCTGTCGCTGGCCACGCCCTTCGCCCTGGGGGCGGCGCTGCGGGTGCTGGGTCGTCACAAGCTCTACCTCAAAAACGCCGCCGTCATCGAAACCCTGGCCCGGGCCGATACGCTGGTGTTCGACAAAACCGGTACCCTCACCGACCCTACCAAGTCAGCGGTGCAGTACTACGGCCGGCCGTTGTTACCACTTGAAAAACAACTTATTGCTACCGCGGCGGCGCAGTCCACGCATCCCCTCAGCCAGCGCCTGGCCCACGAGCTAGCCACCGAAGCCCTACCCCTGGCCACCTGCCAGGAGTACCCCGGCCAGGGCCTCAGCGCCACAGCCGCCGGCGGGCCATCGCTGCGGCTAGGGTCAGCGGCGTTTGTAGGGGCCAGCGCCGGCGGACCGGCTGACGCGCCCGAAACCTGCGTGCACGTAGCGTTGAATGGAGAGCCAGCCGGCTATTTCACCTTTCGCAATGTGTACCGCCCGGTCCTGCCGGCTGTGCTAACGGCCCTGGGTCAGCGCTACCGCCTGGCCGTGCTCTCGGGCGATACCGACGCCGAACGGACTCGGCTGCGCGCATTGCTTGGCCCGGCGGCGGAGCTGCACTTCGGCCAGTCGCCGGCCGATAAGCTCGCCTACATCGCCGCCGAGCGCGCCCGGGGCCACACCGTAGTGATGATTGGCGACGGGCTGAACGACGCCGGGGCCCTGCGCGCTGCCAACGCGGGCATCGCCCTCACCGACACGCTCACCAACTTCTCGCCCGCCTGCGATGCCATTCTGGAAGCTGGGGAGTTGGGGCGGCTGGCCACGTTTCTGGGTTTCTCGCGGGCCTGCCTGCGGGCGGTGCTGGCCACGTTTGCGCTCTCGCTGTGCTACAACGCGGTGGGGCTAACGCTGGCCGTGCAGGGGCATTTCACGCCCATCGCGTCGGCCATTCTAATGCCCCTCAGCTCGCTCAGCGTGATGGTGGTGGCCACTTTGCTGGTACGCTGGTCGGCCCGACGCTATCAACTATAATACTGATTTTATGGCTATTATCTTTCTGTTGATTGGCCTCAGCCTGCTGGTGGCCCTCGTATTTCTGGCGGCTTTTTTGTGGGCGGTGCGCAGTGGGCAATACGACGATGCCTACACGCCCTCAGTGCGAATGTTGTTTGATGATGAGCCGGAGTTGAGGCCGTAGCTGACTGCTGGCTTGGAACGGATAACTACCTGCATGGGCAATTACCTTCGGAGCATTCTTTGTTCTGAGCTAAAAACCGAGCTGTTTATGCAGGGCTTCGCTTGTTCCCGATGCGGCGAGTTTCATGAGGAGATGCCCATGTGCTTTGGGGCAGAATTCCCCGATTATTATTTCAGCGTTCCGCCGGAAGAAAGAGCTGAGAGGGTCGAATGCACGGAGAGCCTTTGCGTGGTAGATGAAACTCACTTTTTCATTCGCGGACGCGTTGAAATTCCAATTGTTGATTCAGCCGAGGTATTCTGCTGGAACGTTTGGGTAAGCGTAAGCGAAGAAAATTTTCTTCGAACAAACGAGAGGTGGAATGACCTGGACCGCGAGAACGAGCCCGCCTATTTTGGTTGGTTTCAAACTGTGTTGCCGGGCTATTCCAATACGCTCAATATCAAGGCTATAGCGCGCACCCAAACGTTCGGCATTATTCCTCAAATTGAGGTGATTGACGAAGCCCACCTCCTGGCAGTGGAACAACGCCAAGGCATTACGTGGCAACGCGTACTTGAACTGGTGGAAGCAGCTATGCATGACTGAAGAAGTGCGTCTAAGCGCATTTGATATCAATCAAGCCGGGGCTTAAGCGGCATCATGTGGCCTGGCGGGGTCGGGCGGGACCTTTGGAGCAATAAATCACCTACTTCTCAGGGCATGCAAGCCGAACTTGAACTACCCGCCACCAGGCCGACGGCCCTGCCGCCTCCCGCGCGGGGCGTGGAGTCGTTTTTCTACGACAACAAGATTGTCCGTGACTTCGGCGTGGCCACCGTCATCTGGGGCATTATCGGGATGCTGGTGGGGGTCATTGTGGCCTTCGAGCTGGCCCGGCCCGAGCTGAACGTGACGCGCTACACTACGTTTGGGCGCCTGCGGCCGCTGCATACTAATGCCGTAATTTTTGCCTTCGTGGGCAACGGTATTTTCACGGGGGTGTACTATTCGTTGCAGCGGCTGTGTAAGGCCCGGATGTTCTCCGACGTGCTTAGCAAAATACACTTTTGGGGCTGGCAGCTCATCATCGTATCGGCCGTTATTTCGCTGCCCTTGGGCTACACCACCAGCAAGGAATACGCCGAGCTAGAGTGGCCGATTGACATCGCCATTACCCTGATTTGGGTGGTGTTTGGCTGGAATATGTTTGGCACCATTGCCCGGCGGCGCGAGCGGCACTTGTACGTGGCCATCTGGTTTTATATCGCTACGTTCATCACGGTGGCCGTGCTGCACATCGTGAACTCGATGGCGCTGCCGGTGAGCTTCATGAAGAGCTACTCCATGTACGCCGGCGTGCAGGACGCGCTGGTGCAGTGGTGGTACGGCCACAACGCGGTGGCGTTTTTCCTCACCACGCCCTACCTGGGCATGATGTACTACTTCTTGCCCAAGGCCGCCGAGCGGCCGGTGTACTCTTACCGACTCAGTATCATTCACTTCTGGGCCCTGATTTTCATTTACATCTGGGCCGGGCCGCACCACTTGCTGTACACCGCCTTGCCCGACTGGGCCCAGAGCCTGGGCGTGGCCTTCAGCATCATGCTGATTGCGCCGAGCTGGGGCGGCATGATAAACGGCCTGCTGACGCTGCGTGGTGCCTGGGACCGGGTGCGCACCGAGCCGGTGCTCAAATTTTTTGTGGTGGCCATTACGGCCTACGGCATGGCCACCTTCGAGGGACCCATGCTGGCGCTCAAGAACGTGAACGCCATTGCCCACTTCACCGATTGGATTGTGGCCCACGTGCACGTGGGGGCTCTGGGCTGGAACGGCTTCCTGACTTTCGGGATGCTGTACTGGCTGTGGCCGCGCTTGTACCGCACGCCGCTGTTTTCCAAGAAGCTGGCTAACACGCACTTCTGGCTGGGCACGCTGGGCATTTTGTTCTATGCGCTGCCTTTGTATTGGGCCGGTTTCACGCAGGGGCTGATGTGGAAGCAGTTCAACGCCGAGGGCATGCTGCAATACCCCAACTTCCTGGAAACGGTGCTGCAACTCGTGCCGATGTACTATTTGCGCGGCGTGGGCGGGGTGCTGTATTTGAGCGGCGTGTTCCTGATGATGTACAATTTGTACCAGACCGCTAAGGCCGGCACGCTGCTGGCCAACGAGCCCGCCCAGGCCCCGGCACTGCTGCCCGAAGCCCAGGACCCGCACGCCCAGGGCGGCCACTGGCACCGCTGGATTGAGCGCCGCCCGGTGCAGCTCAGCATCGGGGCCACGGTGGCCATCGCCATCGGCGGGGCCGTGGAGATGGTGCCCACCTTCCTGGTCAAGAGCAACGTGCCCACCATCGCGGCAGTGCATCCCTACCGGCCGCTGGAGTTGCAGGGCCGCGACCTCTACATCAAGGAAGGCTGCTCGAACTGCCACACCCAGATGGTGCGCCCGTTTCGCTCCGAAACCGAGCGCTACGGCGAGTACTCCAAGGCGGGCGAGTTCGTGTACGACCGGCCGTTTCTGTGGGGCAGCAAGCGCACCGGGCCCGACCTGCACCGCGTGGGGGCCAAGTACCCCAACTCGTGGCACTACAACCACATGATGGACCCCACCAGCATGTCGCCGGGCTCCATTATGCCCGCCTACCCGTGGTTGTTTGATAATCAACTGGATAACAGCACACTGCCGGCCAAAATCCGGGTGTTGCAAAAGCTGGGCACGCCCTACCCCGCCGGCTTCGACCGCCTAGCCGTGGCCGACGCCGAAACCCAGGCCCGCAGCGTGGCCGCCGCCCTCAAAACGGAGGACATCGATGTGAAATCGGACCGCGAAATCGTGGCCCTCATCGCCTACCTCCAGCGCCTGGGCACCGACATCAAGGTGAAGCCCGCGCAGGTGGCCGCCACGGCGGCGGCGCAGTAACGGGGCCGCCACGCTACCCTTAATTCACTTATTATCATGGAAAAGAATGTTTTGCAATCCATCGCGGGCATCACGATTTACCCGCTCATCTCCTTCGCCATTTTCTTCCTCTTTTTCACAGCCCTGCTGGTGTACGTGCTGGTGGCCAACAAACAACACCTACGCACCATGAGCCAGCTGCCGCTGGCTAGCGACGACGAAGAAACGCTCAAAACCACCCTTAACCACGACATTTTATGCTAACCTTCCGCTCCTTCTCGTTGACTTTTCTGGGCCTGCTCACCGGCTTTATGGCCGTCGCCCAAACGCCTAGTGCCGGCCCTACGCCCACTACTCTCCTGAGCTGGGTGGTGTGGTTTCTGGCCGGTGTGGTGCTGCTCATGGCCGTCATGACCGCTGTTTCGGTGACCTCGACCGCCCAGCGCCGCTACGAGGCGGAACAAGGCAAGCCGACTGCTGAAGTTGTGGTGGCAGCGGCGGCACCGATTGAAGTGGCTGCGGCCCAGGCCGTCACGACCAAAGCTGCTCCGCAAGTAGTCACCATCGAAGAAGCTATTTACGCATGATACGGCCCAGGCAAGCACTACTGGCGGCCGGCGCGGTGCTGCTGGCCACCCGCCCCGCCCTGGCTCAAACAGCGGCAACCAGCACCCCCGCGGCGGCCGACTCGAATTATGCGCTGGTCTGGTTCCTGCTGAGCACGCTGGTACTGGTGGGAATGGTGTTTCTGGTGTTGTTCGTAGCGCTCATCAGCTGGATGCGGCCGCAATTGCGCCAGCTCTACGACCTGCCCACGGTGCACAACACCTGGAGCGGCCGGGTGCTGGGCCTGCTGGTGGGCGACGCCCGCTTGGTGCAGGGCGAGTACCGCGACGAGGTGCTCGACCACGACTACGATGGCATCCACGAGTTTGACAACGACTTACCGCCGTGGTGGAAATGGGGCTTCGCCTTCACGGTGGTGTTCGCCATCAGCTACGTAACCTACTACCACGTAGCGCGCAAGGGCCAGTTGCAGGGGGCCGAGTACGCCGCCGAAATGCAGCAGGCCGCGCTCTTTGTACCCGTGGGCGGCGACGACCCCAACCAGGTGACGACCTACGCCGCCCTCACCGCCCCGGCCGACCTGGGCAGCGGCAAAACCATTTTCGCCACCAACTGCGCCGCCTGCCACGGGGCCAACGCCGAGGGTAAAGTAGGCCCCAACCTCACCGACGAATTCTGGCTGCACGGTGGCGAAGTAAACCACGTGTACAAAACCATCAAGTTCGGCGTCAACGGCAAGGGCATGGTGGCCTGGAAAGGCAAGCTCTCGGGCAAGCAAATGCTGCAAGTGGCCTCCTACGCCCTGAGCCTGCAAGGCTCAAAACCCGCCAACCCCAAAGCGCCGCAGGGCGAAAAAGAAGCCGCCAGCAAGCCGGTGGCCAAGCTGTAGCTGCCCCGGTCCGCCGGCGTGAGCCGGCCGACCGGTTGTCGTTGCGTCCGTCTGGTGGTCGTTGCCCGGTCCGCCGGCGCGAGCCGGCCGACCGGTTGTCGTTGCGGGCGGGAGGCAACTGCGCAAGCTTAACAACATCAGCAACGACAACCGGTCGGCCGGCTCGCGCCGGCGGACCGGCGCAACGCTAGCCGGCCGACCGGTTCACGATTCTTTTCAACTCCCTGATGCCCATTACCCAACCCAAGCCCGATAATTCGTACCGCGACTCGCTCTCGACGATAGGCTCAGCGGGTGAGCGGGTGTGGCTGTATCCCAAGCAGCCGGGCGGGCGGCTTTACGCTTATCGCAAGTGGCTGAGCTACGGATTTTTGGCGGTGCTGTTTGCGGGGCCCTGGCTGCGCATTCACGGGTTGCCGGTGCTGCTGCTAAACCTGCCGGCGCGCCGGTTTATCATCTTCGGGCAAATTTTCTGGCCCCAGGATTTTTTCGTGCTGCTGCTGGCCACGCTCACGTTTCTGGTGTTCATCATCCTGTTCACGGTCGTGTACGGGCGCGTGTTTTGCGGCTGGGTGTGCCCGCAAACCATCTTTTTGGAGATGGTATTCCGGCGCATCGAGTACTGGCTGGAAGGCGACGCACCCCAGCAAAAAGCCCTCAATAAGCGCGAGCTGGACTGGGACAAGCTATGGCGCAAAACCACCAAGCACGTGCTGTTCGCAGGGGTTTCGTTCCTGATTGCCAACACGTTCCTGGCCTACATCATCGGCACCGAAGCGCTGCTGCGCATCATCACCGACGCGCCCACGGCCCACCTGGAGGGCCTGACCACGATGCTGTTATTCACGGGCGTATTCTACGCCGTATTTGTGCGGTTTCGCGAGCAGGTGTGCACCATTGTGTGCCCCTACGGCCGCTTGCAGGGCGTACTGCTCGACCAGGACAGCCTGGTGGTAGCCTATGATTACCAACGGGGCGAGCCGCGCGAAAAGCGCCGCAAAAACGAAGTCCGCACCGCCGGCGACTGCATCGACTGCCACCAGTGCGTGCAGGTGTGCCCCACCGGCATCGACATCCGCAACGGGGCCACCCAGCTCGAATGCACCAACTGCACGGCCTGCATCGACGCCTGCAACAGCATTATGGATTTGGTGAACTTGCCCCAGGGCCTCATTCGCCACGCCTCGGTCAGTGGCATTGCCACGGGCACCAACTTCCGGCTCACGGGCCGCGTCAAGGCGCTGTCGGGGGTGCTCGGGGTGTTGCTGGTGGTGCTCGTCGGCCTGCTGGCCTCGCGGGCCAACGTGGCGGCCACGGTGCTGCGCACGCCGGGCCAGCTGTTTCAGAAAACCGACCACGGCACCATTACCAACCTCTACAACATCTCGCTGCTCAACAAAACCAACCAGCCCTACCCCCTCACGCTGCGGGTGCTGGAGCCGGCCGGCGGCCACATTGCGCTGGTCGGCACCGATGGCCTGCAACTGCCCGCCCAGGGCATTACGGAGGGCGTCTTTTTTGCCGAGCTGCCCCGGTCGGCCCTGCACACCACCAACCAGAAAATCCGCATCGGCATCTTCAGCCAGGGCCTATTGATAACAGAAACTGATACCAAGTTCTTGGGGCCCAGTCAGTAGTGCCAGAGCCGAGGCCGGTCCGCCGGCACAAGCCGGCCGACCGGTTGTCGTTGAACGAGCCGGCTGGCTGACGTGGAACGGGCGGTCTGACCAACGGCGCAGGGTTTCTTCAAGCTGAACGCTGGTTGTCGGCGCAACGGCAATTATTCTTTCAATTCAACGGTAACCAACTGGCTCGTTCAACGACAACCGGTCGGCCGGCTTGCGCCGGCGGACCGGGCCCCCACTTTCCTACCTCATGTCTACCCAACGCAACCTGTGGCCCTGCGCCATCATTGCCACGTTCGTGCTGTTTGCCAGCTACATCGGCTACATGGTGCAGCGGGCCATGCGCACCGACGTAGAGCTGGTGAGCCCCGATTATTACAAGCAGGAGCTGGCCTACCAGCAGCGCATGGAGTCGGTGGCGCGCACGGCCGCCCTGCCCGCCCCGGTGCGGGTGCGCTACGAGGCCGCCGCCCAGCGCCTGACGCTGGAGCTGCCGGCCGCCCTCGCCGGCCCCGGCGTGCGAGGGCAGGTGCACTTCTTCCGCCCCTCCGACCAAAAGTTGGACTTCACGCTCCCCTTTGTGCCCACCGGCCAGCCGGCCCGGCAGCTGCTGAGCACGGCCCGCCTGCGGCCCGGCCACTGGCGGCTGCGGCTGGATTTCACGGCCAGCGGTCAAGCGTATTTTATGGAAGAAGAGCTTTCTATCTAATTCTATCTAACTAATGGCGCGGTCGGCAACGGCGGCGCTCCCCTCTTATGCTGTGGGCTGGTTTCTTGTTTGGATTGCTGGGCAGCTTCCACTGCGTGGGGATGTGCGGGGCCATTGCGCTGGCGCTGCCGGGCGCGGGCGGACCGCGCTACGTGGCCGGGCGCGTGCTCTATAACCTGGGCCGCGTGAGTACCTACGCGCTGCTGGGCGCGGCGGCGGGCGCGTTGGGCCAGGGCCTGCGGCTGGCGGGCTGGCAGCAGGGATTGTCACTGCTTTCGGGCGGGCTGATTTTGCTGTTGGTCGCGACGCCTGAGCGCTGGCTGGACCGGGCGGCGGGTACGCTAGGGCTCGCCGCTGGGCTAAGCCGGGTGAAAACGCAGCTGGCCTACTACTACCAACGGCCAGGACTGGGGGCCCTCTACACTACTGGCTTACTCAACGGACTATTGCCCTGCGGCCTCGTGTACTTGGCCCTGGCCGGGGCCCTGAGCGCGCCGGGCATCGGGGGGGCGGCGGCCTACATGGGCCTGTTTGGGCTGGGCACGCTGCCGCTGATGTTGGCCCTCTCGCTGAGTGGGCAACTAGTGCCGCTGGCTTGGCGGCAACGCCTGCGCCGGGCGGTGCCCGTGACGGCACTGGCGCTGGCGGGACTGTTCATTTTGCGGGGGCTGGGGTTAGGTATTCCCTACATCAGCCCGGTGCTGGGGGCGGGGTTGGGTGCTACTTCGGGAAAGGCTACGCGCCAGCCGGCTTCGGTGCACTACTGCCACTGAGGGCCAGGTGCCGGTCCGCCGGCGCAAGCCGGCCGACCGGTTGTCGTTGAACGAGGGTCGTACGCTTCATCTTATTAAAGCATTCAATATCAGTGCGTTGTTGCTAAAAGAGAGTCGGGCACCACATTTACCTAAAGTATTCAATACCAACACGTTGCTACTAAACGAAGGTCAGACGGTGCCAGGCTTAACAACGACAACCGGTCGGCCGGCTCGCGCCGGCGGACCGGCACCCGGACTCCCTGCAAAACAACTTATTAATTATCAATAATCTAGCTTTAAAATTCCCCCATCATGCCGACGGCCCTGCAAACCATTCTCGTTCCCATTGACTTCACCCCGGCTTCGGAAGATGCGCTGGTGTACGCCAACAAGCTCGCCGTGCGCCTGCCCGCCGAAATCGTGCTGGTGCACGCCGGCACCGGCATAGCCCTGCCACTCGATGAGCGCGCTGCCCTACTGCGCCGCCTCGAAGCCCTGGCCGAACGCCTGCGCTACCAGCAGCTCACGCGCCAGAGCGGCCGCCGCATCACCTACCTCTGCCACGTGGCCGCCGAGCAGCTGGCCACCTGCTTGCAAGTGCTGGTGACCGGCTACTGCGCCGACTTGGTGGTGACGGGCCTGGCCTTGCTCGACTGCGCTACGGCCGGGGCCGCCGGCGCCCCGCTGCTGCTGCTGCCCGAGCGCGTGAGCTGCCCGGTGCTGGTGGTGCCGCCCGGTTACCCCGAGCTGCCCGGCCGCCTGGTGGTGGCCGGCGATTTTGCCCGCCTCGGCGGCGCGCAACTCGCGCCCCTGGCCGCCCTGGCCCGCACGGCCCCGGCGCACTTCGACCTGGTGCAGTTTTACGCGCCCACCAGCGCGGGCCTCGCGCCCCTCAAAAAGGCCTTGCTGGCCGCCCGCGCCCACCTGCCCGGCGCCACTACCCACCTGCTGCCCGACGACGATGCCCTGGAGGGCCTTAGCGAATTCTGTGCCCACCAAAGGGCCCAGCTGCTGGTGCTGGGCACGGCCGATGGCTGCCTGGTGCGGCGCTTTTTCAACCCCTACTACCGCCAAACCAACGCCTACCACCTGGGCATTCCGGTGCTGCTGCTGCCCACCAGCACCCTGCCCACGGCCGCTTGCTGCGCCAGCTGCAGTCTGCGCCAGGCCGCCGAAGCCCGGCTCGTGGCGCAGCTTTCCACAGTAACGTTTTAACTACCAATGACTACTAGCGAGCCCACCCTAACGCCCGCCACCGCCCGCGCCACCGTTGAGGCCTGGATGCGGGAATTTCAAAACTGGCTGTGCCAGCAGCTGGAGCGGGCCGACGGGGCCGCTGTTTTTCAAGAGGACCAGTGGACGCACGCGGGCGGCGGGGGCGGGCGCACCCGCGTCATCCTGGGCGGGGCGGTGCTGGAAAAGGGCGGCGTGAATTTTTCGGCTGTGCGCGGCGAATTGGGCGCGGCCGCCGCCCGCCAGCTGCTGCTGCCCGATGCCCGCTACTTTGCCACCGGCGTGAGCGTGGTGCAGCACCCGCGCAGCCCCCACGTACCCATTTCGCACATGAACGTGCGCTACTTCGAGGCCGGCAACGGCGAGGCCTGGTTCGGCGGCGGGCTCGATTTGACCCCTATTTACGTGGACGAAACTCAGGCGCGCTGGTTCCACGCGCAGGTGCGCGCCGCCTGCGACCGCCACGACCCGAGCTATTACCCGCGCTTCAAGCAGTGGGCCGATGAGTACTTCTACCTGCCCCACCGCCAGGAAACGCGCGGCGTGGGCGGCATCTTCTTCGACCGGCTCACGGTGGGCGTCGATGGCTCGTTCGACGAGCTATTTGCCTTCGTGCAGGACGTGGGCGAGGTCTACGGCCGCACCTACTCCGCCCTGATGCGCCAAAACCGCGCCCGCCCCCATACCGCCCGCGAGCAGGAGTGGCAAGCCGTGCGCCGCGGCCGCTACGCCGAATTTAATCTGGCCCTCGACCGCGGCACTAAATTCGGCCTCGAAACCGGCGGCCGCACCGAAAGCATCCTCATGAGCCTGCCGCCGCACGCCGCCTGGGTCTATAATCTCACGCCCGCGCCCGGCTCGCCTGAAGCCGTCACCCAGGCCTGGCTGCGCCAGGGAGTAGCGTGGGTTGACTGATGGTGTCGCTCCGGTCCGCCGGCGCAAGCCGGCCGACCGGTTGTCGTTGAATGAGGACGTAGGCTGCTTTTATTGAGGATAACCACTAACTCTTATTCTCCCTCCATCGAACGGCTCCCTCGCACCCACCAGCCCCAATACTTGGCCAGCCGCACCCGTGCTACGACAACCGGTCGGCCAACTGCGCCGGCAGACCGGGAGCGGCACAGGCTTCTAACGCAAACAGCTCCGTTAGAGCGGCGGCCAGCTGGTCGGCCTCGCCGCGCTGGCAGGCAGCTTTGAGCTGCAACACGGGCAGTTTGAGAAATTTCTGGGTCAGGGCTTTCGTGATTTCGTCTACCCGGCGGGCTTCGGCGGGGCTCAGGGGCGGCAAGCGGCTAATTTCCTGCTGGCGCAGCTGCTCCAGGGTGTTTTTCAGCTTCTGAATGGTGGGCGCCAGCTGCATTTCGCGGCTGCGGTCGCGCAGGTCGGCCAGGCTGTCGGCGATGATGGCGCGCACCTGCGGAATGGCTGCCACCCGGCCGGCCAGCGCCGCGGCGGCTTTGCACTGAATATCGTCGATGTTATACACCAGCACACCCGGCACGGCCTCGACCGCCGCCGCCACGCTGCGCGGCACCGCGAGGTCGATAAAAAACTGGTGGTGCAGGTTGTGCAGCCCCGCCACCAGCGCCTGCGTGAAAACCGGCGTGGGCGCGGCCACGGCCGAAATTACCACGTCGGCCGCCCGCAGGCCCTGCGCTAAGTCGTTGAAATCGAGCATCGCCAGCTGGCATTCGGCCGCCAGGGCCTGGGCTAGCGCAGGCGTGCGGTTGCAGAGCGTGACCTCGGCAAAGCGCTTGCTTTTGGCGAAGTGCCGGGCCACGTCGGCCCCCATTTCGCCCAGGCCCACCAGCAGCACGCGCGGCCGGTCGAGGGCGGCGGTGAGCTCGGCCACCAGCTCCAGCGTGGCCGACGAAGTGGAAGCGGCCCCATCGCGGAAGGCCGTTTCCTGGTGCACGCGCTTGTGGGCCGCAAACACGGCGTGCAGCAGACGGTGCAGATACGGCCCGGCCACCGCGGCCGCGGCCGAGCGCTGGTACGCCCGCTTCATCTGATTGCCGATTTGGGGGTCGCCCACCACCTGCGCATCCAGCCCTAAGGCTACCTCAAACAAGTGTTGCGCCGCCGACCCCGCCGCATCAAACGCCGTGAAATAATCCTGGTACTCCCGTCCATTGGCCACGCCCGCCACCCGCCCCAGGGCCTCCACAATGGCTAGCTCCTGGCTGGTGGCGGCGCTGTAATACACCTCGGTTCGGTTGCAGGTGCTGAGCACCAGCAGGTTGCCCAGGTCTAGGTCGTGGCGCAACACGTGCAATAGCTGGGCGGCGGCGGCATCGTCCAGGGCCAGCAGCTCCCGCACCGCTAGGGGCGCGCTGTGGTAAGAAAGGCTGATTGCCCGAAACGGATACTTCATGGGGTAAGACCACCGGAAAGCCGGCAAAAAGCACTACAGCACTCCCCACAATGGGCGCTGCCACCCGGGCCAAAAGCGGCCGCCGGGCTTGAGTACTTGCTAGCTCAAAGGTCCCCCGTAAGCTTATCGCGCCCCATGCGCGCGCTCAAGCTACTGGTTGATTGTGGTCATGGCCTGCTGCTGGCCGCCCAAGCGGGTGGCTCGGTGCGCTGAATCATAACCAATACTGGCTGATTGGGAGCTGTTTACAGCATACCCATAGCTCTACGGAGCGAGGCTGCTGAGCGCCGGAGGTGTCAGCTGCCCGCACGCGAGCAGGCCGAATCGCCTAGCACCTACCCACGCTTCGAAATTTTATTACCCGTAATCGGGCGCTGCAAATTCGATTTAAACCGGGCGTCGTCCACGGCGCTTTTGGCTTGGTGCTTGGTGGCGCGGCCCTGCACCCGCTCGCGCCAGCGGCGCCACGAGGCCGGCTTTAGCTCGCGGCGCATCAACTCGATTACCCCCTGCTCGGGCAGTCCAAACTGCGCCAAGATGGCCTCAAACGGCGTGCGGTCTTCCCAGGCCATTTCAATGATGCGGTCGATGTCCTCGGCCTTGGTTGGTAACTCTTCCATAACGTAAAAATGCCTTGGCAGCCCAGCGGGTGCCGGGCTGCCAAGGCATACAGAAAAGAGACGAAAAGAGTTGGCTGGACGCCGCAGCGAATCAGCTTTCCAGGCAAATTTAGTAATTCAACTTATTGCCGCTCAATAAGTTGACTAGCATCTTGCTGCTGGCGCAATTTGCTGTGCTTTTTGCCGTAGCCGTAGTAGATGGCCAAGCCAATGGCCAGCCATACGGCTAGTCGCAACCAGGTTTCCCAGGGCAGGCTGGCCATCATCACCACGCAGGTAACAATGCCCAAAATAGGCACCAGCGGCACCCACGGCGTGCGGAAGCTACGTGGCGCATCGGGGTCAGTTTTGCGCAGGATGATGATGCCCAGGCACACCATCACGAAGGCCAGCAGCGTGCCGATGCTCACCATTTCGCCCACAATATTGATGGGCACGAAGCCAGCAAACACGGCAATGAACGCGCCCAGCAATAGGTTGGACTGCACCGGCGTGCGAAACTTGGGGTGAATTTTGGAGAACGCCGGGGGCAATAAACCATCCTTCGACATGGAGAAAAATACCCGCGACTGCCCCAGCAAATCGACTAATATTACGGACGTGTAACCAATCAAAATGGCCAAAATAATGGCCCCGCTGAGCCAGCCGTAGGGTGTTTTTTCGATGGCGATGGCCACCGGCGCAGCGCTGTTCTTAAACTCAGTATAATTGGCCAGACCCGTGAGCACGTAGCCGAACAGAATAAATAGTATCGTGCAGACTACCAGCGACCCCAGGATGCCGATGGGCATGTTGCGCTGCGGGTTCTTGGTTTCCTGGGCCATAGTGGCCACGATGTCGAAGCCAATAAATACGAAGAAAATAACCCCCGCGCCGCGCAGAATTCCGCTCCAGCCAAACTCGCCAAACTTACCGGTATTTTCTGGAATAAAAGGATGATAATTGGCCGGGTCGATGTATTTCCAACCCAAGGCAATAAACACCAGCACCACAGCCACCTTGAGGGCCACCACCAGGGCATTAAACCACGCCGAGCCCGACGTGCCCCGGATAATAACCGCCGTAATGGCCAGCACCACCAGCATGGCCGGCAGGTTGGCGTAGCCGTGCACCACCGAGCCATCGTGCAGGGTGGCCGTTTCGAAAGGCGACAGCACAAATTGCGCCGGCAAATGCAGGCCGTATTTCTCCAGAAACTTGAGCAGATACTGCGACCAGCTGATGGCCACCGTGGCCGCGCCCACCGAGTATTCGAGCACCAGGTCCCAGCCAATTATCCAAGCGAATAGCTCACCCATCGTGGCATACGAGTAGGTATAGGCCGAGCCCGCCACCGGCACCAGCGCCGCAAACTCGGCGTAGCACAACGCCGAAAACGCGCAGCCCACCGCCGCCACCACGAAGGAGAGCACCACGGCCGGCCCCGCGTGGTTGGCCGCCGCCAGGCCAGTGAGCGAGAACAGGCCCGCCCCAATAATTACCCCAATGCCTAAGCCAATGAGGCTCACGCCATTGAGGGTGCGCTTGAGCGTGCCCGCGCCCGATTCGGCAGCTTCCTGCCGCAGGAGTTCCAGTGATTTTTTCAGCATAAAATAAATACGGCGCGCACCCGACAGGCCGCGCCCAAACGACTACGCCAGTGGGTGTTAAGCACCCCGCCAGCAGCAGTCAACCCACAAAAAAGAAATTAGTTACGTTCGCGTTGGCTGGGCTTGCGCTCAACAACAACACGCCCAGCCTGCCCGCGGGGCAGCGCCAAAAAAAACACTCGAAATACCAGAAACGAAAGCGCAGAGAGCCACGGGCTTTTATAGGACCGCTATGGTTTAGCGGCCGGTCGGTTGGCACCGTTCCGCGGGGGCGGGGGTTGCCGGCGCGTCGCAGAGCCTATCTCTCAGCGCCTCTTTATAAAAACAAGCTGGGCTAGTGGGCCTGCTCGACGGGCCAAAGGTAGGGCCGAATGAGAAGTTGATGAGCGCCCCCTAGTCAAACGCATTGGTTTTGGTAGCAATCCACCGCCGGTTCTTCCTTGCGGCGGGCACGTACGAAGCTTCTCTTTATCCGTCCCCCAGTAGCCAGGCTCACCTAGCGGGGTCTGAAATCTGGTTCGCTGCGCCGGGTGGCGGCGGCCTGGCGGGCGCTGTCGGCGGCGTCCTGGGCGAGGGTGGGCACGGGGTCGGGGTAGAGGGTCACAGTGCCGTCGTTGGTGGAAGGCTGCCAGTGCGGCTGCGTTTTGCGCCAGGCCTGGAAGCGCGGCTCGGCCTCGGCCCGCAGCTGCTGGGCCTGGTTGTAGGCGGCGCCACCCGCGTTGGGGTTGCCCGCCTGCTCTTGCTCACGCTGGCGGTTGGCGGCGGCCACTTGGTTGTGGTAACGCTGGCCTTCGGGCGTGGTTTCCCAGAGGCGGCGCTGGGCATTTTCCTGGCGCACCCGCGCCTGAAACGCAACGCTGGGGTCGGGCACCGGAAATGTAATACCCTTTTTTTCAAGTAGTTGTTGCACGCGCTCCCCCCAGGGCTTGCGTGCTTCGGGCAGGGTGGGGCGGGCTTCCTGCACCTCAAAGGCCACGGTACCGCCCGTGTTATCGGCTTTGTGCACGTCGGCCCCGCGCTCAACCAGGTAGGCTACCTGCTCAAACTCCCGCTGCTCGGCCAGGTGTAGCAGCAGGGTAGCCCCGTGGTCGCCGGTAGCGTTGAGGTCGGCCCCGTGGTCGAGCAGCAGGCGCAGGTGGTCGGTGCGGTTGGCATCGGCGGCTACGAAGGTGGCGGGGTTGGCGCCGTAGCGGCTGTTGGGGTTGCCGCCGTGTATGAGCAAGAGCTTGAGAAGCGGGGTATTGTCGCCTCCCGCCGCCAGGGCCACGGGCTGCACTTCGGTATACTGCGCGCCCAGGCGGGTACGCAGGTTGGGGTTGGCGCCGCGCCGCAGCAGCTCGGCGGTGGCTTGCAGGCTGCGGTTGCTCATGGCTAGCAGCAGCAGGCTCATCCCTTGCTGGCCCACGGCATCGGGGCTAACGCCACTGTCCGCAAGCGCCTTATTGAGGGCAGGGGCGTCGTCGTGCTGGCAGGCCTGGGCCGCTGGCAGGGCAGCGGAGCCGGCAAAGTAGCGCTCGGCGGGAACAGTAGGGTACATAGATTGGGGCCGGCTCTGGCAGGCCGCTAAGCAACTAATAAACAACAGCAAGAACCAGCCTTGGCTAACCCAGTGCCAGGCCGGGGCCGGGGCCGGGCGCGGCGCGGCAGTTACGGAAATCATCGGGCGGCGGGCACTAGCTGGTTGATGGTAGAAAGGTCGGCGTCCTTCTGCTTTTCGAGGGCGGCTACCATCGGTGGCACCGCGTGGCCGGCCCCATCCACCATGGCCGGGCTCCAGTGCCCACCCCCATCCTGGAGCTTGCGGCGAATGCCCACGGCGGCGGGCATCGTGCGGGGGTCGTCGATGAGCCCGTCGAGCGGGCTCGGAATGGGCGGCATTCCCATGGGCGTGTAGGGCGGCAGCAGCTTCTTAATAATGCCCTTGACTACGTAGCTGTGGTCTTGGTTCCAGTTGAGGGGGTCTTGGTCTGAGTAAAAAGCCTGAATTTTTTGTTCTTTGGCCAGCAGCTGCTTGGGGTCAAGCCCGGCCCGCAGCATAGAATTTTCGTGCAGGCCAGCGGCATTAAACGTGTAGGTGTCGTTGCCAGTAAGCAGCCCAACCAGCGACGCCTCGCCGCCACCCAGCGAGTGCCCGGCAATGTCGAAGGAGCTGCCCAGGCTTTTTTGGAGCGAGCGGGCCAGGTTTTCGGTTTGCTTGTAGGCATCGGTATAGAAGCCCAGACCTTGCATCGCATCGGTGGCCCCGTCTTTTTTCAGTTCCTCCGGAAAACCAGGGTCCGCATCGGTACCGCGAAAAACGACTACCGGCTTGCCCGAGCGCTCAAAATCACTCTTGTACACCACGGCCATGAAGCCGCTTTGCTGCCCCTGAATGACACGGTCTACTTGCCAGCCCTCGGGCGGCGCACTGGGTAGGTAGCTGCCATCGGGTTGCTTCTGGTGATGTACCAGGTAGGCGCTGCCGTCGGGGCGATGCAGCACTTCGTTGTTGTACGAGTCGTCGGAGAGCTTAGCCCGCTCCACCACCGCATTGTTGAGCGTGAGCCGGTCGGTGGCCTTTTGCAGGCGCTGCCGGTCTTGCTGCTGCTGTTGCACGCCGGCCGAGGGGGCTACGCGGGTAGCATCGGCGGGCAGGGTGTGGAGGCCGGCCGCCGGGGTAGCATTATCGGCTAGCTGGGCGTGCGCAGCGTCGATTTTCTTCATCCGAGCATCGTAGCGCTGCTTTTTGGTGAGCGCCGCTGGGGCAGCGGCCGCCGCCGTGGCCGCGGCCCCTGCGGGCTCGCCGTGCGTGCCGGGGGGCGGGGCTACAAAAGCCGTGGCGGGCCCGCCCGCGTGCAAGGTGAACCCGCCGGGGTCAACCAATGTGAGCAGGCAGCGGTAGGCCCCGCGCCCCGTATGGGCGCTCACAAACAGTTCGTGGTAATTTATGCAGTAGGCCGCTTTTAGGCTGAGGGTTTCCAGGGGGCGGCCGGTGGCATCGAGAAAGACAATGTCGGCGGCCAGGCGCTTGTGGGCCTCATTTGCCCAAGCCAGCAGGTCGTCGCCTTCTGGCACATCCAACTCTAGCTGCACCGGCTCGTGGCGCACTTTGGTGTGCACCCGCCCCCGGTCGCTGGTAGCCTGTGACGTAGCGTAGGTGCACCCTACCAGGGGATAGTGCAGGCCCGCGACCCGCAGCTCAGCAATAAAAGAGGCCATTGTGATAGCTATGCAGTAAGAAATAAGAGCTATTTACCAAAGCTAAGCGCTAGCTTCAACTTAAAGCCGATTGGCGCAAGCCGGGCAGCCTACTCGGCCCCACCTACGTTAAGACCTGGCTTACAGCACGAATTTACCCTGCTCCCAGGCCGCCAGCTCGGCTTGCAGGTTGCGGCGGGCGGCGGCATCGAAGGCCGCGTGCAGGGCAGGCGTGTGAAAGAGCACCGGCGCGGCCAATAGCTTAGCCAGCACCTTGCGGCGGCCGGGGCGGTAGAGCAGGTCGGGCACGAGCCGATACTCGCGGCGCACCTGCCGGGCGTAGGCCCAGTAATCGGCCTCGGGCGCGCCCAGAATGCTGAGGTCGGCATCCAGAAACAGCAGCAGGTCGGCGTCATCGGGCGGCTGGGGCTGGGTATGGTCCTGGGTGCGGCGGATGAGGTCGGCCACCCGCGCCTGGCGGGCGGGCTCCAGGCTGGTGGCTTGCAGAAACGCCAGCACCCAATCGGCGCTTTTGGGCTCGTTATCAGCGCGCAGGGCGTTGTACACCGCATCATGAAACCAGATGGCCAGCTCCACCACTACCCTATCTTCTACTTCATGGTCAGCTACTTGGGTAAGTAGGTTACTAATGTGCTGCAAGTTGTGGTAGTGGCGCTCGGGCGCGCCATAAGCGGCCAGCAGTTTTGCCAGCTCGGCCTCGCGGCGGGCGTGGTCGGGCAGCAGCGGGGCGGTGAGGGCGTGCCAGTGTTGGCGGAGGGCGGCGTTGGTCATGGCTGGCGCTGGCTAGGGTTATCGCAAGGCATAAATACGCTCAATTATCTCCACCACCCTTAGTCCTTCCAGCGCATTGGTAGTGGCGGCGCTGCGCTGCTTAATTGTATCAACTACGTTATCAATTACTTGCACGTGGTTGGCCGCCGAGCCCTGGTAGGAACCGTAGTCGTTGGCGGGGTTGGTGGGCGGCAGGGTGGGCAAGGTATAATCCTGCAAGTGGCAATATTCCACTTTGTCGAGGTACTGGCCGCCGAGCTTGAGCGAGCCGCGCGCGGCCACCACCGTGAGGGAGCTTTCGAGGTTGCGGTCCCACACGGCGGTGCTGTAGCTGAGCGTGCCGCTGCCGCCGCGCACCAAGTCGAACGTGACGAGGCCGCTATCCTCAAACTCGGTAATGCCCGCGTGGGTGAAATCGCGAAACCGCGCCGCAATATTGGTAATGTCGCCAAACACCCAGTATAGCAAATCCACGAAGTGGCTGAATTGGGTGAACAAGGTGCCGCCATCAAGCGCCTGCGTGCCCTTCCAGCCGCCGGGGCGGTAGTAGCGCGCATCGCGGTTCCAGAAGCAGTTGAGCTGCACCAGAAACACCTCGCCCAGGCGGCCTTCATCCACTATTTGCTTGAGCCAGGCGGCGGGCGGCGAGTAGCGGTTCTGCATTACCCCAAAAACCAGGCGATTAGCCTGCTGGGCCATTTGCACAATCAGCTCAGCATCAGTCGTGTGCAGGGCAATGGGCTTTTCGATAACCACGTGCAGGCCGTGGCGTAGGCCGGCCACCGCCTGCGGGGCGTGCAGGCCGTTGGGCGTGGCCACGGTGAGCACATCGGCGGCGGGGCCGCTTTGCAGGTATTCTTCCAGCGAAAGAAAGAATGGCACCCCGGGAAACTCAGCCGCCAGGCCCACCCGCAATTCGGTGCGCTCGTCAATCAGCGCTACCAGCGCCGCCCCGGCGTGGCGCGCCACCAGGGCCGCGTGCCGCCGGCCAATGTGGCCCACCCCGCAGATAACAAAGCGAACGGGCGCAGCAGAAACCGCAGGAAAATCAGTCAAAGCAATAAAAAAGGCCAGTTGCCAACCCCGCCAGCACTAGCAGATTAAAGCGCCATGAGGAGCCACAGCGGTAGCGGCCACAGCGGCAGCAGCCCCAAAAGTAGGTCTGCCTTTGGCATGGGCTCATGATTGCGCCGCCACACCCGCTCCAGCGCCACCAAGCTAAAAAAACCTGCGTACAGCAACAGCAGATATAGCGGAAGCACGATAACAAATGCCCCCTCGCCCTCATAGCCCTGCGGCGACTGCCCGTGCACATTGGCAATGATGTGGTGCAGCAGCCCCCAGTAGCTGGCCGTAACCAGCAGCGACGTACCAGCAATTCGGGCATTGCGCCGGCTGGGAGAAGGCAGAGTAGGTTTCACGCCGCTTTATTCGCTGCCGCCGGCGAAGTAACCCACCTGCGCCACCACGTAGGCCTGCTGCACAGCGCTCAGCCCCGGATAAATGGGCAGTGAAAGCACCTGCCCGCACAGCCGCTCGGCCACCGGAAACTCCCCCACCCGGTAGCCCAGGTAGGCATACGCCGGCTGCGCGTGCACCGGCAGCGGGTAGTACACGGCGCTGGGAATACCCTGGCTTTTAAGTCTCTGCTGCAACATATCGCGCTGCCCCTGCCCTGCCACTGTAATGGTATACTGGTGAAAAACGTGGCTGCTGCGCGCGTCGCGCACCGGAGTTTGCAAGCTGGGTAGGCTGGCCAGCGCCGCATCGTAGCGCGCCGCCACC
This sequence comes from Hymenobacter arcticus, assembly GCF_054779975.1. NCBI lineage: Bacteria > Pseudomonadati > Bacteroidota > Cytophagia > Cytophagales > Hymenobacteraceae > Hymenobacter > Hymenobacter arcticus. The sequence continues at coordinate 257,012 of NZ_BAAGXF010000001.1, forward strand.
GCTTGGCGGGCCGCCTGCGCGGCGGGCAGGTGGCGCAGTTTCACGCGCAGCAAGGCAGCTTGCAGCGTATCTAGTCGCGAGTTGAGGCCGATGTACTGGTGATGGTATTTCTGGCTCTGGCCGTGGTTGGCGAGCTGGCGCAACAGCGCAGCGCGGGCCGCATCGCGAGTGAAGAGCGCGCCGCCATCGCCGAGGCAACCCAGGTTTTTGCTCGGAAAAAAAGAGGTCGTGCCCACCTCCCCCACCGTGCCCGCGTAGGCTGTTTCGCCGCTGGCGAAGGTGAACGTAGCGCCCAGCGCCTGCGCATTATCCTCAATAAGCGCCACGCCCGCCGCCCGGCAAATATTCAGTAACTCTTCTAAATCAGCACATTGCCCAAACAGGTGCACCGCTATTACGGCCCCGGTGCGCGGCGTGAGCGCCGCCCGCACGGCGGCCGGGTCCAGGTTAAAGGTATCGGGGCGCACATCGGCCAGCACCGGGCGCAAACCCAGCAAGGCAGCGGCCTCCAGGGTAGCCACGTAGGTGAAGGCTGGCACAATTACCTCCGTGCCGGGCGGCAGCCCTAGGCTCAGCAGCGCCAGCGTGAGGGCATCGGTGCCGTTGGCGCAGGGCACCACGTGCGCGCCGCCCAGGTGCGCGCCCAGTTCGGCGGCAAACTCGCCCACGGCCGGCCCCTGAATGAACGCGCCCGCCCGCAGGGTGTCGTGCCAAGCCGCATCCAGCTCGCTCTGGTAAGCGGCGTGCTCAGCCGCCAGGTCGAGCAGCGAAATGGGAAGCAAGGGCGACTCGGGCGGCATGAAGTAGCGTGGGAAAAGTTAAAGGTATCAACCCAAAGCGGCTAGCGCCAGTCGGCCAGCAACCAGCTTAGTTTTAACATGTCCAGCGCCCCCAGGCTCGGGCGCGCCGAGAGCAGGTTGCGGCGCAGGGCCGGGGCCAGCGCCGCCAGCGCCACCTGCGCCACGCCCGCCAAGCCCGCCCGACGCAGGCGGGTGGCGGCACGCACTAGCCGCGTGTCCACCACCAGCTCATCGGTGCGCAGCACCTGGGCCAAGTTGTGCACAGCATGCCGGCTTTTTGCAAGAAAAATGGCGGCGGGCTCCAGGCCATCGTGCAACACCGGGTTGTCGAGGTGGTGCACTTCGACCCCCACCCGCGCCAGCTCCAGCCCAAAGCGGGTATCCTCGTGGCCGTAGCCGCTCAGCCGCTCATCCAATGGAAATTGGTTAAGTAACTCCTTCGCCACCAACGCATTATTAATAGTAAGCTGGCCGCTGGGGTCATGCTGGCGCCCGGCGGCGGGGCGCATTTCGCGGGTGCGGCCATAGTGCCAGCGCAGGCGCAGGGCCGGGTCGGCGGGCGGCGTGGCTTCGTACGCGGTGCCGCCGATAAAGAGGCGTGCGGTGGGCTGCGAGCGCAAGGCTTGGGCGTAGCGGGCAATAAATTGCTCATCAAGCAGTAAGCTGTCGTTGTCGAGCAGCAGCAGCCAATCGTGCAATGCACTAGCTACCAATTTATTACGAATGGCCGCTCGACCTACATTGGCGGGTAGCTCTTCGTAAGATACCCCAGCCTGGTCAGCCAGATGCCGGTTGAGAGTGCGGCAGCCGTTTGTCGAGTGGTCATCCAGCAGGCGGATTTCCAGCGGTCCGGGCCAATCGACGGCCTGCTGCAATAAGCTGATTACCAGCGATGTAACATCTCGATTAAAAACGGGAATCAGAATGGACAGGCCACTAGACATAGGCACCACTGCCTACGACGCTCGAGCCGAATCCAGCAGCGCGCCTTCCTTGCACGTGAGCACGCGGTGCGGGTATTTTTCGAGCAGCTGAAAATTATGCGTTGCCATCAGAATGGCCGTGCCCGCGTGGTTTATTTCGGCAAACAGCTCCATAATGCCCGCCGACACCTCGGGGTCGAGGTTGCCGGTGGGCTCATCGGCCAGCAGCAGCACCGGCTCGTTGAGCAGGGCGCGGGCAATAACTACGCGCTGCTGCTCGCCGCCCGAAAGGCGGTGCGGCATCCGGCCGCCCACGCCGCTCAGGCCCACTTGGGTTAGCACTTCCTGCACGCGTTGCTGCTTGCGCGCCTTGCCGCGCCAGCCGGTGGCGTTTAGCACAAAAAACAGGTTTTCGCCCACCGTGCGGTCGCTCAGTAGCTGAAAATCCTGAAACACAATGCCCAGCTTGCGGCGCAAATACGGCACCTTGCCCGTACCCAGGCTGGGCAGGTCGTAGCCCGCTACCGTGCCCGTGCCCACCAGCAGCGGTAGGTCAGCGTACAGGGTTTTGAGCAGCGACGACTTGCCGGCCCCGGTGCGCCCCACCAGGTAGGCAAACTCGCTCTTATCCAGCGCAAAAGACACGTGCTCCAGCACCGCCCGCTCCTCTTGCACGATGGTAGCGCCGTGCAGCTCCACAATTGGCTCGGTCATGTACAATTAGCAATCAATAGGTTACAACTATCAGGGTTGCTATGCTACGCATAACACGCTAGTATACAAAGTAATACGTCGGGCGGCTTTTTAAAGCTCCAGCTTACGAAGCTTGCCAAATTCCAGCTCTGAAATAACGGCCGCCAACGGTACCTCCTGGCCTTCGAGGCCGTAACGGTGCAGGTCCTTCAGCGGCCGGTCGGCCCGGAAATACGCAATCAGCACGAAGTGCTCATCGCGCAGCTGGATGTAATCCGGAATCTTGGCCTTACCTTTTACTTTGATGATATACACTTGAATGTGCGGTAAGCTTTAGCTTGCCGTGAAAAGGTTAAGAGAATTTCAACCAACGGCAAGCTAAAGCTTACCACACATACCTACGCGTTCACCTTTTTATGGTCGGCCAGAAAAGTAGCCAAACCTTTATCGGTGAGCGGGTGGTTGAGCAGGCCCGTGATAACGGAAAGCGGGCACGTCACCACATCGGCCCCCAGTTCGGCGCACTGAATGAGGTGGGGCACGTGGCGCACGCTGGCAGCCAGTACTTCGGTGGCGTAGCCGTAGTTGGCAAAAATCTCGATAATCTGAGCAATCAGGCCTAAGCCGTCGGCCCCAATATCATCGAGGCGGCCCACGAATGGTGACACGTAGGTAGCGCCGGCTTTGGCGGCCAGCAGAGCTTGCCCGGCCGAGAAGATGAGCGTGCAGTTGGTACGAATGCCCTTGTCGCTGAAGTACTTAATTGCTTTGATACCCTCCTTAATCATGGGTACTTTCACCACAATGTTGGGGTGCAGGTCGGCCAGGGCTTCGCCCTCGCGGATGATGCCCTCAAAGTCGGTGGAAATTACTTCGGCCGACACGTCGCCGTCCACAATCTCGCAGATAGCGCGGTAGTGCGCCATCACGGCGTCGGTGCCGCGGATGCCTTCCTTGGCCATCAGCGACGGGTTGGTGGTCACGCCATCAAGGACGCCAAGGTCCACGGCTTCCTGAATTTCGGCTAGGTTGGCCGTATCAACAAAGAACTTCATTTGTAAGCTATTAGCTATCAGCTGCTAGCTGATAGCTTTTTTGATTTGGTACACTACTCCGAAGCTAATGGCTAGCAGCTATTAGCTAACAGCTTACTAAAAAAGCCGGCCCAAAGCTACGCGCTGCCTGCCTAAACTCGACAGATAAACGCGGCTCAGGGCCGGCTGGAAACCAGAGGAAAAGACAAAAAAAAGCGAGCCAAAATCGCACCGCTCAACCACCTACCCTTGCTGCCTTCCGGCCCTGGGGGAGTTCAGTAGGAGCTGGTCGTTCTGACTCGCCGGGTACAAATGTAGGCACAGATTTCTGCAGATTAGCCAAGTGGCGCAGATTCTAGTGGCTGGCCTCCGCGTGGAGGATTGAGAATGAGCGGATTTAGCGAAAATATTTTTTTGGCGCTGGCCCCCTGACCACCAAAAATCTTGTCGGCAACGAGGGTGATGGGGGGAATTGAGGGTAATTTTGCCCCACGGTTGGCCAGCGCCGCGTACTTCGGGCGCCCACTTGGGGGCGCCCGAAGCCGCAAAATCAGCTCACCCTGCGCCAATCGGTGATTTTATGGAGCAAATCCTCATCCTGGACTTCGGTTCGCAGTATACCCAGCTCATTGCCCGGCGCATTCGCGAGCTGCACGTTTTTTGCGAAATTCACCCCTACACCCACGCCCCCCAGCTGGCCGAGCGCATTAGTGCCGGCGACCTGCGGGGCGTTATTCTTTCGGGCTCGCCCTGCTCGGTGCGCGATGCCGACTCGCCCAACCCCGATTTGAGCGGGATTCTGGGCCGCGTGCCGGTGCTGGGCATCTGCTACGGCGCGCAGCTGCTGGCCCAGCAGGGCGGCGGCGAAGTGCTGCCCGCTACCATTCGTGAATACGGCCGGGCGCGGCTCAGCAGCCTTGACGAGGCCTCGCCCCTGCTTACGGGCCTGCACCTAGATACGCAGGTATGGATGTCGCACGGCGACACCATCAAAACGCTACCCGCTGATTACCAAATTATTGCTGGCACCAACGAAGTAGCCGTGGCCGCCTACAAGATACCTGGCCAAGACACCTACGGCATCCAGTTTCACCCTGAGGTGACGCACTCGACGGAGGGCAAGCAGCTGCTTGAGAACTTCGTGGTGGGCATTTGCGGCTGCGCCCAAAGCTGGACGCCCGACCACTTCGTGGATTCGATGGTGGAGGCCCTGCAAAGCACCATCGGGCCTGACGACCAGGTAATTCTGGGCCTCTCGGGCGGCGTGGATAGCAGCGTGGCCGCCTTGCTGCTGCACCGCGCCGTGGGCCCGCGCCTGCACGGCATTTTTGTGGATAATGGCCTGCTGCGGCAGGACGAGTTTGCCGCCGTGCTGAAGGCCTACGAGGGCCTGGGCCTGAATGTGACCGGCGTGAACGCCGCGCCCGAGTTCTACGCGGCGCTGGCGGGTATCAGCGACCCCGAGGGCAAGCGCAAGGCCATTGGCCGCACGTTTATTGAAGTGTTCGACCGCGAGGCGCAGAAGGTGGAGGGCGCGCGCTGGCTGGCCCAGGGCACCATTTACCCCGACGTGATTGAGTCGGTATCGGTGCACGGCGGGCCGGCCGTGACCATCAAGAGCCACCACAACGTGGGCGGCTTGCCCGAGAAGATGAACCTCAAAATAGTGGAGCCGCTGCGCATGCTCTTCAAGGATGAGGTGCGTGAGGTGGGCGCGGCGCTGGGCCTACCCGGCGAGATTCTCAACCGCCACCCGTTCCCCGGCCCCGGCCTGGGCATCCGCATCCTGGGCGACATCACGCCCGAGAAAGTTGACTTGCTGCAACGTGCTGACAACGTATTCATTAGCCTACTAAAGCAACATAACCTCTACGATAAAGTGTGGCAGGCCGGCGTGATGCTGCTGCCCGTGCAGAGCGTGGGCGTGATGGGCGATGAGCGCACCTATGAGCGCGTAGTGGCCCTGCGCGCCGTAACCAGCGTAGACGGCATGACCGCCGACTGGGCGCACCTGCCCTACGAGTTTCTGGCTGAGGTGAGCAACAAGATTATCAACCAGGTGCGCGGCATCAACCGCGTGGTGTACGATATTTCGAGCAAGCCACCAGCAACGATTGAGTGGGAATAACCTTTGGTACCTAACCAGCTATGAACCTAAGCACGGAGCTTTATTCGGCCGCGCGCCAGTTTTTACCGGTCGATGGGCAACATATTGTTGCCCATCAGACTGATAATCAGGTGATTGTTTACCAAGCGTATAACCCGGTCATCGCCCGGTTTGCGGTCGAAAACCAGTACCTGGGCAGCCCTGGCTTTAGCTACGGCCGCATGTCGTGGATTAAGCCCAACTTCCTGTGGATGATGTACCGCTGCGGCTGGGCTAGCAAGGAAAACCAAGAGCGCGTGCTGGCCCTGTGGCTAGCTAAAACGGCCTTTGAGGAAATTCTCAGCCAAGCCGTGTTTTCGACCTTTACCGCAGGTAACTACGCGTCGGAAGAAGCCTGGAAGCACGAGCTAGCCACTAAAAATGTGCGCCTGCAATGGGACCCCGACCACAATCCCTACGGCGACAAGCTCACGAGGCGGGCCCTGCAACTCGGCCTCAAAAACGATACGCTGGAGCAATTTGGTAAGCATCAAGTCACGCATATCGAAGACATTACTGACTTTGTGCAGCAACAAAAAACACACGTAGACAACCGGCAGTTGGAGCACTTGTACATCCCGCAGGAGCGGGTGTACGCAGTGACCAAAGCCGCACTGGCGCAGCAAATCGGCCTCTCTTCTCTAGCTATTTAGGCCCTCCACTATGCGCTGGCACTGCCTCCAACACTTGCCCGACGAAGGCCCTGGCCACGCTGCCGCCTGGTTGGCCGCCCACGGCTACTCGCTCACCTACACGCGGTTATTTGAACCCAACCCGGTTTTCCCGGCGCTGGGTGAATTTGATGGGCTACTAATTTTGGGCGGGGCCATGAGCGTGCACGACGAGGCCGAATTCCCTTGGCTGGTGGCGGAAAAAGAATTTCTTCAAACGGTGCTGCAGGTGGGCAAAATCACGCTGGCCATTTGCCTGGGGGCGCAACTACTGGCGCAGGCGCTGGGCGGTGAGGTGCGGCCGAATGGGGAACCGGAAATTGGCTTCTGGACGGTACGCTTTGCGGCTAAATCGTTGGCGCACCCGCTATTGCGCGGCTGGCCCGAAAAAGCCACGGTGCTGCACTGGCACCTCGACACGTTTACGGTGCCGCCGGGGGCGCTGCGGGTGGGCATGTCGGCGGGCTGCGCGGCGCAGGGCTTCGTGCGGGGCGACGGCATTATCGGCCTCCAGTTTCACCCCGAAATGACGGAGGAAATGGTGGAGCAATTAATTACTTTCGAAGGCCATGAAACCGCTGAAGAACAAGAGTTTGTGCAAACGGCGGCGCAAATTCGCAGCAAATTAAAATCGGTGTGGAAGGGCCGGAAATTAATTGAGCAATTGCTGGAGAATATGGTAGCGCTGCACGAGAGCGAAGGCACTTTTTAGCTGGCAATTAAGAAGCTGTTCTAAGAAATCAATACAACGAATAAAAGAACGTCATGCTCATCTGGCGTCCGCTTGTCGAAGCATCTCTACCACGCCGTGAGGGCTAGTAATCCAACGGCGTGGTAGAGATGCTTCGACAAGCGGACGCCAGATGAGCATGACGTTCTTTTGTCTACTAAGGTACCAGAAATTTAAAAGCCCTTCGGCAGCTCAATTCCCTTTATCGTTTTATATAAACTCAGCGCGTGCTGGTCGGTCATACCGGCCACGTAGTCGGTGAGGAGCAGAATCTGCTCGTAGGCCGAGGCCCCGGCTTGCGGGCCGATGGCGCGGAACTGCGCCGGCAGCAGGTCGAGCAGTTTGCGCGAGCGGTGATTTTCTTTCTTATCGAAAATGGCGGCGAGAAAAACGTCGAGCAGGCCGCCGAGCACCTCGAAGCCCGCCGCTTCAATCTCCAGTACCGGGCGCGAGCGATACAACTTGTCAACGCTCAGCTGCTGAATCTCTTGCAAGAACTCGTAGCCGCTTAGCTCCTTAATGAGCGAGGCATCGTAGGTGCCAGCCAGGATGGCGGGCGCGTGCTGGGCAAAGCGGGTGGCGGCTTCGTCCACGAGTTGGCCGATGAGCATGGCGCGCAGGTAGCCCAGCTCCTCCTGCCAGTCGCGCCACTCCAGGCCGCCGCTGCCGGCGCTTTTGGGGCGGGCGTTGGGGGCGGCGGCGCGCAGCTGGCGCAGCAGCGCCAGGCCGCGCTCGTGGTCGATGAGGCCCAGCTTGAGGCCGTCCTCAAAGTCGATGATGCGGTAGCAAATATCGTCGGCTGCTTCTACTAAAAAGGCCAACGGGTGGCGGTGGTAGAAGCCGGCCGGGCCGTCTTTGGGCAGCAAGCCCAGCTCTTCAGCCACCAGCTTGAAGCGGGAGTTTTCGGCTTGAAAATGGCCATATTTCTTCTCGCTGGCTCCGTTTTGCTTTTTACTGAGGTCGATAACCGAGGGGCGCGGGTACTTGGTAAACGCGCCGAGCGTGGCATACGTGAGGCCCAGCCCGGCCGAGCCGCTGCTGAGTGCCGGGTAGGTGTGCGTGAGAATGCGAAAGCCGGCCGCATTGCCCTCAAAGTGCTGCAAATCACTTTGTTCGGCGGTGCTGAGGCCGGTGATAAAGCGCTCGGCGGCCCGGCTGGTGAAGTAGGCCGAAATGGCATCTTCGCCCGAGTGGCCGAAGGGCGGGTTGCCGATGTCGTGGGCTAGGCAGGCGGCGGCCACAATGTCGCCGCAGTCCTGGGCAAAATCGGGTAGCTCGCGGGCAATATCGGGGTCGTTTTCGAGCACGCGGCGGGCCGAGAGGCGGCCCAGCGAGCGGCCCACGCAGGCCGTTTCGAGCGAGTGCGTGAGGCGGGTATGCACAAAATCGGTTTCGGGCAGCGGCATCACCTGCGTTTTGCGCTGCAAGCGCCGAAAGGCCGATGAAAACACAACCCTATCGTAATCAGCTAGATACGGCGAGCGGCCGGGCTGCGGCGCCTCGGCGGGGCGGTCGGGGTAGCGGCGGGTAGAAAGCAGGCGGGGCCAGCTGAGAGAACGTGACATAGAAAAACAGGACTTGGGGAGCCCAGAAGCCGTAACTAGTGCCACGGCGGCGCAAGTTGCAGCCGGGCGGGCCTTGCAGCTGCTTCCTTAATCCTCATTGCCCATGAAAAAGCCCGCTGTTGGCATCCTGCGCTGGCAGCGCGACGGCCGCACCGTGTACCTCTACGCACGGGATACCTCAGAATGGCCAGCCTTGGTGGGACCGGTATTTTTTACGCTTGTCCTGTGCATTCCTAACCCGTGGGTGCCCATTTTTGCTGGCCTGCTGGTGGGGCCGGGCTTCGGGCTGAATGCCATTGGGCTTATTCGCTTGACTTTCTGGGGCTTACTGGGCTTTTGGGTGCTGGTCCAAGCGCTACTGCTCCTAAGCCACGAGATGGTGGCTATCGGCCAGGGCACCGTGCTGGTTCGGCGGCAGTGCCTGAAATGGGTATTCTATTACCGCCGCTTCAGGGTGCATGACATTCGCCGGGTTGAGGTGCGCGAGCTGTCCGAAATAGGCTTCGAGGGTGGCACACTCCGCTTCCACACCGCCAACGAAATTATTACCTTCGGCCGCACCGTGCAGCCAGCCGAAGCCCGCCTGGCCCTGGAAGAACTAGCCCGGCTGGGCGCACTGCCCGTTGAGCTGGTGGCCCCGGCCCTAGGCGCCACGGCGGGGCTAGCCCCGCCGCCCCGCCCCACTAGCATCCCATCTAAATGAAGCGCACACCGCCCCAGTTCAGTAGCGACCTCGACACGCCTACCATTCGCATTCAATCCGAGAAGTCGGGCTGCACGGTGGGCTTTCTGCTGTTCTGGTTGTCGGGGTGGCTGATGGGGGGCTTCTTCGCCATCCGGGCCCTGGTGCTGGGGCTCCCCATTGGCCCGCCGAGCATGGGCTCGGCCACCATATTTCTGCTTAAATGGCTGGTAATGTGGCTAATCGGCCTAGTGGTTTTTGGCTACTTGTTCTTCTGGATGGTAGCAGGCAAGGAAGTGGTTACGCTGGTCGGAGGCGTGCTGCGCATCAGCAAGAAAGTCGGGCCATTGGGCACTTCGCAGAGCTATGATAGCTATAAAATTCGCCACCTGCGCGCCCAGCCCGACGAATGGCCCACTAGCCTCGATAAAAACCAGCGCAGAGACTGGGGCAGCGGGTCGGTACTGTTCGACTACGGGGCCGAAACCATCCGGTTTGGGGAAATGCTGAGCGAGGCGGAAGCCGCGCGCATCGTCGCTTTTTTGCAGGCACACCGGGTGAGTGTGCGCTGGGCTCTTGACTAGCCCACCGGCTCCTTGGCCTGCCCCAGTAGCCGCACCGTGGCGTAGGCAATGAGCAGGAAGGCCCAGAAAACCACCGTCACGCCCCAGGCCTGCCAGTAGCGGAAGGGGTGCAGAAACTGCTGCACAATATCATACACTAGCGTAAACGGATTGCTGAGCACGTCCCACGAATTATACCGCAGGTAGCGGCCCAGGTACACGCCAAAGGCACTGAGGCCCAGCGCAATAGTCACAAAGCCCCAGCCGGCCGCAAAGCCCAGCCGCTGGCGCACCAGCGCGTGCATATCGAGCAGCGAGGCGAAGGCCAGCATCAGGCCATTCCAGGCGCACGACATGATGAGGGCGAGGTCGTACCAGTAGGGCACGCCGGGGCGGTGCTCCAGGTGAAAAAGGTCGGTGATGAGGTAGGGCGCGTTCGGAAAAAACAGCAGCCACACCACGCCCACCGGCAGCAGCAGCCGCGCGCCGGGCGGGCGGGCGGCCAGCGTGAGGGCCGCGCTCAGGGCAAACGGAATGGCCGCCAGAAACAAATTCCAGAGCAAAAACACCAGCCACAATTTCTGCGTGATGAGCACCCGCCCGGCAATGAGGGCAAAGCTCAGCACCAGCGACAAACCCAGGGCCAGCAGCAGCGGCAGGCGGCGGCGCAGGGCCGGCAACGAAAGGGGCATAAGCAAACGGGAAGCGGGTGACAGCCCTAAGGTAGGAAGCCGGGCGGGGTCGGTTGCATTTTGGGCCCGCCAGGGGCAATGTACCTTTGTGGCGGCCAACCCCGGCCCTCCCCCGTTGCATGACCCGATTGTACTGTGCCCTTGCCGCCTTGCCGTGGCAGCGGCTGCTTATTCTCCCCCTGGCCTTGCTGAGCCTGAGCGCCGCCGCCCAGGGCCAGCTCACGCGCTACCGCACCGGCAAGACGCAGCTCGACCAGGGCCACTACGCCGTGGCCATGCAGGAGCTGGAGCCCCTGGCCCAGCCCATCAACCACTTTGCCCAGGCCCCCGATGCGGCCTACCTCTACGCCGTGGCCGCCACCCGCGCCCGCCAGTGGGCCGAGGCCGAGCAGATGCTCAACCTCATCCGCAACCAGTACCCCACCTACCCCAGCCTCAACGAGGCGCTGTACCTGCAAGGCCAGGTGTCGTTTGAGCAGGGCGACTACGACACCGCCCTACGCACGCTGGGCCAGCTGCCCGCCGAGCAGTACGCCGCCCCGCGCGAAGCCATGCAAACCAGCTACTTAACCAAGCTGCAAGACCGCGCCACCTGGCAGCGCCTCCAAAAGCGCTACCCACAGAGCAAGCTCATCGGCCGGCTCTACGCTGACTTCCTGCTGGGCAGCGGCGCGCTTTCCGACGCCGACCGCCAGCAGCTCGACGCGCTGGTAACGCAGTTTAAGCTCGACCGCAACCGCTATGTGGCTATCGCCGCCGTGGTCCCCACCGCCCCCAAGGCGCTGCCGCGCAAGGGCACCTACAACATTGGGGTACTGCTACCCTTTGAATTACAAGACAATAGCTGGCAAACGCAACGTAAAAACCAGTTCGTAACCGACTTCTACGCCGGCCTGCGCCTGGCCCAGGATTCGTTGCAGCGCGCGGGCCACCCGGTGCAGCTGTTTGCCTACGACACGGGGGCCGACACGCTGACGCTGAAGACGGTGCTGGCCCTGCCCGAGCTGGCGGGCATGGACATGCTGGTGGGCCCGGTATATAAGTCGGGGGCCAAGCTACTGGCCCGCTACGCCCGCGACCACCAAATTATCTGCGTCAATCCGCTTTCGCAAGATGCTGACTTGTTGAGTGATAATGCGTACCACTACCTCTACTCGCCCAGCGCGGCTACCCAGGGGCGCGTGGCCGCGCAGTTTGCGGCTACGTCGTTTGGCACGGGCCGGCCAGCCGTGCTGCTGCACGAAGACAGCAAGGACGAAAACGACTTTGCCACTGCCTACCAGGCCGCTTACGAAGCAGCCGGTGGCAAGCTGACGGCCACCCACGCCTTTCGGCCCGACGACCCCGCCAGCCTGGCCGCGGCCTTCGTGACCGTTGAGCTAACCGGCGCCAGCCATGTAGTAGTCGCCTCCGACCACCGCAAGGCCGGCCCCGCCGCCTTTGCAGCTTTGGCGGCCGTCCCCGCTGCCACCCGACCGGCGCTGCTGGCCCCCGGCACCTGGCTCGACAACCCCAGCCTGGGCCTGGGCCAGCTGGGCGGCGCTTACTATTACCAGCCCAAGTACTTCGACCGGCAAAGCCTGGGCTACCGCCGCTTCCGCCAGCTTTATCTGGCAAAGCAGAAGCTACCACCTTCCGTTTTTGCCAACCAAGGCTTCGAATTGCTGTTGTTTTTCAGCAATGCGCTGCTGCAATACGGCCCGGCTTTCCAGGGCGCGTTGGCCACGGCACCAGCCCAGCCGGGCGCCATCTTCGAGGGCCTCACCTACCCCGACGGTACCCATGACAACCAAACCGTGCCCCTGCTGAAGCTTAGCAACCTAGAGCCGCAGCTGCTGCGCTGATTAAATTAATGATTGATGGTTAATAGATAAATGGTTAATGCCAGGTGGGCCACTCAACCAAGTCAGCTATTTCTCATTAATCATTAACCACTAAGAAATTAATCATTAAAAAAGTGACTACTTCCGAAACTCTATTTGCCCGCGCCCAGGAATTGATTCCGGGCGGAGTCAACTCGCCGGTGCGGGCCTTCCGGGCCGTGGGTGGCGCGCCCGTATTCATGCAGTCGGCCCAGGGCGCCTGGCTCACCGATGTAGATGGCAATCAATACGTTGACTTTATTAATTCGTGGGGCCCGATGATACTCGGCCACGCGCCCGAGGTGGTGCTCGATGCCGTACGCGCCGCCTTGCCGGCTTCGCTGTCGTTTGGTGCGCCCACCCGCCGCGAGGTCGAGCTGGCCGAATTGCTGATTGACATGGTGCCCAGCCTGGAGAAGGTGCGGCTCGTCAACTCGGGCACCGAGGCTACCATGTCGGCCATTCGGGTGGCGCGGGGCTACACGGGGCGCGCCAAAATCCTCAAGTTTGAGGGCTGCTACCACGGGCACGGCGACTCGTTTCTCATTGCCGCTGGCTCGGGGGCACTCACGTTGGGCGCGCCCGACTCGCTAGGCGTAACGCAGGGCGTGGCCCAGGATACCCTCACGGTGCCCTACAACGACTTGGCCGCCGTGGAGGCCGCCATCGCCGCCAACCCCGAGCAGTTGGCCGCCATCATCATCGAGCCGGTGGTGGGCAACATGGGCCTCGTGGAGCCGGCCACCGGCTTCCTGGCCGGGCTGCGGGCGCTGTGCACCCAGCACGGTATTGTGCTGATATTCGACGAAGTAATGACTGGCTTTCGCCTGGCGCAGGGCGGCGCACAGGAGCGCTTCGGCGTGGTGCCCGACATGACCACGCTGGGCAAAATCATCGGCGGCGGCTTGCCCGTGGGGGCCTACGGCGGCCGGGCCGACATTATGAACCAGGTGGCCCCCGCCGGCAAGGTGTACCAGGCGGGCACGCTGTCGGGCAACCCGCTGGCCACCGCCGCCGGCATGGCCCAGCTGCGCTACCTGCACGAGCATCCCGAGGTGTACACGCAGCTCGAAGCCACCAGCACCCGCCTGGCCGATGGCACCCGCCAGATTGCCAAGGAGTTGGGCCTAAACTACACCGTCAATCAGGTGGGCTCCATGTTCAGTTTGTTTTTCACGGCCGAGCCGGTGACCAACTTGGAAGACGCCAAAAAATCCAACCTGCCGGCTTTCGGTCGCTACTTCCACGCCATGTTGCAGCGCGGCATCTACTTGGCCCCGTCGCAGTACGAGGCGCTGTTCGTGTCTACGGCCATCACCGATGAGCTAGTAGCGAAGTATCTCACCGCCTGCCGCGAGTCGCTGGTGGAGGCGCACGGCCTGGCCGCGTAATTTTGCGCGCAAAGTTTCGCAGGGTTAAAAGAGGTTTCGCTAAGTTTCAATGAAAACTATCTAGTTGATAATCTTACGTTTTACTTCGCGAAACCTCTTTTAACCTTGCGAAACTTCGCGCTACATTTTTCTATGCGTAATCTGCTCAAGCTGCTTCTTTTTCTGCCGTTAATGGCCTCGGCCCAGACGCCCGCCGAAACCAACAAGCAGCTCTTCGACCGCACCATCGACGAGCTGAATTTTCGCACCTTCGAGACGGTGTACGACAAGCATTTTACGCGGCAAAAATTCCCAACCAGCCTACGCACCGCCGCCGCTCGCCGGCAATTCAGCACTTTTGAGAATAATGCCGAATTGCAGAAGCTGTTTCTCAATTACAACGGGGTAGCCGAGCGCTACAAAACGCGCTTCGGCAACGGGGCCCTCACGCAGGCCGAGTTTGAAAAGCAGCTCGACGGGGTGCTGCGCGACCGTAACTTCGAGTTCTTCATCCGGGGCCTGCCGCGCGATGAAAAATCGGCCCTCATTCGCACTGAGCAGCGCGTTATCAAGCAGGCCGCGGCCCAGTTCAACGCGAGCGGTGCCACCGCCGCCCGCCCCGCTCCCGAACCCGAGGAGCCGCTGTCCGCTGCCGCGCCGCTCACCACCAACGGCCCCGTACCCAGCGACGATGCCGCCCCCGCCGCCGCTACCGAGCCCGATATTCGCCCCATCGCCGGGGCCGGGGCCGAAACCAGCAGTTCCGGCCCCGGGTGGACCGGCTATTTTACCCTGCTATTCAGCCTGGGTTCCTTCGGCCTGCTGCTTTATATGGTAGCCGACATGCTGCCCGAACTGCGCCGCCTGCGCCGCCAGGTACGCACCCTCGAAGCCGAGCAAGCCTACTACCCCGCCGCCCCCACCGAGGACGAGGACGATACCCCGGGCGCGCCCGACGAGCAGCTGCCGCCCGCCGAGCGCGGCCCCGGCTTTTTCAGCCGCTTCCGCCCCCAGTCCACCGGCGAATTACCAGCCGACCACTACGACGACGATTCTCATTAATTCCTTTTGCTTCACGCATTTAGCTAGTAAGTACTTTATTGACAAACTACTTAGCTAAGTCGCGTGCAAGCCGCTTAACTACGATTACCCCGTGATTCTGACCGACCAGCAAATCCGCGCCGAAATGGAGCGCGGTACCATTGTAGTGCAGCCCTACGACCCCAGCTGCCTGGGTACCAACTCCTACGACGTGCACCTGGGCCGCTACCTGGCTACCTACGACAACGCGGTGCTCGACGCCCGCCAGCACAACAAGATTACCACCTTCGAAATGTCGGCCGAAGAAGGCTTCGTGCTGGAGCCCGGCATTCTCTATCTTGGTGTAACTGAGGAATATACTGAAACCCACGCCCACGTACCTTTCCTCGAAGGCAAGAGCAGCGTTGGCCGCCTGGGCATCGATATTCATGCCACGGCCGGCAAGGGCGACGTGGGTTTTTGCAACCACTGGACCCTGGAAATCAGCGTGTCGATGCCCGTGCGGGTGTACCCTGGTATGCCCATTGGGCAGCTCATTTACTTTGGTATTCAGGGCGATGTGCAAACGCTTTACAACCACAAGCAGTCGGCCAAATACAACGAGCGCAGCGACCGCCCAGTGGAAAGCATGATGTGGAAAAATCGGTTTTAGCGGATGTAGGGTACGCTTTAGCTTGCCGCCGCAAGCGCCAGCGGCAAGCTCAAAGCTTACCCTACATCCCTAACCACAACAGCAGATTCTGCGTTAAAACGGGCAGCCCCGCGCCGCTCGGTCCTGGCGCGATAGTTGGCTACTAGTCCTTCTATCCACGAGTTGTTTGTCCATGAAATCTGCTTTTGCCCTCTTGCTGTTGGCCGCTACGCTCACCGCCCATGCCCAGCAAACACCTGCCGTGCCCGCCCCCGCGCCGCGGGATAAGACCCAGCAAAGCCCCCGCCTCAACCCTGGCACCAGCGACCGCGCCGAGCACCTGAGCGACCAGATGACGCGCGACCTGCGCCTCAATGGTTACCAGGCCGCCCGCCTCCGCGCCATCAACAGTGACAAAATTACTAAGCTTGAAATAGCTGAGCGTCAATACGCTAAGAATCCCGACCAGCTCGATAAGGAGTCGAAAGTTATTGCCCAGGAGCGTGACAAGGAACTGCAAGCCGTGCTCAGCACCGACCAGTACACCGATTACTTCGACGCCCGCAAGCGCTACACCCAGGCCGACCGCAACTACTCGCGCAACGCCTCGGCATCCATACTGGTCAACTCGGTGCAAAACCCCGAGCCCGCCCGGGCTAATAACGCCACCATTGCGCCTACGCCCACCAAAGCCAAGCAGCCCGCCCGCCGTGGCGACGAGCCGTTTGGCCGCACCCTGCGCCAGTGAGTAGCCGATAATTCTTTCTATTAAAAAAGGCCTTCCGCGCAGTGCGGAAGGCCTTTTTTATTATTAGTAAAGCGCAATGTACAATAGTGCTTACGCTTGCAAGTCCGTCTGGCCTTGCTCTTCGAGGTAGTCGCTCAGCTCTTTGCAGAGGGTACGCATCATCTCGGCCATTTTCTTGTCGCCGGTAGCCGTCTGGATGGTTTCGGCCATTGAGCCAATATTATCCACCACAAAAAACTTCATGGCGTCGGTGGGCATGTCCTTGGTCCAAAGGTCGATTTTCATCGTCGCGTCGGCATTCCGGTCCCAAATAGCCACGTTGATGGCCTTGGCAAAGTGCATGTCGGGGCCCGCATCGGTGGCCTGCCAGCTAATGGCTTCAGGCACTTTCTTATCGTCAAGGGCAATACTAAAGCGGATTTCGGATTTCTTCATTTAATCACAGATTTTGCAGATTGGGCAGATTTCGCAGATTCAGACGTCAGCTTACAGCTTCGAGCGGCGCAGGCTTAAACCAAAAGTTATTAGTTATCCTGCGCCATTCGAATCTGCGGAATCTGCTCAATCTGCAAAATCTGCGATTTAGACGTAGTTATTGAGCATTACGGGCATCACCAGCATCAGGATGCTTTCGTTTTCATCGGCCTGGGCGGGCATCAGCAGGCCGGCGCGGTTGGGCGTACTCAGCTCCAGCGTGATTTCGTCGGAGTCGATGTTCGACAGCATTTCTTGCAGGAAGCGGGCGTTGAAGCCAATTTCCATGTCCTCGCCGTCGTACTGACAGGTGAGAGTTTCCTTGGCTTCGTTGCTGAAGTCCAGGTCCTCGGCCGAAATCACCAGTTCGGAGCCCGTGAGGCGCAGGCGTACTTGGTGGGTTGTTTTGTTGGAGTAGATGCTGATGCGGCGCACCGAATTCAGCAGCTCAGCCCGGTTGATAGTCAGCTTGTTGGGATTGCTAACGGGAATAACGTTCTCGTAGTCGGGGTAGCGCTCATCGATGAGGCGGCACACCAACCGCATCTGGTTGAACGAGAAAAACGCGTTGCTCTGGTTGAACTCGATGCGCACCGTGGCGGATTCGCTCGGCAAGGAGCTTTTCAGCAGGTTGAACGCCTTGCGCGGGATGATGAGGTTGGCGGTTTGGCCAGCGCCCACATCCTGGCGGCGGTAGCGTAGCAGGCGGTGGCCATCGGTGGCCACGAACGTGATTTGCGAATCGGCCAGCTGCACCAAAATGCCGGTCATGGCGGGGCGCAGCTCGTCGGTGCTAACGGCGAAAATCGTCTTGTTGATGGCCCGCGCCAGCGACGACGACGGGATTTCGACCGGGGCCGAGCCCTTCACCACCGGCACGCGGGGGAAGTCGGCGGCGTTTTCGCCGGCCAGCTTGTAGCGGCCGTTGGCTGAGCTAATTTCGATGGTGTAGGTTTCCTCGTCCAGGGTGAAGGTCACGGGCTGGTCGGGCAGGTTCTTGAGCGTATCGAGCAGGATGCGGGCGGGAGCCGCAATGCGCCCCGACTCGTTGGCTTCGATGGGCAGCTCAGTCATCATGCTCGTCTCCAGGTCGGAGGCGGTGATGGTGAGCTTGCCCGGCTCGATTTCAAACAGGAAGTTCTCCAGGATGGGCACCACGGGGTTGTTCGTGACCACGCCGTTGATGCTCTGGAGCTGCTTGAGCAGGGCCGAGGACGAAACAATGAACTTCATATAATTGGTGGGTTTGGGCTAGGTTTTGGCAGGGGGCAAAGATACGTTGGGGGCGGGCTGTATTACCAGCAAAAAGCCTGACGTTCTCGCGTCAGGCTTTCTGCTGGTAATACAGAAAAATTACAGTTACTCTTGAAGCCCTTTGAACGAACTAAGTATCTGTTCAATCATAAGCGCTTGCTGACTTTGCACTTTGTTTTCTTCTTGCCATTCGGTAAATCTGCCAATTAGCGCATCAAACTTTAAAGCCTTCAACCACATGATTGCCATTTGATTGAAGAGAAAATCATGTAAGAAGTTCTTTACTGAATGGCCCTTAGATTCATACACTCCGTGTTGAGTCGATACTTTGATATTACTGCTATTAACCGGTGTAGAAGCTCCGCTATAGTGCACAAAAATGTGTTTACCTATGAACCTCATCAGATGCTCGCCTGCATCATTCATATTAGCCAACTGTTTGACAAGAATTGAGAATAATTCAATCTCATCATCGGCATATGAGTCATCCGCCTCCTCCTGAGACGCGTCGCTAAAAAGTTTCAGCGCAAAGAATGCTCCTTCGGCTTCATCATGTGCCAACTTTAGAAGCGCTTTATCAACAAGTTCTTTTCTAGTCATGGCAGCAAGCTAGCAATCAAACGTTAAAGCGGAAGTGCATGATGTCACCATCCTGCACCACGTATTCTTTGCCTTCCACGGCCATCTTGCCAGCTTCCTTGATTTTTACTTCGGTCTTATACTCTTGGTAATCAGCGAGCTTGATAACCTCAGCGCGGATGAAACCCTTCTCGAAGTCGGAGTGGATGACGCCGGCGGCGGCGGGGGCTTTGTCGCCGCGGTGCACCGTCCAGGCGCGTACTTCCTGCACGCCGGCCGTGAAGTAGGTGATGAGGTTGAGCAGCTCGTAGCTGGCGCGGATGAGCTTGTTGAGGCCCGACTCGGTGAGGCCGTACTCGCCCAAGAACATCTCTTTTTCCTCGGGGTCTTCCATGTCGGCAATCTGCTCCTCAATGGCGGCCGACACCAGCACTACCTGGGCGTTTTCGGCTTTCACGTGCGCGCGCAGGGCGGCCACGTGGTTGTTGCCATCGGTGGCGATGCTGGCCTCGTCCACGTTGGCCACGTAGATAACGGGCTTAATGGTAAGCAGTTGCAAGTCGGCTACGGCTTCGAGGTCGTCGGCAGTGGCGGTTACGGCGCGGGCGTTTTCGCCGGCTTCGAGGGCCTGCTTGAACTTCTGGAGGCTGGCTACTTCCTTCTTGGCTACGGCGTCGCCGGCCTTGGCGCTGCGCTCGCTCTTGATGAGCTTCTTGTCGATGCTCTCCAGGTCTTTGAGCTGCAACTCCGTGTCAATCACGTCTTTATCAAACACGGGGTCGACGCCGCCGGCTACGTGCACGATGTTGGGGTCTTCGAAGCAGCGCACCACGTGAATGATGGCATCGACCTCCCGGATGTTGGCCAGGAATTTATTGCCCAGGCCTTCGCCCTTGCTGGCGCCCTTTACGAGGCCGGCAATGTCCACAAACTCGATGATGGTGGGCAGCACGCGCTTGGGGTTGACGAGGGCTTCCAGAATCTGGAGGCGCTCATCGGGCACGGTGATGACGCCCACGTTCGGCTCAATCGTGCAGAAAGGGTAGTTGGCCGATTCGGCCTTGGCGTTGGATAACGCGTTGAAAAGCGTGGATTTGCCGACGTTCGGCAGGCCGACAATACCGCAGCGGAGGCCCATTATCTTGAATTATGAAGTGTGAGGTATGAATTAGGAGTTTGCCTAATTCAGTGGGTAAAGGTACGGCGGAGCCGCGCTGGCTGGGCCGCCTACGCAAAACGCGCCGCTGCTCTGGCTTAGAGCAGCGGCGCGTTTCGGGAGCTAGCCGGGCGAAGCTAGTAAGTGCTCTCGCCCAGGTCGGGGGGGGTGTCGTAACCGGCCGGGCGGTCGGGCTGGGTATCGGGCTGGCCGTCGAAGCGGGGCTGCTCGCCCTCGAAAGCGGGACGCGGGCGGTCGAGCTCGGCCACTTCTTCCTCGGTCAGCAGCTCTTCGCGCACATAGTCCACGGCATCGTGCAGGGCGTCGATAAACTTGTTGAAATCCTCTTTATACAGAAAAATTTTGTGCTTTTCGTAGCTCACCGGGCCGTCGGGGTCGGAGCCAGGGCGGCGCTTACTTTCGGTGATGGTCAGGTAATAGTCCTGGCCACGGGTGGCTTTTACGTCGAAGAAATACGTGCGCTTGCCCGCTTTCATGCGGTGCGAGTATATTTCTTCCTGGTCTTTAGAGTATCTTTCTTCCACGAGCTAAGGGAGGGGAAACGAATGTGAGTTAACGGATAAAGCACTAAACTTGCGTTGGCCTGAGCAAAGATAAAACGGGAAAGCCTTACCATAATCCAGTTTTTGCCTAACGAAACCCAACTAGCAGCCGGCTTGTTTATCAGCACGTAAGATTGGTTTAGCTACTGATTGGGGCCACCCCGCAGTGAAAATGCCGGTAAGCGCCACGCTAAGCGCAAGTAGTGCACTGATTTATACTTCTATACTATCCATTCTCCGCTTTTCCTGTCATGCCTGCGCCTGCCCTCGACCTTGCCGCCATTCGCTCTTTCGAAAACCTAGAGCTGCTGGCCCGGCAACTGGTCGATGGCTTCATCACGGGCTTGCATCAGTCGCCGTACCACGGCTTTTCGGTCGAGTTTTCGGAGCACCGCCTCTACAACCCCGGCGACAGCACCCGGCACATCGACTGGAAGGTATTTGCCCGCACCGATAAGCTCTTCGTGAAGCGCTACGAGGAGGAAACCAACCTGCGCGCCCACCTGCTACTCGACGTGAGTGCCAGCATGTATTACCCCGCGCCGGGCCACGACAAGCTGAAATTCAGCATCTTGGCCGCGGCGGCGCTCACCACGCTGTTGCAGCGCCAGCGCGACGCCGTGGGCCTCGTCACCTTCGCCGAAACGGTGGAGTTGCAAACGCCCGTGCGCTCGACCAGCGCCCACCGCCACACGCTACTACTGGCCATGCAACAGCTGCTGGAGCGGCCCGCGCCCACGGCCGCCACCCGCCGCACCGCCGCCCACACCGATGTGGCGGGCGTGCTGCACACCATTGCCCAGCAAATACCCAAGCGCTCGCTCGTCGTCGTGTTCAGCGACATGCTAGGGCGCGGGGCCGCCGAGCAGGAGGCCGCCCTGGCCGCCTTGCAGCACCTGCGCCACCAGCACCACGAGGTACTGCTGTTTCACGTGCTGGACCGGGCCACAGAAACTAATTTTGACTTCCAGGACCGGCCCTACATCTTCGAGGATGTAGAAACGGGCCAGGAAATCCGCCTTCAGCCGGGGCAGGTGCGGGCGCAGTACCGCGCGGCCATGCAGCAGTTTGAGGCCGACCTAGCCCTGCGCTGCGGGCAGCTTAAGATTGATTTTGTGCCCGTGGATGTGCGCGAGCCGTTTGATAAGGTGCTGTACGCTTACCTAGTGAAGCGCGGCAAAGCCCGGTAATTTATGTTCGCTACTTTTTTTTTCGGGGCCATTGCCCTGTTGCTGATTGATGCCCTGCTGGCGTCCGTCACCATGTACATCGCCTACTCGCACGGCCACTCGCGGCTGAAGTGGTTTGTGCTGGGCATGGTGCTGCCGTTTTTCTCCATTTTTATTGCGCTGGCCGTGGCTATTCGCGACGAGCAGCGGGCCAAGGCAGCCCGCGGCGGCGCGCCCGCCCCCGTGCCCGAGCCGGGCGAGTTTTAAGCGTAGTGCAGGCTCGGCCGTAGCTTCGCGGCAGTTTTTAACCCGCCGGCTGGCCCGGCACATTTTGGTTTTATATGTACCAGGTACTTCTGTTTCTTCACTCGTGGCTACGCTGGTTTGTGCTGGGCGCGGGCGTGCTGGCCGTGTTTCGCGCCTACGCGGGTTGGTCGGGCCGCCGGCCGTTTACCAAGGGTGATAATGCCATAAGCGCGGCATTTTCGGGCTTCATGTGGCTGCAAGTTATTGTGGGCCTGGGGCTTTACTTCGGCCTCAGCCCCTACGGCCTCAAGGCTATGAAAGTGGCTGGTGCCATGAAAGACCCCACCACCCGCTTCTTCGGTATGGAGCACGTAGTGGTGATGATACTCGCTGCCATTCTGGCCCAAGTGGGCCGCATTGCGCTCAAAAATGCCTCCACCGACACGCTCAAACACAAGAAGGCGCTCACTTATTTTGGCATTGCCCTGGTGCTGGTGCTGCTCATGATTCCGTGGGGTTTGTGGAACCCGGCGCGGCCGTTGTTTCGGTTTTAAAAATCGATTGCTTGCACCCGAAACGCCTGCTTTTTGCAAAAAAAGCAGGCGTTTTTACGTTTGTCCTCTCCCTTCATTATGAATGACGACCTAACCCTGAATGAGGATATCGTCTTGTTAACTCTACATAATAACTGGCAATGCGACCTTCCTTTTGGATGGGTTCCTATCACCGGAAGCCACCATGTGCCTGATACTGAAGTTTATGATGACGAAGCTTTTGAGCCTTTTAGTGAAATTGTAAGGCAAGCTATTGGCCTCATTTACAATGTAGTTAAAGTATATAATATTGAAGAAGGAGGTTCAGTTTTTATAAAAGAACTCAGCGAATGCTTTTTTGGCTATGATGGCTTAGAGCGTATGTTCACAGATAGTAAATTTCGCTTTCTACTTTATTTTTCTCATGAGAATTCGGTGACAATTGGCGGCCGGGAATTGCTAGAAGAAATTCACCATCTATGGCCAGCATATTCAGATAACTTATACTCATGATTGAGCGGGTATCTTATGCAATCCATTCCAAAACCTAGCCTCTCTACTTGCGAGCAGGCTAGGTTTTATGCACCAAACAGAATTAGAGCGGATTATCGTCCATATTACGCAGTTTAGCCTAAATATTCATGCCGCCCGACGCCTCGATGCGCTGGGCGTTAATCCAGCGGGCGTCGTCGGTGCAGAGGAAGGCCACTACGCCGCCGATGTCGTCGGGCTCGCCCACGCGGCCCAGGGCCGTCATGCCGGCTACCATCGTGTTTACTTGCGCGTTATCGCGCACCACGCCGCCACTAAAGTCAGTGGCGATAGCGCCGGGGGCCACCACGTTGGCCGTGATGCCGCGCGCGCCCAGCTCCTTAGCCTGGTAGCGGGTGAGCACTTCGATGGCGCCCTTCATGCTGGCGTAGGCTGAGGAGCCGGGCAGACTGAACCGCGCCAGCCCCGACGAGATGTTGATGATGCGGCCGCCGTCTTCCAGCAGCGGCAAGGCCTTCTGGGTCAGGAAGAACGGGCCTTTGAGGTGAATATTCAGCACCTCGTCAAACTGCGCTTCGGTGGTGTCGGCGAAGGCAGCGTGCAGGCCCGTGCCGGCGTTATTAATCAGAAAGTGGAACCGCTCGGCTTGGAACGTATGCTGGAGCGCGGCTTTTACCTGGGCGAAAAATGCGTCGAAGCTGCTGGCGTTGCCAGCATCGAGCTGCAAGGCGGCGGCCTGGCGGCCGTGGCTTTTTATTTCGGCTACTACGGCCTCGGCTTCGGCTTGCTGGCGGTGGTAGGTTAGCAGCACGTCGATGCCTTTGGCGGCCAGGCTCAGGGCCATGTTTTTGCCTAGGCCGCGGCTGCCGCCGGTTACGAGGGCGATTTTGGAACTACTCATGGAAGCAGGATTTTGGGTTTGTTGCTAACACAAAGGTCCTGCCCCCAGCCAACCAGTTTATGGTGAGTAGTTAAGATAAAATGGTGAGTAGTTAAGATAAAATGGTGAGTAGTTCCGACTTTTCTACGCGCCGCCCGGCCCATACCTGCTCGCGGTACTGCTTGGGCGTGACGCCCGCAAAGCGCTTGAAAAACTTGGTGAAGTTGGACGGGTCGTAGGTGAGGCTGGCGGCGATGTCGGCCACCGGGCGGGTGGTATCGCGCAGCAGCCCCTGCGCCACGGCCAGAATTTCGGCCTCGAAGAAGAAGCACGGCGGCTGGCCGGTGGTGAGCTTCAGCGTGTTGCTAAGGTGCGTGGGATGAATGCAGAGCTGACTAGCGAAGTCGCGGATTTCGAGCATCTCGGTAGCGCGGCCAGCCGCGATGTCGGCTACGTGGGCGGCCACCAGGCGCTGAAAATCAGCAGTTATCTCGTGCTGGCGAGCCAGGATTTTCTGGGGAAGGGGAGCTGTGGCCATGCCAGGGTAACAAGCGAGGTGAAAAATATTCTTGGGGCGCAAGAAGCTACCAGACGCACCGCGGCCCCGCTTACTTTTAGCCCGCTGCCTGCTGTCAGGCCGCTTAGCCCCCTTTCCCCATGCCGCAGGACTTTCTTACCAGCGCCCGCAAGCAGTTTGCCTATTACAAACTACTCGGCGAGCAGGCCATGAGCCAGGTCACCGATGAGCAGCTGCACTGGCAGCCCAACGCCGTCAGCAACAGCATTGCCGCCATTGTTAAACATTTGTGGGGCAATATGTTATCACGGTGGACGGACTTCCTGACCACCGACGGCGAAAAGCCCTGGCGCGCCCGCGAAGCGGAGTTCGACAACGACCTGCGCACCCGCGCCGAGGTGCTGGCCCACTGGGAAGCCGGCTGGCAGTGCCTGTTTGCCGCGCTCGACGCCCTCACGCCCGCCGACCTCGACAAGCTTCTTTACATCCGTCACCAGGGCCACAGCGTGACGGAGGCCATCAACCGGCAGCTGGCGCACTACCCCTACCACGTGGGCCAAATCGCGTTTCTGGCCCGGCTGCTGGCCGGCGAGTCATGGCAGTCGCTCTCCATTTCGCGCGGCACGTCGGCGGCTTACAATGCCGAGAAATTTGCCCGGCCCCCGCACCAGGCGCATTTCACGGATGAGAAGCTGGGTAGCTAGCGTAGCGCCGGCGTGATGAGGTGCTCCTGCGCCAGCGTGTAACCGGCCAGCTCCGCGGGGCTGGTCTTTCTTTTTGGCAGCCTGCTTTATCGGCCCCTATCAATTTTTGAGGCTGTTTAGTACACTACCTATTAGTATTTAACCTCGTCCAGTAGTGCTTGAGAGCTATCCCTACCAAAAGTCATTGTTTTATAGTTAACTGCCTTTGCAGAAAAGGGCAATTCCTTTTTTTCATAAAAAACCTTGGCTTATTGCTGCTTTAAATCTCCTTGCCTACTACTTTAGGCGTTCGAACTACTGCCCAACCTCTTAACTGCCTTTTATTTAGACAACTTCTACATGAAAAAACGCTTACTGATGGGCGCTATGCTCATGCTTACGCTGTCGCAGACAGCGCTGGCCCAGACGCGGACCGTATCGGGCCGGGTGCGGGACCAAAAGACCGGCGAGGGCCTGCCCGGCGTAACGGTGCTGGTGAAAGGCACCACCACGGGCACGGCTACCAATGCCGACGGCTCGTTTACGCTGGTAGTGCCCCCGGGCGGCACCCTGGTATTTTCGTCGGTGGGGATGAACACCCAGGAAAAGCCCGTGGGCAGCGACGACCAGGTGAGCGTTGCCCTCACCCAAAACTCGCGCGAGCTGAGCGAGGTGGTGGTGACGGCCCTCGGCATTGAAAAAGACAAGCGCACCTTGGGCTACGCCACCCAGGAGCTTCAGGGGGCCGCTGTGGCCGCCAAGTCGGAGCCCAACGTGCTGAACGCGCTGCAAGGCAAGGTATCGGGCGTGAGCATTACGGGGGCCAGCGGCCTGGCCGGCACCTCCACCAACATCAACATCCGGGGTATTACGTCGCTCACCGGCAACAACCAGCCGCTGTTTGTGGTGGATGGCATTCCGGTGAGCAACGACACTGACCGCACCAACGGCGGCGCCGCCGGCACGCTCTACGGCGCCCAAACCTCCAACCGCGCCGCCGACATCGACCCGGAAAATGTGGCTAGCATCAGTATTCTGAAAGGCCCGGCTGCCGCCGCCCTCTACGGCTCGCGGGCTTCGTCGGGCGCTATCCTGATTACCACCAAGTCGGGGGCCAACGTGAATAAGAAGCTCGAAGTGGCCGTAAACACGGGCTTCAACTTCCAGACCGTGATGGGCCTGCCGGATTTTCAAAACGACTACGGCCAGGGCACCGGCGGCATCATCACCACTGCCAACGGGGCGGGCAACATCTTTACGGGCAGCCCCAACTCGTGGGGGCCGCGCTTTGGCACTGCCGGTACCCGGCCCAATGGCCTGCTGCTGGCCGATGGCAGCCAGCTGCCCTACCAGTCGTACCCGAACAGTATTCGGGATTTTTTCAAAACGGGTACGCTCTGGACCAATGGCGTGCAGCTAGCCGGCAACAACGGCACGTCGAACTTCTCGTTGAACGTGAACAGCACCACCCAGAAGGGCATCACGGAGTCGTCAAATTTGCAACGCACCAACATTCAGCTGGGCGGCGGCACCACCTTGCAGAATAAGATACGAGTCACTGGCTCGGTCAATTTTTCGCAGACCGACCAGCTAGCCCCGCAAACCGGCAACGGGGGCAGCGCCTTTGGGGCGTTTTCGTCGGTGCCGCGCAGCTTCGACCTGCAAAACCAAACCTACCAGACGGTGACGGGCGCCAACCTGTTCTTTCCGGGCCTCGACAACCCCAACTATAACCTGCTGAACAGCAACACCGCCAGCAGCGTCACGCGCTTTATCAACGTGGCGAGCATTGGGTACGATTTCTTTCCGTGGCTGAGCGTAACCTACCGGGCCGGCCTCGATACCTACACCGACCGCCGCAAGCAGATTGCGGCCATCAGCTCGTCGCGCAACCCCACGGGCCTCATCTATCAGGATAATATTCAGTACGCCGAGTTCACCGGCGACCTACTGATAACGGCCAAAAAGGAAAACATCTTCCTCGATAAGCTGAACGCTACGCTGCTGGTGGGCCAGCAAACCAACCAGCGCAAGCGCAACGAGCAGTTTGTGTCGGCGGCCACGCTCTCGCAGCCGGGCTTTTACAATACCATCAACGCGGCCGTGTTTACGGGCAGCGGCGAAACCAACTACACGCGCCGCCTACTCGGCTACTACGCCGACTTGTCGCTGGCCTACAACAACTACCTGTTTTTGGAAGGCACGGGGCGCGTCGACCAGTCGTCGACGCTGCCCGGCGATAACCGTACCTTCCTCTACCCGTCGATATCGGCCGGCTTCGTGTTCACCGATGCGTTTAATATCGACAACGACTTTTTCTCCTACGGCAAAATCCGGGGCAACGTGGCGAAGGTGGGCCGCGACGCCGACCCCTACGTGCTGGAAACCTACTTTGTACCCGGTGGCCAGGGCAACAACGTGGCCAACGTGACTTTCCCCTTCAACAACGTGGTCGGCTTCCGGCCGAGCACTACCATTGGCGGGGTTAACGTGCTGAATGTGCTGAAGCCCGAGTTTACCAAGTCGGCCGAAATCGGCCTGAACCTGGGCTTCTTCAACAACCGCCTGACCCTGGACGCCACGTACTTCAAAACCGTCAGCTCGAACCAGATTATCCCGGTCACGATAGCGCCTACCACGGGCTTCAGCAGCTTTTATACCAACGCCGGCCAGCTCGATAACAAGGGCATTGAGGTGCTAGCCACCCTTTCGCCGGTGCGCAGCACCTCGGGCTTCACCTGGGACATTACGGCCAACTACACCCGCATTCGCAACATGGTGGTGTCGATTTACCCGGGCGTCACCAGCTCCACTATTCCGGGCAGCTCGTTTATTGGCTCGGTGCCCTCGTTTGTGGTGGGCCAGCCCTACGGCGTGATTTTGGGCCAAAAGAAGGCGACCGCGCCCGATGGGCAGTACCTCATCAACCCGCGCACCGGCCTGTGGGTGACGGAACTGAGCTCGCAGGTGACGGCCAACCCCAACGCGGACTGGCAGGGGGGCATCACCAACACGCTCGCCTATAAGGGCCTCACGTTCTCCTTCCTGGTCGATGCCCTGGTGGGGGGCGATATTCTGTCGTTCACGCAGGCCGCTTATAAGTCGGCCGGTATGCTAAAGGAAACCGGGGTGAACCGTGACCAGCCGCGCGTGATTCCGGGCGTGATTGCCTCCACCAATCCCGACGGCACTACCTCGTACCGCCAAAACAACATTCAGGTAGATGCCCAAAACTACTGGGGCAACCAAGGCCTGCAAAGCGACCTCAACGTTTTTGACGGCACGCACTACACCCTGCGGGAAGTATCGCTGAGCTATGCCTTGCCCAAAGACCTACTTGCCCACACGCCTTTCGGCAGCGCCTCCATCTCGGTATCGGGCCGCAACCTGCTGTATTACGCGCCCAATGCCAACTTTTTTCCTGAAGTAAACACCCAGGGCGCGGGCAACATCCGCAGCCTCGACTTGCAGGGACCCCCTAGCGTGCGCAGCTACGGCACCTACCTGCGGTTCACCTTCTAACTCAGCATCAGTATCTTATGAACGTATCGATAGCACGCCTCCCCTACCTGCGCTCCGCCGCGCTGGGGCTAGCCACCTGGGCCGCCGCTAGCTGCTCGCCCAATAAGTTTCTGGACGTTAATGCCAGCCCCAACAACCCGGTGGCGGTGCAGCCGTCGGTGCAGCTGCCGACTATCACGGTGGGCACCGCCTTTTTGGTGGGCAACACGCTGGGCCGCGACGGCGACCTGTTTGTGCAGCATTACGCCGGCATTGCCAACCAGCCCTTTACGGAGGATAAGTACGCCATCAGCGGCAACTATGACAACGAGTGGCGCGGCGACCTCTACGGCAACAACCTCAATGGTGCCCAAACGCTCATCAACAGCAACGCCGCCAACCCCGCCTACACCGGCATTGCCAAGCTGCTGAAGGCCTACAATTTTGCCTTGGCCACCGACATGTGGGGCGACGTGCCCTACTCGCAGGCCTTGCAGGGCCTGGGCAACCTGCACCCCGCCTTCGACCGGCAGCAGGACATTTACCAAGGGGCCACCGGCATCCAGAGCCTGTTTGACCTGGTGCGCGAGGGGCTAGCCGACCTCGACAAGCCCAGCACGCTCAAGCCTGGCAACGATGACTTTGTGTATAAGGGCGACCTCACCAAGTGGAAAAAAATGGGCAACATGCTGCTGCTCAAGTTTGCCTGCACCGTGAGCCGCAAAGACCCGGCCCTGGCCATCAAGGTGATAAACGAGGTGCTGGCCAAGGGAGCAAATGGCAGCGCCGCTATTTCCGCTAACAGTGAGGATTTTGCCGTGCCCTTTGGCACGTCGGTCGGCAATACCAACCCGTTTTACTCCTACAACGTGACAAACCGCCCCAACGACCAGATGGCCAGTACGCGCTTCCTGGATTCGCTGACGGCCTACAACGACCCGCGCCTGCCCAAGTTTTTTACCACTACCAACGGCAACGCGGCGTCGACGCACACTACTACCTACGGCAAGTTTACGGGCTTCGAAAACGGCAGCAGTGTCACGGCTCCCGCCGTGGCCAATCGCTCGGTGTACAGCACCTATCTGCTGGGCGCGGTGGGCGAGGCGCCGGTGCGCCTGCTCACCAACTTTCAGCGGGCTTTCATCCTGGCTGAGGCGGCCGTGCGCCTCAATACGCCCGGCGATGCCAACGCCCTTTACCAAGAAGGCATTCGCCGGTCGATGGAAGCAACCGGCCTTTCAACCGCCGATATCGACACGTACTTCAAAGCCAGTCCGGCCATCGTCACGCTCAGCGGCAGCAATACCCACAAGCTCAACCAAATCCTGTTTCAGAAGTGGGTAGCCTGGGTGGGCAACGGCTACGAAGCCTGGAACGACTACCGGCGCACGGGCTCGCCCCACCTACAACCGGCTCTAAACGTGTCGTTTACGCCCAATATTCCGCAGCGCCTGCTGTACCCGCCCTCCGAGGTGGCCGCCAACGGCGACGCGATACCAAAGACGAACGTAACCATCGACAAACCCGTGTGGTGGGCCTCCAACTAGTCCGGCGCCCTTTACTTTCTACTGCTTCCTCTCATGAAAAAGACAGCTATTCATTTCTTGCTTCTCGTGGTGCTGGCCGCTGGCTTTGCGGGCTGCAAAAAGGACTACGGCAATAAGCTAGGCCCTTTGCAAGACAGTGTGGCCAACATTCCGGTCACGGTCACCAACCAGGTGTATTTCGAGCGGTTTCCCATCGTTACCACCACGGTGGGCACCGGCACCAACGCCAACGGCACGTTTTCCATTGAGTTGAGTATCCCAGCTGACAAGGGTAAAATCAAGGAAATCACTAAGATAGCTACTGGCAACGGTGGCGTTGAATACCTGCAAAGCAGCAGCTACCCCAACTACCTGACAGCGGCCGTGACCGGCACCGGCACCAACACCATCACCTTCAGCTCGGACCTGAACGCGGTGCGCAGCTACGTTACCCGCCTCAACGCGGCCTTCGCCACCCTGCCCGCCACCGCCACCAAGTCTCCCGCCTTCGCCTTCACGGGCACTTCGGCCGGCGGGGCCGGCACGCTCACCCCCAATACTAACCCGCAGACGCCCAATCAGTTGCGTTTTTTCTTCCTGATAACCCTGGAAGACGGCACGCAGCTCATCACCACGGAGGTAGACGTGCGCCTGCTGTAGCCACCAGCAGCCACCTGACTAGGCTACTGCCTGCGCAGGCAGTAAAAGGCCCGCCCGAGTTTTCGGGCGGGCCTTTTGCCGTTCAGGGGAGCCGGCTCATCGCCCCACGGGTAATTCTACGAATAAGTAGCTGGACCAGTAGCACCGTTTGATTTACGTAACTTCGCGCATGCTCAAGACCCAGACGCTCGCCGATTTTTACCAGCAGAAAATTCACTGGCTGCCCGAAAACCTCCAGCAAGATTTAGGGCATTTTAACGTGTTTCGGCTCGATGACTTTGTGGGGCCCAAGGCGTGCAAGCTGCCCTACAGCCGCAAGGACTTCTATAAAATCACGCTGGTAACGGGCCGCAGCAACTATTACTTTGCCGACAAGACCATTGAGCTGCGCGGCAATGCCCTCTTCTTCGCTAATCCATTAGTACCCTACGACTGGGAGCCGCTTGACGAAAACCAGACGGGCTTTTTCTGCATTTTCACCGAGGCTTTTTTGCAGCGGCTGGGCGGCGCGCTGCCGCAGGAGCTGCCGATGTTTCGACCCGGCGGGCAGCCGGTTTATTTTCTGAGCGATGCGCAGGCCGCGGCCACCCGGCTGCTATTCGAGAAAATGCTGGCGGAAATTGATTCGGACTACGCTTATAAGTACGACCTGCTGCGCACCTACGCGTTTGAGCTGTTGCACAGCGCCTTAAAGCTTCAGCCCGCCACCACGCTCTACCACGACAGCCCGGCGGCCACGCGCATTGCCTCCCTATTTGTGGAGTTGCTGGAGCGGCAGTTTCCCATTGAGGCGCCCGACCAGCGAGTGAAGCTGCGCAGTGCCGAGGCCTTTGCCGGGCAACTAGCCGTGCACGTCAACCACCTCAACCGCGCCCTGAAGGAAGTGACCGGCAAAACCACTACCCAGCTCATTGCCAGCCGCCTGGTGCAGGAAGCCCACGCCCTGCTCAAGCACACCACCTGGCACGTGGCCGAAATCAGCCACTGCCTGGGTTTTGAAGAGCCGGCGCATTTCAGCAACTTCTTTCGCAAGCACCTGGGCATGTCTCCTTCGGCCGTGCGGGCTGTTTGATTTTCGCAAGGATTGGTTTGAACCGGGTAAGCCGGCCGGTGGGGGCCGCCGCTAGTTTTGTAGTATTAAAAACACAAAACTTATGCGCCTCCCTAACACTTGGCTGGTTGCTGGCGGCCCGTGAGGCCAGGGCCACCGGTTGCCCCGGCAGCTAGTTGTTTCGCCGCCTTGCCGCACGGCCAGCTTGGCCAAAGCGGCAGCCGAGGGTAACTGAGCAGCGCTTGATAGGGAAAGAGTGGGCGTTGGTCGAATACAATTTTTTGGCCTGCAACTACGGTAAACGGTCTAGTATCTCGTCTGTGTAACTAGTCGTTCTTGCCTTTTCACTCTTCCACATCATGCTCTATCTCTTTGGCCGCCTCGCCCTCAGCGATTCTCTTTCCTATTCCGAAAATTTTCAAGATGATGACTACCAACAAGATATGGTTCGTGACCGGCGCCTCGAAAGGGCTGGGTCTGACGCTCGTGCAGCAGCTGTTAGCCGCCGGCTACGCCGTGGCCGCCACTTCCCGGCGGCTGGCCGACCTTCAGCAAGCCGTCTCGGCTGAGACTGACCGCTTCCTACCCCTGCAAATGGACTTGGGTAACGAAGCAAGCGTGCGCCAAGCCATCGAAACCACCATTAGCACGCTCGGCGGGCTCGATGTGGTGGTGAATAATGCCGGCTACGGCTTGGTAGGCGGCCTCGAAGAACTCACCGACCAGGAGGCCCGCCAAAATTTCGACGTTAATGTGTTTGGCCTGCTCAACGTGCTGCGCGCCGCTACCCCGCACCTGCGGCAGCAGCGGGCGGGCCGGGTGTTCAATATTTCGTCCGTTGGGGGCTTTACCGGCAATTTTCCCGGGTTCGGTATCTACTGCGCCACCAAGTTTGCGGTGGCGGGCCTCACTGAGTCGTACGCCGCGGAGGTAAAGGACTTTAACATTCACGCTACGGTGGTATATCCGGGTTATTTCCGTACCGAGTTTCTGTCGGCCGGCTCGCTGAGCACGCCCCAAAACCCAATTGCGGCCTACCAATCCATCCGCGACTCGCAGGCGGCGCACGAGCAGCAAATCAACGGCAACCAGCCCGGCGACCCGGTGAAAGCCGCCCAGGTGCTCATGCAAATCAGCGAAACCGAGCACCCGCCCGTGCACCTGTTCTTGGGGGAGGATGCCTACCACATGGCCGACCAGAAGATAGCCGCCGTGCAGCAAGATTTGCAGCAGTGGCAGGCCGTGGCTACGGCTACTGGCTTTCCGGTAGAAGCGTAATTGCTAGGCAATTTAGAGTACAAAGAAAGGCCCGCCGCTGAATTCAACGACGGGCCTTTCTTGCCTACAGGTGCCTGATAAGTGCGCTTAGCTCTTTCTGCGAGATAGTGGCCGTATCAGCCTTGTCGTAGATGTAGATAAGGTTAACAGTCTGCGTTTCCTCATCGGCAAGCACTACGGTTTCAAGAAATGTGATAATGCGTGCACCACCACTTTTACCTTGCTGCTTACTACGAATAGCGAGCCTGATTTTGTAAGCATTTTGGTCGAGTGGCGTTCCCAAATCAGGCTTGGCTAATAGGTCCTGTTCTAATTTCGCCAACTCAGTTTTCAGAGAATTATACGTTTTAAGCAGTTTCTTAGCCGCTGTTAAAAAGCTAGGCGCAGTGACAATGCTAACCGGCATCGTTGGCTTCCAAAAACGCGCGTAGACTGGGCAATTTCTGACCCGCCGTTCGCGCTGCTTTCACCTCCGCAAAACCGGCCTGAATACCTTGCATAACCTGTAGTTTCTGACGCAAACGTTGCTGGTCGCGCCGCAGCTTTTCCCACGCGTCGTAGCTTATTACTACGCTGGTACGCTCACCGGCTTCATTAGTCAAGTATTGGACGTCAGGTTTCATAACTACTAAACTGGCTTATTAGAACGCGGGTTCAACCAAGGTGAAAGCCAAAATTATTGCCCGAGCACGATGGCAAAAATCAGCGGGGCCACAATCGTAGCGTCGCTTTCGATGATAAATTTCGGCGTATTCTGGCCGAGCTTACCCCAGGTAATTTTCTCGTTGGGCACGGCCCCCGAGTAGCTGCCGTAGCTGGTAGTGGAGTCCGAAATCTGGCAGAAATAGCCCCACAGAGGCACGCTGGTGCGGCCCAGGTCCTGGTGCAGCATGGGCACCACGCAGATGGGGAAGTCGCCGGCAATGCCGCCGCCAATCTGGAAGAAGCCCACTTTGCTTTCATCCGTGGCCTGCTTGGTGTACCAATCAGCCAGGTAAATCATGTACTGGATGCCCGTGCGCATGGTGTGCACGTTCTTGATGTCGCCGGTGATGACGTGGCCGGCGTAGATGTTGCCGAGCGTCGAGTCTTCCCAGCCGGGGCAGATGATGGGCAGGTTTTTCTCGGCCGCCGCCAACATCCACGAATCTTTGGGGTCAATCTGGTAATACTGCTCCAACTCGCCCGAAAGCAGAATCTGGTAGAAGAATTCGTGGGGGAAGTAGGCTTCGCCGGCCTTGTCGGCCTTCTCCCAGAACTTGAGCACCGTGTGCTCGAGGCGACGCATGGCCTCTTCTTCGGGGATGCAGGTGTCGGTGACGCGGTTCATGTGGCGTTCGAGCAGGGCTTGCTCGTCGGCGGGCGTAAGGTCGCGGTAGTTGGGCACGCGCTCGTAGAAGTCATGGGCCACGAGGTTGAAGATGTCTTCCTCCAGGTTGGCACCGGTGCAGCTGATAATCTGCACTTTATCCTGGCGAATGAGCTCGGCCAGCTGAATACCCATTTCGGCGGTGCTCATGGCGCCGGCCAGGGTAATCATCATTTTGCCGCCTTCGGCGAGGTGCTTGTTGTAGCCATCGGCCGCGTCGATGAGGGCGGCGGCGTTGAAGTGGCGGTAGTGGTGCTTGAGGAAATTGGTGATTTGCATGGTGGGGTACTTAAAGGCGTTTGTCATTGCGAGCCTGCGAAGCAATCGCATCCCAACGAAGCCCGAACGACTCGTCTTGGTGCGGTTGCTTCGCTTTGCTCGCAATGACAAACGGAGCGAACGAAAAAAGGACTACGCCGGCTCGGCGATAATCAAATTATGGTTGGTGTAAATGCAAATGTCAGCCGCGATGTGCAGCGAATCTTCCACCATTTGGCGGGCTGTCAGGTGCGGGGCGTGCTTCTTGAGTGCCAGGGCAGCGGCCTGCGCATACATGGCGCCGCTGCCGATGGCGGCCACGTCCATGTCGGGTTCCAGTACGTCGCCGGTGCCGCTCACGATGAGCAGCTCATCTTTGTCGCAGACCACCATCATGGCCTCTAACTTGCGGAGGTACTGGTCTTTACGCCAGTCTTTGGCCAGTTCGATGGCAGCGCGCTTGAGGTTGTTGCCATAGGCGGCGAGCTTCTCCTCGAAGCGGTCGAGCAGCATGAAGGCGTCGGCCGTGGAGCCGGCAAAGCCAGTTACCACCTTACCATCATTTAGTTGGCGCACTTTACGCACGTTGTTTTTGGCTACGGTCTTGTCCATCGTGGCCTGGCCATCGGCCCCGAGGGCAATCTGGCCGTTGTGGCGCACGCCGAGCACGGTTGTGGAGCGAATTTTTGGGAGCATGGCGCAAAAATACAACCCTCTACCCTAGCGGGCGGATTTACACCAAAACGGCCGGGCCGTTGGGCCCGGCCGCTTGGCAATTTTGTAGCGTGGACTCTGTGAGTCCGCGCGTGGGTCGTTCTACGTGCGGACTCGCAGAGTCCACGCTACACGCTTAAAACTTTGCTTGTAGCTTGGCAAACAGCATCCGGCCGTTGCTGCCCATTTGCACGGGGTCCCAGGCGCCGCCGGTTTCGGTGGCTTGGGGGTTGAAGAAGTTGGGATACTTGTTGAACAGGTTGGAGCTGCCCAGCGACAGCCGCAGCTGGTTGGTGAGGGCGTAGCTCAAGGCCACGTCGGTGGTCAGGCGAGGGTCGTAGTTTTCGGGGTCACCGTTGTAGTCAATCAGCTTCACGCCGCCAAACTCCACAAAGCGCACCAGCGCGCCAAAGCGGCCCAGGCTGTAATCAAAGGTGAGGTTGACTTTGAAGGGCGGCGCGGAGGCTTTTACAAACGCCTGCTCGCGGGCGCCGAAGAACGTCTCTTCCTTGCCGGCTAGCAGCGGCGTGGTTTGCACGCTGGTCACGTTCAGGCGGTTGAGGTTGCCGGCAAGCGTGGTAGTGAGGCGGCCGCTGCCCACACCCACGGTGTTGGCCAGCACGGCATCGAGGCCAAAGGTGCTGGTAGAGGCTGCGTTGGCGAAGAACTGGGCCTGGCCCACGTTCAGGCTGGCCAGCGTGGCCCCGATAGCGCTGTCGGTCTGGTCGAAGGTGCCCGTGAGCACGATGCGGTCTTGGATGTGGATGTAGTAGCCATCCACGGTGAAGGTGAAAATGGAGCCGGCGCGGCCCGTAATGCCCACACTGGCCGAGCGCGACAGTTCCCGCGTGAGCGGCGGAATGCCCACGGCCGTAGTCACGGGCCCATTGTTGCGGTCGAGCAAAATATCCACCGGCTTACCCCCTACTACGTTGGTAAACACGGTGTTAAAGTTAATTTGAGCCAGCGAAGGCGCGCGGAAGCCGGTGCTCAGCGTGCCGCGCAGCGAGAAGGCATCGCTCAGCTTGAGGCGGGTGGCCAGCTTGCCGGTTACGTTGCTGCCAAAGTCGCTGTAATTCTCGAAGCGCACGGCCCCTTCTACCAACCAGGCTTTAGTTATGTCCAGCTCGGCATCGGCATACACACCGATGTTGTTGCGGCTGGCATGTATTTCGTTGGAAGGTCGGAAGCCAGGGAAACCCTGCGAACCGCCCGGCCGGTTGGAAGTAGTGCCGCCGTAGCGGGCGTAGGAACCTTCTTCACCCGCAAAAATCTGGTACCACTCGCGCCGAAACTCGCTGCCGAAAGCCAGGTTCAGGCCCTGCCCCACGGTTTTGAAGCGGCGGCTGATGTTGAGGTCCACCACGTCTTGCTGAAGCTGAAAGCCGCCCGCATCGAAGCTCGTGGGTGAGCGCTGCCCCAGGCCCGCGTTCAGCGTATTCTTCACGCCGTAGTGGAAGCGGTTCGAGCCAAAGCTGTTGCTCAAATCCACGTCCCATGCTCCAAACGTGCCGCGCACGCCTACCGCGCCCTGCCCGTCAAAAATAGAACTGGTGATGATAGGGTCGAAGCCAGTAGGATAAAGCTTGGCATTGCTACGCCTGTTAGGTACGCTGATGGGGCTGCCACCAGCACCGAGAACAGCATTACCATCGACATCCGTGCTATCCGAAGTCGGAAACCGCGTGTAGGCGTAGGCGTCGCCCTTGCGCACGTTGATGCCGCCAAATACGTAGGCGTAAATGTTCTGGCTCAGCGGCAGCTTGCTGTTGAGGTAAGCCGAGGTATTGGTGGCCTTGGGGTCGCCGTACTCGCGGCGCTGAATGCCGTCGGGGGCGGGCACGTTGGCGCGCTGGGTGTGCTCGCGCTGGTTGAAATCGGCCGTTACGTTCACGAAGCCGCCCTTGCCCACGGCCAGGCCGTAGTTGGCATTGGCGTTGAAGTTACCGCCGTCGAAGGTCTTGTCATCGAAGCGGTACTTGGCCGTGTACGCGCCATAATTAGCGTTGGCAGTCAGCTCGTTGGTGCTGGTTTTGAGCACGATGTTGATGACGCCCGCAATGGCATCGGAGCCGTACTGGGCCGACGCGCCGTCGCGCAGAATCTCGATGCGCTCGATGCTGGCGGCCGGAATCGTGTTGAGGTCGGTGCCGGTATTGCCGCGGCCGCGTGAGCCAAACAGGTTGATGAGCGACGACTGGTGCCAGCGCTTGCCGTTCACGAGCACCAGGGTTTGGTCGGGGCCCAGGCCGCGCAGGCTGGCGGGGTCCACGTGGTCGGCCCCGTCGGCCCCGGTCTGGCGGTTCGAGTTGAAGGAAGGCGCCACGAATTGCAGCAGCTGGTTCACGTCGAGCTGACCGGTTTTAGCCGTTACCTGCTGCACATCAATGATATCGACCGGCGAGGGCGAGTCGGTAACCGAGCGGTTGAGACTGCGCGAACCCACCACCTGCACGTCGGCGAGCGCGGTAGAGTTTTCGACCAGGCGCACCGTTAGCGCGCCGCCCTCGGCGCTCACTTCCTGGGCCGCGTAGCCCAGCGCGCTGACGACCAGCCGGGGCTGGGCCGTGCGGGCGCGCAGCACAAAGCGGCCGTTGCCATCGGTGCCGGTACCGTTGTTGGTACCTTTTTCCACCACGGTAGCCCCAATAACGGGCCGGCCGGCGGCGTCTTGCACCTGGCCCGAAAGGGTGCGCGTTTGGGCGTAGGCCGTGCTGGCCGCCACAAACAAGGGTAAAAACAGTAGCTTATTGCGCATGCGTTCACATAGCTGATGAGCGCCAAATGTACACGTATTTCCTAGCTACCCCCATAATTTGCAAGTAAATACCACTATAAAACAAGAAAGTCAGCCGGTGAGGGCTGACTTTCGAGGGTATGCAATGCTTTTTGATTAAAACGGAACCTAACCTCAGATGAGCATCCGCATGGGGTCTTCGAGCAGGCTCTTCAGCGTTTGCAGGAAAGCCGCGCCGGTAGCGCCATCTACCACGCGGTGGTCGCAGCTCAGGGTCACCTTCATGATGTTGCCGATGGCCAGTGCGCCATCCTTTACCACGGCAGTTTGCTTGATGCCGCCCACGGCCAGAATGCAGGCATTTGGCTCGTTGATGATGGCGGTAAACTCATCGATGCCAAACATCCCCAAGTTGCTGATGGTGAAGGTACTACCCTCCCACTCGGCGGGCTGCAGCTTCTTGCTCTTGGCCTTGCCGGCTAGCTCCTTTACTTCGGTGGCAATCTGCGACAGGCCTTTACCATCGGCGTTGCGGATAACCGGCACCAGCAGTCCTTCGTCCACGGCCACGGCCACGCCGATGTGGATGAGCTTGTTCTGGCGAATCTTGTCGCCGAGCCACGACGAGTTGATAACCGGGTGCTGGCGCAGGGCCAGGGCCGAAGCCTTGAGCACCATATCGTTGAACGACAGCTTCACCGGCGACAGCTCGTTGAGTTTCACGCGGGTTTCCATCGCCTTGTCCATCAAAATTTCCATCGTGAGATAGAAATGCGGGGCCGTGAACAGGCTCTCCGACAGGCGCTTGGCAATCACCTTGCGCATCGACGACACGGGCGTGTCGGTGTACGTGCCTTCGGCAGCGGCCGGCGCGGGCGCGGGGGCCGCGGCGGGCTTGGCAGCCGGCTGCTCGGGCAGAGCGGCCTGGATGTACTCGCTCGGGGCCGAGGCCGGCGCGGCGGCAGCGGCGGGCTGGCTGGCCGTAGGCTGGGCGTCGGTGAGGTCGCGGGCTACGATGCGGCCGTTTTCGCCGCTGCCTTTAATTTGGCGCAGGTCGAGGCCCTTGTCCTTGGCAATGCTCTTGGCCAGGGGCGAGGCGATGAGGCGGCTGGTGCTGGCTTCGGCCTGCGGCGCGGCTTCGGCGGCGGGCGTAGTAGCCACTGGGGCAGCTTCGGCTGGGGTCGGGGCAGCTTCGGGGGCCGCGCCGCCGCTCTGGCCACCTAGTAGGGCCTGAATATCAGCGCCTTCCTCGCCGATAATGGCCAGGATGCCGTCAACGGCTACGGCTTCGCCGGCCTTGGGGCCAGTGTAGAGCAGGGTGCCATCCTCGTAGTTTTCCAGCTCCATGGTGGCTTTGTCGGTTTCGACTTCGGCCAGCACGTCACCCGATTTCACCTTGTCGCCCACCTTTTTCAGCCAGGCGGCAATGGTGCCTTCAGTCATGGTATCACTCATTTTGGGCATGCGGACCACCGTGGCTTTTTTGCCATTGGCGGGCGCGGCGGCAGCGGCCGGTGCAGCAGCCTGGGGGGCTGGTGCAGGGGCAGCAGGCGCTGGGGCAGCAGCCGGGGCTGGTGCGGCGGGCGCAGGAGCTGGCACGGCCGGAACAGGCGCAGCGGCGGCCGGCGCGGGGGTGCTACCACCACCCTGGCCGTTGAGCAGGGCCGAAATATCTTCGCCTTCCTTGCCCACAATAGCCAACACGCCATCTACGGGTACGGAGTCTTTCTCTTTGGGGCCGATGTAGAGTAGGGTGCCGTCCTCGTAGTTTTCCAGCTCCATGGTGGCTTTGTCGGTTTCGACTTCGGCCAGGATGTCGCCGGCTTTCACTTTGTCGCCTACTTTCTTGAGCCAGGCCGCGATAACCCCTTCGGTCATCGTGTCGCTCATTTTCGGCATTTTGATAATTTCGGCCATCGGAAATTGCAGGTTGGGATTGGGGCTCAAAATTAGCCGCCAAAAAGTGGGGAAACAATTGGCCTTGCGGCCAGCGGGTTGCCTAAGTTAGGGCGCAGCCACCAAGTGGCTTACGTCTAAAAAGTTGCGAATGGTGTAGTGCGCCCCCGTGTAGTGCAGCTTGTAGAGGCAGAGGTTCTGATGCTCAAAGCCATCCATGCAGCGGAGGGGGTAACTCAGCAGCTGGCACAGCAGCACGCGCAGGGCGCGCCCGTGCAGGCACACAAGCACGATTTCATCGTGGGGCCGGCTTTGCAGCAGCTCGATAAATGGGCGCTGGCGGGCGGCTACTTCGGCCGGACTTTCACCGCCGGGTAGGCGGGCATCATCGTTGCCGAGC
The DNA here is from genome assembly GCF_054779975.1 of Hymenobacter arcticus. Lineage (NCBI taxonomy): Bacteria > Pseudomonadati > Bacteroidota > Cytophagia > Cytophagales > Hymenobacteraceae > Hymenobacter > Hymenobacter arcticus. Next base: position 297,099 of record NZ_BAAGXF010000001.1, read on the forward strand.
GTCCACTCGGTGAGCACCTGGCCGTACTCGGCGTCTTCTTGGGGCGTGATGCGGCTGCCCTCGCGGGTACCCCAGCTTATTTCGTTGAGGCCAGTGTGGCGCTCGTGGGGTAGGCCCGCCTCAATAAACCGCTGCACCGACTGCTGAGTGCGCTTGAGGCCCGAGGTGTAGACGCGGGCAAACGGCACCCCCTTATACGCCGCCCAAAACTGCGCTGCTTGCTGCCGGCCCCGGTCGTTGAGGTCGGAGTCGATACCGCTGCCCTGCACAATGCCCTGCACGTTGAAGTCGGTTTGGCCGTGGCGAAGAAGGTAGAGCTGCTGAACTGACACGGGCGGAAGCGGAGTAGTTTTGCCGAACAATGCCGTAAAGTACGGGTTGGCTATCCGTTGTTTGGCCTTCGCTGCTGGTTAAAAATCGTTTGTCATTGCGAGCCTGCGAAGCAATCGCACCCGCACGACTCGTTCCAAGGCGATTGCTTCGCAGGCTCGCAATGACAAACGAGTGCCGCTTATAAAATCGAACATGACTCTCGACGACGTAAAAATCTGGGCTTCCCACCGCCCCACCCTGGCCGACGCGCTGGGTATTGAGCTCACCGATATTACCGAGCACTACCTCGAAGGCCGCATGCCCGTGGATGGCCGCACGCACCAGCCCATGGGTTTGCTGCACGGTGGGGCCTCAGTGGCGCTGGCCGAAACGCTGGGCAGCATCGGCGCGGCCACCCGCATCGACGTGACGCGCCAGGCCTGCGTGGGCCTGGAAATCAACGCCAACCACATTAAGGGCGTGCGCGACGGCTGGGTGCGCGGCCGCGCCACGGCCCTGCACGTGGGCCGCACCACGCAGGTGTGGGAAATCCGCATTACCCACGAAGAAACCGGCGCGCTGGTATGCATCAGCCGCATCACGATGGCCGTAATTGACCTGCCCGCCGCTAAGGAAAAAGCCGCCTAATGCGTCCCGTTGAACCCCGGCTCCTGCCCTGGCCCGCCGCCGCCGCGGGCCTCGATGCCCTGGCCCGCCTGCGCCACCTGGCGGCCGGGGCCCTGCGCACGGGCCGGCCGCTGGCCATCTGGCGCGAGCCGGGCGGCACGCACGCACGCATTCTCATAAGTCGCTCGCTAGAAGATGCTTACACTGGCCTGCCGCCCGCCCTGGATGCGGAGGCTCCGGCCGGCTTCGCGTTCTTCCCGTTCCGCGACTCCGACCACAACCCGGCGCTGTTTTTGCCCGCCGACGTGCAGTACGACCTCGCCCGGCCCGACGTGGTGAGCTTATCGCCGGCCGCCCGCGCGCTGGCGGGCAACATCACGGCGTGGCTGGCCCTGCCGCCTCTGCCGGCGCTGGCCTGGCACTACGGCCCGCAGCCCGCCCCGCCCGCCACCACTGAGGCCGCCTACACCCAGCTGGTGCGCACTGGCGTGGCGGCCATCGAGGCCAAGGAAGTGGTCAAAGTGGTGTCGTCGCGGGTGGCGCACCGGCCGCTGCCGGCCGGGTTCGACCCACTGGTAGCCTTTGCCGAGCTGTGCGAGAAATACGCCCGCGCTTTTGTGTCGCTAGTGAGCGTGCCGGGCGTGGGCACCTGGCTGGGCGCTTCGCCCGAAGTACTAGCCGAGGTCACGGCCGATGGCCAGTTTCACACCATGGCGCTAGCGGGCACCCAGCCGCTGGTGCCGGGCGTGCCGCCCCAGGCGGCCATCTGGCGGCAGAAGGAGATTGAGGAGCAGGCCCTGGTGGCGCGCTACATCGTAAGCTGCTTCAAGCAGCTGCGGCTGCGCGACTACCACGAGGCCGGCCCGCGCACGGCCGTGGCCGGCCAGCTGCTGCACCTGCGCACCGACTTCGAGGTGGACTTAAAAAACGTGCCCTCCCCTGCTTCGCTGGGCACCGATATGCTGCGGCTGCTGCACCCCACGTCGGCCGTGGGCGGCATGCCTAAGGCGGCCGCCCTGGCGTTTCTGAGCCGCCACGAGGGCTACGACCGCGCCTATTACAGCGGCTTCCTGGGGCCGGTGAACGTGACTGCCCCGGGCGTGTCGGGCCTCTACGTGAACCTGCGCTGCTTGCAGCTGCGGCCCACCGAGGCCATCCTCTACGCCGGCACCGGCCTTACTGTGGACTCGGACCCCGCCCGCGAGTGGCAGGAAACCGAGATGAAGCTGCAAACCGTGGGCGCGGTTTTGACTTGACTTAAAACGCCTGTCATGTTAACCGTCTGTCATGCTGACGAAGGAAGCATCTTAATCAGGGCTGAACGAGTCGTTCTAACTTAATAAGCTGCTTCCTTCGTCAGCATGACAGACGCTTGTTGAAAATCCTACCATGAATAACCAAGCCGTTTTTAACATCGCCGAAATCTGCGCCCGGCACGGGATTACCGACGTTATTTTGTCGCCCGGCTCGCGCTCGGCACCGCTCACGCTGGCCTTTGCGCGGCACCCGGCCTACCGGGGCAAGCTGCGCGTGGTGCCCGATGAGCGGGCGGCGGCGTTCATCGGCCTCGGCATTGCGCAGGCCACGCGCCGGCCGGTGGTGCTGGTGTGCACCAGCGGCACGGCCGGCCTCAACTACGCGCCCGCCGTGGCGGAGGCATTTTTTCAGCAGATTCCGCTGCTCATCCTTACCACCGACCGGCCGCCCGAGTGGATTGACCAGCTCGACGGCCAAACCATCCGGCAGCGCAACCTCTACGGCGCGCACGCCAAGGGGGCCTTCGATTTCCCGGCCGACACCACCCACCCCGATGCCAAATGGCACGCCGAACGGATAATTAATGAGGCCATTAATTTGACCCAGGCGGGGCCTGCTGGGCCGGTGCAGGTAAATATTCCGCTACGCGAGCCGTTTTATCCGAAGCCGGGAGAAGACATTGTGTATGAGCAGGATGTGAAGATTATCCGCGAAGACCACGCCAATACCATCCTGCCGCCCGCCGAAATCCTGGATTTGCGGCAGCAGCTGTGCCACGCGAGCCGCGTGCTGGTAGTGGCCGGTCAGCAGCCCGAAAACCCCACGCTCATGGCGGCGCTCTACGAGTTTACCGAGGCGCGGCAGGTACCCGTGGTGGCCGATAGCATCGCGAACGTGGGCGACGTGCTCGCCGTGCGGCGGCAGGATATTTTCCTGGCGGGCTTATCAAAAGAGCAAAAGGCAGCGCTGCGGCCCGATTTGCTCATCACCTTCGGGCAGTCGCTGATTTCGAAGGCGTTGAAGCTATTTCTGCGCGACGCGGCCCCTGCGCAGCACTGGCACTTGCAGCCCGCCGGCGAAGTGGCCGATACATTTCGGCGACTCACGCGCATTATTCGGGTGCAGCCGGCGGTGTTTTTTCAGCAGTTGGCGTCTTCTGAGAGTAAAGATTATAATCGGGCGGAGGGTTCGAATCCCATCCTCTCTGCTACCTCACCCATTACCTGGCAGCAGGCCGATGCCGCCGCCGCACAGTTTCTGAGCAACTTCTTCGCTACTGAAGGCCAACCGTTCAATGAGTTTGCGGCTATGAGCCACGCGCTGGCTAGCCTACCCGCCTACACCGCCCTGCACCTCGCCAACAGTATGGCCGTGCGCTACGCCAATATTCTGGGTTTGCCCGAAGGCCAGCAGATTAAGGTCTTTGCCAACCGCGGCACCAGTGGCATCGACGGCTGCAATAGCATGGCCGTGGGTGCGGCGCTGGCGCAGCCCGAGCGGCCGGTGGTGCTGCTGACTGGCGACGTGGCGTTTTTCTACGACCGCAACGCGTTCTGGCACAATTACCCCACGCCCAACCTGCGGGTGGTGCTATTCAACAACCACGGCGGTGGCATTTTCCGGCTTATTGATGGGCCACGTCAGCAGCCGGAGTTAGAGGAGTTTTTTGAAACTACGCAGGCGCTCACGGCCGAAAACCTGTGCCGCGATTTCAAGCTGCGCTACCTGCCGGTATCGTTTTTTGATGAACTCAATGCCGCGCTACCGGTTTTCTTTGCGGCCGAAGGCGGCGCGGCGGTGCTGGAAATCTTCACCGACTCCAAAACCAACGCCGCCTTTTTTGAAGAATACCGCGCCGCGGTAAAAGCGGCTTTTTCTTAACGTTTTGTCCTGCTGACGAAGGAAGCATCTTTTCACGGCTGCTTTTGTCGGCGTTAGTAAACCCAGCGGCGCAGACGTGATAAGATTCTTCGCAAGCTCAGAATGACAACCTTATATGTCCGAAACCATCGAGTGGACTCCGATTAAGGAGTTCCAGGAAATCCTTTTCTCCCAGCACGGGGGCATTGCCAAAATCAGCATCAACCGGCCGCAGGTGCACAACGCCTTCACGCCGCTCACGGTGGATGAGATGATTGAGGCCATGACCATCTGCCGCAACCGCACCGATATCGGCGTGATTATCCTCACCGGGGAGGGCGGGCGCGCCTTTTGCTCGGGCGGCGACCAGAGCGTGCGCGGCCACGGCGGCTACGTGGGCGGCGACGCCGTACCCCGCCTCAACGTGCTCGATTTACAGAAGCTGATTCGCAGCATTCCGAAGCCCGTAATTGCCATGGTGGCGGGCTGGGCCATTGGCGGCGGCCACGTGCTGCACGTGGTATGCGACCTCAGCATTGCGGCCGACAACGCCCGCTTTGGCCAGACGGGCCCCAACGTGGGCTCGTTCGATGGCGGCTTTGGTGCGAGCTACCTCGCCCGCGTGGTAGGCCAGAAAAAGGCCCGCGAAATCTGGTTTCTCTGCGACCAGTACGACGCCCAAGAAGCCCTCGACATGGGCCTGGTAAACAAGGTAGTACCCCTGGCCCAGCTGGAGGAAACCACCGTAGCCTGGTGCCATAAGATACTGCAAAAGAGCCCGTTGTCGCTGCGCATGCTGAAATCCAGCTTCAATGCGGAGCTTGATGGCCAGGCCGGTATTCAGGAGCTGGCCGGCAACGCCACGCTGCTGTATTACCTGAGCGAAGAAGCCAAGGAAGGCAAAAACGCCTTTTTGGAGAAGCGCCAGCCCGACTTCTCGAAGTTTCCGAAATTCCCGTAGCCACACCGCCCGGTGCTGACAAACACAAAAGCTCCGCCAATTGGCGGAGCTTTTTTATGAATTACTCATTGAAAATCAATTACTTAAAAACTGAAGCCCAGCGCATGCAGGCTGGCGCACAAGCCGGAGAAAAACCGGAGACGCTCCTGCTTACGTCCTTTTTTCAGGGCTTTGGCGCGGGCCTTGAGGGCGGCGAGCTTGGGGCACAAAGAAGCGGCAGTGGTGGTGCCGGTGGCCGGCACCGCTTCGGGCGAGGAATGCGGGTGGGTTAGCATGACGGGTGGGAGTTGGTGTACCGTAAGTATACCGATTTTATTTGATATAACCGAGCTAACTCCCCCAGCCTGACCTGCTTATTTCGGATTATTCAGGAGTATTAAAGTACTTAACCGACCTACGAGACGGGCTTTTTTGCGTAAGCTTTCTTCTAGCAGGGTCAGCTTGCTTTACAACGGCAAGTAGCGGCTAAAGCACCGGGGCTTTTTTACTAGATAATTTATTGATTTACAAATATATGTGGCTACGAGAAAAATTCAACGCAGCGCTTGATACCGCCGTTGATTCGCTACTTGGGTTGCTGGCGAATAAGGATGCGCAAGCGCACGCTCGCATGAGTAGCAACATCCGCCAGTATGGGTCGCGCAGTATGCACTGCTATGACCTGGCCCAGCCGCGGCGGTCGCTCAGCGCCACCGAGGTGCGGGGGCTGGCTACGGGCGGCGTCCTTTCTCTTTACAACGACGACCCCATCCGGGTGCTGCCCCCGCTTACCCCCGAGGGCCTGGCCGGCGGCAAAGAAAGCATGGCGCAGTGGTGGGGCATCACCAATACCGAGCAAGCCATCGAGCGCCTGGAGCGGCTGCAGCACACCGGCCACCGCCAGGAGCTGCGCCCGCAGCTCAAAAGCCAGCCCAAACGCTGGCAGGCCGTATTTGCGGCCAACCCGTTTCTGGAAAAGCGCTTCGTCACCAGCATTGCCGCCTGGGACTACGCCCGCATGGTGAACGTGGCGCGCTGGAGCCACGACTACGGCTACCTGAGCTGGGAGCAGGCCTGGCACTACATCAACGCGGCCACGCGGCTGGCCCTGGTTGAGTTCGACTCCTGGGATAGCTTCGCCACGAGCTTTGTGGCCGGCCGCCTCATGTGGAACCCCGACCTGGAAAACCACGCCGACATAGCCCGGCTCAGCACTTTTCTGGTTGAGTCGCCCGCCAGCCCGTGGCGCAACATTCCGTGGCAGCCGTATCCGGTTGATTAATCATTTGCAAAACAAGCATTTATGCTGTTAACGTACGACTTAGCCTGGCTTATCGCCAATTTTGAAAAAGGAAAAAGAGCAAAATTTCTCTTTTTCTGGGGGCACCAGCGAAGCAAGAGCGGCGACCTCACGGCCGCTTGCTTCAGCCAGTGGTGGCACTCGCCGTTTGTGGTTGACGCCGTGCGCTACAACACCACGGAACACTGGATGATGACCCAAAAAGCCTTACTGTTCAATGACTTGGAAATAGCCCAGCAGGTTACGGCGGCCAAGTCGCCGGCCGAAGCCAAGGCGCTGGGCCGGCAGGTGCGGCAGTTTGACGAAGCCACTTGGAACCGCCAGCGCATGGCAGTAGTGGTGCGCGGCAACCTGGCCAAGTTTCAGCAGCACCCCAACCTGCAAGAATTTCTGCTGAACACCAAGGAGCGCGTGCTGGTGGAGGCCAGCCCGGTTGACCGCATCTGGGGCATTGGCCTGGCCGCCGACAGCGAGCGGGCCGAGAACCCGAAGCAGTGGGCGGGCCTGAACCTGCTCGGCTTTGCCCTGATGGAAGTGCGCGACCATCTGCGCGCGTAGGTCGGCAGAACCGCTTACTGAGGCCAAGTAGAAAAAGTCCGTGCGACGGCCGGCCATACCGGTTTTTTACCAAAGCCTGCAATCATTCAGAATTCCTCAGCACCACTTGCCTGCCATGACGAACGCAGAATATAACCTGGCCATCCAGCGCTTTCGGCGGAGCCACTGGCTGCACTTTGGGGTGCAGGGGCTATTGATGAGCGGAGCGGCGCTAGCGGGGCAAGGGAAGCTAACTACGGCCACGGCTGGCAGCTCGTGGCTCATTACCTGGCCAATCTGGGTAGCCCTTGCCCTGGCGCTGCTGCTACTCGGCATAATTCTGTACACTGTTTGCCGGCGCATCAGGCCTAATCTGCGGCGGCCGTACGCCGAAAACATGCGTATTTACCAGAGCCGGCTAGTCGTGCGCAATAGCCTGGTGGGCTTATCGAGCTTACCGCTGCTCGCTGCCAATTTATTCACACACCAGGGCGTAATTCTGGTGGCCTACGTTGGCCTGCTACTACTTTTGGGCTGGCAGCTGGTGCCTTCGGCGCGCACGTACCAGCGCTGGCTACTCAGCTAGCGGGCGCTTTTTCTTTTTTATAGTATGGCTTCTGCTTCCCCCAACCTCCCCACTTCGCTCCTGCTCAACGGGCGCGAGTTCAGCTACGAATCCATTCAGCAAACCGACAACCCGCACACCGCCCTCAACGGCTACGAGGCGCGGGTGCTGGAGCTGCTGCGCCAGTGGCTCACGGGCGCCCAGGAGTTTGGCCTGCGCACCTCGGGCAGCACCGGGCAGCCGCAGCTCATTGTGCTGAAGCGCCGGCAGCTGGCGGCCTCGGCGGCCCGCACCGGCGACTTCTTCGACCTGGGGCCCGGCGACCGGGCGCTGGTCTGCCTCAACGCCGAGTTTATCGGGGGCAAAATGATGCTGGTGCGCGGCCTGGAGCGCCACATGCACCTCACGGTGGTGGAGCCCCACGCCGACCCGTTTGACTCGGTGCCGGCCGACGCCGAGTTTGATTTTGCAGCCTTCGTGCCCTTGCAGCTGCGGGCGGTGCTGGCGGCGGGCCGGGCCAATCGGCTCAATAAAATGCGGGCCATTCTGGTGGGCGGCGCGCCCGTAGAGCCGAGCTTATTGCGCGAGATTCAGCAGCTGAAAGTGCCGGTGTACCTCACCTACGGCATGACCGAAACGGCCTCGCACATGGCCCTACGGCTGCTCAACGGGCCCCAGGCCTCGGCCCACTACCGGGTGCTGCCCGGTTTGCACCTGGGCCAGGATGAGCGCGGCTGCCTCACGGTGCGCGGCGATGTAACCGACGACAAGCTCATCGTAACCAACGACCGCATCGAACTCCTTGATAAACACACGTTTGACTGGCTGGGCCGCGACGACTTTGTGATAAACTCGGGCGGCGTAAAGGTGCAGGCCGAGAAGGTGGAGCAGGTGCTCGACGTAGCCCTGGCCGAGCTGGGGCAGGCGCGCCGCGCCTTCGTGGCCGGCCGGCCCGACGAGCGCCTCGGCCAGGCCGTAACCGCCTACGTGGAGGGCCCCGCCCTGCCGCCCGCCACCGAAAAGCGCCTGCTGGGCTTGCTGGCCGCCCGCCTTGGCAAATACGAAGTGCCTAAGAGCGTGCAGTACGTGCCCGCCTTCAAGGCCACGGCCTCGGGCAAGCTTGACCGGGCGGCCACCCTGCGCGGGGCCGAGAGCCCGCGCCGCGAACGTTAACAGGTGTTAATGAATAACTTATATCGATTTTTTGTGCGCCACCGGCAGCGGCGGCTGCGTGGGGGCCTGCTGGTGGCTACCAGCCTCGCTTGCGCTGGCCGGGCCTTGGCCCAGGCGCCCGACTCGACCACCATCAGCACCAAGGTAGCGGCCGATACCACGGCCGCGCCGGTGGTGGCCGCCAGCAGCGGCGCGGCGGGCGGGGTGCCGTCGTCGGAGTTTGAAACGTACAACGTGAGTGGCACCGGCATACGGTACACGGCGGCGCTCACGGGCATCTACAGCACTGGCACTGTGGAGCGCATGTACCTCACTACCAGCCACACCGGCAACCTGGCGCTGGGCCGGCACTGGCTGCTGCCGGCGGCCCTCAACTTCAGCTACGGCAAGCAGGATGGCCTGTTGCGCGAGCGCGAGCTGCTGGGCTTGTTCACGCCCGCCTACCGGCGCGGCCGGCTCAAGTACTACGCCCTGGCCGAAGGCGAGCAGAGCAACCTGCGCGCCATCAGGCGGCGGCTGGTGGGCGGCGTGGGCGTGGGCTATCAGTTTTACCTCGATACGCTGCGCAATGAGGTCACGCTCAGCCAGTTTTTTCTCTACGAGCACACCGAGTACCTCGATGGGCTGCTGCGGCAGGTGCCCCGTAGCTCTACGCGGCTCAAGCTGCGCTTTAGCAAGGGGCCGGTGGTGTTCACGGCACTGGGCTATTACCAGCCCTCGCTCCAGGATGTGGCCGGCGACTACCGCGTGAATGCCAATACCAGCCTGAGCTTCGGCGTGAGCCGGCACCTGGCCCTCACGGCCGCCTACTCGTATTCCCTTGAAAGCATTGCCGTAGAAAACCGTAGCGCCCTCAACACCAACCTGACGGTGGGCTTCACGTATTCGACGGGGAAATAATAGCTAGACAAATATCTTATTTACAGCTACTTGACATAATAGGTGAGTAAGATTACCAGAACTTTAGGCAACGCTATTAGCCCGTCATGCCCATCTAGTGGGTTTCGGCTAGCGCCGGGTGCCTCCTCTCGCCAGCGCTTTTTACCGCAAAAACTTCTGCCGCGTGCTGCGGCCCAGACCGTGCACGCGCAAGTCTTTTTGCGAAAAAAGCGGGTCGCGGTTGCGGACGAGCTTGATGAGCGGGCCGACGAGAATTTTGGCCCGGAGGTAGAAAATGGGACCACTGACTTCGCGGCGCACCACGGGCGTCACGAACAGCGGCTGCCGCCAGCCCGCGCCCGCGCCCAGGCTGGCCCAGGAGAAAAGCCGCATTTGGGCGGCGGCGGAGGGCTCGATGAGGGCGATAAAATCGCGCGGCGAGCGCTGACGGTTGAAGTCGTCGTTGGTGTACTCTACGCGCACCGAGCCCATACCGCCTTGCAGGTTGGCGCCCAATTCCCAGCGGGAGTTTTCGAGCACCACGTACTCGCCGTAGAGCGCGATGTTGTAGAAGCGTAGCGTGGCATCGGCCTCGTCGGCGGCGTTGTCGGGCGGCTCGAGGCGGGTGGGAATGCGGCTACTGAGGAAGTAAAAGGCCGCGCCCGTGCGCACCCGGCCGCGCCATTCCAGACCCAACTTGATGCCGTTGATGGTGGAGAAGTGACTGTTGATGATGGAGTAGCGCGAATCGACCTGTACCACCAGCTTGCGGCGGGCAAACACGGGGGTACGCAGCGAGTCGGGCGGGGCGGGCGCGGCAGCAGCGGACTGCGCCAAGCTAACGCCGAGCAATGCCCCCAGCAGCAAGCCGCGGCCAGCCCACGACCAAAGCAGCCGAAGTAATGGAATAGTAAGCGTCAACGAATAAGCAGTATTCTTCACAGGACCAGGCAGGCATGCCCGAACCGTTATAGGTAATAGGTCAGGGGTGCCTAACAGGCCAACCCCGGCTAGGGTTTCAGGGCCTGCTCGAGGGCGGTGTCGATGGCCGGGCTGGTGGAGGGCCGGGGCGGGTTGTTGGTGATGATGCGCCCATCGCGCCCAATGAGCCAGTAACTCGGAATGGACTGCACATGGAACGCCTGCGCCGCCGGCCCATCGAAGGCGCCGGGGTCGTGCAGCTGCACGGCATTTGCACCAACTACTTGCTTAGCAATAAGATACTTTTGCCAGTCGGCCGCTTTGCTATCGAGCGACACGTAGAGAAAGACCACGTCGCGGCCCGCAAATTTTTGGCGCAGCTCCAGACTGGCGGGCATTTCAGCCAGGCAGGGGCCGCACCAGGTAGCCCAAAAATCGAGGTAAACTATTTTGCCGTGCAAGCTGCTGAGCAGCGCTTTTTTGCCGCTCGCATCGGTCAAGGTAAAATCGGGGGCGGGCTGGCCGCTGACCAGGGTTAGGTGCGCACGCACGGCCCGGTGCAGGTCGCGGGCAATAGTCGAATCGCGGTTAGTCGCCTTGAACTCGGGCAGCAGCGGACGAATGTCGGTGCGCTCGCTTTCCACCTTGCCCAGCAGGTACTGGCCCACGGCCACGTCGCGCACCGGGCCCTCGCCCAGCGCTGCGGTAGCCAGCCGGTAGAGGCGCGCCCCGGCTTGGGGGCCGGTGGGCAGGTTGCCGGCCTCGTCGTTGAGCTGGGTGAAGCCGTAGGTCATCAGCAGGCTTTGGAACGCGCTTTGGCGCAGGGCCGAGTCTTGGCGGCCGAGCTGCATGTCGCGCAAAAAACTGTAGTAGTCGGCCGGCAGCGTGGCGGAGCCATCGTACACCCGCGCCGCCGGCTGCCGCACGGTGTAGCTGAGCAGCGAGCCGGCCCACTCGTAGTCCAGGGCCTGGCGCTGCTGGCGCACAAAGGCGGCCGGCAGCGGGTGGGTGGCCGCGTAAGCGGCCAGGGCGGCCCGACGGCGCTGGCGGTAGGCATCGGCGGCCGTGCGCAGGGCGGCGGCGCTGAGGGTGGCGGCGCGGGCATCGGGGGTACGGCGGGCCTCGTCGTCGCGGCTGGTTGCTAAGTAGCTTTCCGCTAAGTAGTTGTTAGCATTAGCCTCGCCCCCGGTAAAAGCCAGCGACTGGTCAAACCGGGCAGCATCAACAGTCAGGCGCAGGGCGGGGCCGGGCGCGAGGTAAAGGGTAGCGGCCGAAGTGCCGTAGTCCAGGCGGGCTTCCATGGGGCCGGCCAGGCGGGGCAGCACCAGCCGAAAATCGCCAGCCGCGCTCACCGGGGCCTCCACGGTGTGGGTGAAGCGACCGCGCCAATCGGGCCCGTAGCTGAGGCTGATGGTGCGGACCGTGGGTCTGGCTATGTGGCCGCTCAGCACCACGCCGGCCGCCAAGGCCCCGGCCGGCCGGCCGGCCGGGGCCTTAGCGGCCGGGGCCGGGCGGCGCGCCTGCGCCGCCGCCAGCAGCGGCAACCCGGCCAGCAGCAGTATAATCATTTTTTTACCCAAAAAAGCAGTGCGCCCAGCGGCGCGCGAAGTCAACTTACCCATAGCAAAGCTGGGGTGGCCCCGGCCCCGCAAAGGTAGCTGGCCCTACCCCGGCCCTACCCGCCTGCTGGCGGCACCTGGCCCCGCGGCGCGGCCTCGTTAGCAGCCCCAATTCCAACGCAGCAAGTTGGTGGCGGTGCTTCGCCCCGCTGCCGGGCGGCCTCACCCGATGCCCGCGCCGCTTCACCCCGGTTGGGCTGGCGGGCCGGGAGCGCAAGGGGTAGTTTTGACGCAGTTAGTACTTCTCCCTGCTGCCCCATGCTTACCCCCGACTTCCTGTTTTCGCTGGCCAACCCGCTCGCCCTGCTCGGCTGGGCGCTGCTGGGGCTGGCCCCGCGCTGGCGCGTGACCAAAGCGCTGGTGCTCAGCGGCGCGTGGTCGCTGGGGCTGGCCCTGGCCTACGCTGTGCTCATTGCCACGCATTATCTGAATGGGCACGGCGCTGAGGGTGGCTTCGGCTCGCTGGCTGGAGTAGCGGCGCTGTTTCAAGACCCGTGGGCGCTGCTGGCGGGCTGGGTGCACTACCTGTGCTTCGACCTGTTTACGGGCGCTTGGGAAGTGCGCGATGCCCAGCGGCGCGGCGTGCCGCACTGGGCGCTGGTGCCGGCGCTGCTGCTCACGTTCCTGTTTGGGCCGGTGGGGCTGCTGGTGTACTTCGGCGTGCGCCAGCGCTGGCCCGGCGTGCATACGCCGTCAGCATAAACCCTTTTGTACCAAACACAAACTTTTTTGAGCTAAAGCCATGGCCGCGCAAGCATTTCTTCCCAGTCAAACCAGTTCTTCTACAGCTCACAGAAGCCTTCTAACTCCTTATAGCACAGCTATTAATGCACTACGCGTGCTAAATCGGGTCAACCCCATGCTGGCGAAAACGGGCTGGTTCCACGTGGGGCTGGCGGTTTTGGCGCTCGGCCTACTGCCCACCGACCACCGCCTGGTAACGGGCGCGCTGGTGTGGCTAAAGCCGCTCAAATTCGCCCTTTCGGGCCTGGCCTATACCTGGACGCTGGCCTGGCTGCTGGCCGACCTGCCGGCCCCGGCGCAGCGGGCAGTGCGCCGCATCAGCGGCGGCGTGGCTTTGAGCATGGTGGTCGAAATTGCTATCATTTTCGGGCAGGCCGGGCGGGGCGTCACCTCGCACTACAACGCGAGCAGCCCGCTCAACGGGGCGCTGTTTGGGGTGATGGGCATTTTCATTTTGGTGAATACCGTGCTCACCATCTGGGCGTTGTACTTGGCCTGGCGCTACCGGCCGCACGGCTCGGCGGGCTACGTGTGGGGTGTGCGGCTAGGGCTGCTGGTGTTTGTGGCGGGCTCAGTGCTGGGCGGCTACATGATTCACCACCAGCAACATACGGTGGGCGCGCCCGACGGCGGCCCCGGCCTGTTAGGCCTGGGCTGGAGCACCGTGGCCGGCGATGTGCGCATCGCCCATTTTATGGGCATGCACGCCTTGCAGGCGCTGCCGCTGCTGGGCTGGGCGCTGGGCCGCCGGGTGCCGCGCCGGGCGGCGGCGCTCACCTGGCTGGGCGCGGGGCTCTACGCGGCGGCCGTAGCCGGGCTGCTGGCCCAGGCGCTGGCGGGGCGGCCGCTGTGGGCCAGCTAATTGGGCAGCTTTTCACCCGACCTTCACCCATGAGCAACCGGTCTTTTCTGCGCGTGGGCATCTTGCTGGTGGCGGCCCTGGAGATGGTGCCGCGCGGTATTCTGGCCGTACCCCTAGGGGCGGCCTGGCTGGTTTCTTACGCTATCTCCTTGTCATTCACGCTGTTGCTGTGGTTTGGCAACCTGTGGCTGTGGCGTGGGCTGCTGCGACGCTGGCCCCAGGCCCGCCACACGGCCCGCCGCCTGTGGTGGCTAGCCGCGGGCAGCGTGGGCTACACGCTCCTTATTACGCTGAGCATTGGCTCGGTACTGGCCCGCGCGTACGGGGGGCACCTGAGGCCGGCCGATGCGCTGCGCGAAACGGGCCTCAACCTAGTATCGACGCTCATTGTGCTGCTCGTGTACGAAAGCCGCCACCTGTTTCGGCAGTGGGAAACCAACCAGCGCCGCGCCGACCAGCTAACCCAAGCCAGCACCCAGGCCCAGCTCGATGCCTTGGCGCAGCAGCTCGACCCACACTTTTTGTTTAACTCGCTCAATACCCTGGCCGCCCTCATTGAGCCCGGCAACGAGCCCGCCCAGCACTACGTGGAGGGCCTGGCCGACGTGTACCGCTACGTGCTGCTGAGCCGCGAGCGCCCCACCGTGCCCCTGGCCGAGGAACTGGCCTTCGTGCAGACCTACGTGGCGCTGCAAAAAGTCCGGTTTCGGGAGAACGTGCGGGTGAGCTACGACCTGCCGCCCGCCGCCCTCACCCAGCGCGTGGCCCCGCTCAGCGTGCAGCTGCTGGTCGAGAACGCCTTCAAGCACAACGAGGCCTCGCAGGCCCGGCCGCTGCACCTGCGCCTGGTGGCCGATGGCGCGTCGTTGCGCGTCGAAAACACCTGGCAGCCCCGGCCCGCCGGCCTGGCCCCCGGCACCGGCACGGGCCTGGCCAACGTGCGCCAGCGCTACGCCCTGCTCGGGGCCACCCGGCCGGTAGAAGTGGCGCAGGCGGGCGGGGTTTTTGCCGTTACCCTGCCTTTACTGCCTGCCTAGCCCGCCATGCCTCCGCTCCGCATTCTGATTCTCGAAGACGAATACCCCGCCGCCGAGCGCCTGCAGCGGCTGCTGGCCCTGGCCGCGCCCACGGCCCAGGTGCTGGCCGTGCTCGATACCGTGGCGGGCGCGCTCACCTGGCTCGACGGCCACCCCGCGCCCGACCTCATTCTCAGCGACATCCAGCTGGCCGACGGGCTCAGTCTCGATGTGTTTGCCCAAACCCTGGTGCGCAGCCCGGTCATTTTTACCACCGCCTACGACCAGTACGCGCTGCAAGCCTTTCGGGCCAATGGCATCGACTATTTACTAAAACCCCTGAAGTTGAACGAGCTGCAAGCGGCGCTGGCCAAGCTGCAGTTTTTGAAGGAAGAACCGGGAGGTAATAAGGCGGAATTAACAGGAGAAATTTCCTCCCTATCCGTTTCCAGTGCTTCATTGAATTCGGCGCTCCTCCTGCCCGATTCTTCCTTCCAACTAGAGCGCCTGCTCGATGCGCTGCCCCGCCCTCAGCGGCCGCACAAAACGCGGTTTTTGGTGCGGCAGGGCGACACGCTGCTGCCTCTGCCCACGGCCGAGGTGGCCTGGTTTTGGAGCCGCCACGAAACCGTGACGCTCGCCACCCACGACGGCCGCCGCTTCGTGGTCGATTACACCCTGGAGCAGCTGGAAAGCCTGCTCGACCCGGCGCAGTTTTTCCGGCTCAACCGCCAGCTCATTGCCCAGCTGCCGGCCGTGCGCCGGCTGGTGCCCCACTTTGGCGGCAAGCTGCTGGTAGCGCTGCACCCCGCCCCCACCGACGAAATAGTGGTGAGCAAGGAGAAAGCCAGCGCCCTGAAGGCGTGGCTGGAAGAGTAAGCTTTTTCGTATCTTGTTGCCTTCAACTGCGCGCTGCTATGGATAGTATCAAATTGAAAACGGCGGTGCTGGACCGCCTCACCGACGAGGAGTTTTTCGAGTTTTGCCAGGACCACCGCGACCTGCGCATCGAGCGCGACGCCAGCCACCAAATCACCATTATGCCGCCCGCCAGCTCAGAAACCGGTGCTTCTAACAGCGAATTAACTTACCAGTTGGCCCACTGGAACCGCCAGCACCAGCTCGGCAAAACCTTCGATTCTTCGGCGGGCTTCACGCTCTCGACCGGGGCCATGCTCTCGCCCGATGCCAGCTGGATTGCCCAGGCCCGCTGGGATGCCCTGGGGCCCGACGACCGCCGCGGCTTCGCCCGCATCTGCCCCGATTTTGTGGCCGAACTGCTCTCGCCCTCCGACCGCCTCACCGACACCATGCGCAAGATGGAGCACTGGCTCGAAGCCGGCGCACGGCTGGGCTGGCTTATCGCGCCGGGCAGCGAGTCGGTCTACGTTTTTGCGCCCGGCCAGCCCGTGCGGCCCGTGGTGGGCTTCGACCAGCTCCTCAGCGGCGAGCCGGTGCTGCCCGGCTTCGCGCTGGAGCTGCGCCGCCTGCGCACCGTAGGGTAAGCTTTAGCTTGCCTTTTTAGGTCAGGATTTGCGCGAGGTAAAGTTCCCGCTGAGTTACGCGGAGGTAAAACGCGGAGGCTCGCTGAGCTTTCTTGCCAAACTCAGCGAACCTCCGCGTTTTACCTCCGCGTAACTCAGCGGGAAAGCTACCGTGCGTAAGCCTCTGGGTAATGCACGCTGCTACCTATCGAGCCAGCTTTTGAATACGCTCACTTTTTCGCGGCTCACCAGCACGGGGCCTTCGCTCTCGGGCGGGGCGGGCTTGAGCACGGTTTGCAGCCGCGAGTTGGTGTAGTGAATGATGTCGGCGATGGCGGACTGCTGGGCCAGAAACGCCCGGTTGAGGCGGAAGAACCGGGCGGGGTTGAGGAGGCCTTCAAGCTGCTCCATCGTGTAGTCTACCACGTATTTGCGGCCGTCGGTGCTTTGCAGCAGGGTCGTTTTTTCGAGGCTGAAAAAGTACGCCACCTGCTCCACGGGCACCACCTTGAGGTGCTCGCCCACGCGCACCACAAACTGCGCCTTGTAGCTGGCCGTGGGCGCGGGCTGGCGCAGCTGCTGCATCAGCTGGGCCAGGGTAGCGGCGTCGAGTGCCGGGGCGGCAACGGGCGCGACGGCGCCGGCGGCCTGGGCTAGCCGGGTTTGCAGCTTGGCCACCGCGCCGCGCAGCTCCTCCTCGTCGATGGGCTTGAGCAGGTAGTCTACGCTGTTGACCTTGAAAGCGCGCAGGGCGTACTGGTCGTAGGCGGTGGTGAAAATAACCGGGCACGTAACCTGCACTTGCTCAAATAGTTCGAAGCTCAGGCCATCGGCCAGGTGAATATCGAGGAAGAGGACGTCGGGCGCGGGGCCAGCTTGCAGCAGGGCTACGGCCTGCGCCACCGATTCGGCGGGGCCGAGTATCTCAAACGGCACGGCTTGCTTATGCAGCAGGCCGGCCAGGCGGCGGGCGGCCAGGGGCTCATCTTCAACGAGTAAGGCTCTTATCATTAGGCTTTGGCAAACAATTATTAGACAGTTAGTTAGCGCGGGGCGGGCCAACGGCCGGCCAGGCTGTCGCGCACGTGCCGCACGCGCTGACTGAGGGCCGTGCTCTGGCACACCACGTCGCTGTAGGCCCGCAGCGCCACGTCGCCCTCGGCCGCGCTGGCCAGCCGGAAAATAACGTCGCGGCTGTGCAGCTGCCACGTGGCCGCCAGCGCCGGCGTGAGGCGCACCATAAGCGTGGTTTCAACCAACGGGTTGAAATTCTGCTTGTTGACCTTGATGGGCCGTAGCTGCCGCAAGCCGGCCAGCAGCGGACCAATGGCCGCTGCCGTGCGCAGCTGAAACGGGCGGGCGGCCCGGCCCTGGTTGTCGGGCAGCAAGGGGTACAGGGTTACGTACTCCACGTCGGTGGGGCGGGCCTGGCGCAGCGCCCCGGCCACGGCGGCGTAGGGGTCGGGCGTGGCCCCGCGGCGGGCCAGCACCCACACCGCGGCCACGGCCAGCACGGCCGCCAGCAGCTTTATAGCAGGCAGGTAAGTGGTTTTTTTCACGACATGGCGGCGCGGACGGCGGCAAGCTAACGCTTACTCTACAGGGCCAGCAGCGGCAAAGTAACCACGAACTCGTTGCCCACCGGGCCGGCCACCAGGGGGCGCGGGGTGAGAAAGCCGTAGCGGGCGCGCAGGTTGGCCAGCCCGCGGCCCGAGGCTTCGCTGGCGCTCAGGCGGCGGGGGCGCAGGGTGTTGCGCACGGTGAGGGTGGCGGCGGCGGCATCCACGGTCACGCGCAAGCGCAGGGGGTCGGCCTGGTAGGCGGTGTTGTGCTTGAGGGCGTTTTCGAGCAGCAGCTGCAAGGCCAGCGGCGGCAGGTACAAGTTATTGATTAACTGTTTTTTATCTTCCTCAACACCCGTAAACTCCACTTGCAGCGCTTCGTCAAGTCGGGTTTTTTGGAGGTACACGTAGGCTTCGGCAAAGGCCAGCTCTTCGCGCAGCGGCACCAGCTCCTGGCTTTGGCTGTCGAGCACGTAGCGGTACACGCTGCTGAGCTGCCGGATGAAGCGCACGGCGCGGGCGGGGTCGGCCTCCTCCACCAGGCTGGTGAGGGCGTTGAGCGAGTTGAACAGGAAGTGCGGGTCTACCTGCCGGCGCAGCGAGTCGAGCCGGGCCACGGCCGTTTCTTTTTCGAGGCGCTCGGCCCGCACGGTGGCCTCGCGCCAGGCCAGCAAAAACGAGCGCGAGTGCATGAACAGCGAAATAACGACCGTGGCCAGCAGCGGAAAAGCCGACTCTGACCAGAAGCTGTGCCGCAGCGAGTAGCCCAGGGGCCGGTGAAAGAGCAGCGTCGAAAACCCCTCGCTCACCAGCACAATCACCAGCAGCGAGGCCAAAAACGACGCGCCCACCGTGAGCAGCAGCCGCCGGATGGGCCGCTCGCTCCAGCCGGTGCGCACGTTGAGCAGGTCGGCGGTGTAGGCATTGGCAAACCACAACCCCGCCGCGTAGCTGAAGGCAATGGCCACCGAAATACCGTAGTTAACCGGGTCGCGCCAGGGCGGCGGGGCAAACAGCAGCGCCGTGCCGAGGCACACCAGCGCTATCCAGCCCAGCACCCGCCCGAAGGACCGCACGTTGGAGCGCTGCACGGTGGTGACCCACGGCGTGCCGGGCGGGGCCGCGTCGGCGTAGGGCGGGGCGGCGGGGGCGGGCGGCAAAAAGGAGGGCACGGCGGGCAGCGAAAAAAACGAGGAGTTCATAAATGTAGAAGCCCGGCGCGCAGCGGCTCGCCCGCCGCCCGCTCACCGTGAAAAAAGGTGGCCCAAGCGCTTACTTGGCGGCCTGCGCCGGGGCCGGGTCATACTGCTTGAGGCGGCCCAGCAGCTGGTCCTGGCCCCAGGTGGGGGCCAGCGGGCCGGCGGGCCGGAAGGCGGCGTACTTGGCCTTGGCCGTTTCATAGAGGGGCTTGGCGGCTTCGGGGCCGCCGCCGTACATCTTGGGCGTAAAGTACACGTTGTTGGCCGCCACCAGGTAAGTGCGCGGGTTGGCGGGGTTCAGAGCCTGCGCCCGGTCCACGGCTTCTTCTACCAGGGGGGAATATTGCTGGGCGCGCAGCATGGGCGCAACACCCAGCCGGGCCTGGTAGGCATAGGCTTGCAGCGTCAGCAGCTCCGACTCGTCGCCCTTTAGCTGGCGGGCTTTGGCCAGGGCCGCGTCGGCCTGGTCGAGCGTTTTATCCTTGGCATCAGTGGCTTCTTTGCTCTGAAACACGCTGGTAACCAAGGCGTAGGCTTGGTAATAGCGGGGCAGCCAGTCGGCGGGGGCCATGGCGGCGGCGCGCTCCATCTTGCTGGCCAGGGCTTGCAGCTGGGCGGCATCGCCGGTGCTGGTGATGTCGGCAATGGCCTGGGTCATTAGCTCGGGGTAGCCAGCAGGGGCAGCGGCCGCGGCGGTGGGGCGGGCCGCAACGGGAGCAGTTTGGGCGGCGGCGGCCAAGCTGAAGGCGGCCAGGGCGAGGGTAAACAGCGACTTTTTCATAACTCAGAAAGGGGGTGAAAAGGTGATTGGGGACGTTGATGAATCAAAGGTGGCGGCCCGCTGGCGGGGCCGAAAATTGCCGTTGCCGAAGCGTCGAAAGCACCGGTCGAAGTGTAGCAGAAGTAGCGCGAAGCGGCGGCTTTGGGCGCGAGCACCACGCGCAGCTGGCATTGGCGTAGCTTGCCGGATACCGGGCGGGCTGCCGGCTGTCCGCTTTTTGAAAGAACAAGCAGCGCTACCGACGAGCGAAGAGCCGGCAGCCCGCCCCGGCAACCCGGCTAACTGCTTCGGCAATCGGGCAGAGCCGCCTGCTCGCTACGCTCGCGCACGAATGCGGAAGCTTCGCGCTACTGCCCTAGTCGGGGGCTACCGAGGTGTCGCCGGGGGTTTTCTTATTAATGGAGATGAGCAGGGCGGCCACCACCATCTGGGGGGCCAACTGCTGCACGGGCACGCCGGCGTACTGGCCCGTGCCGGCATCGGGCGCGGCGGCGTAGCGGTAGCCGTACAAGTTGTTGCGGCCCAGTACGTTGGTCATGGCCAGGTGCACAATAGTAAACTGCCCGGCCAGGTGCGTGAGGTAGCTCAGGCTGAGGTCGAGCTGCTGGAAACTGGGCGTGCGGCCTTGATTGTAGCCGGGCAGGTTGGGGTTGTAGTAGGCGCGCGCGCTGCCGTAGCTGAGCGTGGTGCTGAACTGAAGGTGCTGTTTCTCAAACCAATACTTACCCACCAAGCTCAGGCTGTGGGTGGCGGCAAAGGTGGGCACGGCCGGGGCCAGGTCGCCGCGGTATTGCCGGCGGGTGTCGAGCAGGCCGTAGCTCACCCAGTAGTCCACCTTTTTGAAGGTCTGGTAGCGGTCGCGCCAAAAAATATCCAGCCCGCGGGCGTAGCCGTGGCCCGTGTTGGCATAGGCGCTGGCATCGAGCACGTTATACATAGTATAGCGCACCAGCTGCTGGTAGTCTTTATAATACAGCTCGGCACGCAGCGTGCGGCTGGCCGTGCTCAGCTGGTAGCTGAGCAGGTAGTGCGTGGCGCGCTCGAAGCCCAGCCGGGGCTGCACGCGCAGCAGGTCGTTGGTGGGGTTTTGGTAATACAGCCCCCCAATGGCCGAGAGCTGGCCGCCGGCCCCCAGCTGCCAGGCCAGGGCCAGGCGCGGGGCCAGGCTGGCCTTATTCAACAAGGCCGAATACTCACCGCGCAACCCCACCCGCCCGGTGAGGCGCGGGGCCAGGCTCAGGTCGCTTTCGCCAAATACGGCGGTGCGCTGCTCCCAAAAGCCGGGCGCGTAGCGGGGCGCGTCGGCCGTGGCGCGGTAGCGCAGGTCGTAGCGCTGGGCGGTGGTTTCGGTGCCCAGCTTGAGATTAAACCAGGTGCTGGCCGAGTCGTTGGTGAGCACCAGCCGGGCGGTGGCGGTGCGCTCCAGCTCGTCGATTTGCTGGGGCTCGGGGAGCACGTCGTTGTGCTCGCGGGCCAGGGCCAGGCCGGCATTCAGGCTCCAGCCGCGGCGCAGGGGTGTGCGGTAGGTGGTGTTGAGGTAGTAGTTGTCGTTGCGCAAACCCACCAGGCGGCCATTTTGCGCAAACGCAGCTTCGGGGTCGGGCTGCCGAATGGCTACCTGCTGGCTATTATACGTGCCGTATATTTTCAACAGGCCATCGCGGCCGGTGCGGTGGACCAGTCGCACGGCCCCGCCCAGGTTACGCGGGGCCTGCTCCCAGCGCTGGTCGGGGGCGGTGAGGCCGTAGTACGGGGCCAGGTTGGCATAGTCCACGTTGGCCGAGGCCGAGGTGCGGGCCCAGCGCTGGCTGCGGCTGAGGCTGCCGCCCACGCTCAGCAGCGAAATACCGGTCTGGGTTTCGGGGTCGAGGTCAACGGACGACAAACCCACCACCGCGCTCAGCGCCTGCCCGTACTCGGCCGAGTAGCCGCCGGTGCTGAATAGCACGCCCTTGAATAGCCGGGGCGCAAACCGGCCGCGGGCGGGCACACCGCTCACCGCGCCGCCGTAGGGGCTTTGCACGGGCAGGCCGTCGAGGTAGGTGCGGGTTTCGGAAGCCGCGCCGCCGCGCACGAATAGCTTGCCCTCCTCCCCCACCCGCGTGGTGCCGGGCAGGGTGTTGAGGGCGGCGGCAATGTCGGCGTTGGCCCCGGCGGTGGTCAGAATATCGAGCGGCCTGAGCACGGCCGCCCGCTTGGCGTCGCTGGCCTCAAAGGCCCCGCCCGTAATGACCACGTTGGCCAGCGAGGCGCGGCTTTCGCGCAGGCGGCGCGGGGCCAGCACCAGCGGCCCGCCGGGCAGGGCCAGCAGGGTTTCCTGCATTTCGTAGCCAATGAGCGTAAGGATGAGCGGCAGCGGCCCGGCGGCCGGCGTGGCGAAGCTGAACCGCCCCAGCGAGTCGGTGGTGGTCCCGTCGAAGGTCGTTTTCAAAAACACGTTTACCCCCGGCAGCGGCCGGCCCGCCGCGTCGAGCACCGTGCCGCTGAGCTGGGTGGCCGCGTGGGCCGGGGTGGCGGTAGGCAGGCTTTGGGCGCACACGGCGGCGGCCGGACTGAGGGCGAGCAGGGCGGCGAGGAGCGGGGCTTTCATGGGGCTAGGGCGCAGGGCAAAGAACTACCTCAAAGGTGCCTGGCCGCGCCAGCCGCCCCAATTTAAAGCTCCCCAGCCCGCAAAAGCGGGGGCCCAACCG
Source organism: Hymenobacter arcticus (assembly GCF_054779975.1). Taxonomy (NCBI): domain Bacteria; kingdom Pseudomonadati; phylum Bacteroidota; class Cytophagia; order Cytophagales; family Hymenobacteraceae; genus Hymenobacter; species Hymenobacter arcticus. Next base: position 319,427 of record NZ_BAAGXF010000001.1, read on the forward strand.
TCAGTTCGCCGGGTTGAGCCATATTTCTAAACATCCGGCCGGGAGCCATCGTTTAGGGGGCTGTGTCTGCCTGATTTTTGCCTTTTCTAGCCTTCCTGTCCCATGCCTGCCCCCGTGTTCCCCGTCGATTATCAACAGGTTTTCCATGCCCTGCCCGAAAACTTTCTGCTCATCGCTCCCAACCCGGAAGCCACTATCCTGGACAATACCGACAGCCACGTGGCTGTGTCGCTAAAGAGCCGCGAAGAGGCCGTGGGCCGGCCCTTTTTTGAGGCTTACCCGGCCAGCAGCGAAAGCGGGGCAGCCCAGATTCGGGAGTCGCACGAGCACGTGCGGCGCTACCTCGAGCCGCATACCATGCCGCTCATCCGCTACGACCTGGCCCGGCCCGCCGAGCTGGGCGGTGGCCTGGAGGAGTTTTACTGGCAGGCCACGCACTTCCCCATCCTCAATGCCGAGGGCCAGCTGCAATACATTTTGCAGCGCACCCAAAACGTGACCGAGCAGCTGCGCGTAGCCCAAGCCGCCGCCGAGGCCCAGCAGAAACTCACCGAAGAACAAGAACGCACCCGCTTTATTCTCAATAACTTACCCGTTCTCATCTGGACGGCCACGCCCAACGGCCAGCGCGACTACTTCAACCCGCGCTGGCTGACTTTTACGGGCAAAGAAATGGCCGACGAGCTGGGCGAACAGTGGCTGGATGGCCTGCACCCCGACGACCTCGACCGCGTGCGCAGCCAGTGGCAGCAGGCGGTGGCCGCCGGCACGCCTTACCAGGTAGAGTACCGCCTGCGCCGCCACGATGGCCAGTACCGCTGGCTGCTGGTACGGGCGCAGCCCCGGCGCACCCCCGAGGGTGATATCAACCTGTGGGTGGGCGGCGCCACCGAAATTCACGACCAGAAAATGCTGGTGCAGGAAATTCTGGAATCCAACGAGCAGCAGGCCATCCTGTCGGAGCAGGCTTACCAGAATTATCAACTAGCCGAAAATCAGCGCCTTACCTACGAAGGCTTGTTTATGCAGGCCCCGGCCCTCATCTGCATTTTGCGCGGCCCCGAGCACCGCTACGGATTCACCAATAGCAAGTACCAGGCGCTCTTTCCCGGCCGCACGCTGCTGGGCCGGCCGGTGGCCGAGGCCCTGCCCGAGCTTATCGACCAGGGCATTATCACGCTGTTAGACGGGGTGTACCAAACCGGCGAAACCTTCATCGGCGATGAAATGCGGGTGGCGCTACCGGGGCCGGAGGGCGAGCCCGCCGCTCACCCCAGCTACTTCAACTTCACTTACCAGCGCTTCAGCGAACAAGGCGAAGTGGCCGGCATCATGGTGTTTGCCTACGACGTAACCGACCTCGTGGCCGCGCGCAAGGCACTGGAGTAGCTGCAACCTTTGGGCCGGCCATCGGTTCTTAGTTTAAGCAGGACTACTGGCTGCAAGCAGCGCAGCCTGGCCCCTAATTTGCTCAATGGCGGGCGCGTTCCGGCAACAACCCCCGCGCCGGGCCCCACTTATCGGGGCTTATTGCCCGGCCACTACTTAGCAAGTGCTTGTTAAGCAGCACTATTACCCCACTTTCCCGCCCGTTTATGGAGCTTACCGCCCTCGACTTTCAGCAGGCCCGCGTGAAGCAGGTGTTGTTTAAGTCGCGCCTGCGCTCGGTACTTTATGGGGTGCGGGAGCCCGAGCCGAGTTTGTTTTCGATGCAGGAAAACCCCCTCGGCCAGTGGCTGAACGCGGTGCTCAAGCCGCAGTACGGCCACCGCGCCGAAATTGCGGGCATCGAGCGCCTCATTCGCCAAACCCTGGATACCAGCCAGTCGCTGGTGCGCCAGCACCAGCGCGGCGAAATGGAGCAGGCCCGCGCCGGCCTCGAACAAATTGAGCGCCTCGCCTCCGAAATCGACCAGCTGCTCACCACCGTGGAGCGCTCCGACCGCATGGCCGCCTAACACCACCTCACAACTCGTTTTATATAAAGCCGTTCTCATTACTAACTACTTGATTAACAAGTAATTAGTAATGAGAACGGCTTTTTTTATGCTTGCGCCTGGACTGGCTGTTAGGCTACGTCGCGCAGCGAAATCAGAGATAGGTAGTCGCTGAGGCCGCTGGGGCGGTCGAAGACGTGGATAAACAGGATGGCCTCGTCGCCGCGGCTGCGCCACACCTCGGCGTAGTAGGTTTCGATGGCGAAGAGGCTTAGCTCGAAACTGTCTTCGGTGCGCTCGGCCAGGGCGTGGCCGTGCTGGGCCAGGTGCTCGGCCTGCTGGCGCTGGTGCAGGTTTTTGAAGGCGGCAATCGTCATAGGGCTACTTCGAAGGTACACCCGAAGGGCTGCGCCGCGAACGGCCGGGCCGGCCGCCACGGCGCACTCGACGCGCCGGCCGCAACTTTGCAGTCATGAAGTCGTTTCGCTTTCCGCACCCGCTGGTGCTGTTAACCCTGTTTATTATCGTGGCGGCAGCCCTAAGCTACGTGCTGCCCGCCGGGCAGTTTGAGCGCCGCGCCAACGCCGCCACCGGCCGCGAGGTAGTGGTGCCAGGCTCCTACCACCGCGTGCCGGCCACGCCCGTGAGCCCCCTGGACGTGGCCGTGGCCATCCCGAAAGGCCTGGCGGCGGCCGGGGCCGTGGTGTTCATGATTTTTCTGGCCGGCGGGGCCTTCACGGTGGTCGACCAAACGGGCGCGCTCGGCTTTGGCGTCGATTGGCTGCTGCGGCACGCGCAGGGGCGCGAGGTGGCCGTTATTCCGGTGGTGGCGCTGTTGTTTGCCACCATGGGCGCGCTGGAGAATATGGGCGAGGAGATAATTGCCCTCTTGCCCGTGCTACTGGTGCTGATGCGGCGGCTCGGCTACCCGGTGCTCACGGCCATTGCGGCCAGCCTGGGGGCGGCGCTGGTGGGCGCGGCGTTCAGCCCCATCAACCCGTTTCAGGTGGGCATTGCGCAGCAGCTGGCGCAACTGCCGCTGCTGTCGGCGGCGGGCTACCGCCTGGTGTTTCTAGCCATCGGCCTGACTATCTGGATAGTAGGCACTATGCGCTACGCCACCCGCTACCGCACCGCCCCCGATACCTCGGCCCCGGCTACCGCGGCCGGGGCCGCCAGCGCGGGTCGCCACGGCCTGGTGCTGTTGCTTATGTTATTGACCTTCAGCATTTTTACTTACGGCGTGGTAAGCTTGGGCTGGGACTTCGACCAGATGTCGGCGCTGTTTTTTATGCTGGGTGTGGCGGCCGGGCTCGTGGGCGGGCTGGGTTTCACGGGCACGGCCGAGGGCTTCGTGGTGGGCTTCCGCGACATTGCGTTTTCGGCCATTCTGGTTGGCTTTGCGCGGGCCATTTTTGTGGTACTAGAGCAGGGCCACATCGTTGATACCATTGTGCAGGGGCTGGCCACGCCGCTGGCTCACCTGCCCGTAGCGCTGGCCGCCCTGGGCATGATGGGCGTGCAGGCGGCCCTGCACCTGCCCGTGCCCAGCGTGAGCGGCCAGGCCGTGCTCACCATGCCGCTGCTGGTGCCCCTCTCCGACCTCATCGGCCTGCCCCGGCAGGTAACGGTGCTGGCCTACCAATACGGCGCGGGTCTCACCGACCTGCTCACGCCCACCAACGGCGCGCTCATGGCTATGCTCGCCGCCACCGGCGTGCGCTACGACCAGTGGCTGCGCTTTGCCGGGCCGCTCTACGGCCTGCTGCTAGCGCTGGGCGCGGTGGCCGTGCTGCTGGGCATTTGGCTGAAGCTGGGGTAGGCATTAGTGCCGCCCGCTGCTTGAGCGCATATTTTACAAAAAGCTGCCAAGCAAGTATGTATCTCGTTTTTAGCTAAACAACAAGCTAAAGCTTACCCTACCCGCGCCATGTCCGACGACCTACTTCGCTACCCCATTGGCCGGCCCATGCTGCCTGCCGCGCCCCTCGCGCCCGCCGAGCGGGCCCTGTACCTGCAGCAACTAGCCGAGCTGCCCGCTCAACTACTAGAAGCGGCTCGCCGCGTGGGCGGCGAGCGCCTGCAACTGCCCTACCGCCCCGGCGGCTGGACGGGCCGCCAGGTAATCCACCACGTGGCCGACTCGCACCTCAATGCCTACTGCCGCTTCCGGCTGGCCCTCACCGAAGACAACCCCACCATCCGGCCCTACGAGGAAGCGGCCTGGGCCGACCTGCCTGATGTAGCTGCCACGCCCATCACCGTGTCGCTGAGCTTACTAGAGAACCTGCATACCCGTTGGCTCACGCTGCTGCACCACCTCGATGAGGCCCAGTGGCAGCGCACCTTCTACCACCCCGGCAACCAGCAAACCGCCACTCTGGAGCAAACGCTGGTGCTCTACGCCTGGCACGGCCGGCATCACCTGGCCCACCTGAATTTACTGACCGCTTAACTCGTTTCATATATGACTCCTTATCTGCCCGACGACCAGCTGCGCTTTCCCATTGGCCGGCTGCAACTGCCCACCGCGCCCCTCACGCCTGTCGAGCGTGCGCCCTACCTCCGGCAGCTGGCCGAGCTGCCCACTCAGCTAGCCGCCGCCGTGGCGGCCGCCGGCCCGCGCATCGAGCGGCCCTACCGCCCCGGCGGCTGGACTGGCCGCCAAGTCATTCACCACCTGGCCGATACGCACCTCAACCTATACAGCCGGTTTCGGCTAGCACTCACCGAGGACAATCCCACGGTACGCCCCTTCGATGAAGCCGCCTGGGCCGAATTGCCCGACGTGGCTACCATGCCCCTCGCCGTGTCGCTGGCCCTGCTTGGCAGCCTGCACGCCCGCTGGAGCGGCCTGCTTGAGCACCTGGACGAAGCGCAGTGGCAGCGCACCTTCTACCACCCGCGCTACGACACCACCCTGCGCCTCGACCAGGCCCTGGTGCAATACACCTGGCACGGCCGCCACCACCTGGGCCATATCGGGCTGCTGGAGGAGTAAGTGAATAATGGGCGTAAGTGAGTAAGGGGAGTACGGTCGTTCTGCTGTGAGAACGACCGTACTCCCCTTACTCACTTACGCCTATCAATCAGTTACTTATTTCCACCGCGCACCATGCTGCTGCCTTTGCCGTAGCGGCGCAGGCTTTTTTCGGCTTCGGGGTTTAGCTTGGCGGCTTTCGCGAGGTCTTTGCGGGCCTCGGCCAGGCGGTCGTAGCTGGCGTAGCTGATGCCGCGGTACTCCAGCGCGTCGGCGTAGAGCGAGTCGAGGGCCAGGGCGCGGCTGAAGTCCGACACGGCGGCCTTGTACTGGTACATCTGCATCTTGGCCACCCCGCGGCCGAAGAATGCTTCCTTGTCATCGGGCCGAAACTTTACCGCGCCGCTGAAGTCGGTCGAGGCGGCTTTGTATTCACGCAGCATCAGCTCATTCACGGCTTTGTTGTAGTACACGTCGGGGTTACCGCGCATGGTGCGCAGGGCCATCACGTAGTCGGGCTTGGCGTCTTTATAATTCTTCAGGTTGGATTGCGCTTTGGCGCGCTCCAGGTGGGCGCGGGCGTCCTTGGGCTTGGTTTTGAGCACCAGGTTGGCGCGGGCCAGCTGGTAGCGGTAGTCGGCGGCGCTGAGCTTACGCTCGGCGGCCCGCTCGGCGCTGGCCGCGCTGGCCGACAGGGCGTTGGGGTCTGCTACGGCTGCGCTGGCCTCGGCCGAGGGCACGTCCAGGGTTTCGTCGGCTACCACGGGGGCCGTCGGGGCCGGGGCCGTGGGGTCGGGGGTGGGCAGGGCCGTTACGTCGGTAGCGGGGGCCTCGGGGGCTGCCACGGTGGGCGCGCTGCGCGTCACATCGGCGGAGGAAGTAACGGTGGGCCGGTCGGTTTCGGTGGTAGTGGCGCAACTAGTGGCCAGCGCGAGCAAAGCCAGGGCAACGGGTACGTAAGTAGTAGACAAATAGCGCATTAGATAGCAAAAATAAGCTGGCCAGCCGACCCAGGTGTCGGGGCATCCGGGACTTCTACGGAAAAGCGCGGTCAGGGTCGCGCTTTCAACTAAGCTGCGCTGCAAAAAGCCGGCCGAACCCGCAGCCCGGCACCGGGGTTATCTTTGCCCACCCGGCCCCGGCCGGGGCTTTTTTATTCCTCAATTCCTCCGCACAACTAAACCTCATGGCATTGCAATTTGACCTGGTAGTAATTGGTTCAGGGCCTGGTGGCTACGTGGCCGCCATCCGCGCCTCGCAGCTCGGGCTGAAAGTAGGCGTTATCGAGCGCGAAAGCCTCGGCGGCATCTGCCTCAACTGGGGCTGCATCCCCACCAAGGCGCTGCTCAAAACCGCCCAGGTGTACGAATATCTCCAGCACGCCCAGGACTACGGCCTGACGGTGAAGGAGGCGGGCTTCGACTTTGAGGCCGTTATCAAGCGCAGCCGCGGCGTGGCCGATGGCATGAGCAAGGGCATTAACTTCCTGTTCAAGAAGAATAAAATCGAAACCGTGGTGGGCACCGGCAAGCTGCTGGCCCCCGGCAAGGTAGAAGTAACCAAGCCCGACGGCACCAAGGAAACCGTGGAGGCCAAGAGCATTATTCTGGCCACCGGCACCCGCGCCCGCCAGCTGCCCAACCTGCCCATCGACGATAAAAAAATCATCGGCTACCGCAAGGCCATGACCCCCGACAACCTGCCCAAGCGCATGGTGGTGGTGGGCTCGGGCGCCATCGGGGTCGAGTTTGCCTACTTCTACCGCACCATGGGCACCGAGGTAACCATCGTGGAGTACCTGCCGCGCATTGTGCCCGTGGAGGACGAGGAGGTATCGCGCCAGATGGAGAAGTCGTACCGTAAGCTGGGTATCAACATCTTAACCAGCGCCGAAGTAACCAAAGTAGACACCAGCGGCGAAGGCTGCCAGGTGTTTATCAAAACGGCCAAGGGCGAGCAGCAAATTGCCTGCGACGTGGTGCTGAGCGCCGTGGGCGTGCAAACCAACCTCGAAAACATCGGCCTCGAAGAGCTGGGTATTAAGGTAGAAAAAGGCCGCGTGCTGGTCGATAACTTCTACCAGACCAGCGTGCCCGGCATCTACGCCATCGGCGACATCGTGCCCGGCCCCGCGCTGGCCCACGTGGCCTCGGCCGAAGGCATTATCTGCGTCGAGAAAATCGCGGGCCACCACCCCGAGCCGCTCAACTACCAGAACATCCCCGGCTGCACCTACGCCCAGCCCGAAATTGCCAGCGTGGGCCTCACCGAGGCTGAAGCCAAGGCCAAGGGCTACGATATCCGGGTGGGCAAGTTCCCGTTCTCGGCCTCGGGCAAAGCGGCCGCCGCCGGCGTAAAAGACGGCTTCGTAAAAGTCATCTTCGACAAAAAATACGGCGAGTGGCTGGGTGCCCACATGATTGGGGCCAACGTGACCGAGATGATTGCCGAGGTAGTGGTAGCCCGCAAGCTCGAAACCACCGGCCACGAAATCATCAAGTCGGTGCACCCCCACCCCACCATGAGCGAGGCCATTATGGAAGCCACGGCCGCCGCCTATGATGAGGTAATTCACCTGTAAAGTTTAGCAATATTCAAGGAAAAGCCAGGTTGATTATCAACCTGGCTTTTTTTGTGCTTTATATTTGGTTGCCTTTTTTCTACATCTCTTATTCATTTTATGAAAAGACAGCTTACTCGTTCATTTGCTGCGTTTTTGGTTGGTTGCACGCTGCTCGGCAGCAGTTGCGCCGGGTCGTACACGGCCATCCGGCCCGAGCGCGTGGCTACATTCCAGTCGTCGTCGGCTACGGCCCCGCTCCAGTTTGGCTACCAGTACGATGCGCTGCGCCTGCACGGCCGCAACAAAAAGTACGTGAAGAAGGAGCAGAAAAAAGGCTACCACGTGGTGGCCGTGCAGGTGAAAAACAACACCGGCGCCGACGTAGACTTTTCGCGCGATGCCGTGCTCTACCACGGCGACCGGGCCATCTCGCCCGTATCGCCTACGCTGGCCGCGCAAGACATGAAGCAGGGCGTTTTTATTTACCTGCTCTACGTGCTGCTCAACCCCACATTTTATACGAGCACCACTACCAACGGCTACGCCACGTCTTCCGACGGCACCACCATTTACATGGGGCCTTTCATTGCGGGGGGCAACATGGTGGGAGCCTCGCTGGCCAACAAAAACTTCCGCACTGAGCTAGAGCAGTACGACCTCACCAACCGCGTCATTCACCCCGGCGAAACTGTTTATGGCTTGGTTTGCCTGCGGGAAGCTGCCGTAGCTCCGTTGCGCCTGGAGCTGCGCACCGTGGCTTCCAACGCGCCGCCCACGGCCCCCACTACCCCGCTGGCTCCGGCCCCAACGTTGCCTCCGGCCAGCACGCCGGCTCGTACCAATTAAGTGTTTATCGAACAGGTAGTTACAAAAGAAGGCCGCTTCCTAGTTAGGGAAGCGGCCTTCTTTTGTAACTACCTGCCTAAGCAGCGTATAGCGGCAATTATTGCTTGGCTACTACGTTGAAAGTCAGCGTAAACTCATCGTTGATAGCTTTGTCGCCAATGCTGTCGAAGAAGGTTTTCGAGCCGTACTTCAGGCCGAACTTGGTACGGTCGATGGTCACTTTGCCAGTAGCAGCGGCCACGCCGTTTTTCACGCCCACTTTAGCGGGGAAGCTGATGGCCTGCGTCACACCCTTGATGGTCATGTCGCCGTTGATGGTGGCGTTGTCGGCGTTGGCAGCCGCGCCGGCGATGGGCTTAATGCTGGTGATTTTGAAGGTCGAAGTCGGGAATTTCTCCGCACCGAAGAAGTCGTCGCTGCTCATGTGGCCCACAAACTTGGCCTGGTTGTCGGCGTCGGTGATGTCGGTGGCCTTCATGGTCTTCATGTTCACGGTTACCATACCGCCAACTACCTGATTGCCATTCACTTGCAAGTCACCGCCCGTGAACTGCATCGTGCCATTGTGGCCGTGCGTTACGGCTTTGCCCTCCCAGCCCAGGGTGCTGAGCTGCGGCTGCAACTTGTACACTACCACGGCTTTAGCGGCTGCCTTGGTGGGGGCAGTGTGGGCGAAAGCGGTAGGAGCAGCGAGCAGGGCAACACCGAGCAGGGCGGGCATCAAAAACTTTTTCATGGTGGGGGGTACTTAAAAAGAAAAAAGGGAGAATGAAAACTAGTTAGGGTGACAGGCTGAGCCCGCATCGGGAGATGCGCTAGCCAATTTCTATGCCCGGATTTTATCGAGCAGCTGGTTGAGCAGCACGTACTCGCTTTCGGTGAGCGCGGCCATACCATTCTGGCGCACATCGACCAGGCCGCTCTCATCAATCTGGCGCAGCAGGCCCAGGCCGGCTTCGGTGATGCGAATGTCCACGGCGCGGCGGTTGGCGGGGCACACGGTACGCGTGACGAGCTTTTTTTCCTCCAGCTTGTCCACAATGCGCGAGGCGTTGCTGGTTTTGTCCAGCATGCGCTCGATGAGCAGAGCCACGGTGGCTGGCAGCGGGTGCTGGCCCCGCAAAATGCGCAGCACATTAAATTGCGGCAGTGTAATGCCGAAGGGCCGGAAGGCGGCCGCCTGGCGCAGCGACAGCCAACCCGACGTGAACAGGATGTTCAGGTAGGCTTTCTGGCCTTCGCTTTGGAAGGTGGTCTGCTTGATTTCGTCTTCTAGGCGCACGGAGTTGAACTGATTACGGCTACAAATTTAGTGTACATACATTGAATGTAGCTACATCATTCCAAAAATTCATCACTTTTTTTTCTGGCGCGTAGAAAGCCCAGCTTTTCGGCCAGCCTCTCCCCTACTCTTTCTCTTCTTTTTTATGCGCCAACCTCACCTTTTTGCCGTAGCCCTGCTCGGTGCTACGCTTTCGCTAACTGCTTTCTCCAGCCAGGCCCAGTCGGGCGGCACACCCGTTCGCCCCAACCGCAACGCTCAGTTTGTATTTCGCAACGGCGAAGTAGTGCAGCGTCTGGCCACCCAAATTACGCCGCTCACCCAAAACGTACGCCTACCCAACGGCACCAAAATTAACGTAAAAAGCGGTATTGTCGAGTTTCCGGGCGGCAAAATCACCAGCCTGCACGAGGGCGACTACATCAATGCCGAGGGGGGCATTGTGTTCAGCACGCCCGCCAGCGCCGCCGCCGCCCGCGGCGATAACTCGGTGACCGCCAACGCGAAGTACGATAAGTATGTGCAAGTAGGCACCGCCCCCACTACCATTATCGGCAACGCGCCCAACGAGCGCGAGCAGCTCCTTACCCAAAAAGTAGAGCTGCTCACCCGCAAGGTGGCCCTGCTGCAACAAACCCACCCCAACCCCCCCGACACCGGCGTGGTAGACAAGCAGTTGCAAGATTTAGACACGCAGATAAAGGCAGTTAAGTAACTGTTAATTTGATGTTTATACTATATTAACAGCACGTCATGCTGAACGCAGTGAAGCATCTCGCGTGGGGTAGTAACTCAATCGTTCAACGACGGTGATTACTACCACACGCGAGATGCTTCACTACGTTCAGCATGATGTTCTTTTGTTGTAATATTCGGTTAACCAGCTACTCATTCCTCACCAATCAGCTCGCCAGCTTCCTCCCGCACCAGCCCGAAAGGCTCGTCGCGCACGATGAGCAGGCCGTCGAGGTCGTGCACGTCGGCCAGGGCGCTCACTTGCAGCGCCGACCAAATGCCGAGCGATGTTTCGACCATGCAGCCCAGCATGGGCAGCAGGCCGTGGGCGCGGGTTTGGCGCAGTAGCTCGATGCCACGCTGGTAGCCACCGGCCTTCATCAGCTTCACGTTGACGCCGTGAAACTGCCGGGCAATCTCTTCAAAATCAGCGGCATCGGTTACCGACTCGTCAGCCAGCAGGGGCACGACCACGCGGGGGCGAAGGTAGCGGTAGTCGGCGGCGCAAGCGGCGGGCAGCGGCTGCTCCAGCAGTTGCATGCGCAGGCCGGGGATGTTGGTAGTGGCCTCCAGAAAGCGCAGCAGGCTGTCGGCATCGGGCCAGGCCTCGTTGCCATCTACCAGCAGTGGCCGGCCGGGCACGGCGGCGGCTACGGCCCGCAGCAGGTCGAGGCCGCCTTCCTGATTTACCTTGATTTTCAACAATTTAAACCGCCCGGCGCGGTGCTCCTGAATAAAATTGGCGACCTCGCCCGGCTCCATAATGGGCAGTGAAAACGCCGTGGCCACCTGCGCACTGGGCGCGGGCACGCCCAGCCACTGCCACACCGCCTGCCCGGCGCGGGCCGCCAGGCAGTGCGTGAGCGCCGCCTCTAGGGCAAAGCGCAGGGCATGGGCCACGGGCCGGGCGGCCAGCAGCGCCGTGAGGTCGGGCAGGGTGTCGGCCTGGGCGAGGCCGTGGGTTAGCAGGTCGGCGAATTGGGCTTGCAGCAGGGCGGGCGTTTCGCCGTAGCGCACGTTGGGGGCGGCTTCGCCCCGGCCGCTAGTACCGGCCTGGGTGGCTTGCAGCACCAGGTTAGTTTTGGTGGCCGAGGCGTTGCGAGCTATTTTCCAGAGGTAGCGCAGCGGCAGCTCGTGGGTGGTGAGGGTCCAGGTGGTCATGGGGGCAAGCGGGCAAATGACGCCGGCAAAGGTGCGGCGCGCGGGGTCATCCGGCGCGGGGTAGCGGCCGGTTTCGGCGCTGCCTACCGTACTTTATACCCGAATAGGCATTCCCCCCATCAATAGTTCATGAAGTTTTCGCGTCTTTCCGGGCTGGCTGTAGGGCTGGCGGCCCTGGCCATCATCCTCACCCTACTCGCCGCCTACAACCTGCTGGGCCTGCCGCCAGTCGTGCTGAGTGCCATTCGCTGGGCGGCCCTGGGTGCCCTGGCGCTGGCCGTGGCCCCGCGCCGCTCGCTCACCGGCTGGATAGTGCTGGCCATGCTCATCGGTATTGAGCTGGGGCACGATGCCCCAGCCCTGTCGCTCAATCTTAAAGTACTGAGCGACGCGTTCTTACGCCTGGTCAAAACGATTATTGCGCCGCTGGTTTTTGCTACGCTAGTAGTAGGCATTGCCGGCCACGCCAACCTCAAGCAGGTGGGCCGCATGGGCCTCAAAGCCCTGATTTACTTTGAGGTAGTGACCACTTTTGCCCTGTTTATCGGGCTGGCGGCCATCAACTTCACCAAGGCTGGCGTGGGCATCCAAAATACGGCCATTGCCGAAAAGGCCGACACGCTGGCCGTGGCCGCGCCGCAAACGGTATCCGAAATTATCCTGCACATTTTCCCCGAAAACATTGCCAAGTCGGTGGCCGAGGGGCAGGTGCTGCAAGTGGTGGTGTTTGCCATCATCTTCGCCATCGGCCTGGCCCTCACCCCCGAAAAGCCCCGCCGCCTGATGCTCGACATGTGCGAAAGCCTGTCGGAAGTGATGTTCAAGTTTACCAACGTGGTCATGTACTTTGCGCCGCTGGGCGTGGGCGGGGCCATGGCCTACACCGTGGCCAAGCTGGGCTTCGGGCCGCTGCTGAATGCGTTTCAGCTGCTGCTCACGCTCTACGGCGCGCTCATTGCGTTTGTGCTGCTGGTGCTGCTGCCGGTGGCGCTGCTCATGCGCATTCCGCTGCGGCGCTTTGTGGCGGCGGTGGCCGAGCCGGTGAGCATCGCGTTTGCCACCACCAGCAGCGAGGCGGCCCTGCCCCGCGCTATGGAGGCCATGGAAAGCATTGGCGTGCCGCGCCGCATTGTGGCCTTCGTAATGCCCACGGGCTACTCGTTTAACCTCGACGGCACCACGCTCTACCTCTCGCTGGCGGCTGTGTTTGTGGCGCAGGCGGCGGGCGTGCACCTCTCGTTTGGCGACCAGATGCTGCTCGTGTTCACGCTCATGCTCACCAGCAAGGGCGTGGCGGGCGTGCCCCGCGCCTCACTCGTGATTTTGCTGGCCACGCTGCCCTCGTTCAATTTGCCGGCCTGGCCGGTGTTCATCATCCTGGGCATCGATGCGCTCATGGATATGGCCCGCACCGCCGTCAATGTGCTCGGCAACTGCCTGGCCTCGGCCGTGGTAGCCCGCTGGGAGGGCGAGTTTATCGACAACTACGTGGCCCCGCCCGACTTGCTGGCCGCCGAGCCCGCCGAGCTAGCCAGCCACTAAGTACCGCTAAAGTATCATTTTCGTAGATACCTAAACAAATCGTTAAGTCAGCGTTTTACTTGAGAGAAAGCTGGCCGTGAGCGGTGATAATTGTGCTTAGCTCTTTAACTTAGCTCAATATTTTCCTGCCATTTTCCTTTATCTTGTCAGCAGCTAATCTGTTCTTTACATAGTTCAACATTACCCCTTAGTACTACTTTCCTTATATGAAATTCTACTCTCCTGCGAGCCGCGTTCTTTGGCTAACAGCCCTTGCACTGGGCGGCCTCGGGGCTTGTAAGTCGGTGAAAGGCACTTTCTCGTCTACCCCCACGGCTACCATCAGCAAGCGCCTGCCCCCGCTGGAAATCACCGCCGACCCCGGCCCGCTGGCCATGAACGACGGCGCTTTGCCCGAAGACCCGCTGCGCATGTTTAAGGCCGAGCTGCAACGCAACGTGCTGGAGCCCACCGACACCGCCACCTACGGCTACGCCCGCCTGGTGGTAACCAAAGTAAAAACCGTGCGCACCGGCCGCAGTCTGCAAGCCGCCCAGGTTATTACCTTCTTGATACCCAGCATCTTCGGCGCGCCACTGGAGTGGTACAAGACTGACCTGCAGGCTGAAGTGCAGATGATGAACGCCAACGGCGAGCTGCTGGGCACCTACTCCGGCAAAGGCACCTCCAACGTGAAAGTGGCCATGTACAGCGGCTACTCGCAGACCGAGGCCCCGCGCTTGGCCGACGTAATTGCCCTGCGCGAGGCCCTGGGCCAGATTCGGCCTCAGCTCGACACCGCCGCCACCCGCCTGCGCCCCCTCCTGATGGCCGGCGGCCAGGTAAACAACCCCACGCTGCCCGGCGGCAGCTCCAAGCAGTAATTTTTTGGGCGGCTCGGCCGCCGCATCTTTGTTGCCCGGCCCCGGCGCCGTGCCCTGCGGGCACTGCCGGGGCCGGGCTTGCGTTATACCGGCTATGAAAACCTTTGTTCGCTGCCTCGCCCTTTCCCCCCTGCTGACCCTGGTAGCCGCCTGCTGCGCCAATACCCCCTGTAACCGCGACGACTTGCAAGCCGACTCGCTCTACCTGACGCTCAAAAGCGCGCCCGCCGGCGACATTACCAGCTTCACCAAGGAAGAACTGGATACCGTGTACCTGCAGCGCTACAGCATTACTAACCCGCTGGTAATTACCGACCGCCAACTCCTCATTCAGAACCAGCAGCGCGATGCTTCCATTGTTGCCAGGCTTGCAGCCGCGGGACTGGATAAAAACACGCTCGTTATCAGCAACATCACGCCGTTTGCGCCCAGCACTACGGGTGGCAAGCTGAATGCTTACAATTATCTGTTAACCGTACACGATGGAGCGAAAAACTCAAAGACGTATGAATTTCGGCTAACCAACATTATGCTGACGGGCAATTACGAAGCCGACGGCTGCTGCACCTACTACCGTAACACCCAAAAAACCTTCCTCGTCAACGGGATATCCAAGGATGTCACCGAAACCGGTAAAGACCCTATTGCCGTGATGTTGACCAAACCCATTTAAAGCCTTGAGCGGGCTTTTTACGTAGCCCTTACCTGGCTCGCCTGCGCCTGTTCTGCCATTTTGCTGCCTTATGCCCGCTCCCCTACTTGCCCATGCGCCGCCCGAAACCCAGGCCCCGCCCCAGCCGGAGCCGGTGGCTGATACAACCGCGGTTTTTTCCTTTGCCACCCGCCTCAGTCTGGAGCCACTCATCGAATACTGGCAGGCGCGGGCCCACGACGCCAACCCCGGCGTGGCCCGCCTGGCCCGCGCCGTGATGCAGCAGGTGGCCGACACCACCACCTGCCGGGGCGAGCTGCCCGACATTACGGCCCTCGACGCGTGCCCCGACGTGGTAGCCACGCTCATGCTGGCCGTGTTTCCGCCCGCCACCATGGCCACGGCCATTAGCGGGGCAGTGGCGCCGTTTCAGCGCCAGAGCTTCTACCACACGGCGCGCTTTGCCGAGGTCCTGCTGGGCCGCGACCGTACCATCAAGCAGCCCCTCAACGTGGACCTGGCCATGCTGGAAGTACACATGGCGCGCATGGCCTACCTGCTCATCCTGGTGCGCGAGTACGGGGCGGAAGCCCCCGGGTCAGACAATTTTATTTTTACCGTACCTGATTATAAAATAGGGCTTTACCGGCACTACGGCGTGAGCTTTGATGCGTCGTTTGTGCGGGTGCGGGTGGTGGGCGATAAGCCCGTGCTCACGCCCGAGCAAGTGCAGCACCTGCTGCACAACCGCCACCGCCTCGACCTGTGGCGCAGCCTGCTGCCGCCCGAGCAATTTGTGCTAGAAGGTTTTCATCTGCTTCAGCTGGTGGATGTTACGAGCCAGGAAATATTGTCGGAGCTGAAGTACGACCTGCTGGAGCGCGACGTGCTGCAAGCCTCCGACCGCCTCGAGCAGATTCAGGAGAAGCTGCGGGTGCTTTTTGCCCGGCCGGCCCTGCAAGTGGGCATCGCCGCCTACGACGAGCGCAAGAAGGCGTTCGTGGACTTTGGCCGCAAAATCAACCACAGCTTTCTCACCAAGCATCTGCAAGGCCAACAGCTGGAGGAAGAATTTCGCCAACTCTACGAGCGCCTGCTCAGCGACCGCCGCCCGCTGGTGCTGGAGGATGTGGCCACCGAGGAAGGCATTCCCGAGGGCCTGCGCCAGCAAATGCTGCGCATGGGTATTCACTCGGCCATCTTGGCGCTGCTGCCCTACGGCCCCGACACGGTGGGTTTGCTGGAGTTGGGCTCGCCTGACGCTAATAGCCTGGATGAGTTTGATTTAGAGTTAGTTGACCAGTTTTTACCGCTGTTTGCGGTGGCCGTGAAGCGCAACGCCGAAGACCTGGAGACCCGCATTCAGGCCGTTATCAAGGAGCGTTTTACCGCCATCCACCCCACCATGGAGTGGCGCTTCAACGACGCGGCCCGCCGCCTGCTGGCCCGGCAAGAAGACGGCAACCGCCAGGCCGAGATGGAGGCCATCGTGTTTGAGGAAGTGTACCCGTTGCACGGCTCCTGCGACATTCGGGGCAGCAGCGTGGCCCGCAACGAGGCCGTGCAGGGCGACCTCATCGAGCACCTCACGCTGGCCAACCGGGTGCTCAAAAAAGCATCCGACTTCCAGCAGCTACCCATTCTGGATGAGCTTAAGTTCTACGTTACCAAGAACTTACGTCGGCTGCGCCAGGGCATCATCAGCGGCGACGAGGTGAGCATCTACGACTCGCTGCGCACCGAGGTAGAACCGCTGTTTGAGTACCTGGCCCAGAACAACGTGGAGTTGCGGCCCACCATCGCCGCCTACTGGCAGCAGATAGACCCGCGCCTGGGCATTCTGTACCACCGCCGCCGCAACTTTGAGGAGAGCGTGACGCGCCTCAACGACACCATCAGCGACTATCTCGATGAGGAGGAGGACAAGGCCCAGCTCATGTTTCCGCACTACTTCCAGCGCTTCAAAACCGATGGCGTGGAGTACAACATTTACGTGGGCGGCAGCCTGGTGCAGGACAAGCCTTTCGACCTGGTTTTTCTCAAAAACCTGCGCCTGTGGCAGCTGCTGGTGATGGTCGAAATCACGCGCCGCACCCACGCCCTCAAGGCCGAGCTGCCCGTGCCGCTCGACACCACCCAACTCATCCTCATTCATTCGCAATCGCTGAGCATCCGCTTCCGGCAAGACGAGCGCCAGTTCGACGTGGATGGTGCGTATAACATTCGCTACGAGATAATTAAGAAACGTATTGATAAGGCCACCGTGCTGGGTACCGGCGAGCGCCTCACCCAACCCGGCCAGCTGGCGCTGGTGTACGCCCAGCCCCGCGACGCCACCGAATACCTCGAATACATCGACTACCTGCAAGACCGCAACATGCTCATGCCCGACGTGGAGGAGCTGGAGCTGGAGGAGTTGCAGGGCGTGAAGGGCCTGCTGGCGCTACGCGTCACGGTGAAAATTAATTAAAGACCAGCCTTACGTAAAAACGTCTGTTATTGCCGCACTCCACTGCGTTGCGCTCGCAATGACAGACGTTTGCGATTATTTATCCACCACAATAGCTTCCTCGGCTGCCTTCTTCTCCTTCCAGAACAACCGGATGCCCGTGCGCAGTAGCACGAGCCACGCCGCCCCGCCGCAGAAGCCCGCCACCACATCAGTGGGGTAATGCACGTGAAAATACACCCGCGTGAGGCCAATAAGCAGGGAGAAGCCCACTAGCGCCGTGGCCACGCCCCAGCGCGCGTGGTACTGCACCATCAGCCAGGCCAGGCAGCCATAGTAGGCCATGCTCATCATGGCGTGGCCGCTCGGAAAGCTCAGGCCATATTGGTAAAACAGGGCCGTGCTGGGCCGGTCGCGGTGAAACCAAGCCTTGAGCAGTTCATTGAGGAGCACGCCCCCGGCCATCGACAGCAGCAGCTCGACGGCGTAGCGCCCGTAGCCACTTCGGTACAGCAGCAGCGGCACCAAGATGCTGGCGGGCACAAAAAACTTGACCGAGCCAAAGAAGGTAATGGCCTGCATCACCCCG
Source organism: Hymenobacter arcticus (assembly GCF_054779975.1). NCBI lineage: Bacteria > Pseudomonadati > Bacteroidota > Cytophagia > Cytophagales > Hymenobacteraceae > Hymenobacter > Hymenobacter arcticus. The sequence continues at coordinate 337,026 of NZ_BAAGXF010000001.1, forward strand.
TAGGTCCAGGGCTGGGCCTGGCGCAAGCGGTCCATCTGAGCAAAGCCCCAATTATCAAATACTTGCGAGTGCTCGCGAAATATCACCCGCGTGAGGTAAAAGAACAGCCCGAACGCCAGCACGAAAACCGCCGCGCCAACCAGCACTTCGGCCGTGAGCAAGCCCGCCACGCCCGCCGTGCGCGAGGCCGGCGTAGAAGTAGCCGAATCGGGGGTGGTAAGGGGAGTGGGCATGGCGGGCAACGAATAGAAAGCTTCTTTGAACGGAATTCCGTCAGAATTGGCTGCCCTGCTGGCACTGCGCAGGATATTGCCGGGGCTGACCACCGCGCAACAAAAAAGCCAGCCCGTTGCGGGGCTGGCTTTTTGCTCAGGATAATCGTGCGCTCGGGGAGACTCGAACTCCCACACCTTGCGGAACTGCCGCCTGAAGACAGCGCGTCTACCAATTTCGCCACAAGCGCAAACGAGACTCAAAAATCGGGCCGCCCGGTCGGCGGTGGCTTTTGATGCTGCAAAGATAGGGGCTTCGTTCGGCTTCATGCAAGCGTAACCTTGCATTTTTAGGCGGGGAGCCAATGGCGCGGGAGCCGGAAAATTGTCTTTCAGTTACTTGCGCACGCATTTATTTTTGGCAACGGGCATTTTGCCCGGCTTTTTGGCACGTTTGCCCACAACTTGCCGGCTCATTCAGCACATTTTTGATGGCCGATTCTGCCCGCCCCGCCCCTACCGGCCCGCCGGCCGCCGACTTTGGGCCGGTGGCCGGGTTCTACGATGCGCTGGCGGGACTGGCGTTTGGGGGGGCGCTGCGGCGGGCGCAGCGCGCCACGCTGGCGGCGGGGCTACTACCCACCGGCCCGGCCCCGCGCGTGCTGGTGCTGGGGGGTGGGGCCGGCTGGGTGCTCACCGAAATCTGGCGGCAGCGGCCCCAAGCCCAGATACTCTACCTCGAAACCTCGGCGGCCATGCTGACGCGCACCCGCGCCCGGCTACTACGTCATCCTGCCCCGCGCGGCGCGACCGTAGAGCTACGCCAGGGCAGCGAAGCGGCGCTGCGGACCGGCGAGCAGTTTGACGTTATCGTGACGTTTTTCGTGCTCGACTGCTTTACGGCCGCCGCACTGCCGGGGGCGCTGGCGCGCTTGCAAGCCGCCCAGCGGCCGGGCGCGCCGTGGCTGGTAACCGACTTCCGGCCGGCGCAACGCGGCTGGCGGCGCTGGCTGCTGGCGGCCATGTACACCTTCTTTGGCCTCACGGTGGGCTTGCGGGTGCGGCGGCTGCCGCCCTGGCCGGCCGAGCTGGCAGCCCTGGGCTTGGCAGCTAGTTGGGAGCAGTATTTTTTTGGGGGTGCGATAGCTGGGCTGGTTCTGCACGATGCTCGCCCAGCGTAAGAAATAGTTGGCCGAATAACCCGCTTTTAGCGCTGGTTTCGGCTTTACTTTGCATCGCCTACAGGTGCGTCGCACCCTTTAAAGATACAATTTAGCATTATTCAACTCCTTTTTATGAAAAAACTTCTTACCAGTGGGTCGTTACCTGGTTTAGGGCTGGTATTGCTACCTGGTTTGGCCCTGGCGCAGGTAGCCGGCGCGGGCCCGGCCGTGCGTTATGCCGTTACTTTTCCCAATGCCGTGCACCACGAGGCGCGCATTGCAGCCACGTTTGCGGGCCTGCCAGTGGGCCAAAAGCTGGTGGTGCGCATGGCGCGCTCGTCGCCGGGCCGCTACGCGCTGCACGATTTTGTGAAGAATGTGTACTACACCGTGGCCACCGATGGCGCGGGCAAGCTGCTGGCCATTACCCGGCCTGACCCCTACTCGTGGGAGGTAACGCCGGGAGCCGACGGCACGGTACAGTTCAATTATACCCTTTACGGCGACCGCACCGATGGCACGTTTGCGGGCATCGACCAGCAGCACGCGCACCTCAACATGCCGGCCACGTTTTGCTACGCGCAGGGCCTCGAAAACCGGCCCACCGAAGTGAAGTTTGAGCTGCCTGCCAACTGGAAAGCCGCCACCCAATTGCGCGCCAGCGGCACCGACAAAACCACGTTTACCGCCCCCAACCTCCAGTATTTTATGGATAGCCCGGTGGTGCTGGGCGCACCGCAGTTTTTGCACGCCTGGCAGGACGGCGGCCGTAATTTCGAGATGGCGACTTACTACAACGGCACCGCCACCGAAGTCGATGCCTTCGTGAAAAAGACCCAGAAAGTGGTGCGCGAGGCGGCCGGCGTGTTCAACGGTGAGCTGCCGCAGTTCGACTTCGGCAAGTATACCTTCTTGGGCGACTACCTGCCCCAGGCCAGCGGCGACGGTATGGAGCACCGCAACTCCACTTCGCTCACCTCGCCGCTGCCCCTGCGCGAGGAAGGCGCGCTGCGCAACCTGGGCACCGTGTCGCACGAGTTCTTCCACGCTTACAACACGGAGCGCATTCGCGCCCAGGGCCTGGAGCCGTTTGACTTTCAGCGCGTTAATATGAGCGATGCGTTGTGGTTTGGCGAAGGCTTCACGCAATACTACGGCGAGCTGGTGTTGCGCCGGGCGGGTTATTACGACGACGAGCAGTTTTTCGAGAAAATAAGCTCCTGGGTGAATGCCCGCCTCAACTCGCCGGGCGCACGCTTTACTTCGCCCGTGGAGATGAGCCGCCAGGCGGCCTTCACCGACGCAGCCGTGTCGATAGACCCCACCAACCGCAACAATACCTACCTCTCGTACTACGTGCAGGGCGCGGGCCTGGCCCTGGTGCTCGATTTGCAGCTGCGCCAGCGTTACCACACCTCGCTCGATAAGTATATGCAAGCCATGTGGCAGGAGTTTGGCAAAACCCAGACGCCCGCCCTGGCCCCCGCCAAAGCCTACACCGTGGCCGACTTGCAGCGCGTGCTGGGCACTGTGGCCAAAGACACGGCCTTTGCCGGCTCGTTCTTCCGGCGCTACATCTACGGCCACGAGGCCCCGCGCTTCGGCGAAAACCTCGCTACCATGGGCCTGGCCGTAGTGCCGGTAAAAGCCCTGGCCGCCGCCCTGCCCCGGCAGGTGGAGTTTGACGAGGAAGGCCGCTGCATTTTGGTGCGCAACACCACCATCGGCTCGGGTCTCTACAAGGCGGGCATTGACCGGGGCGACCAGATAGTGACCCTCGACGGCGAGAAAATCGACAACATGGCGACCCTCGAAGGCATCATGCGCAAGCACACGCCCGCCGACCTCGTGCCCGTTCGCGTGCGCAACCGCGCCGGCCAAGAGCGCGCCGTGCAGGTAGTGCTCACCGAAGACACTAACGTGCAGGTGCAGGGCATGGAAAGCGTGGAGAAAATGAGCGCCACCCCTGCCCAGAAAGAGCAGCGCGCCGCCTGGCTGGCAAGCGCCGCGAAGTAAATTCTTGTTTTCAAAAAGCCCCCTGCTTTCGGCGTGCCGAAGGCAGGGGGCTTTTTTATGTTAATTGGGTGAGGTTCTGACGCTTTCTAGTAGTGTGCAGTGTAATGCGGCCGTAGCCTCAGCGATACACCTGGTGGCCGCCGGCCCACTCGCTTTTTTCGCCTGCGCGCTGTTTGCTCATGGAAATTTTTGATAACCTGGCCAAAGCGGCTAAGGACTTTTTTGTGGAGCCGGGCGCTGAGCCTATTGTTAATCAGCCTATTGCGGCTTCTGCACGAACTAGCAGTGGACCAGTGCTGGGCGCAACGGAGGCCACTACGCTACCCACCCCCGGGCAGGCCGAGCAGCGCCACCTCGACCACATTGCCGGGCTGCTCGCTGGCGATGGCAAAGACTTTCCGGCTTACCTGAAGGTGGTGAAAAGCCTGGCGGCGGCGGGCCTGAGCGGCCCCATGCTGTACCAGACTTCCTTCAACGCGTTTTCGGCTGTGAACGGGGCTACCGTGCCGGGCCTGCTAACCTCCGCCGGCCAGTTTGAAGCAGCCCTGGCGGCCGACCGCGACAAGGTGCTGGCGCGCCACCGCGAGAAGCTGGGCGAGGCCGTGGGCCCCGGCGCGCCCGGCCCCCTGGTGCAACTGGCCGAGCAGGAGCGCCAGCTAGCCGCCGACCTGGCTGCCCTCAGCCAGCAGCTGCAAGCCAAGCAGCAACAGCTGGCCGATACTCAGCAGCAACTTGCCGAGGAGCGCCAGAAAACCCAGGTGGCCCTGGCCAGCTATGAGTTGGCGCACTCTACGGCGTTGGCCGAGCTGCAAGCTCACCGCAAAGCGGCGGAAGGCTTCTTGCTGAATAATGCCAAGTAATTGTTAAGCAATTTTTTACAAAATCAGAACGTCATGCTCATCTGACGTCCACGCAGTGAAGCATCTCTACCACGCCGTTGGATTAGTAGCTATTACGGCGTGGTAGAGATGCTTCACTGCGTGGACGTCAGATGAGCATGACGTTCTGATTTTGTAAAGGGATGCTGTGCACAAAAAAAGGCCCCGCCCAAAATTTGGGCGGGGCCTTTTAATTAATTAGCTATTTGAGTATTAGCGGCGGCGACCGAAGAAGCGCAGCAGGAATAAGAACAGGTTTACGAAGTCGAGGTACAACGTGAGGGCACCCAGGATGGAGGCCTTGTCGTGCACCTCCTCGCCTTCGGTCACGCCCAGGAAGGCTAGCTGCTTGAGCTTCTGGGTGTCGTAGGCGGCGAGGGCAGTGAAGAGGATAACGCCCACGAACGACACGAGCAGGTTGAGGGTCGAATTACCCCAAAACATATTGACTACCATGGCGATAACCAAGCCAATGAGCGCCATACTCAGCAGCTTGCCCCAGCCCGAGAGGTCCGACTTGGTGAAGTAGCCGAAGGCGCTCATCACCCCAAACATGATGGCCGTGGTGAAGAAGGTGGAGGCAATGGAGCTGGCCGTGTAGGCCAGGAATATCACGCTCAGCGTGAGGCCGTTGAGCAGCGCATAGCCGATGAAAGCAGCCTGCACCTGCGTGCGGCTCCACTGAAAGATGCGGGCCGACAGGAAGCCCACAATCACCAACTCCAAGATGATGAGGCCGAAGAATACGAACTTGGTGCCGAAGATAAAATCGAGGATGGCGGGCGTGCCGGCGGCAAACATGGCCACGCCCCCGGTGAGGGCCAGGCCGGCGGCCATCCAGCCGTAGACCTGGGCAAAGAAGTTGGCCTGAATCCGGGCGGCATCCTCAGCGGAGAGTTGCTGGGCAATGGACCGGCCGGACGAAAATTGGTTATCGCTCATGAAAAAAGGTAGTTAGGCAGATATGGGACGTTACGCAGTCCAACTTACGAACTTTGGCCGACAACGACGGTACTATAACAACTTTGCGGCCGATTTGTGCCATTTGCTTTGCCTGCCTTTATGTCTGCTTCCGTTCACTACCGCCGCAACGAGGCGCTGCGCACCATTCGCCCCGGCTACCTGGGCAACAAGCTCATCGGCCAGGAATACTGCAACGGCGACACGCGCTACGAGCCGCAGCTGGGCACACTGCTGCGCTGGCAGCTCACGGCCAACCCCCAGAAGGAGGAAAAAAAGCGCGACACCTGGGTGCCCCGCGTGGTGCCCTGCGCCGAGGCCTTTTTCTCGACTGAGGATATGCTGGTGTGGCTGGGCCACTCGTGCTTTCTGCTGCGCATTGCGGGCGTAAGCTTACTATTTGACCCCGTGCTGTTTAGCTCGCCAGGGTTACGCCACCGCCACACCCTGCCCTGCCAGCCCACTGATGTGCGCAACATCGACTACCTGCTGCTTTCGCACGGTCACCGCGACCACCTGGACAAGCAGACCATCAAGCTGTTAGCTCAGCAAAACCCGCAGATGAAAGCCCTCTCAGCATTGGGCACGGCGGACCTGCTGCGCGGCATGGCCCCCACCCTGCCGGTGCAGGAGGCCGGCTGGTGGCAGCAGTTTGACCTGGGGCCAGCCGCGCCGTTTGAGCTCTACTACCTGCCGGCCGACCACTGGCACCGCCGTTGGGTGTTTGACACCAATAAAGTACTGTGGGGCAGCTTCTTACTCAAAACCGACGACCGGCTCATCTACTTCGCCGGCGACACGAGCTACGGCGACCACTTCGAGCAGATTGAGCAAACGTTTGGGCCCATCGACATTGTGCTGATGCCCATCGGGGCCTACAAGCCGCCGTTTATGATGCACCAGAGCCACCAAAACCCCCACGAAGCCGCCAAGGCGGCCAACGTGCTACGCGCCGGCCACGTGGTGCCCATGCACCACGGCACCTTCGACCTCAGCGACGAGCCTGCTTCCGAGCCCCTGCGCCTGCTCACGGAGGTGGCGGCCGGCGGCCTGCTGCGCGGCGTGCTGCACGCCCCCGCCGTGGGTGAGGTGCTCGACTGGACGAAGTGGGAATAGATTGTTTAGCCGATAGCTGGCAGCTATTAGCTGTTAGCTTTGTCGGTCCATTCTTGTTCGGCAGAAAAGAAGCTATCAGCTAAGGGCTGCTTCAAAGCCCCCGCTAGTAGCTACCAGCTTAACCTATGTCTCCAACCCTTATTCTGAGCTTGATTGCCGGCTACTTCGCCGTGCTCATCATCATTGCGGTGCTCACCTCGCGCAAGGCCACGAGCGAAAGCTTTTTTATTGCCAACCGCAACGCGCCCTGGTACATGGTGGCCTTCGCCATGATTGGCACCTCGCTCTCGGGCGTCACGTTCATTTCGGTGCCGGGCAACGTGTACGGCAAAAGCTGGAGCTACCTGGCGGTGGCCCTGGGGTTTGTGGCGGGCTACGTAGTCATTGGCACGGTGCTGCTGCCGCTCTACTACCGCTTGCAGCTGGTGAGTATTTACTCGTACCTGGAGCAGCGCTTTGGCTACTGGAGCTACAAAACGGGGGCGCTGTTTTTTCTGATTTCGCGCTCGCTGGGCTCGGCATTGCGGCTGTACCTGGTGGCGGGTGTGTTGCAGTTGGCGGTATTCGACTCGATGGGCGTACCGTTCTCTATCACGGTGGTAGTCAGCATTTTATTTATTTATCTCTACACGTTTAAAGGCGGCCTCAAGACCATTCTGTGGACCGATACCTTCCAGACGCTGGCCATGCTGAGCTGCGTGGGCCTGAGCATCTACTTTATGTCGGATGCGCTCAATTACTCCTTCAAGCAGCTCATCAGCACGGTGCACGCCAGCCCCATGTCGCAGGTCTACTTCTCGGATTTTCGGGACGATAAGTTCTTCTGGAAGCAGTTTGCCTCCGGCATGTTCATCACCATTGTGATGACGGGCCTCGACCAGGATTTGATGCAGAAAAACCTGAGCTGCCGCAGTCTCGGCGAGGCCCAGAAAAACCTGTTTTGGTTTACGCCGGTCATCGTGAGCGTTAATATTCTGTTTCTCACGCTGGGCGTGCTGCTCTACAAATACGCCGCCGCCAAGGGCCTCGACTTGGCCCACCTGCCGCAGCTGCTCAACGTGAAGGGGACGCTCGATACCGATAAGGTATTCCCGTTTCTGGCCACCACGCAGTTTTCGCTGGCGGCGGGCATCATCTTTATCCTGGGCATTATCGCCGTCACCTACGCCTCGGCCGACTCGGCGCTCACGTCGCTTACCACGTCGTTTTGCATTGATTTTCTGAATATTAAGCAGTACTCCGAAGCCCAGCAAACGAAGTTTCGCCAGCTCACGCACCTGGGCTGGTCGGCGGTGCTGATTGTGATTATCCTCATCTTCCGGGCTCTCAACGAGCAGAGCCTAATTGATGCCGTGTACAAGGCGGCCGGCTTCACCTACGGGCCGCTGCTGGGGCTGTTTGCGTTCGGCATTTTCACCACCCGGCAGCTGCGCGACAAGCTGGTGCTGCCCACCTGCGTGGCGGGCGTAGCCCTTACCTACCTCATCGTGTCGCACTCGGTAGAGTGGCTGGGCGGCTACAAGTTCGGCTTCGAGATTCTACTGCTCAATGGCGCGCTCATTTACCTGGGCTTACTCTTGATTTCGCTACCCGGCAACCGAACCGAAGCCGCCCCGCAATTGTCCTAACTTGGGGGTACGGGTGGCTGCTTTTGGCGCGGCCTATTCCTCTCATTTCCTGTTCATTCTATGCGTTTTAGTTTATTCCTGCTGGCCTTGGCCGCGCCCCTGGCTACGCTGGCCCAAACCAAGCCGGCCCCGGCGGCCAAGGCTCCCATTGTACTCACGCCCGGCAACATGAAGCTGCAAGCCGGCGGCGGGGCCGACAACCGCCCCGACCACGCCCCCGAGTTTCCGGGCGGCGAGGAGGCCATGGGCGAGTTCTTCACCCAGAATGTCAAGATTCCGGTGAAGGCCAAGCAGGCCCGCGTGACCGGCGACGTGCTCGTAACCGCCACCGTGGGCACTGATGGCAAGCTCACCAATCCCATCATTGCCAAGGGCTTAACGCCCGAATGCAACGCCGAAGCCCTGCGCGTGGTGCAAGCCCTGCCCGCCTGGCAGCCCGCCACTCGGCGCGGCGTACCAGTGCCCGTACTGGTGCAGGTGCCCGTGCCATTCGACAACGCCGGCGTGACCAAGTTTGAGAACGACCGCAAAGTACCCCGCTCGGCCAAGGACGCGCCGGGCTTGAATTAGGTTTTGGCGCTCGCCGGTCCGCCGGCGTGAGCCAGCCGACCGGTTGACTTTGTTAAATATTAGGTTTTCGACAATAATTGCTTGACCCGCATTTGTCAATGGCAACCAGTTAGGCTGCATTTGTCAACGACAATCAATCGGCCCGCATTTGTCAATGACAACTGGTCGGCCGGCTCGCGCCGGCGGACCGGTGGCACCGGCCAGGTAGCTTATTAGCGCGAATTTCACTTGGTTGATTGCCTGGCAGAAACGTTATGCTACACGGCGTGGATGCCAGATGGGCATAACCGTTTTTTGTAGAAGTTTGAGCAAACAGTTCAAAGCAATTTTGACCCGTTTGCGTTTAGTATATAAGCCGGCCAGCCCCTAACCGGCCCCGATTAAATTATGGCCAGAAGTGGACTGAATACCAGCGGCAACGACGCGACCGCCGACCTACCCAAACCAAAAGTTAACAAAGAGTCGCTCAAGCGCAGCCTGCGGATTTTTCGCTACGTGCTACCCTACCGGGGCAAGTTTGCGGTGGGCATGGTGCTGCTGGTGCTCAGTAGCCTCAGCACCATGTCGTTTCCGTGGATAGGCGGCAAGCTGGTGGATGCGGCTACCGACAAGCCGTTTACGCTGCCTGGTGGTATGGTGCTGGATATCAACCACATTGCGCTGGGGCTGTTTCTGGTCACGGTGTTGCAGGGGTTATTTTCGTTCGGGCGCATCTGGTTTTTCACGCAGGTGAGTGAGTTTACGGTGCGCGACATTCGGCAGGCACTCTACGCCAAGTTTGTGCAGCTTCCCATTCCATTTTTCGAGCAAAACCGGGTAGGGGCCATCACCTCGCGCATTACCAGCGACGTAGCCCAGATTCAGGATTCCTTTTCGCTGACGCTGGCCGAGCTATTTCGGCAGATATTTACGCTGGTGGCGGGGCTGGCCTTCATCATGTTTGTGTCGTGGAAGCTGTCGGTATTTATGCTGGTCACGTTTCCGCCCATCGTGCTGGTAGCGGGCCTGTTTGGCCGCAAAATTCGCACCCTGGCCAAGACCGTGCAGCAGGAATTGGCCCACACCAACACCATTGTAGAGGAAACCCTACAAGCCATCAACTCGGTGAAGGCTTTCACCAACGAGCAGTTTGAAATTGGGCGCTACAACACCTCCCTGCGTAAGGTGGTGCAGGCGGCGCTGCAAAGCAACCTCTACCGGGGCGGCTTCGTGTCGTTCGTGATTATCGGTTTGTTTGGGGGCATCATCTTAGTACTGTGGCGCGGCGCCACACTGGTGCACACGCCCGTGAGCGACCCTAACCACTTGAATATCGGGCAGTTAGTTTCGTTTCTGCTCTACACGGTGTATATCGGCGCCTCGGTGGCGGGGCTGGGCGAGCTCTACGGCAAAGTGCAGAGCACGCTCGGCGCGAGCGAGCGCATCCTGGAAATATTGGACGAAACGCCTGAGCCCACGCACCTGGAGCCGGCTATCGGACTGGTGCCCAGCCAGGTGCGCGGCGATATTCGCTACGAGCACGTGGCCTTCCGCTACCCCACCCGGCCCGATGTAGCCGTGCTGCAAGACATTGATTTTCACATCAAATCGGGGGAGAAAATCGCACTCGTGGGCCCCAGCGGCGCGGGCAAAAGCACCATTGCGGGCCTGCTCATGCAGTTTTACCCGCTCAGCGGGGGCCGCATCGTGGTCGATGGCCACGACGTGCAAGACTACGACCTCACCAGCCTGCGCCGCCACATCGGCATTGTGCCCCAGGAAACGCTGCTATTCGGCGGCACCATCCGTGAGAACATTGCCTACGGCAAGCCGGGTGCCACCGAGGCCGAAATCATCGAAGCCGCCCAGCGGGCCAATACCTGGCAATTCATTTCGGCCTTCCCCGAGGGCCTCGACACGGTGGTGGGCGACCGCGGCATCAAGCTCTCGGGTGGGCAGCGCCAGCGCGTGGCTATCGCCCGCGCCATCCTGAAAAACCCCGCTATCCTCATCCTCGATGAAGCCACGTCGTCGCTCGACAGCGAGAGCGAAAAGCTGGTGCAGGGTGCCTTGGATGAGTTAATGCAGCACCGCACCAGCCTCATCATCGCCCACCGCCTTTCGACCATTCGCAAAGTGGATAAGATTTTGGTTATCGACGGCGGCCGCATTGTGGAGGCCGGCTCGCACGAAGAACTGAGCGACCGCGAGGGCGGGCTGTATGCCAATTTGCTGCGCTTGCAGTTTGAGCTGGCGTAATAACCGCCATCCATCTCAGCCATTCACCCAATGGAAACGGCAGAAGCCAAACGCTACGAGATTTTAGCAGGTCTGCCAGCTTATGGCCCGATGTATATTCCGGTAACCGAGAGCGGTGAGGAGTTTTATTCGCAAGGATTTGCTGTCCGTTTTTATAAAGCGGATGGCACTAACTGGGTAGCCAACTTTCAGCCTGGATGGACAAGTTTCAGCGATATTCAAAAGCTTGAAAACAGCGCCAATGTAGTAGTGGTTGCCGGCGGCACTTGTTACCTGATGAATCCTGAAGAGACAAGGCCGATAACTGTTTTTAGAGGTGATGTTGCGGGTATTTTCAGGCTGGCCGATGGTCGTTTTGTTTTGCAGAATAGCATTGACCTAACCATAGTGGAGCCGAATGGCGCCTATTGGCATTCCGCTAGAATATCCTGGGATAGCTTGAAAGACTTGACTTTAAGTGGCACTATGCTTGCAGGATTTTCCTTCGACCCGATAAATGAAGAGCAATTAGTCGCATTTACCTATAATATTGATACAAAAGAGTTAACAGGAGGAAGTTATCATTTATACGAGATGGGTCAATCCGTCGAGAAGCCGAAATCCTGGTGGAAATTTTGGTAACTTACTCCACTATTTACTTAATAGCCAACGCTATGTCCACTGCCCAACTCGCCGAGGAAATAGCCACTCTGCCAACCAACCTCCAAGAGGAGGTGCAAGATTTTGTCGCCTTTCTGAAATCTAAGGCACTAAGACAGCCGCAACCACCGCTGCAAAAGCGGCAGTTTGGGGCAGCAAAAGGCTTTTTCGTGATGAGCGATGACTTCGACGAGCCGCTAGAGGATTTCAAGGACTATATGTAATGGACCTGCTACTCGATACCCACGCCTTTATCTGGTTGTTCAACGGCGACAACAACCTCAGCAATACGGCTAAAGACCTTATTGAAGACTCGCGCAATACTTGCTGGCTAAGCATAGTCAGCCTGTGGGAAACAGGAATTAAAACCAGCATCGGCAAGCTGGCCCTACGGGGAGATTTTGCTGAAATAGATGTCTTTATGACAACGGGCGCAATACGCCTGTTACCCATTTCTTTTGAGCACCTGTTGCGACTGCAGCACCTGGCGTTTCACCACCGTGACCCACTCGACCGCCTACTCATCGCGCAAGCATTTAGCGAAGGCCTGACGCTGTTATCGCGTGATGCGGTTTTTCCACAGTACGGGGTTGCTATCCGTTGACACTAACTGCGGGGCAGCATCCCAACGCCCACGCCGCCCCGCCGTTTAACTAAGCTCCGCCGGTGCTGGCCTACCTCCCCCGCTGGCGGCAGCTTATGACCAAGCTCCTGTCGTTTCTGTCACTTCTCACGGTGGCCACGGGCTGCGGCGACTGCGAACCGATAACTCTCACGCCCGACGAGCGCGCCTGGGTCAGCGCCTACCAGCCCGGCCAGCGCTTGACGTTTCGCAGCAACCGGGGTGCCACCAACGTGCTCACAATTCAGCCCCTGAAGGAATTCCATGACAACCAGGACTGCAACCAGTTGGAATCCGGTAAGTACCAGGCTATTCGCTCGACGCTGGTGCTGACATCGGCCACGGCGTATAGCAGCGACTCCCCAGGCTTTTCGCTGCTGGCTTACAAAACATACCCCGACCATCCGGCCCAGCTGACCTTTACCCTGGCGGGCTTGCTGTGCCAGGCCACCGACCCGCCCGGCAGCCCCAACCCCCGGCTGGTAAAGCTGGCCCCCGAAGCCATTACGCTAGCCAGTGGCCGCCGCTACCCGGCGGCCCAGCTCATGCGCAGCGGCCAGCAGAGCACTATTCACATGGGCAACAGCCAGTTGCGAGCCGCCTGGTGGGACCAGCGGGCCGGCCTGTTGCGCTACGAGCTAGCCAACGGTGAGGTATTTGACCTGGCTGCTGAGTAGCAAAAGCCCGGCGACTTAGCCCTAGTCAGCAGCGAAAAATGCAGCCGGCGGCCGGTGGCGCGGAGCCAACCATATGAAGATTTAATGAGTATGCACAGATAAGTACGGTGCCTTTCGCTTACCAAGCATAGGGCCGCTGCTTTTTCACGCTTCTCATTTGCTTCTATGTCCGTTACCAACAACCTGCTGAACACGGTCCTGCGCCACGCGGGCCAGGAAGTATCACGTAAGGAATTTCTAAGTCTGGCCGGGCGCGGGCTGGCGGCGGGCGTAGCGGCGGGCACCCTCGCTGCTTGCCAAGATAAAGCCGCCCCGGCGGGCGCGACGGCTACGCCCACCACAGGTACGCCGGCCGCGCAGGTCGAGGCCAGCACCACCTTCACGGCGGCGGGCGGGCAGCAAGTGCCGTCATCGGAAGCCGTGTCGCCGCCCGCGCAAGTACCGGCGGCGGCCGACCAGCCCATCGAGCTGGAAGCCTGGAAATCGGCGGCAGACCCTAAGTCGCCGCCCACCCCTACTCCGCTGCCGCCCGACCAGCGCGTGGGCTACGCGCTCGTGGGCCTGGGCCACCTCACGCTTGAGGAGCTGCTGCCGGCATTTGGGGCGTGCAAAAAATCGAAGCCCGTGGCGCTGGTTAGCGGCTCGCCCGAGAAGCTGGCCAAAGTCGCTAAACAGTACGGCATTAAACCCACGAGCTGCTACAGCTACGCCGACTACGACAAGCTGAAGGACAACCCCGAGGTGCAGGCCATCTACATCGTGCTGCCTAATTCGATGCACGCCGAGTTTGTGATTCGGGGAGCCAAAACGGGCAAACACATTCTCTGCGAAAAGCCGATGGCCAACTCAGTGCGCGAGTGCGAATTGATGATTGCCGCCTGCAACACAGCCAAGGTGAAGCTCATGATTGCCTATCGTATTCAGTACGAGCCTTATAACCGACTAGTGCGCGACATGGTGCGCAGCCGGAAATTTGGCAAAGTCAAATACATTCAGGCCCAAAACAGCCAAAGCTCGGCCAACGTGGACCACTGGCGGCACCAAAAGGCGCTGGCCGGCGGCGGCGCGCTCCCCGACATCGGCCTGTACTGCCTCAATACCGCCCGCTTCGTGCTGGGCACCGAGCCCACGGAGGTGTTTGGGTACATGCACAGCACGCCCGGCAACCCGCTTTTCAAGGAGGTGGAGGAAATGATGAGCTGGCAAATGCGCTTCCCCGGTGGCGTGCTGGTGAGCGCCATCACGCACTACGACACCCACGACTCGCGCTTTTACCGCGTGAATGCCGAGCGCGGCTGGCTGCACCTCGACAACGGCTACGCCTACCGCGGCCAGCAGCTGCAAACCTCGCACGCCGAGGGCCCGGCCAAGATGCAGAATCAGATTACCATCGGAGCCAACAACCAGTTTGCGGCCGAGATGGACCACTTTTCGGCGTGCATCCTGGACAACAAGCCGCCCCACACGCCCGGCGAGGAAGGCCTGCAAGACCAGCGCATTATGGAAGCAATTTACCAGTCGGCCCGCGAAGGCCGGCCGGTGAAACTGCCGCCTGTGAGCGGCCTTGATGTGTTTCGAGGGCCGGAGCCTAAGCTGCGCTAGACAGCAAATTATGTAACTCGGTAATGAAGCCGCGCAGGTTCCACTTGGCCATCAAATGAAATGACGATTGAATCACTGAAATCAATTTGGATTTCTCCTGGCATAACCAGCGGCGAAACACTGGAAACGCATTACAACGTTGGTAATACAGACGTACTTGTTTCCTTTTCAGATGATTCCCGCTACGTTGCCACCTTCTTCACCTATGAGAATATTGCGCGCATCGTAAAACACCACCAGCAGAGCGGTGAAAGCTTGGGTGGCAAATACTTCTGGGCAAGCAATATGATTCTCATTGACAGAATAGATAGGGCTTCTATTGAGGAGGTGATTTACGATTTAGTAAAGGGAGGTTCTTTACAGCACGTCTTTAAGCGCGTGGTTTAGCGACTACCACCCTACCCCGCATCAGCCCCAAATACACGCCCGCTGCCACGAAGAAGCCCACGAACCACGCGTAGTTGTACACCGCCAGCAGCCAGGGCCACACCACGGCTTTATCGAGCACCCCGATGGCGGCCAGGAAGCCCGGCACGCACGGTAAAACGCCCAGTACCAGCGCGATAAGCGCGGCCGGGTTGAAGCCGCCGCGGTAGGTGTAGCGGCCTTCGTACTGGTATAAGTCGCTCAGCACCAGCTCTTGGCCACGCAGCACGTAGTAATCGGCAATGAGGATGCCGCCGATGGGGCCCAGCAGCGCCGAGTAGCCCACCAGCCAAGTGAAGATGAAGCCGCTGGGGTCGGCGATGAGCTTCCAGGGGAAGATGAGCAAGCCCACCACGCCCGTGAAGTAGCCCCCGGCCCGGAAGCTGATGCGCTGCGGCGCGAGGTTGGCAAAGTCGTTGGCGGGGCTCACAATGTTGGCCGCAATATTGGTGGCCAGCGTGGAAAGCGCCACGGCCAGCAGGGCCCCCGTCACCAGCCAGCGGCCCTCGAAGCGGCCGGCCAGCACCACAGGGTCCCAGATGGTTTCGCCGAAAATGAGCAGCGTGGCCGACGTAACTACCACACCCACAAACGAAAACAACGTCATGGGCAGCGGCAAACCCAGTGCCTGGCCCACCTCCTGAGCGCGCTCACTCACGGCGTAGCGCGTGAAATCGGGAATGTTGAGCGAGAGCGTGGCCCAGAAGCCCACCATGCCCGTGAGCGCCGGGAAGAAGAACGTCCAGAACGCGCCCGGCGTGGCGAAGTGCACCGGCTGGGCCAGTATCGGCCCCAGCCCGTGCGCCGCCCAAATGGCCCAGGCCAGCAGCGCCAGCGCCGCCACCGGCAGAAAAAACGCCTTGAAAACCAACAGCTTCCGGATGCTATCGACACCCAGGTACACCACGTACATATTGAGCAGCCAGAACAGAAAAAACAGGATGGCCGGCCCCGTAGCTAAGCCCCAACTGGCCGGAAACACGGCCGGCAGCGTGCCCAGCCCCGGCCACCAGCGCACGGCCGCCTGGTAGAGCGCGTAGCCACCAATCCAGGTTTGGATGCCGAACCAGCTGCAGGCGATAACGGCCCGCAGCAGCGCCGGCACGTTGGCCCCGCGCACCCCAAAGCTGGCCCGCGCAAACACCGGAAACAGAATGCCGTAGCGCGCGCTCGCCCGGCCATTCAACACCATGGGCACGAGCACGATGGCATTGCCCAGAAAAATGGTGCTCAGCGCCTGCCACCAGTTCATGCCGCCCTGAATGAGCGAGCTGGCCAGCATGTAGGTCGGAATGCACAAACTCATGCTAATTCAGAGCGCGGCGTAGTTCCAGGTGGTCCAGGTGCGGGCGGCGGCGCTGGTGGGGGCCAGGTCTTCGCTGGTGAGGCCGGCGGCGGGCGGCGCGTTAGCGGGGGCAGTATCGACCAGAGCGGGGTACGGGATTTCCATGCGCGCCGTGGCCCGGCGGGGATGCTACGCGCCGGGCCACGGCCGCAAGCTACTCGGCAAGTGGCACTTAGGCAAGGCGGTTGTAGAACGGAGTGGTACTCCGTTCCTGCCCAAACGTGGAAACGGAGTACCACTCCGTTCTACAACTTCCCGATTTTAGTTCTTCGTGCCGCACTCGGCGCAGAACTTCTGCTCGGGCTTGAGGGTGGTGCCGCAGCCGGTGCAGTGCCGCTCCTGGGTTTGCGCGGCGGGGTTGGTGGTGCCGCAACTGGGGCAAAACTTTTGGTCGGCGGTGAGTTTGCCCTGGCAATTGGGGCATTGCAGCAGAGCGCTTTTGCCGTAAAAATCCAGGTTGCTGGTGTAGTCGGTTTCGCGGGTTTTGAGGCGAATCTGCTCGCGGGTGGCCTGGGCCTGCAACGAGCGCATGGACTCCTGCTCATCGGGGGCGCAGGCTTCGCAGAGGCCGGCGCTGGCGTTCCAGCACACATCGGGGCACACCCAGTGGCCGCAGTGGGTGCACTGCTTGAAGCTCTGCTTGCCTTCGAGCACGGCTTTTTCCAGGGCCTCGTCGTGGGCCTTGCCGCCCACGGCCTGCTGAATCTGGTAGGCCGCATTCTGCACGCCGCCCAAGCCGCTGAAGAAGTTGCCCGCCGCGCTCAGCAAGCTGCCGGCAATACCAATCGCATTAGGCTGAAAGCGAGACATGTAGCCGTTGCGGCACTGGTCGCAGTGAAACTTGAACTGAAACCCTTTGTCGGTGGACAAGTCGTCGTAGTTGGCGACAAACTGAATCATGTTGCTCATAAACAGAAGGATTAAAAAGACAAGGCAAATGTAGGGGGTAGCGGCTCCCAGCGCTAGTATCGCCGCTAGTTAGCTTGCATTACAGTTGCGCTTTTACATTCGCAGTTCAGCCCGCTCAGCAAGGGACCCGGCGCACCGGCTGCAGTGTGCGCCGGGCGGCCCTTACGCCGCTTGCCGCCTGGCCTTAGCAGGCTTGCAAACCCAAGTTGCGGCGTAGCGCGCCGCACTGGCAAGTTTCAGCTGGCGAGGCCGCTTGGCCGGGCGGCCGGCGCTAGCTGGCCGACCGGTTGTCGTTGACCGATGCGAGTTGCGCAACGACAACCGGTCGGCCAGCTAGCGCTGGCGGACCGGGGAGTATAGCTCGCAACTTGAGTTTGCTAACCCAAGTTGCGGACCAGCGCGCCGCACTGGCAAGCTTCAACTGGCGGGGCCGCTTGGCCGGTCCGTCGGCGTGAGCCGGCCGACCGGTTGTCGTTGCGCAGCCCGCACTGGTCAACGACAACCGGTCGGCCGGCTCACGCCGACGGACCGGCCAAGCGTAGCTCGCATCTTGAGTTTGCTAAATAAAAACGCTGCCGCGGGAAGGCCAGACAAGCAAGTTTTTCATGCAAAATTCATTTGGTAACCTGGCCGTTATACTAGCACAATAAGCACGGGGGAATTTTGCAGCCATTATGCAAAACTCCATTACCAAACTCTTACTGGCTGTCTTCCTGTGCGTTGGGTCGTGGGCTAGCGCGGCGGCGCAGGGCACGGGTACCATTCAGGGCACGTTTAAGGATGCCAAAACGCAGGAGCCTATCATTGGCGGCACGGCGCACCTGGAAAACAGCACTATTGCGGGGCCCACCGACGTCAAAGGCGTTTTCCTGCTGACTAAGGTGCCGGTTGGGGAGTACACGCTCCTCATTTCTTCCGTGTCTTACAAAACGGTAACGGTGCAGAAGGTGGCCGTGCTGGCCGGCAAAACCACCGTCGTCAATGGCAAGCTGGAGTCTGATAATCAGCAGCTTGACGAGGTGGTGGTCAGCGGCGTGCGGCGCACCAACACGGAGGTGTCGGTGATTAATGAAATCCGGCAGGCCAATGTGGTGGTGAGCGGCATTTCTTCGGAGCAGATTGTGAAAACCCAGGACCGCGACGCGGCCGAGGTGGTGCGCCGCATTCCGGGGGTTACGATTGTTGACAACCGCTTTATCCAGGTGCGGGGCCTGAGCGACCGCTACAACACGGTGTGGCTCAACGATGTAACGGCCCCCAGCTCGGAGACGGACCGTAAGTCGTTTTCGTTTGACATTGTGCCCAGCTCGCTCATCGACCGGGTGCTGGTGTTCAAAGACCCTTCGCCCGAGCTGCCCGGCGACTTTGCCGGGGGCCTGGTGAAGGTGTACCTGCGCAAGCCGGTGTTCAACGAGCGCCAGTTCACGGTCAACTACTCTTCGGGCTATCGGCAGGGCACCACGGGCAAGGACTTTTACTCGGATAAAAGCCAGGCCGGCGACCTGCTTGGCTTCGGCGCTACCAAGCGCGACCTGCCCAATGGCATGCCGCAGCTGAGCACAGCCTACCAGCAGTACGAGCGCGATTTCTACGCCAAGCAGCTCGACAACAACTTCGCCATCTACAAGATGAAGGCGATGCCCGATATCCGCTTCAACGCCTCGTACCTCGACCAGATAAAGATTGGTGAGCTGGCCATCGGCAGCGTGTCGTCGCTCAACTACACCAACACGTACACGCATTTCGGCATCAACCGCAACCAGTTTGACGTGTCGGGCCAGCGCACCGACCAGTTCCGCGATGACCAGTCGACGAACAACATCCGGCTCGGGGCCATCCAGAATTTCAGCCTCGTGCTGCCCCACGGCGGGCGCCTGGAGCTGCGCAATCTGTTTAGCCAGCAGTCGCGCAACCAGCAGGTAACGCGCGATGGCCGCGACAACAACGACGCCCTCAACCGCCGCAGCTACCTGCAAGGCTACCAGGGCCGCACCACCTACACCGGGCAGCTCGCGGGCACCCACATTTCGGCCGACGATAAAACCCACTTCGACTGGGTGGGCGGCTACGGCTACTCGGCCCGCAATGAGCCCGATTTGCGCCGCGTGTCGTACCAGCTCACGCCCGGCACCGACACCACGCCCGAAACGCAGACCGTGCTCACGCCGGCCGCCGGCCAGGTGGACGTCAACAACGCGGGCCGGCTGTACCAGAAGCTCAGCGAGCACATTTTCACCGTCAATGCCAACCTTAAGCGCACGGTAGACGTGGCGGGCCGCAAGGTGGAAATTGGGGCGGGCACCTACCTGGAGTACCGTCGCCGCGGCTTCAACGCCCGCGCCTTTGGCTACTCCCTGAACACGGGCGGCCTGGTGGGGCTGAAAAACGAGAACGTGGGCAACATTTTTTCGCCCGGCAACATTGGCTCCGATGGGTGGCGTGTGGACGAGGACCTGAACTCGACCTACCGCTACAACGCGCACAACGAGCTGGAAGCCGGCTACTTATCGTTTAACATCCCCTTCACCGAGCAGCTCAAGCTGGTGACCGGCGCCCGCTACGAGCGCAACGTGCAGTCCATCAGCACGGGCCTCAACGGCCAGCCGGTGAACCAGGACGTGACCACCAACTTTGTGCTGCCCTCGGCCAACCTAAGCTACAACCTCAACGCCACCAACCTGGTGCGCGCCTCCTACGGCCGCAGCCTCAACCGGCCCGAATTCCGCGAGGCGGCCCCGTTCTTCTACTACGACTTTGACTTTAACGTGCTGAATTACGGCTCGTTGTACCTCACGCCCGATAGTCCGCTTAAGGTGGCCACCATCGACAACTTCGACATGCGCTACGAGTGGTACCCCTCGGCCGGCGAGCTGGTGCACGTGGGGGCCTTCTACAAAAACTTCCAGAACCCCATCGAAAACGTGGTGGTGCTGACCTCCAACCTGGCCTACACCTTCGCCAATGCGCCGAGCGCCTACGCCTACGGGATAGAGCTGGATTTGAAAAAGAACCTGGGCTTTGCCAACGAGGCGCTGCGCAACCTCTCGGTGGTGTTCAATGCCTCCCTCATCAAAAGCCAGGTGACGCTCGGCGACGGCATTGTGGCCTGGAACAACAAGCGCGCCCTGCAAGGCCAGTCGCCCTACGTGTTCAACGGCGGCCTCTACTTCAACACCCCCGACAACGCCTGGCAGGTAACGGCGCTCTACAACGTGTTTGGGCCGCGCATCCTGTTTGCCGGCTCCGACCAGTACCCCGACGTGGTAGAACGCCCCCGCCAAACGGTGGACCTATCCCTGACCAAGACAGTTTCCTCACGCTTCTCGCTGAATGCGGGCATCCAGGACCTGTTCAACCAACCCGTCAACCTGGTGCAGGACTACAACCGCGACCAGAAGTACACGGCCGACGACCCCTCGCTCACCAACTACAAGCGCGGCACTTACTACACCGTGGGTTTGCGCTTTAGCCTGGAGCCCCGCCCGGCCACGCCGCTGCCCTAGAGCGGCTTTGCAACGCCCTCACTTTCACCTTTTTGCCTTCATTACCCCCTACTCTTCCTTTTCTGATGAAAAAGAATATCCTCTCCGCAGGTTCGCTTATCACGCTGTTGGTTATGGCCGCGTGCGAAAAGAAAGACATTACCCCCGCTCCCAACACCACGGGCACCGGCACCACTACGCCCGTCACGCCTACCACGCCCACCACACCCACTGTGACGGTGCAGGGCGGCCGCGCCAACGTCATCACGACCAATACCACCTGGACGGCTGCCAACAAGTACTTGCTCAAGGACTACGTGTACGTGGGCAGCGGCGCTACGCTCACCATCGAGCCCGGCACCATCATCTTCGGCGATAAGGACACCAAGGGCGCGCTCATCATCGAGCCCGGTGCCAAGATAATGGCCGCCGGCACCGCCGCCAAGCCCATCATCTTCACCTCCAACCAGCCTAAGGGCTCGCGCAACTACGGCGACTGGGGCGGCATCATCATCGCGGGCAATGCGCCCGTCAACTCCATTGTGGGCACCTCACTGCCCACTATTGAGGGCGGCCCCACCACCAAGTACGGCGGCACCAACGCGGCCGACAACTCGGGCACGCTGCAATATGTGCGCGTCGAGTTTGGCGGGGTAGCTTTCTCGCCCAACAATGAGGTGAACGGCATTACGCTGGCCGCCGTGGGCAGCGGCACCGTGATGGACCACATCCAGGTGTCGTACTCGGGCGATGACGCCTTCGAGTGGTTTGGCGGCACCGTGAACGCCAAGTACCTAGTAGCCCACCGCACGTTCGACGACGACTTCGATACAGACAATGGCTTCTCGGGCAAGGTGCAGTTTGCGGTGTCGCTGCGCGACCCCTCGCAGGCCGACCAGTCGGGCTCTAAGGCGTTTGAATCGAACAACGACGGTAGTGGCTCGGCCAATATGCCGCAGACCTCGGCCGTGTTCAGCAACGTGACCGCAGTAGGACCTATTCTGAATCCTAGCGCCGCAGTTTACAGCCCACAGTATATAGCCGGAGCACATATCCGCTACAACTCGGCCCAAAGCATCATGAACTCGGTGATAATGGGCTACCCCACCAATGTTCTCATCGATGGCGCCACTACGGCGGCAACTATTGCCAGGAGCGACGCCCGGTTTAAGAACAACATCCTGGCCGGCGCGCTAACCAACTCTAACTCGACAGCCGGGCAGCGCAGCATTCTGTATATCGGGCCAGCCCTAGGTTCCAGTAACCTGACCAATAACAACACGATGAGCAGCGACTCGTCGGCGTGGGCTTCGGCCGTGGGCCCGCTCACCTGGCTAAAAGCTAGTGCCAACGCCAACCGCCGCTACGCTACCGCCGACAACGTGCAGCTGCTAAATCCCTTCAACCTGACAGCTCCGAGCTTCGTGCCCCGCACGGCTTCGCCCATCGTGAGCGCCGTGCCCGCCAGCTTCACCGACAGTAAGCTCACCGACGCCTTCTTCACGCCCGTGACTTACATAGGAGCCTTAGACCCCAGCGGCTCAACCGCCAGCAACTGGCTGGCTAACTGGACCAACTTCGACCCGCAGAACACGGATTATTAACTGCTGGTACGCCCTCCGCGTAACCCCACCCCCTAGCCCCCTCCCCTTTGGGAGAGGGGGACTAGATTTAGCTCTAAAATGCTCGAATTTAGACCATTATAACTAGAGCTAGTCCCCCCTCTCCCGGAGGGGAGGGGGCTAGGGGGTGGGGTGCCCCGTGGAGGGCGACGCTGACTGCGCAACACCCGTTTTAGTGAAAGCCAGGGCTGGTGCACAGTCCTGGCTTCTTTTTTTGGCAGCGGCCCGCTGGCCGCCGCCGGGTTTCTTTACCTATTGTCCGCGTTGATTTCCCCTTCCACCCTTGCGCTGCTAGAGCAGGTGCGCCAGTGCTTGCAGCGCAACTTAGCTACCCTCATTGTGCCCCAGGCTGCCCAGGCGGCCGGGGCCCAGCTCTGGCAGATAGGCTCCGCGCTGTGCTTGCTGGCCGCCCGGCCCGGGCGGGCGGCCACCGGCGCCGAGCAGCCGCCCTTGCCGCCCGCCCCCGCCGGCTGCCCCACTTTACTGGTCTACGACTACGTATCGAGCAAGCTCGGGGAGCAGCTGCGCACGCAGGGCCAGTACTACGCCGATGCCGTGGGCAATGCCTGGCTGCAGCACCCCGGCTTGCTGGTGAGCGTGCAGGGCTGTGCCCCGCCCGCAGCCCCGCCGCCCCAGGTGGTAAGTTCGGCGTTGCAGGTGCAGCTGCTGCGGCTACTGTTTCAGCTGGTGCTGGAGCCCGCCCTGGCTACCTACGCGGTGCCCACGCTGGCGGCCCACACCCAGCTGCCCGTGGCCATTGTGCGGCGGGTGCTGCGCAGCCTGGCAGCGCAGGGCCTCTGGCAGGAAAACCCGGGCCTGCTGGGCAGTGAGCTGCGCCTGCCCGACGCCGCCCACTACTGGCTTATCCGGTACGCCAAAACCCTGCGCGCCCGCCTCAACGCCCATCGCTACAGCCCCCGCCACCCCGCTGCGCTGGCCGGGTGGCACCAGCGCGACTTGCCAGCCGAGTGCCTGTGGAGCGGAGAAGCAGCCGCTCACTTACTACTACGCAAGCCGGGAGCGCCCGGCAGCCTGACGCTGTATAGCCAGCTGCCCCGGACGCACGTGCTGCGGCAGCTCGACCTGGTGCCCAACACGCAGGGGCCGATTGAGATTCTCAACGCCTTTGCCCCGGCCGCCTGCTTTGCCCCCACCGACCCGCGTTGCGTGCCTCCCCTGCTGGTGTATGCCGACCTGCTGGCCAGCCAAAAGCCAGCTGCCGATGCCCTGGCGCACCAGCTTTGGGCGCAGTGCCTGGCCACTGTGCTGCCCCTGGCCCCGCCCGAAACAGTCGGGTAAAACGGGGCGCTCCGAGGGCAGCTGGTTTCCGTGGCCGCGGGAATTTTGCACCCTGCGTGGCCAGATGCGCACCGCCGCTTTCCGCGTCGAATTGTTCCGCCGCATTGCTTGGTTGCCATTAACTACGTTTTTAACTGCGCAGTTAGGCTTCACTGGCAGCCTTCTTAACCGCCAGCCGTACAAGCAGTTTCTTCACCTTTATTTCATCAACCAACTGCTTATGCTTCCCTTTTTTCTATCGGCCCGCACCGGGCCAGTTGTGTTACCGCGTATGGTGGGCCTGGCGGCCCTGGCGGTGGGTTTGTTAGGCTTGCTGCCGAGTTGTTCCAAAGACGAGGAAACCGTGGCCACCCCTAATAAAATCACGGTGCCGCAGCGCGCCCTCTCGCCCGAGGGCATTCAGTATGATGCGACCAATCAGCGTTTTATCGTAAGCTCGCGCACCCAGGGCCGCATCGGCACCGTGCGCGACGACAGCACCTACACCCAGCTCGCCGACGATGCCCGGCTGGTTTCCACCATCGGCCTCAACCTCGATGTTACTCGCCAGCGCCTGCTGGCCGCCGTGTCGGATATCGGGGTCAACACCACCCGCTCCACGGCCACTACGCTGCGCAAGCTGGCGGCCCTGGCCATCTTCAACCCCAGCAGCGGGGCGCTGCTCAGCTACGTCGATTTGGGGGCGCTGCGGCCCACGCTGCCGCACTTTGCCAATGACATTGCCGTCGATACGCAAGGCAACGCCTACATCACCGACAGCCTGTCGCCCATCATCTACAAGGTGGATGCGCAGGGCGTGGCCACAGTTTTTCTGGAAAACCCGCAGCTGAGCGGCGGCACCGGCTTCGGCCTCAACGGCATCGTGTTTCACCCCGACGGCTACCTGCTGACGGCCAAGACCAGCGACGGCACGCTGTTTAAAGTACCCATTGCCAACCCCACCGGCTTCACAACGGTGGCCACCACCCAGAACCTGACGGGTGCCGACGGCCTGCTACTGCTCGACAACAATACCCTACTGGTAGTAGCGGGCAGCCAAAACACCGTTTTCCGCATGACAAGCAGCAATGCCTGGGGAGGCACCGGCTCCACCGGCAGCTTCGCCACGGGTGCCGTGAGCGCCACCACCATCACCCGCCGCAACGCGAGTGACGCCTTCGTGCTGTACCCTTATACGGCTACCTCGCCACGCTTTGCCATTACGAAGGCAGTTTTTTAACTTCCTTCTGCCACCCATAAAAAGCTACGCTGACCAACTGGCTAGCGTAGCTTTTATTTTGGCCATCTGCCCCATATCAATCAGCTCTACAATGCTAAATCATGTTGAACATGGCGCGGGCAAAAATCGCAAGGCAGGCTAGCTGGCTAGGTCGTTACCAAGTACTTATTGGCAGCAAAGCTGAATCCAGGAAATTCGTCCGGTGCTGCTGGCTAGAGGTACTGGCTCTGTATGGTGTTTCTTACTTAGTGGCCCTAAATCTTTCTGACCCATAAAAATATAGGTAATGGTAGACTGAGCAGTTCCGGCTTCCTGCAAATCAAAAAGGGGAATAGGACTAGGAGCCACTTTGATTGAGGGCAACACCCGGCGTAAGTCGCCCGACGACGAGCCGGTATGAATACCTTGTTTAGTACAATAACCCGAATGCAAGGCAATAAGGCCCACTATCTTTTTCGTATGCACTTCTTTGGCATTGCTAAAATCATAGGTGTCAAAATACACGAATAATTTTCGGCCTCCTCTACTAACTAGCATTGCATCAGGCTTTTCCGACAATGCATCAAAACCATACGCCGATAGGTAAACTGACGTAAAAGTGCAACCCGCATAAAGCCTGCGCAATTCACTAAATCGCATCCCTAGCCTGGCCCGTCCAACTGACGTTTCGGTTATCAGTGGCACATCGAAGAAGGAAACTTGAGCAACAGCAGTTGCTGCTATCAACCAATGGGTTAAGAGTAGTAAAATTCTCATATCACCAAACTACGACGCCTTTAACAACCCCTCTGCTAGCGCTCTATCGTTGCCCAGCCGCGGCACCTTATTTTGACCGCCCAGCTTGCCCACGCTTTTCATGTAGCGCTGAAAAGCCCCAGCCGGCAATTGCGTTAATTGCAATACAGTCAATATATTACCCTGACGCAAGTCGTCGTAGTAAGTATTGCGCTGGCGCAAACTGGTATCTAGCACTGCGGCGAAGCTGGCGGCATCGTGCGGCGGCTGGGCAAACTCCACCAACCACTCGTGGCGCGAGGGCCGGGCTTTGTCCTCGCTCACGAGCGGGGCCACGGTAAATTCGGTTACTTCAGCTTCGGGGTGCTGGCGGATGGCCTCGCGCAGGGCGGCCTCTACTTCCTCGCCGATAACGTGCTCGCCAAAGGCCGAGAGGAAGTGCTTGATGCGGCCCGTGACCACTACCCGGTGCGGGTGCAAGTCCACGAAGCGCACGGTGTCGCCGAGCGAGTAGGCCCACAGGCCGGCGTTGGAGGTGAGCACCATGGCGTACTGTTTACCCAGCTCCACTTCGGCGATGGTGAGGCGGGGCGGGTTGTCCTCGAAAAAGCGCTCGGCGGGCACAAATTCGAAGAAGATGCCGCTATCGAGGCGCAGCAGCAGACCGGGGTTGCCGGGCTGGTCCTGAAAGGCCAGGAAGCCCTCGGAAGCCGGAAACAGCTCGATAGTATCTATCTGCCTACCAATACTTTCCACTAGGCGGGCGCGGTAGGGCTCCATACTCACGCCGCCCGACACGAAGAGGTCGAACTGCGGAAACAACTCCCCCACCGGCCGGCCGGTGCGGGCCGTGAGCCGGTCAAAATACATCTGCACCCAGGGCGGAATGCCGGAGATGAGCGTCATGTTCTGGCCCAGCGTTTCGGCCACAATGGCCTCAAGCTTGGTTTCCCAATCTTCGATGCAGTTGGTGGCGTAACTAGGCAGCTGATTGCGGCGCAAGTAGCTCGGCACATGGTGATTAACAATACCTGAGAGCCGGCCCGTGGGGATGCCACCCACCGTTTCCAACTCGGGCGAGCCCGACAAAAAAATCAGCTTGCCATCCAGGAAGCGGGCGCGGCCGGTGGCGGCTACGTAGTGCAGCAGCGCATCCTTGGCCCCGTTGATGTGGTTGCTGATGCTGGCATTGGTAATGGGAATATACTTGGCCCCGCTGGTGGTGCCGCTGGTTTTGGCCAGGTACAGCGGCCGGCCGGGCCACAGCACGTTGGCCTCGCCAGCCTTCACGCGGTCGAAATACGGCTTGAGGGCCTCGTAGTCGCGGATAGGCACGCGGGTGGCCAGGTCGGCGGGCGTGCGCACGGCAGCCAGGTCGTGGGCGCGGCCAAAGGCGGTGCCGGCGGCCGTGCGCGCCAGCGCGCCCAGCAGGCGCCGCTGGGTGGCGGCGGGGTCGCGCTGCCACTGGCGGTAGCGGTGCACGGTGTAGGCCGCCAGCGGGCGGCTCAAGGCGGCTTTTATTCCCATGGCTGGCAAAAGTAGGCGGCCTGGCTCGTGGGCAGGCCAGCACTTGGCCCAGCATAAACGGTGGTTGGCCCAGAATACCTAATGGTTGGCGATGCTACGGAAAGCCTAGGCCAACCAACAGCGGGCAGATTCACTTATTTTGTTTAGCTTTGCCGGTATAAAGATTAAACAAAATCTTTGCGGCCGAAAGGCCGTACTACGGCTACCAGCTTATGGCTGGCAAATATTTTTCTTACTTTTCTTTTCAAAACTCTCAATGATTAACCAATTCGGTAAGGCACAGTGGCAAGGCGATGCCAAAGGCCACGGCACCATCAGCACCAAAAGCGGCGTAGTAGAGGCCCCCTATTCGGTAGGCTCGCGCTTCGAAGGCCAGAAAGGCACTAACCCGGAGGAGCTCATTGGGGCAGCCCACGCCGGTTGCTACACCATGTTCCTGTCGATTGTGCTGGCAAAGCACGGCCACACGGTAGAGGACATCACCACAACCTCAACTGTAACGCTGGACCCTACCCAAGACCCGCCCTTCATCACTAAAATCGCCGTGAGCACCACGGGTAAAGTAACCGGCGGCAACATCACGCCCGAAGACTTTCAGAAGCACGCCGAGTTTGCCAAGGCCAACTGCCCGGTATCGAAGCTGCTGAGCGCCGTGCCCGAAATGACGCTGGAAGCCAAGCTGGCGTAGTGACTGTTGGGTGGCTTAATGGTTGGCGGCTACTAGTCTAATACATTGTAAAGCAATGCATTAGACTAGTAGCCGCCAACCATTAATCATTACCCCCTACTTTTGCCCTATGCCCACTGGTACTACCCGCATTCGCCTTCGCCCCGCCAACTCTTCGCGCCTCTCGTTTGGGGTGCAGGTTTCGCTGGCGCTTTTTGCCATCGCCTACGCCGTTTTAATGCTGCGTAACTCGCCCGACACCCAGGATTTTTACTGGCTGAGCTACGTTTTTCTAGGTTTTTGCGTCGTGTACCTGGGATTTATTCTGGTGCATAATGCGCCGGTTTTCGGCACCCAGAGTTATTTCGAGTTTGCCCCCGGCTACCTAGTGCATAAGGCGGGTCTGTTTCGGGCCAAGCAGGTGTTTGCCGCCGAAAGCATGAGCCAGCTAGAGCTGCTGCCCCGCCAGCTGCGGGTACGCCTAAAGGATGGCGACATTCACGTGCTCAATATGCGCGAAGTAAAGGGGACCCGCCGCTTGGCCGTGTTGCGCGGCCAGCTCGAAGCCTTTGCCAAGCGCTACGGCGTAGAGCTGCGCGAAGAAACCTTAGCCGGCCGATAGACTGGCCTTCGTGCCCACCGGGCTTAACTTCGGCCGCCGCTTCCCGTAAGAAATACCCCGTAAAGACGCCCCGTGGCGTCTTTACTTTTGTGCGACACTGCCTTTCCTAACTCCTCCCTCCCATGCCCCTTTCCCCCGACGTTCAGCAGCGCATCAACACCTGGCTCACCCCCGCCTACGACGCTGATACCCAGGCCGAAATCAAACAACTCGTTGATACCCACCAGGACGACCAGCTCAACGACGCCTTCTACCGCTCGCTGGAATTTGGTACGGGTGGCCTGCGCGGCATCATGGGCGCGGGCTCGAACCGCATGAACCGCTACACCCTGGGCATGGCCACCCAAGGTCTATGCAACTACTTGAAAATCAGTTTCCCAAACCAGGAAATCAAAGTAGCCATTGCCCACGACTCGCGCAACAACTCGCGCCTGTTTGCCGAAACGGTGGCCAATATTTTCTCGGGCAACGGCATTACGGCCTATCTGTTTGATAGCCTGCGGCCTACGCCGGCGCTGTCGTTTGCCATTCGGCACCTGGGCTGCCAGAGCGGCTGCGTTATCACGGCCTCGCACAACCCCAAGGAGTACAACGGCTACAAAGTGTACTGGAACGACGGCTCGCAGGTAGTGGCCCCGCACGACAAGAACATTATCACGGAAGTGAACCGCATCACCAGCCCCGACGAGGTGAAGTTTGAAGGCAACCCCAGCCTCATTCACCTCATCGGCAAGGATTTGGACGCCGCCTACCTGGCCGAGGTTAAGAAGCTGAGCATCAACCCCGCCGCTATTCAACAGCAGCACGATTTGGGCATTGTATATACGCCCATTCACGGCTCGGGTATTACGCTGGTGCCACCGGCGCTGGCCGAGTTTGGCTTTACGAATGTGAGCGTGGTGCAGGCCCAGGCCGTGCCCGATGGCAACTTCCCCACCGTGCAGTCGCCCAACCCTGAGGAAAAATCGGCTATGCAGCTGGCCCTCGACCAAGCCAAAGCGCAGAACGCCGACATCGTGCTAGCCACCGACCCCGACGCCGACCGCGTGGGCGTGGGCGTGAAAAACGACAAGGGCGAGTGGGTGCTGCTCAACGGCAACCAGACCGCCGCGCTGCTCACGCACTACATCCTATCAGCGCGCCAGCAGGCGGGTAAAGCCCAGCCCAACGATTTCATCGTGTACACCATCGTGACGAGCGAAATCCTGGGTGACATCGCCAGCCGCTACAACGTGAAGGCGTACCGCACGCTCACGGGCTTCAAGTACATTGCCGGCCTCATCCGCGACCTAGCGGGCCAGGAAAACTACATCTGCGGCGGCGAGGAAAGCTACGGCTTCCTCATCGGTGATTTTGTGCGCGACAAGGATGCCGTAACTGCCTGTGCCCTGGTAGCCGAGATGGCCGCCGTGGCCAAAAGCAAAGGCCGCAGCCTTTACCAGGAAATGCAAAAGATGTACGCCGAATACGGCCTCTACGTCGAAGACCTCATCTCGCTCACCAAGAAAGGTCAGCGCGGGGCCGAAGAAATTCAGGAGATGATGGTGGAGCTGCGCAAAAACCCGCCCACCACGCTCGGCGGCTCGCCGGTAG
Organism: Hymenobacter arcticus; assembly: GCF_054779975.1. NCBI lineage: Bacteria > Pseudomonadati > Bacteroidota > Cytophagia > Cytophagales > Hymenobacteraceae > Hymenobacter > Hymenobacter arcticus. Next base: position 366,793 of record NZ_BAAGXF010000001.1, read on the forward strand.
TAGAAATCCGTGATTACCAGACCGGTAAGATTCACCACCTCACCACCAAAGTAGAGGAAAGCACCGGCGTGGAAAGCTCCAACGTGCTGCAATTCATCACGGCGGCCGGCGACAAAATCTCGGCCCGCCCCAGCGGCACCGAACCCAAAATCAAATTCTACTTCAGCGTAAAGGAGCCCTTGGCTTCCATTGCCGATTATGAAATGACCCACAAAAAAGGTGAGGCTAAAATCAAAAGCATCATTGAGGAGATGCAGTTGAAATAAGACAATCAAGGGACATGACCACTTAAAGGAACGTCATGCTGAACGCAGTGAAGCATCTCTACCGCATCGTTTGATTTATTCAACGATACGGTAGAGATGCTTCACTGCGTTCAGCATGACATTTCTAGTCTTGCAGCAAACTGGTTGGCAGCGTTACGCCCGCTGCAACTGCATCATCTTCACCTGCTGCGTAAGGTCGAGGACCATGCTGGCCAAGTGCTCCAGCGACACGCCGCCAATGGGGAACGCGCTGCTGATGTAGCTCTTGGCTTCCCAAATTTCGAGCACGTCCTCCGCCTTCACGTCGTAGGGCGAGTACAGCGGGTTATCCGATTGCAGGGCAAACATGGCACTCTGCTTCAGCTTGTTATATACGCGCTTGAACACGATGCCGTCCTTTTGGCTCACCACAATGCAGGGCGTGCCATCCTTTATGGTGGCCCAGTCATCGACGTAGCGGCCCACGATGGTGGTGCCGCTGGCTAGCGGTAGCATCGAGTCGCCAGCAATTTCGAAAGCCCGGAATGTACCGGTGCTCGTGAGCATGGGCAGCCGGAAGCGGGGCAGCTCCTCAATAAATTCGCGGTCGGCGTACCCGTTGAGGTAGCCAGCAGCGGCTTTAAGCGGCACTAGTTCAATATTTTCCCGGTCGTCGGGGCCCACCGTGATGGCCAGAATGCGCAGGGGCTTGTCTTCGGGCAGGGTATCGTCGAGGGGGCCAGCTTCGCGCAGGGCGGCGGCCGTTTTAGCGTTTTTGCGCTTGGTAAAGTCGGTAGTAGCCAGCGAGTCAAGCGGAATATTGAAGAGCCGCGCCATATTGACGAGCGTGGCCAGGCGCGGCTCGGCGCGCCCTTCTTCGTAAGCACCCACCAGGGAGCGTTTAATACCCAGCTTGTCAGCTAGTTGGGCTTGCGTCAGGCTCAGCTCGCGACGCCAGAACTTGAGGTTGGTATTAATCATAACGGTTAGGAAAGACAAGGGAGGAAAAACCCAACGCGGAGGGCGCGCGACGCACAAAACCGGCAACACAGGCCGCAAGTTACTAATTCCATTAGACTTGCCAACGCTAACGGGGTGGGAATTGTTGGGCTAATTGAATTTTTAGGTAGGCCAACGCAAAAACAGCCGCCCCAATGAGGCGGCTGGCTACCAAGGCTTGCGCGTAGGATGCACAAAATCCTACACTAGCATGGTCACTATTTTTCAGCCCTTTTCTTTTTTGCAGCAAAGCCAGCCTGAAACTCTTCGGTAGAGATAACCTTCTGCTCATGAAGCCAATACCAGCGTGCAACTCCTTTTCTTGAAGTCAATTCCTGGCGCGGGTACACGTACCATTGGTATAAATACGCTTTTGCATGGGCTCGCAAATCAGTGATGAATTGCTGCAGAGTAGCATCATCTTCAGGCTGAGCAACTACTGAAAAATCGCCTTTACCAGTCAGCACCATAAAGCGATTTTGCCAGCGAGTGTAAGTGAAATAGCATACCCCGGCTATTAGCAGCGACGCTACACCTGAAGCTACCAGCCAAGCTTGGTCAGCAATGGGCTTACTAAGTTCCTGTACCCAAGAGCCAACAACCCCAAAGGCAACAAAAAAACTGAGCAGCAGCGGAAAAGAGCGCTCCATTTTACCCCGAACTGGCAACAGTTCTTCATAAGGAATTTCGACTCTGACGTGGTTAGTCAGCCGCTTTCGGTCTATCAACAAGCCGTCTTCCGTTGTAGTGAAACGTGTGTATCCCCACACAGGATGTTTTTGGTAGAACTCCATTGCCTGCTGCTTCTACCGCCCGCGCTGCGCCCGAATGCCCGCCAGCCGCAGCTGAAAGTAGTCGTACTTCTCGCGCAAGTGGTCGAAGAGGTCACGCAGGGCGGGCGCGCCGCCAAGTTGGGCGCGGGCGGCCGCAATCTCAGCCAGCTGCGAGTCGGACAGGAAATCGTGCATGCGCAGGTCGAGGCCCTTGGTGTAGGCGCGCTCCAGGTGGCTTTTCACGGTGCTGAGGGCCAGGTTGCGCTGCTCAGCAATCTGCTCAGGCTTAAGACCTTGGCGGTGCAGCTGAAAGGTTTGGTCCTCGCTATCGTTCACATCGCGGTCGGTCTTTTTCTGGGCCGCCGAGCGGGGGCCGGGCGTGTAGTCGTCCTCGCTGAAGGGCGGCGCGTTGAGCGACGCATCGGCGGCATCGGGCACGGCGCGGGGCGGGCCGTGCTGCAAGATGGCTTCGATAAACGCCTCGCCGTAGGTTTCAAATTTCTTCATGCCCACGCCCGAAACCGAGAGCATGGCAATGCGGCTGGTGGGCTGCTCGCGCGCCATTTCCTGGAGCGTAGTGTCGGTAAATACCACGTAGGGCGGCACGCCCTGCTCGTCGGCAATCTGTTTGCGGAGCTGGCGCAGGCGCTCGAAAAGGCGCGCCTCGGGGGTGCCGGCACCGGCCGCGGCGGCATCGGCGGCAGCCTTTTTGGTGGCGCGGGTTTGCTTATCGGCCTTCTCGGCCACCTGAAATTTCTTGAGCGACACGGCGAGCTGGCCCTTCAGCACCTGCTGGCCGCGCTCGGTTATTTTGAGGGCGTAGCCTTCCTCGTAAGCAATGTAGAAGAGGCCGTCGTTCAGCATCTGGTGCACGTAGCTATACCAGTCGAGGTAGGGCAGGTCTTGGCCGGCGCCGTAGGTTTTGAGCTGGTCGTAGCCGCCTTGCAGCACGGCCTGGTTGCGCATACCACGCAGAATATCAATGAGTAAGTTGATGGCCACGCGCTGCTGGGCACGGGTGCTGGCCGACAGCGCCTTTTGGGCCAGCAGGGTGCCGTCGAATGTAGTGGGCGGGTTGCGGCAGATGTCGCAGTTGCCGCAGTCGTGGCCCAGGTCTTCCGAGAAATAGTGCAGCAAAATGCGGCGGCGGCAGCTGGCGGCCTCGGCAAACTGCTGCATACGCTCCAGCTTGGCCGTGTTGAGCTGGGCCTGGCGCTGGGGTACGTCTTTGGTCACCATCTCGCGCATCGACATCACGTCGGCGAAGCTATAGAAGAGCAACGCGGTGGCATCGGTGCCGTCGCGGCCGGCGCGGCCGATTTCCTGGTAGTAGCCCTCGATGTTTTTGGGCAGGTTGTAGTGCATCACCCAGCGCACGTTGCTCTTGTCGATGCCCATGCCAAAGGCGATGGTGGCCACAATCACCTGCAAGTCGTCCTGCAAAAACTTTTCCTGGGCCTCGGCGCGCTGGTTGGGCGTCATGCCGGCGTGGTAGTAGCCGGCCTTAATACCCTTCTGCTGAAGCTTTTGGGCCACTGTTTCGCAGCTCTTGCGCGAAAGGCAGTAGATGATGCCCGCATCGTTGGGGTGGCGGCCAATAAAGTCGAGAATCTGCCCGATGCGGTCCTGGCCTGGGCGCACCACGAGGTTGATGTTGGGCCGGTCGAAGCTGGAGAGGAAGACTTTGGGCTCGTGCAGGTTGAGCTGAGTTTTGATGTCGCGCTGCGTGAGGCGGTCGGCCGTGGCCGTGAGCGCGATGATAGGCGTGCTCGGAAACTGCTGCCGCAACGCGCCCAGCTGCGTGTACTCGGGCCGGAAATCGTGGCCCCAACTCGAAATACAGTGCGCCTCGTCAATGGCAAACATACTGACGTTGACCCGCGTGAGAAACTGCAGAAAGCCGTCGCTCAGCAGCTTCTCGGGGCTCACGTAGAGCAGCTTGAGGTGGCCGCTGAGGGCGGCCCGGGTGATGTCGGTGGCCTCGCTCTGGCCCACGCTGCTGTTGATGTAGGCGGCCACTATCCCGTTGGCTTTCAGGGCTTCCACCTGGTCCTTCATGAGCGCGATGAGCGGCGATACCACCACGCACACGCCCTCACTCACCACGGCCGGAATCTGAAAGCAGACCGACTTGCCGCCGCCGGTGGGCATAAGCACCACCGTATCCTGGCCGCCCAGAATGCTCTGGATAATGTCGCCCTGCATAGGCCGAAAATTATCATAGCCATAGTAGCGCTTGAGCGCCTGGCGGGCAGCGGTAAGGGAAACGGCGGGGGCGGTGGTAGCGGGCATAAGGCACTTCGGTCGAAAGATTAAAATAACAATCGGCCACACGAAGTTCCAAAGAATTTAGCCAAGTCCGCCGCGGGCAGCCCAGTCAGCCGCGCCCGGCCAGTTACTGCGCCGTTGCTAAACCACTAGCAGGGGCGTCGCTAGTTCTTGGAAAACGTGGCTCATAAAAAAACGGCACCCGTTGGGGTGCCGTTTTTAGCAACAAGCTTGCTAGGATTAGCTTACTTACTCAGCGCGCTTTTCAGCTCGCCGCTGGCCAGGGCCTGGGCTTGCTTAGCCTCAGGCACTACGGCGGCCATGCCGAAGAACTCGTGGGTTACGCCGTCGTAGTTCTGGTATTTTACGGCTACGCCAGCTTTTTGCAGGTTATCAGCCAGCATCTTGCCTTCGCTCATCAGCGGGTCGTATTGGTCGGTGATGAGGGTGGTGGGCGGCAGTCCTTTCAGGTTGGCGTGCACCAAGTCGATGAGCGGGTTCTTGCCATCGGCGGGGCTACGCAGGTAGTACTTGAAGAACCAGGCCATGAAGTCCTTGTTGAGCGGCTTGGTCTGGGTGTTGGCTAGGTACGAGGGCGTGTTCAGGTCGTAGCCGGCAATGGGGTACACAAGCAGCTGATGCTTAGGTAGCTGCACCTTCTTGTCGCGGGCCATCATGCTCACGGCGCAGGCCAGGTTGCCGCCGGCGCTTTCGCCGGCCACGGCTACGCGGGCGGGGTCGCCCTTGAAGCTAGCGGCGTTTTTGAGCGTCCACTGGTAGGCGGCAAAGCTGTCGTTGTGGGCGGTCGGAAACTTATTTTCCGGGGCCTGGCGGTAAGCCACTGATACGATGATGGCACCCGTCTGCTCGACCAGGCTACGCACCGAAGCGTCGTAGGTGTCGAGGGTGGCAATCACCCAGCCGCCGCCGTGGTAGTACACAATCACCGGCAGCGGGCCGGTAGCGCCCTTGGGGGTATAAATACGCACCTTCACGCCGGGCATTACCACGCGGCTCATGGTGTCGGCGGTGGCGGGCGGCGTAGGGATGTTGAATTTCTGCATCGTGGCCATCGCGGCATCGGCGGCGCTGGGAGCCTTACGGACTTCCGGCGGGGTCAATTTCGAGGGGGGCGTGGGGCCGCTCATGGCCGTGAGCTGCTCAATAACGGCTTGCATCTCAGGGTGCAGGCCGGGGCCCCAGGCGGGCTTGGGGCCGGCGGGCGTTACGGGCTTGGGCGCGCTGGCAGTAGCGGCGGCGGTGGTGTCGGCCATCGGCTTGCTGGTCGCTGTCGAGTCGCTAGCCGCGGTGGTGCTGGCGGTTTCGGTGGTTTGGCTGGTGCTGCACGCAGCTAGTAAGCTTAGGGCGGCTACGGGCGCAGCCCAGCGCGCCGAGGCGCTTTTCCAGGAGTAAGACATGAAAGTCAGGAGCTAATAAATTTGGAGTTAGGGCTTTGCATACGGAAGTGCCGTTGAAAGGGCCGCAAAAATCTCTATCTCAACCCCTTTCATCCCTGACTTTCAGTACATTATTTATCCGTTGCGTCTAATTCGGTATCGGGGGCGGCCGGAGAAACCCGACGCGTGCCCCGGTATAGCTCATACTTCAGGAGGCGGCAGTCAATGGGCCCGTTGAAGAGCGGAATGCGGCGCGACACCTTCAGGCCGATGGCCTTGGCCGCCTCCAGGTTGCCGGTAAAGATGAAGGCCTCATAGCCCTGAAAATTCGTCTTCAGCGCGTCGCCAATGGTTTTGTAAAGCGCGTCCATCTGGGTTTCCTCCCCTATCCGCTCGCCGTAGGGCGGGTTGGTGATGACGAGGCCGGGTTCCTGGCCCTGGGGCGGCTGGGCATCGCGCACGTCGCGCACGCTCAGGCGGATGCACTCGTCGAGGCCGGCGGCTTCGATATTCTGGGCGGCCTGGTCAATCACGCGGGGGTCGAGGTCGGAGCCAGCTAGGTAAGCCTGCGGCTCCTCTATGCGCTGGGCCTTAGCCTCTTCGCGCAGCTGCTGCCACAGGTCGGCGTCGAAGTCGGCCCAGTTTTCGAAGCCAAACTTGCCCTGGTGAAACAGGCCGGGCGCGATGCGCTGGGCAATGAGGCCGGCCTCGGTGAGGATGGTGGCCGAGCCGCACATGGGGTCGATGAGGGGGCTTTTCTGGTCCCAGCCGCTGAGCAGGATGAGGCCAGCGGCCAGCACCTCGTTGAGGGGGGCGTCGTTGGTGGCCTGGCGGTAGCCGCGGCGGTGCAGCGAGTCGCCGGCCGCGTCGAGGCTCAGAATCACGTCGTTTTCGAGCATGCGCAGGTGAATGCGGATGTCGGGGTTGCGAGTGTCGATGCTGGGGCGCTCGCCGGTGCGGGCCCGAAACTGGTCCACGATGGCGTCTTTGGTGAGTTGGGCCACGTAGAGCGAGTGCTCGAAGCTCGACTTGTTGACCACGGCCGTAATGGCAAACGTTTGGCCGGGGCCGATGAAGCGGCTCCAGTCAATGTCGCCCACCTGGTCGTAGAGGGCCTGCTCGTCGCGGGCGTAAAAATCGGCGAAGGGGCGCAACAGGCGCATGGCCGTGCGGCTCCAGAGGATGGTGTTGTAGAGCAGTTTTTTGTCGCCGCTAAACTCAACGGCGCGGCTGCCCACGTATTCGATGGTGGCGCCAAGCTGGCGCAGTTCGTCTACCAGGACTTCTTCGAGGCCAAACTGGGTGGTGGCGGTAAGGTGCATGGTGCAAAGGTCGGGCCTGGCGGGCTAAGCTTATGTACCCTGTTGTAGCTAACAATATTATTGCTATATAAACTAAAATAAATTTAACGCCAGTCAAAAAAATAGGCAAACTATCTACTACCTTGTGTATCGAAAGCAAAAAGCTGCCTACTTGCACTATAACAAACTAACCATAAGATAAATCGCAAATGAAAAATGCCGATTTTTTCAACAAGCAAACTATATCTTCTAGAATAAAGGCAAATATAGTTTCCGAATACTTCCCTGACTATTGCAAAATAATCTCAAGCAAGATTCCACAAACACAATTTCGTTACATAGATTTATTTTCAGGTCCTGGCTTGTATAAAGACGGCAACGCTTCAACGCCTTTATTAGTAGCGGATAAATGTTTTCAGAACGACAGCCTTAGGTCACTAGTAAAATTTGTATTCAACGACAATACTTATTACAAAGAACTATCAGATAATTTCAACAATAAATTTCCTAAAGGCTCTTTTAAGTATAAACCTCATTTCGGCAAAAGTACTGTAGGCGAAAGTCAAGCTATAACAGATTACTTGCTCAAAGGCACAGAGAATGGCCCTGCGAATGATAGTCCTGCCGTATTATTTATTGACCCTTTTGGCTACAAAGGAATTGAAACAAAGATTCTTTCAGCATTTTTAAAAAAATGGGGCAACGAAATATTTATTTTTGTAAATACAAAAAGAATTCAACCAGCGCTTGAGAATGATAAATTCGAGGAGTTGATGCAGGAATTATTTCCTGCTAGCCTCGAAAAGGTGAAAGAGGACAGAAGATATAAGCAATCTGTTACGGAACGACTTAGCTTAGTAGTAGATAGTCTAGGAAAAGAGTATGAGATAGCACTTGGCTCCAGGGTGTATTACACATCATTTAAGTTTCAGGAAGAGGATTCTAATGCAACGAGTCATTACATATTACATTTAACTAAGAACTCAAAAGGATTTGATTTAATTAAGACAATTTATAACGACTTTGCAAATGTAGGTACCATATTTGATGGGGTTAAAACATACACCTTTGATGCAAAATCATTAGATAATTCCGTTCATGAACTATTTGATGCACAAGCTAAATTCAACAATATTGAAAAATTAAAAATATCATTATACTCTTCATATTCAGGCAAAACCATATTAGCAGAAGACTTATTTAATGCTCATCACAAAGACAACTTATATAGCCGAAACCATTATACTAAAGCGCTCCGAAGTCTTGTTGACGACAATAAGTTAGAATCTGTATTTACAGATGGCAAAGAGCACGTAGTTTCAGTCTTACTTTCTAAATATTGCACTTTAACATTTAAATAATGGCTACTTCATCTATCGAATGGACTGAAATGACTTGGAACCCTACAACGGGCTGCACCAAGGTTTCCGCTGGCTGCAAATTTTGCTACGCAGAGATTATGACTCGCCGGTTAAAAGCAATGGGGCAAGAGAAGTACAGTGACGGTTTTAAAATCATTAGAACACACCCTGATACTTTAGCAATTCCATACACATGGAAAACATCAAAAGTTGTCTTTGTAAATTCAATGAGCGACCTTTTTCATAAGGACGTTCCTCTCGAATTTATTAAGCAAGTTTTTCATGTTATGAATGACAATCCTCAACATATATTTCAAGTCCTAACTAAAAGGGCAGAACGTCTATATGAAATAAATAAAGAATTAAAATGGACGCATAATATTTGGATGGGCGTTTCTGTTGAAAACAATGAAGTAGTTGATAGAATATCATTTTTGAGAAAAACAAAGGCAAAAGTAAAATTCCTTTCACTTGAACCATTAATTGGTCCTCTCTCCAATTTAAATCTAAAGAAAATAGATTGGGTTATAGTTGGTGGAGAAAGTGGTCATAAGCCGCGACCAATGGATTCTGATTGGGTTTTAGATATTCAAGAACAATGTAAGAGTGCGGGCGTGGCATTCTTTTTTAAGCAGTGGGGAGGAAAAAACAAAAAAGCATCAGGCCGTTTATTGAACGGAAGGACATATGATGAGATGCCTACTCAGGTAGAAGTCGGCAGAGGGGCAGCATAAATTATTCTAACCTATATTTAATCAGCAACAATATTTTCCCAGCCAGCCCTTCGAGGCCGGCTTTTTTTGTGCCTTACGCCGCGTATTGCTACTCCTGTTACTACTGCTACGGCGGCGACTACCGCCACCCCTACCCGCTCCTACGCCGGGCCAATAGTCTTGATGACCTGCCCGTTTTTCCTGGATGGGGCCGTCACCAAGAGCAACGACGCACCTATATGCACCCCAAGAATATGTGCCAACTTATTGATTATCAGTAATTAGCCAAGAAGGCGGCTTTTTAGAGATGATGCCGCTGCTTATGGGGCTGTTGCTCAAGAAGCTGGATTACCAGCGCAGCCTTGTGGTGGGGCAAGACTGCCGCCGCTCCTGGCCTTTATGGCTACGCACGGCAGCGAGTAGCCGTTTTACGGAGCGGTAGCCCGCACTACCAGCTTAGCTCGGTGAGCGGGCCGGCCGGGGCGGGGCGCTCGGGCACCGTGCCATTGGGGCGGGCCCAAGGCTCTTGCGGGGCCAGGGGCAGCGCCAGGAGCTGGGCCACGGTTTGGCGGGTCGGGTCGGGGTAGGCGGGCACGCCGATGGTGAGGGCTTGCTGCGGCACGTTGAGGCGCAGGGTGCGGTGCAGGCGGTCCCAGAGGGTGAGCACCACGCCGAAATTGCTCTGCGATTCGCGGTGCACCACCGAGTGGTGGATGCCATGGGCCCGCGGCGTCACCAGCAGCGGGGCCAGCCGGCGCTCCACGGCCAGCGGCAGCCGCCAATTGCTGTGGTGAAAAGCCGTACCGGCCTCAAAAACCGCCTCGTAGGCCAGCACCGTGGCCGGCCGAATGCCCAGCAGCGCCGGCAGCCCCGCCCGGTACGGAATGCTGGCCAGCATTTCGCCAAAGTGGAAGCGCCAGGCCGTGGTAATGTCCATGTCGAGGTCGTTGTGGTGCACCCGATGCAGCCGCCACAGCAGCGGCGAATGCAGCAGCCGGTGCCAGCTATAAGCCAGGTAGTCAAGCACTAGCACCTCCAAGGCCAGGCGCAGGGGCGCGGGCAGGCGGGCCAGCTGCCGGGCCGGGTAGTGGGGGGCGGCCCGCTGCGCCAGGCCCACCATGGCGGGCAGCAGCGTGAGGCGGGCGGCGGGCAGCGAAGGGGCCGCCAGCAGCACGTTGCGCCGCCAGCGCTCGGCCCGGGGGCGGGTGCGCGGCCGTAGCGGGTGGCGGGTTTCGAGCAGCAGCAACCCCAGGCCCAGCAAGCCCAGGGCTGGCGCCGCCCAGCGGTCGAAGCGTTTAAGGAAGGGGTGCGAAACCGGAAAAAACGACATGATGGACAAGCAAAGAGGCAGAAGAAACCTTGCGCGAATTGGCGGCCGGGCAGCTGGCCGGCCCCGCGCCAGTGGCCGGGATGCGCAACGTGCGCCGCGCCCCAGCGTACGTACGTAATCCAGGCGGACCGCCGTTGTTTTGGCCGCGGGTAGTACACGCATGTTTTTTTCGACGGGGCTTTCTGGGGAGGTAGCGAGCGCGGACCAGCCATCAGCTAGTGGGCTGGCGGTCAGCATTATTATTCCTACTTACAACGAAGCGGAATCCATCGTGGCCCTGCTTACTTACCTGCGCCAGGCCACGGCCGACGAGCCCGCGCCGGAGGTGCTGGTGGTGGACGGGGGCAGCACCGACGCCACTGTGCAACTGGCCCGGCAGGCCGGGGCTACCGTGCTAGCCAGCCCACGCAAGGGCCGCGCCGCCCAGCTCAACCACGGCGCGCAGCAGGCGCAGGGCGAAGTATTCTATTTTCTGCACGCCGACTCCTACCCGCCGCCCGGCTTCCTGGCCGAGGTGCGGCAGGCCGTGGGGCAGGGCTACGGGGCGGGTTGCTACCGGCTGGCCTTCGACCACCCGCACTGGTTGCTGCGCTTCAGCGCCTGGTGCACCCGGCTGCCTCTCACGGCCGTCCGCTTCGGCGACCAAAGCCTGTTTGTGCGCCGCGGCCTGTTTGTGCGCATCGGGGGCTACCGCGAAAACCTGTTGGTGATGGAAGACCAGGAAATCGTGAAGCGCCTGCAAGCAAAAGCGCCGTTTCGGGTGCTGCCCCGCGCGGCAACCACCTCGGCGCGTAAGTACCTGGTTAACGGGGTGTTCCGGCTACAAGGCATTTTTATACTTATCGTGGTGCTTTATTATTCGGGCGTATCGCAGCGCCGCCTAGTACAACTCTACCGCCGGCTCATCCGGCAGGGCAAGTTGTAGCAGCGTAGGGTGAGCTTTAGCTTACCTATAGTGGGCGTTGCCTGACGATAATTAGAACATTAACAGTCACATTTTCAACCAATAGAGGGCTTATGTAAAACGTTTGTCATTGCTTCGCAGCGAAGCAATGACAAACGTTTTACATAAGCCTTGTACCATAACTGCGCTGGCTGCCCGGCTCTCCTGGCGGCAAGCTAAAAGCTTACCCTACACTTGGGCGTAGCTTGCCGCCTTCCTTTTCAAGTAAAAACCGCCGCCTATGTCCCCTGCTTCCTTGCCTGCCCCACACTTGTTGATATTTGCCCGCGAGCCGGTGCTGGGGCGCGTTAAAACCCGGTTGGCGGCGGGCATTGGGGAGGCAGCGGCGCTGGCCGTGTACCGCGAGCTGCTGGCCCTAACGGCGGCGGCCGTGCGGGCGGCGCAGGTGCCCGCCACGGTCTGGCTAGCAGAAGCGCCCGCCGAGGGCTACCCCACCCAGGCGCGGCCCGAGTGGCCCGGCCTGCCCTGGCGGGTGCAGCCGGCTGCTGGCTCGCTCGGGGCACGTATGGCGCAGGCCTTCGGCGAGGCCTTTGCGGCGGGGGCGGGCCGGGTGGTGGTCATCGGCACCGACTGCCCTGGCCTGAGCGCGGAGCTGCTGCGGCAGGCTTTCGGCCAGTTACTAAGCCACGACCTGGTAGTGGGCCCGGCCGATGACGGTGGGTATTACCTACTGGGAATTAATGAGTTGCAGCCCCAACTATTCGCCAATAAAGACTGGAGCACCGCCACCGTGCTGCCCGACACCCTGGCCGACGCCGCCCGTCTGGGCTTGCGCGTGGCCCAGTTGCCCACCCTGCACGATGTAGACTCGGCCCAGGACCTGGCTACTTGGCAAGGGGGTGAGTTGGCGAACGAGTGAGTGCTATTACGAGGTAGCTGGCACGGGGCAGAGCCCACCACCAGCTACCTCGTAATAGCGTTCACTCGTTAACTCCTTCACCAACTGCCACTTCCCACGCGGCCCAGGCCAGCGTGCCGCCGTATTCAATGGTGAGCAGCAGGCCGCTTTCGGTATAGGCGGTGGTGCGGTAGGCGGCGTAGGAAAGTACGGCCAGCCCGGCCCACACCCGTGCGTAGCGCAGCGGCGAAAAGCAGCTGAGCGCCACTAGCGGCACCAGGTACCAGGGGTGCACAATGGTAGCCAGCGCGAAGTAGCCGCTGAGCGTGAGTAGCAACAGCTGCGGCACCGCCGCCAGCCGGGGCCGCCCTGCGCGCCGCGCCAGCCAGAAGGCCAGGTACGCCGCGCCCAGCCCCAGCAGCGGCCCCAGGCCCCCCACTAAGTCAACGCCCGTCAGCCACTTGCCCACACCCAGCAGCAGGTAGAATACGCTGGCATTGAACTCGAAACTCTGGAAATATAAGTCGAGGCTGAGGCCGATGTGCAGCAGCAGGCTCCACGACAGGTAGGGCAGAAACAGCAGCCCCAGGCTGCCCGCCAGCACGCCCAAAAACCACCGAAAGCGCCGCCGCCCCAGCTGCCGGGCCAGCAGCGGTAGCGCCAGCAGCGGCAGCAGCTTGGTGGCCACCGCCAGCGCCAGCGCGCCGGCTGCCAGCCGGGTGCGGCGGCGCAGCAGCAGCGCGCCCGTCAGCAGCAAAAAGGTCACTACCATGCCCTCCATGTGCACGTTGCCCGCCACTTCTACCACCACCAGCGGGTGCAGCAGGTATGCCAGAGCGCGGCGGGCGGGCCAGCCCGCCAGGGGCAATAGCCAGAGCAGCAGGGCCGCCGCGCCCGCATCGGCCAGCAGCAAGGCCAGACGCACCACTATCAGGAAGCTGGTTTCGGAGGCAGGGAACGCCGCGGCAGCCGCCCGGTACAGGCCCTGGGCCACGGGTGGGTACACCGAGAAGTAGTTGGGCGAATTGAGGTGCGGCAGCAGGCGGCGCAGCTCGCCCAGGGGCAGGGCGGCCGAGTCGGCGGGCGGGTGCTGGAGCAGCTGCCGGGGCGTTTCGGCGAAGGGGCTGTGGCCGTGGCTGGCCAGCAGGCCATCCCAGCGGAAGCGGTAAAAATCGTCGCTCAGCGCCGGGGTGGCCGGCAGCCACAGCAGCCGAAACACTAGCGCCGCACCCAGCCCCCAGCGCAACGGCAGCCGCGTGTGCAGCAGCCAGGCGTAGGCCGCGCCTGCTACGGCAAAGAGCAGCGCTAGCTGCCCGAAATGCGCCCGCGGCGTGGCGTAGGCTAGGCCCCAGTAAGCCGCGCCCGTGAGCAGCAGCGCTAGTAGCTGGCTGAGGCGAAGTAAATTAAGGCGAGCTGGTGCGGTCAATTAGTGGAACACTATAGATAAGAAAAGCACGTCATGCTGAACACAGTGAAGCATCTCTACCGCTTCATTAGTGCCACTCAACGAAGCGGTAGAGATGCTTCACTGTGTTCAGCATGACGTGCTTATTGCAGTAAACCCGTGAAGTGCCAAGCTACCAGTACTTGAAAATCGTCCACAAAATCTTGTAGCCCGCCCCGATGGTGCCGCGCACCGTACCCGATATTTTGGAGGTGCCGATGCGGCGGCGGTAGCGCACGGGCACCTCCACCACGCGCAGGCCGAGGCGAGCGGCTTTCACCTGCATTTCCACCGTCCAGCCGTAGTTGGTATCCACCATGCCGATGCGGGCCAGCGCATCGGCCCGCACGGCGCGGAAAGGGCCCAGGTCGGTATGGGTACCACCATAGCGCAAGCGCAACAACCAGGCGGCCAGCCAATTACCGAAGCGCTGCTGGGGCAGCAACGCGCCGCGCTCGCGCTCACCCAGCGCCCGCGAGCCGATAACCAGCTCGGCCGCACCGCTGAGGAGGGGGGCCAGCAGGGCAGGCATCTCCTCGGGAAAATCGGAGTGGTCGCCATCCAGAAACACGATGATTTCGGGGGTTTGGCCGACGGGCTGGGCGGCGTAGTAGGCCAGCCCGGCCAGGCAGGCCTGGCCGTAGCCGGGGCGCGGCTCAGTGACCACGGTGGCCCCGGCGGCGCGGGCGGCGGCGGCGGTAGCATCGGTCGAGGCATTATCGACCACCACTACTTCCTGCACCAGCCCGGCGGGTATCTCGCTCAATACCAAGGCGATGGATTTCTCCTCGTTGTGGGCCGGAATGAGCACGGCAATGCGGGGCGGGGCGGCAGTCAAGGGCAAGTGGGGCACGGGGGAGCTGCAAAGAAAGCGGGTAGCGCGCCAGCGCGTGGGCCGGAGCACCGCACTTACTTCTCAAAAGCAGTTGTCTGACAAATACTTAGCCCAGAAAATCCTTGATTTCTGCCACCGTGGCGCGGGCCGAGCGGCCCACCCCAATGAGCGTGGCCGAGGCGAAGCCCGTCCAGCTGCCGTAGCCCACCAGCCAAAGCCCCAGCAGCGCCAGGGCGCGGGTGCCGGCCGTGGCCACGCGCCCATCTGCTTCCACCAGCCCAAGCCCATCCAAGAAGCCCAGCACCGGCCGGAAGCCCGTGCACCAGATAACGGCGTCGAAGGCTTCGGCCCGGCCATCGGGCCACACCACGCCGGTGGCGGTGAAGTGCGCCGGCGGGCGCACGCTGTGCAGCACGCCGCGCGCGCGGGCCGCCCGCACCTCGGGCACCATCACCACATCGCCGAGGCTAGGGGGTGGGCTGGCCGCAGGGCCGGCCTGGTAGCGCTGGGTGGCCTGGGCGAAAAGCACGCGGCCATCCACGTCGTCGGGTAGCAGGCGCGGGGCGCGCTCGGTGGCCCAGGTGGTGCGCGCCACCCGCGACACGTCGGCCAGCACCTGGGCGCCCGAGTTGCCGCCGCCCACCACCAGCACGCGCTGCCCGGCAAAATCAGCCGCCCGGCGGTAGTGCGCCGAGTGCAGCTGCCGGCCGGCAAACAGCGCCCGCCCCGTATATTCAGGGATAAAAGGCTGGCCCCACGAGCCGGTGGCGCACACCACGGCTCGCGCCCGCCACGCGCCTTGGTTGGTGGCCACCGCGAAGCCAGCCCCGGCGCGGGTTACCGCCGCCACGCGCACCGGCCGGCGCACGGGCAGCGCGTAGCGGCGCTCATATTCAGTTAGATACGCCACCACCGCGTCGCGGGGCGGAAACTCGGGGCCGCCGGGGGCCGGGCGGGGCATGGGCCAGCCGGGCAGCGAATTGGCTTCGGCCGGGGAGAACAGGTGCAGCGTATCCCAGCCGTGGGGCCACGCGCCGCCGGGCCGCGGCTGGTCGTCGAGCAGGGCAAATGAGTAGCCCGCCCGGCGCAGGTAGTAGCCCACGGCCAGCCCGCTCTGCCCCGCCCCAATCACCAATACGTCAACCGTTTGCGAATCCATTGAGCAGTTAGCTGGCCCCGAAGTGCGCCTGCACAAAATTATGGGCGTAGGCCTTCACCTCGCCGCGCACGGCCCGGAATTGCTGCATAATCTCGTCGTCGGTGCCGGTGGCTTTGGCGGGGTCGGGGAAGTTGTGGTGCAGCTTTTTAGCCGACGAAGGAAACACCGGGCAGGCTTCGTGGGCGTGGTCGCACACCGTGAGCACGTAGGCAAACGGCACGGCGGCGTACTCATCCACGTGGTTGCTGGTGTGGTGGCTGATGTCCACGCCGTCTTCGGCCATCACGCGCACGGCGCGGGGGTTGAGGCCGTGGGTTTCGATGCCCGCCGAATACACGGTGACGCGCTCGCCCAGCGCTTGCTGGAGGTAGCCGTGCAGCAGCTGGCTGCGGCACGAGTTGCCGGTACACAGCACCAGGATGTTGGGCTTCGCGGGGGCAGCGCCCACCACGGGGCTGCGGCGCTCCAGCAGCAGGGTGTCGCGCCACACGCCGGCCAGCTGGGCAATGCGCTCGCGCCGGCCCACCAGCCGGAAGCCGTGGGCCGCGTGCAGCGCCAGGCTGGCCGCATTCTCCAGAAAAATACCGGCTTGCAGCGTCCACAGGCCCTGGGCTTCGGCGCTACTAATCAGCGCGTTCAGCAGCTGCCGGCCCACGCCCTGGCCCCGCGCTTCGGCGGCCACGTAGATGCTCACCTCGGCCACGCCTGCGTACACGCAGCGGCTCGACACGGGTGAGAGCGCGGCCCAGGCTAGCACCTGGCCGGCCTCGTCCAGCGCTACCCAGCGGCTGTGCGGCAGGTGGCTGGCGTTCCAGTCGGCCCAGGCCGGGGCCACGGTCGTGAACGTGGCCTGCCCGGTGACAATGCCGGCTTCGTAAATGACTTTGACTTCTGGCCAGTGGGCGGCGGTGAGGGCGCTAATCGGCATGGCGGGCAAGAAACGAAAGGGTTAAGTCTTTACCAATAAATACGTTAGCAGCAGCCCCCGCCCGGTGTGCAGCCCGCCATTTGTAGCTGCGGCAGTGCAAAAGCCGCGCTGGGGATGCCGCAAGCATCCTGGGCCAGGCAGGCCGTTTGCTTGGGCGTGAGCAGGAAGTCGCGGCCATCGAAGGCCAGCCCAAACTTACCGATGGTGGCCTGCTGGTACTCCACCTCAATGTCTAGCTCCTCAGACCCCAAAATGCGCGCCGAGAGCTGAAGGATGTGCAGAAATTTTTGCGGGGCCAGCCGGTGGTCATAGTCGCCGGCCTCCCAGAGCTGGAAGTTGGCCACCGTTTCCTGCCGCTCCACGCCGCCGCAGTCGATGAAGTGCTTGGTTACCAGGCCAACTTCCGTCATGTGGAAGTGGGCCGGCAGGGCCGTGCCATCGGGCAGCCGGAAGTTGATGGCGTCAAGGCCCGCCAGGGTCTGCTTCAGTTCGGAGATTTTCATAGGAAAGGAAGTGAAGTAAAAAAGGGATTTAAAATATAATTAATTTTAAATCCCTTTTTTATATAATAAAGAACGTCATGCTGAACGCAGTGAAGCATCTCTACCGCTTCATCAGCGCCGTTCAACGAAGCGGTAGAGATGCTTCACTGCGTTCAGCATGACGTTCTTTATTATATAAAAAACTGATTGACAGTAAATAGATAAGTATAATTAACATGCACAGGCATCTTCGGGGCCACAGGTAGGGCCCGCCGTGGCCTCGTCGAAAAAAGCCAGGAATTGCTGCCGCACCTGCCGCAGCAGCTCCGTGTTGAGGCAGTAGCAGACGGTGAGCCCGTCGATTTCGCCGCGTATCAAATCCAGCGCCTTCAGCTCCTGCAGGTGCTGCGCCACGGTGGTGCGCGCGAGCGGCAGCTCGGCGGCGATATCGCCCGAAATGCAGGTTTGCTTGCTGGCCAGCAGCTGAATGATGGCCACCCGCGCCGGATGGGCCAGGGCTTTGGCTACCCGCGCCAGCTGCTGCTGCTCGGCGGTGAAGGCGGCGGTTTTGGCGTAGGTCATGGCGTAGAAAAGCAGCGGCCGGTAAGCCCCTCCGGCAGCATGACGCAAATATACGTCATAGTATGTCGCATGTTTACGTCATACCGGAAATAAGATTGCTTGCGGGCCCCAAACCCACTGACCGGGCCAGTGCGTAGGTGCTACGCCCGGCGGGACCCGGCAGTTTGGGCGTTCTTTGTTTTCTATGCACCTCGTTATCATTGGCAACGGCATTACGGGCGTTACGGCGGCCATCACGGCGCGGCGGCTCTCGCCTGAGGCCCGCATTACGCTGGTAGCGGCCGAGAGTGCGCACCACTATTCGCGCCCCGCGCTCATGTACCTGTACCTGGGCCACTTGCGCTACGCCGACGTGAAGCCTTACGGCGACTGGTTCTGGGCTGAAAACCGCTTGGAACTTATTCAGGATGAAGCCATTGGGATAGATGCCGCCACCCGCACCGTGCGGCTAACTGCCGGCCCGCCTCTAACCTACGACCACCTGCTGCTGGCCACCGGCTCGGTGCCGCGCCTTCCCGACTGGCCCGGCCGGGAGCTGCGCGGCGTGCAGGGCTTCTACGGCCTGCCCGACCTCGAACGCATGAGCCGCGATACCCAGGGCATCGGCCGCGCCGTGGTGGTGGGCGGCGGCCTCATCGGCGTGGAGCTGGCCGAAATGCTGCACTCGCGCGGCATCCGGGTCACGTGGCTAGTGCGCGAGGCGCGCTACTGGCAGTCGGTGCTGCCGCCCGAGGAATCGGCCCTGCTGGAGGCCCACATTCTTAACCAGCACATTGACTTGCAGTTGACTACCGAGCTGCGCGAACTGCGCGGCGACGCACAGGGCCGCGTGCAAGCCGTGGCGACAACCACCGGCCAGGAGTTGCCCGCCGAGTGGGTGGGCTTGGCAACCGGCGTGCAGCCCAACCTGGGTTTAGCCCAGGCTGCCGGCCTGGAAACGGACCGCGGCATCTTGGTCAACACCTTGCTCGAAACCAGCGCGCCCGGCGTGTACGCGGCCGGCGACTGCGCCCAGCACCGTCAGCCCGCCCCCGGCGAAGTGGCCGTGGAGCAGCTCTGGTACACCGGCCGCATGCAGGGCGAAACCGTGGCCCACACTATCTGCGGGCAGCCCACCCCCTACCGGCGCGGCATGTGGTTCAACTCGGCTAAGTTTTTCAATCTCGAATACCAGACCTATGGCCGCGTGCCCGCCCGGCCCGAAGTCGGCATCGCCAGCTTCTGCTGGCAGCACCCAAATGGGAAGCACCTGCTGCGTCTCAACTTCCGCGAAGCCAACCAGGCCGTGACGGGCACCAATGCTCTGGGCCTGCGCCAGCGCCAGGACGTGTGGGAGCGTTGGCTGCGCGAACAAACGCCCATCGGTACCGTGGTGGCGCAATTGGCGGCCGCCAACTTCGATGCCGAGTTTGCGCGCCAGCACGAGCCGGCCCTCCGGCGCGAGTTTGCCCAGCAGTTTCCGGGCATCGCGGTGGAGAAGCCGCGCCGCAAAGGGTTGTTTGGGTTGGTGAGGTGATGGATTACCCATCGCCCTCCGCGGGTTACCCCACCCCCGGCCCCTCCCCTCCGGGAGAGGGGAGCCACGGAGGCGCTTACGTATTTAATCGTCAGGCTCCCCTCTCCCGGAGGGGAGGGGCTGGGGGTGGGGTCCACCGTTCGCACAATACCGCACTTTAATATTATTTAGCATGCAAGATTACCCTGCCCCTTCGCTGGCCCTGGCGCAGCCACCAGCCGCCGCCACGCCGCCCGGCGAAAAGCCAGCCCTAGCGGCCGTGGCCCTGGGCCTGCTGGGCCTGCTGGTAGCCGCCTTCGATGCCGACCCCAGCCGCGCCCGACTCAGCCTATACTTCGCGCTGGCGCTGGTGAGCGGCGGCGCGCTGGGCTGGGCCTGGCTGGCCTTTGGGCGCACGGAAGCCGGCTGGCACCCGCATGACCTTTGGCGGCGGGCCAGTACCAGCCGGGGCACCGTGGCCTGGGCTACGGGCGTGGCCCTCACGGGCTTCTACGTGGTGCTGTATTGGTTCCCGTGGATGCTCGAAAACCTTATTCGGGCCCTCGACCCGTTTAGCCAGTGGCTGCGTCATCGGCCGGCCGACCAGTGGCTGCTTTATGGCACGTTTTACACGCTGGCGGTGCTGGTGCTAGGCGGCCGAGGGCTGTGGAAATACCGCTTTTCGCGCTACCACCTGGCGCGCACGGCCTCGGTGATGTTCTTTCAGCTGGGCTTTGGCTTCCTGCTGCCGGGGCTGCTGCTGGCCTTTCAACAGCCGGAGTACTACTTCTCGTATTTCTGGCCCCTGAAGTACGACTACCTGTTTCCCGACACCATTGGCAAGCTGCTGCACGGCGGCGGGCTGGGCGTATTCATGGTGTTTTGGGGAGTGGTAATGTCGTTTCTGGCTACGCCGGTGCTCACCTATTTCTTCGGCAAGCGCTGGTACTGCTCGTGGGTGTGCGGCTGCGGCGGCCTGGCCGAAACCGCCGGCGACGCCTACCGCCACCTCTCCGACAAAAGCCGCCAAGCCTGGCGCTGGGAGGTGCGCCTCATTTACCCCATTCTGGGGCTGATAATTTTGCTCACGGCGCTGCTGTGGGTGGGGGCGTCGGGGGCGGTGCCGGCGCTGGGCGTGGTCACGGGGCCGCTGGGGCAGTTTTACGGCTTCGTCATTGGCAGCGTGTTTTCGGGCATCGTGGGCGTAGGCTTTTATCCGTTGATGGGCTCGCGGGTGTGGTGCCGCTTCGGCTGCCCCATGGCCGCCTACCTGGGTTTGCTGCAAAAGCACTTTTCGCGCTTCCGCATCAGCACCAACGGCGGGCAGTGCATTTCGTGCGGCAACTGCTCGAATGCCTGCGAGATGGGCATCGACGTGAAGCAGTACGCCCAGCGCGGCGAGCCCATTGTGCGGGCCGCTTGCGTGGGCTGCGGCCTCTGCGCCACCGCCTGCCCCCGCGGCGTGCTCAACCTGGAAAACGGCCCGCGTGAGGGCCGGCTGGCGGCCTCGGCGTTCATTCACGCCGATTCGTTGCGAATTTTGTAGGGCTTTAGTTTTAAAGGAGTGATGAGTAATTCAGGACTTACGCAACTCCGTTTGTCATTGCGAGCAGCGCGAAGCAATCGCACCAGAACGATACCCACGCCGGTCGTTCGTCCATCGTTCTGGTGTGATTGCCGCGTCCCTTGCTTAATCCGCAACATGCTCGCAATGACAAACGCCTTTTGCATAAACTTTATAATGAGCAGGTTGAGTAGTATCACTCATTGCTAATTGAAACCCCAAAAATGTTTTTTCTCGCCACCGGGCTGGTCGTCCTCTACGGCCTGTGCCTGGTATTTATGCTCGGGTTCAGTTTCACGCAGGGTCAGCTTACCTGGCTGGCGCGGCGGGCGCGGCCCCTGCCCCCGCCGCCCGCGCCCGCCGCGTGGCCCTCGGTGGCGGTGCAGCTGCCCCTTTACAACGAGCTCAACGTGGTGGAGCGCCTGCTCGATGCCGCCGCCGCCCTCGACTATCCGGCCGACCGCCTGCTCATTCAGGTGCTCGACGACTCGACCGACGCGGGCGTGGCCCTAGCCGCCGCCCGTGTGGCGCACTACCAGGCTCTAGGCCACCGCATTACCCACGTACGCCGCTCCACCCGCCAGGGCTACAAGGCCGGCGCGCTGGCCCACGGCCTGGCCAAAACCGACGCGGAGTTCATCGCCATTTTCGACGCCGACTTTCTACCCGAGCCCGATTTTCTGCGGCGCGTTATCCCCTACTTCACCAGCCCCGACATTGGGATGGTACAAACCCGCTGGGGCCACCTGAATGAGAACGACTCGCTGCTCACGCGCCTGCAAGCCTTTGGGCTGAACGCGCATTTTTTGGTGGAGCAGGTGGGCCGGCAGGCCGGCGGGCACTTCCTCAACTTCAACGGCACGGGCGGCGTGTGGCGGCGCGCCTGCATCGTGGACGCCGGCGGCTGGCACGCCGACACGCTCACCGAAGACCTCGACCTGAGCTACCGCGCCCAGCTGCGCGGCTGGCACTTCCGGTACCTGCCCCAGGTGGTGGCCCCCGCCGAGCTGCCCGCCCACCTGGGCGCCCTGCAAGCGCAGCAGCACCGCTGGAACAAGGGCGCCGCCGAAACCGCCCGCAAGCACCTCGGCCGGGTGTGGCGCACGCCCGGCCTCGGGCTGGCCACCCGGCTGCACGCCACCTTTCACCTGCTCAACAGCTCGGTGTTTGCCGTTATCCTGCTGATGGCGCTGTTGAGCGTGCCGCTGGTTTTTGTGCGGGCTTACCAGCCTGGTTTTGAGCTGGCTTTCCGGCTTGCCGCTGGCTTTGTGCTCACGCTGCTGCCGCTAGCCTACTATTACCACACCGCCTGGCGGCGGGCGGGGCCGCGGGGCGGCCGCTGGTTTGGGCCGGCGTTGCTGCTGTTTCTGGCTTTGTCGATGGGCCTGGCCCTGCACAATGCCCGCGCCGTGGTGCAGGGCTGGCTGCGCCGGGCGTCGCCCTTCGTGCGCACGCCCAAGCTGGGCGCGGGCGGGCCCGGCGCGCCGGCGGCTCACCGCGCTCACCCGCGCCCGGCCGGGCCGCTACCCCTGGCCGAGGGCGCGCTCACGCTCTATTTTCTGGTGGGAATGGCGGCGGGTGTTTACTACGGCAGCTACGGCCTGCTGCCGTTTCAGGGGCTGCTGGTGGCGGGCTTTGGCACGCTCACCGGCTACGGCCTGCGCCAGCGGCTACAGTGAACGAGTAACTCGGACTCGCCGCCTACAAGCTGCTCGTTCACTGTAGCTTATAGGCTGCGTCGAGCGCTGTTTGCAGCAGCGACGACACTTCCTGGTGGTCCACGATGAGCTTTTGGTTGATGCGGGCGGCCACGGGGTACGGGTATATTTTATCGAAAATGGCGCTGATGCCCAGCCCGCTGGCGTTGGCCAGAATCAATTCCTGCACCAGCTCGCCCGCGCCAGGGGCTACCATGGCCCCGCCCAGGATGCGGCGCTTCTGGCCGGGCAGCGGCAGCCGGTTTTTCTCGATAAACAGCAACAGGCGGCTGTCGCGGTAGTCGTCTACCACGGCGCGGTCGTCGTCGGCCAGGTCGGTTTCCCAGCGCTCGTAGGGCGTGCCGCGTCGGTCCAGTTCGGCCGCGTCGAGGCCGAAGTGCGCCACCTCGGGGTCGGTGAAGGTGACCCAGGAAAAATGGTCGTAGCTGAGCTTTTTCTTAATCGGCGAGAAGAAGTTGAACAGCAGCAAACGCACGTGCAGCTCGGCCCCGTGACTGAATTTGAGCGAGTTGGCTGCGTCGCCGGCCACAAAAATGTCATGGTTGGTGGTTTGCAGGTGCTCATCGAGCCTGATATGGCCGTGCGCATCCACCTCCACCCCGGCCCGCTCCAAGTCCAACCCCTCGAAGCTGACCACGCGCCCGATGGCCACGTACACCGCGTCAAACGCTACCCCAAACTCGTCGCCGTGCCGGGGCTTGATGCGGGCTTCGGTGGCCGAGGCAAAGGCCGCTACTTCGGCCTCCAGGTGCAGCGTGAGGCCCTCGGCCCGCAGCCGCCCAGCGAGCACGGCGCTGATGCTGGGGTCTTCCTTTTCGAGAATGCGCGCGGCGCGGTGCACCAGCGTCACCTGCGCCCCGAGGCGCTGCATGGCCTGGGCCAGCTCTACCCCGTTGGGGCCGCCGCCCACCACCAGCAGGCGGCGCGGCAGCTCGCGCAAGTCCCACACGCGCTGGTTGTCGTAGAGGCGCGCCAGCTCGGCCCCGGGCACTTGCAGCGGCTGGGGCCGCGAGCCCGTGGCCACCACAATTTTACGGCCCTTGTACGTCTGGCCATCGACTTCTACTTCGTGGCTACCCACAAACCGGGGCTTGCCGATTTCGACCACAATGCCCAGCCCGCGCAGGTAGTCGGGGTTTTCGTGCCGGCGGATAATCGCCTGGCGCTCTTCAATATACGCCATCACCTGGCTCATATCGGCAGCCCCGCTCACCTGCAAGCCAAAGCGCGTGGCCTGCCGGGCCTGGTGCACCTGCCGGGCCGCGTGCACGAGCGCCTTGCTGGGCACGCAGCCGTGGTTGAGGCAGTCGCCGCCCACCGCCTCGGCAGTGAGGTCAATGAGCAATACCCGCAGCTGCACGCGGGCCATAAACAAGCTCAGGCCCAGGCCAGCGGAGCCGGCGCCCAGCACAATTAGGTCAAAATCAGGGGGTTGTTCGGGCATAAAGCAAGCAGCAGAAAGCAGCGTAAACGGCCGGTGCATTAACCGCCCCGCCCCCGTATTACGTAACCACGGGGCCACCCGGGCAGTCGGGGGCTTCGCTTTTTTGCAGCAGCTACGATATGAAACGGTTTTTCCTGGGGCTGGGGGTGCTGGCGCTAGTGGGCGTGGTGGGGCTGGTCGTGTACCAGCGCCGCCGGCCCGACGCGCCCCCCACCACCAGTTCCCTCTACTCGGCCATGCTCGGCGGCCTACTCAAGGAGTCGGTGCCCTTCGTGAGCGTAGCCCAGCTGCGGCAACAGCCCGCGCCCCCGGTGCTGCTCGATACCCGCGAGGCCCCGGAGTTCGCCGTCAGCCACTTGCGCGGGGCGCGGCTGGTGGGCTACGATAAATTTTCGCTGGCCGCCGTGCAGGATTTACCCAAAGACGCGCCCATCGTGGTGTACTGCTCGGTGGGTATGCGCAGCGAAAAAATCGGCGCGCAGCTGAAGCAGGCCGGCTTCACCCACGTGCGCAACCTCTACGGCGGCATTTTCGAGTGGGTGAACGAGGGCCAGCCGATAGTAACGGCCGCGAACCAGCCCACCGACCGCGTGCACGCCTACTCGCCCACCTGGGGCATCTGGCTCAAGCGCGGCGAGAAGGTGTATTGAGTGGCGGCCCTAACGGAGCGCTTCGCTTCAGCCCCGGCACCGCCTACTTCTCCAGTCGGATAATGAAGTTCTTGAGCGGGTTCTTCTTGATAATCGTAACCAGCTGGCCATTTGCGTATTGATACTCATCCTCGCGGCCATCGCGCAGGGCTTGCCAGCTACCGGCCTTGCCCCGGCTCAGGGCGAAGTAATCGCCGAAATATTCGGCAAACGCCCGCGCCTGGCCAGCTGGCGGCTCACCGAAGAACATATTGGTGACGGCGTAGCGAATAGGCTGCGTTTCGGTGGCCTTGTAATGGTGCTTGTACTGGTCGGCCACGATGTCGTAGTGGTCGCCTTTCCACTCGGCCCGCGAAGCAAAATCGCCCTGGTTGGTATGCGCCTCCACGGTCGAAAGCAGCAGCTGGCCGCTGCGGAAATGGTTGGTTACCTGGTAGTAAATCTTGAGGTGATAGAACAGGAAATTCACCTTCACATCGCTCACCAACGAGTACGTCACATCGGGGCCCACGGCGGCCTGCCGCGTGGCCGTCATGGTGCCCACCCGCAGGCCCGCCACCTCAATGCCGTAGTGCCGCACCTCGGCCGCGGCGGGCTTAGGAGCCTGCGCCAGCGCGGCCAGGGGCAGCGCGCTGATTACGGCGCTTAGTAAAGAGAAATTTGTCATTGCGAGCACAGCGAAGCAATCGCACCCGAACGATAAACGACCGACCAGCGCAGGTGTCGTGCTGGTGCGATTGCTTCGTGGGGCTCGCAATGACAAATTTCTCTTTGCATAAAAATTAACAGCAGCCGCCGCCGTCGTAGTGGTAGGTGGAGGGCGAGATGAAGATGTCATCGCGGCCCAGCGCCGCCAGGTTGCCGGCGGTTTTGTCGCACACGGCCAAGGGCTGGTTCTGCAGCAGCACGTGGCCCTTGTGGTCGTCGAAGTATTCGTCGCCGCCGTAAAAAATGGCGGTGCGGCCCGTGAAAATGCACGGCCCATCGGCCGGCATGGGGTCCTTGATGGCGCACACTTCCACGCTCTCAATGAAGATAACCTCGTCGGTGGCGTAGTGCTGGGGCGAGAGCACGCGGTAGGCGCGCTTGGCCCGCACCTCGATGGTGCCGAAGCCGACCTCGGCAATCATATCCAGGTACTGTTGCAGGGGCAGCGAGCCGGTGAGGCAGAGGGCGCGCAGGCGCTCGTCGGCGCGCAGCTCGTCGCTCATGGGCTGCTCGCAGGTGGGGTCCGACATCACGAGGCGGCCGTGGGGCTTGAGCACGCGGTAGGTTTCCTGGAGGGCGCGCTTGAGGTCGTCGAGCTTGAAGATGTTGAACAGGCAGTTTTGGGCGGCCACGTCCACGCTCTCATCTTCCACAGGCAGGTGCAGGGCGTCGCCGGCGCGCAGGTCCACAAACTCGCTTTTAAACCAATCGTTCTGCTCCTCAGCAGTTTGCATGTTGTCGCGCGAGGCATCGAGCATTTCGCTCACCACGTCTACGCCAATTACCGCGCCCGGCCGGCGGCTGAAGTAGGCAAATTGCAGCAGCTCCATGCCGCCGCCCACGCCCACGTAAAGTACAGTGGGCGAGTTGGTGAGGTCGCGCGGGTTCACGGTGCTGCCGCAGCCGTAGTTCATGCTCAGCATGCGCTGCGGAATGCTGAGGCCGGGCAGCTGCCACACGGGGTTGGTGGTGCAGCAAAGGCCCACCTGGGGCTCCTGGGCCGCCTGGCGGTACACGTCGGCGGTGGTATCTAAGTAGCTCATTGTATGGGTTTAATGTAGCATAAGCTTTAGCTTGTGCCGGCTAGATAACGCACAAGCTAAAGCTTATGCTACAAATTTTACTGCTTGTTCAGGTTCCAGTTGTACTCCAAATAAGAAATCTTGGTGTTGTCGTCCATTTTGGTGGTCGAGTAGCGGTTAACCCACTTCACCACCGACTGGCCGTTCTTTTCCCAGTCGCCCTTGTACCAATCGAAGTACTTGGAGAGCTGAGCGGCCGACTTCCCAATCTTGTTCTTGGCCGGGTTGTTCAGAAAATCGCGGCCCTGGTCGTCAAACTGCTTTTCGAGCTGGGCGGCGGTATAGGCCTCGTTACGCAGGCGGGGGCACGAAATGGAGGCGCACACCAGCGTAAAGTGAATGCGCGGGTCGTCGAACTTCTTGCGCAGAATGCCGTGCTCGATGTTATCGAGGCTCATTTTTTCGCCCCCGATGCTGAAAAACTTGGCCGCCCAGGGCGTGGTCACGAACGGGATTTTGATTTTGGAGCCAATATCCTTGATGCTCTCGACCGGGTAGTGGTCGAGGATGAGGCGGATGGTGTAGGCGTTGTAGGCGTTTATCCAATAGGCCATCTGGTCGGGCTTGCTCCAGTTGGCGGCGGGCGGGTTTTTGCTGAGCAGGGCCAGGTATTGGTTGAAAGCCACTTCATCGGCCTTAAACCCTTTGTAATCAACTAGTCCCTGGGCAGTAACGTGCTTTTTGAGCAGCCGGTCGTAGGCACTGTGGTCCACCACGGCGCTGGCGGCGGGCACGGCGTAGGTGGGCGTGGGCACGGGGTTGAGGCCGGGCACGCTCACGGCCACGGCCGTGAGCGTGCCCGCCGCCAGCACCAGGGCGGCCAGGGTCGAGGTTTTCATGAGCTTGTTCATTGGGGGCTACATACGGAGAAAGGCCCACCCAAAGATTAGCGGGCGCAATCTTCTGAGGGTTAAACCCAATGTCGGCGGGCATTGGCCAGCGCGGCGGCCGGTGCTGCAAACGGCTTTTACCGCAGCATTTTGGTCCAGACCACCCTCCTATTCGTTAATTCGTGCGGAAGTTGCGGCTCCGTAGCCGGTTTGCCCCTATGCTCAGCGTCATTATTCCTACATATAACGAAGCCGCCAACATTGGCCGGCTGGTGGCCGAGCTGCGCCGACACGCCCCGACCGGCGCGGTCGAAATACTGGTGGTGGATGCTAATAGCCCCGACGGCACCGCCGCGGCCGCCCGCGCCGCCGGGGCCACCGTGCTGCCCGCGCCCAAGCCCGGCCGCGCCGCCCAACTCAACCACGGCGCCCGGCACGCGCGCGGCGCGGTGCTCTACTTCGTGCACGCCGACGTGGGCATTCACCCCGGCTACGTGGCCACCATTGCGGCGGCCGTGGCCCAGGGCCACGCGGCGGGCTGCTACCGCTTCCGGTTCGATTCAAAGCACCCGTTGCTGCGCATCAACAGCTACGGCACTCGCTTTAAGGGCATTATGAGCAGGGGCGGCGACCAGACGCTGTTCGTCACGCGGGCGCTGTTTGAGCAGCTGGGGGGCTTCGATGAGCGGTTTGTGATAATGGAGGACTTCGAGATTATCCAGCGCATCCGGCGGGTGGCCAGCTTCTACATCGTGCCATTGGATGTGGTAGTGTCGGCCCGCAAGTACGAAACCAACGGCTGGCTGCGCGTGCAGCTGGCCAACCTCACGGCCTTCGCTATGTACTTTCTCAAGCAGCCGCCGCCGCGCATTGCGCGCACCTACAAAGCCCTGCTCAACTACCGGTGAGTCAGTCATCTCTGCTGCCACGCGTGCTCGTGACCGGCGCCAACGGCTTCCTGGGCCGCCACCTCGTGGCCGAACTGCTGCGCCGCGGCTACCCCGTGCGGGCGCTGGTGCGGCCGGGCAGCCCGCACAGTTCGGCCCTACCGCCCTTGCAATCGCTGCCTATTGAGGTGGTTGAGTTTGACCTGGCTCCCGCTGCCACTAAGGCAACCATGACTGGCCTGGCCGCGGGTTGCGGGGCCATTATCCATGCGGCTGCTTTGGCCCAGGTAAACCCCGCTCGCAATCCAGACGTGGTGCTTACCAATCTCAGTGGCACTGAAAATGCACTTCGCATGGCGCGGCAGCCTGGAATCGCCCGTTTCGTGTACGTGGGCACCGCCAACGTCTTTGGCTTTGGCTCCAAAACCCGGCCCGGCGACGAAACCCGGCCCTACGCCGGCCGCCGCTACGGGCTTGATTACATGGATAGTAAGCGCGCCGCCACCGACCGCGTGCTGGCCGCCGTGGCCCGCGAGCAGCTGCCCGCCGTGCTGGTGCACCCCACCTTTATGCTGGGCCCCGGCGATGCCCGGCCCACCTCGGGCGCGCTGCTGCTGGCGCTACGCGCCGGCCAGCTGCCCGGCTACCCGCTGGGCGGCAAAAACTACGTGCACGTGCACGACGTGGCCGTGGCCACCGTCAACGCCCTCACCCAGGGCCGGGTGGGCGAATCGTACATTCTAGGCAATGAAAACCTGAGCTATCACGAAGCCTTCGGGCTGCTGAGCGGCGTGCTGGGCGTAGCGCCCCCGCGCTGGCCGGTGCTGCCGCCGCTGGCCAATTGCTACGGCGTGCTCTGCGACCTCCGGGCCCGCCTCACCGGCCGCCCCGCCCCGGTAAATGCGGCCATGGCAGCCGTGGCCAACGATGGCCACTACTTCACCGCCCAAAAGGCCCGCGCTGAGCTGGCCCTCCCCCAAACGCCCATCACCCAAGCCGCAGCCGAGGCCCGCGACTGGTTTATCACCCACGGCTATGTCAAGTAAAAAGGCCGGTTCGCTGGCGGGGCAAGTGGTGGTTATCACCGGCTCCGAGTCGGGCATTGGCCGCGCAACGGCTCGCGCTTTTTGCCAACAGGGGGCGGCCGTGGTGCTCAACGGCCGCCAGGCCGAGCGCCTCGAAGCCACCCGCCTGGCCTTGGCCGATGAGGGCTACCCGGTGGCGGCCTGCGTGGCCGACGTCACCGACTACGCCGCCTGCGAGCGCCTTGTGGCCACGGCCATCGCCCACTTCGGCCGGCTCGATATCCTGATTGCCAACGCCAGCATTTCCCAACGCGCCTACTTCGCTGATATGCAGCCTGATGTGTTTCGGCAGGTGCTCGATAGTAACGTGTACGGCGCGGTATTCCCGCTCAAGGCGGCGCTACCGCACCTCATTGCGGCCCGGGGCAGCGTCACGTTCATTTCCTCCATCTCGGCCCTCAACGGCATGCCCAGCGGCTCGGCCTACTGCGCCGGCAAGGCCGCGCTGGCCAACCTGGCCCACACCCTGCGCCTGGAACTAGCTGGCACCGGCCTGCATTTCGGGGTAGTGCACATTGGCTTCACCCAAAACGACCCCGACAAGCGCGTGCTCGATGCGGCGGGCCAGCCCGTGCCCATTGCGCATCGCCCGCCGCGCTGGCAAAAGTCACAGGCCGAGGTGGCGACTATCATTTTGAAACATGTGCGGCGGCGGCGGCGGCGCACGGTTATTTCGGCTCTGGGCCGCCTTATTTTAGTGGTGCATTCGCTGCTGCCCCGCCTCGGCGACTGGGTGGTGCTAACTTCCCAGCGCCGGCTGCGCAATTTTTACGAGTAGCCCGCCCGGCAATCTGTCCCCCGTCTTTTTTTCGTAGTATACTTCAAAGTTCTGCCCCATGGAAACGTATTACAACCCCGCCGACCTCAAGAAATTTGGCAACATCGGTGAGTTTCAGAAAGAGTTTGCCGATAAGTTTTTCGCCTACTACGGGGCCGTATTCGCCGAAGGTGCCCTCACGGCCCGCGAAAAATCGCTCATCGCCCTGGCCGTTTCTCACGCCGTGCAATGCCCCTACTGCATCGACGCCTACTCGGCCGACACCCTGGAAAAAGGCTGTACCGAGCCCGAAATGATGGAGGCCGTACACGTGGCCGCCGCTATCCGGGGCGGCGCTACGCTGGTGCACGGCGTGCAGATGATGAATAAGGTCAAGGAGTTATCGATGTAGTGCAGCGTGGACTCTGTGAGTCCGCGCGTTGTACGATTCCCAACGTTCCCACGCGCGGACTCACAGAGTCCACGCTACTTTCCCCATGATAAAATCTCTCAAGGCCTCCGGCAACCAACTCGCCGATTCGGCTTTTCAGCTCACCGTACTGCGCCAGGAAGTGGTGGATGTGCTGCACCTGCCGCCCTTCCACCAGAAGATGCGGGAGGCCAGCCTGTTTCCGCTTAAGCCGGTGGCCCCGGCGGTGCTGCAAATCAACGTGGGCAAGATGTGCAACCAGGTGTGCAAGCACTGCCACGTGGATGCCGGCCCCGACCGCAAGGAAATCATGACCCGCGAAACGATGCAGCTCTGCCTCAACGCGCTGGCCGCCACCGACATTCCGACGGTGGACCTCACCGGCGGCGCGCCCGAGATGAACCCCGACTTCCGGTGGTTTGTGGAGGAAATCAGCAAACTAGGTCGCAAGGTGTTGGTACGCTGCAACTTAACTATCATCGTGGCCAATAAGAAGTACCACGACCTACCCGAGTTTTTCAAGAAACACGGGGTGGAAGTGGTCAGCTCGCTGCCCTTTTACTCGGCCGACAAAACCGACCGCCAGCGCGGCGATGGCGTGTTCGACGACTCCATCAAGGCCCTGAAAATGCTGAACGCTGTAGGCTACGGCCAGCCCGGTAGCGGCCTGACCCTGAACCTGGTGTATAATCCGGCCGGGGCCTTTATGCCCGGCCCGCAGGCGGCCCTGGAGCGGCAGTTCAAGCAGGCGCTGCTCAAGGACCACGGCATTGTGTTCAACAGCCTGTTTGCCATTACCAACCTGCCGGTGAGCCGCTTCCTCGACTACCTCGTGGAGTCGGGCAACTACGCGGGCTACATGGAGAAGCTCGTGAACGCCTTCAACCCCACGGCGGCGGCCGGCGTGATGTGCCGCGACACCATTTCGGTGGGCTGGGACGGTGGCCTCTACGACTGCGACTTCAACCAGATGCTCGACCTGCACGTGGCCAGCACCGGCCAGCACATCCGCGATTTCGACGCGGCGGCCCTGGCACAGCGGCCCATCGTGCTCAACCAACACTGCTACGGCTGCACAGCGGGCGCGGGCTCCAGCTGCGGCGGCACCGTGGCGTAAGAAGTACCGGGGCAGTGCCTGCCACGCCCCGATACTTCTTACATAACATATTGATAATCAATAAATTAGCTTGCTACGGCACCGGTACGACGCTGCGCTTATCCATTGATTTGCGGGTGGGGCGGCTGCCGGGGGCGGTAGCGGGGCGGGGCACGGCCCGCTCCATTTTGGCCCGCTGCTTGGCGTTTTCGAGGGTCAGCAGCACGCCGTTGGTCCAGCCGAAGCCGTCTTGCAGGGGATATTCGCCACCGCCGCCGGCGGCGGTACCGGTGGCTTCCACGTTATACTTTTCGAGGAGCTTGCCGGTTTGCATGAAGCCGCGCACGTTGAGGCGGGCCCAGCGGTCGGCAACGGTATCGGCCAGGGCTTGCTGGCCGTAGCGGCGCAGGCCCACGATGGCCAGGTACTCCAGCGGGGCCCAGGCGTTGGGGGCGTCCCACTGCTGGCCGCTGTGCACGGGGGTGGTGAGCAGGCCGCCGGGCCGCAAAAACTCCTGCTGTAAATGACTCGCCACCTGGCTGGCCTGGGCGGGCGTAGCCACCCCAAAGGCCAGCGGAAACACGGCGGCCAAGGTGCGCGCCGGCGTGGGCTGGCGCTTATCGAGGTCATAATCAGTGTAGATACCGGCCTTGGCGTCCCAGCAGTAGCGCCGGATGGCGGCGGCCCGCCGCTGGGTGAGCTGGCGGTAGCGCGGGGCCTCGGCGGAGTCGCCGGCTTGGCGGGCGGCCAGGCCCAGGGTTTGCTCCAGGGTCAGCAGCAGGCAGTTGAGGTCCACGGGCACGAGGCGCGTGGTGCGGATGGTGCCCAACCCCTGGCCGGGCTCAAACCAGCGCGAGCTGAAATCCCAGCCCGAGGCGGCGGCGGCGCGCACATTGCGGTAAAACTCGGCCGGCGGCTGGGTGCTGGTTTTGGCGGCTTCCACGTCTTCGCGGTACGACTCCTCGCGGGGCTGGTCGCTGTCGTCCCAGTAGCGGCTCAGCAGCTCGCCGCCGGGCATGCGCACGGCTAGGCGCTCGGCGGTGCCGGGTGCGGGCTGGGCGCCGTTGGCGGTCCAGTAGGCGTATTCTTTCAGCAACTGGGGCTGAAACTGGGTGAGGGCGCGGCTGCCGGGGCCTTCGCTTTCGGCCAGCAGCTGCACCATGAGGGCAAAAAACGGCGGCTGCGAGCGGCTGAGGTAGTAGGTGCGCGTGCCGTTCGGGATGTGCCCATAGCGGTCGATGAGCGAGGCAAAATCGGCCACCATGTCGCGCACCAGCGCCGTGCGGCCGGCCTCACGCAAACCCAGCATCGTGAAGTACGAGTCCCAGTAGTACATCTCGCGGAAGCGCCCGCCTGGCACCACGTAGGGCCGGGGCAGCGGCAGCAGCGACGAGTACGGCACCGGTTGCAGCTGGGCCGGCCGGCTCAGCACCGTCCACAGCGTATCGAGGTGCGCCCGAATGCCCGCCTGGATGTTGCTGCGATAGTCGCTGGCCACCGCCGTGGGTGGCATAAAATACTGCTTTACAAAGGCTTGCAAATCAAACCCCGGCTGGCCGCGCAGGTGCTCGTAGGCGGCCACTACCTCGGTGGGCGGCGCGGTGGGCAGCGCATCCACAAAGGTTTTGCCATCCGGGTACACCCGATTCATTTGGATAGCCTCAAACAGGCCGGGGTACAGCTGGCGGGGCGTGGGATTGGGCGTGGGCTGGGCCGCGGCGGCCAGGCCCGCCAGCAGCAAGCTGGCACTGAGGAAGAGGCGTTTCATGAGGCAGGGCGACGGGTGGGAAGGGGTAAAGGTGCGGTTTTTTTCGTTTGTTCTTAAAGTAAGTAACCAGAACGTCATGCTGAGCTTGTCGAAGCATCTCTACCACGCCATCGGGGGTTACTTATCACTAACGGCGCGGTAGAGATGCTTCGACAAGCTCAGCATGACGTTCTAGGTTATTGCCTTTTCACCAGGCTCCTCCCGTCAAGCCTCCCGCACGTACTCCGGCGGCACGGCCTCGGTGAGCCACACGCCGTTGCCAGAGCGGTAGAACACGCCGCCGGCCGCGTGCCAGGCGGCGGCGTCTACGGTCAGCAGCACGGGGCGGCCCCGGCGCTGGCCCACGCGGCGGGCGGTGGCCTCATCAGCCGTGAGGTGCACGTGGTGGCGGCTCATCTTTTGCAAGCCGGTGGCCCGGATGGCAGGCAGCGCGGCCGGGGCGGTGCCGTGGTAGAGCACGGCGGGCGGCGTGGCCGGGGCCAGCTCCAGGTCGACGGCCACGCTGTGGCCCTGCTGGGCCCGCAGGCGCTGGCCGGTCTCGTCGTAGGCAAAGCGCTGTTTGTCATTATCTTCCACCAGGTCGTCGAGCTCGTCGTGGGTGAGCGGGTGGCCGTGGGCAGCGCAGGCGGCCAGCAAGTCGGCCACGGCTACCCAACCGCCGGCTTGCAGCGTCAGGCCGATGGCCTCGGGCTGGTGGCGTAGGTGCTGGCTCAGAAATTTGCTATGGCGGGTGGCGTCTTGCGGGTTCATGGTGCCTAATGTAGGGTAGCGTGGACTCTGTGAGTCCGCGCGTGGGGGCGTTTGGCAGGGTCGTTCGGCCATCGGGCCACGCGCGGACTCACAGAGTC
Organism: Hymenobacter arcticus; assembly: GCF_054779975.1. NCBI lineage: Bacteria > Pseudomonadati > Bacteroidota > Cytophagia > Cytophagales > Hymenobacteraceae > Hymenobacter > Hymenobacter arcticus. The sequence goes on from NZ_BAAGXF010000001.1 coordinate 400,774, forward strand.
CACGCTACTTGCCGACCTTTGCGCCATGCCGCTCTTCGAAGAAAACGTTTCGCTCCGCCCCTACAACACCTTTGGCCTCGATGTGCAGGCCCGCTACTTTGCGCGCTTTGCCTCGGTGGAAGCGCTGCGCGAGCTGCTGGCCCAGCCCGAGGTGCAGGCCGGCCCGCTGCTCATTTTGGGCGGCGGCTCCAACCTGCTGCTCACCCAAAACTTTGACGGCGTGGTGCTCAAAAACGAGCTGATGGGCCTCGAAATCATGGGTGAAGATGCCGATACGCACACCGCCCTGCTGCGCGCCGGGGCCGGCGAAAGCTGGCACGGCCTGGTAACCTACGCCCTCGACGAGGACCTGAGCGGCGTCGAAAACCTTTCGCTCATCCCCGGCACGGTGGGCGCGGCCCCGCTCCAGAATATCGGGGCCTACGGCGCCGAGCTGCAAGACACTTTTGAGCGGCTGGAGGCGCTGGAAATCAGCACCGGCGAGCTGCGGGTATTTGGCAAGGAAGCCTGCGGCTTCGGCTACCGCGAAAGCGTGTTTAAGGGCGCGCTCAAAAACCAGTTTGTGGTGACGTCGGTGGTGCTGCGGCTGCACCGCGCCGCGGCCGCCCGGCCCACCAACAGCAGCTATGGCGCCATTCGGGAAACGCTGGCCGAGCTGGGCATTGAGGACGAGCCCACCCCGCGCCACGTGAGCGAGGCCGTGGTGCACATTCGCCGCTCGAAGCTGCCCGACCCGGCCGAAATCGGCAACGCGGGCTCATTTTTCAAAAACCCCGAAGTGTCGCAGGCCAGGTTCGACGACCTCAAGCGCCGCTACCCCGGCCTGCCCGGCTACCCGGTGCCGGGCGGCGTGAAGGTGCCCGCGGGCTGGCTCATCGAGCAGGCCGGCTTTAAGGGGCTGCGGCGCGGGGCGGGCGCGGGCACCCACGGCGTGCACGAGCGCCAGGCGCTGGTGCTCGTGAACCACGGCGGGGCCACCGGCCAGGAGCTGCGCGCGCTGGCCGAAGAAATCATCCGGGCCGTGGGCACGCAGTTCGGCATCGAATTGCACCCCGAAGTTAATATCTTGTGAATGAGCTACTTATTGGAATAGCAACATTTTTAACCTTGGCTTAACCGCCCTTAATTGCTTGTCAGCTAGCTTTGCACCTTAATTTACACGCCTTTTTTACAAGTAGTGCTATTTCTTTTCTCCATATGATTTTTGCTACGCCTCTAGTTGTCGCCACTTTGCTCAGCAGCCTGGCGGGCCCTGCCCCCAAGCCCGCCGCTACGCCCCCTGTCACGGGCGTGCAGTCCATTAAGGCGGCGCGGGCACTGGGCGCGGGTGCCACGGTGACGATACGGGCGGTGGTGCTCAACGGCCCCGAGCTGGGCGGCCTGCGCTACGTGCAGGATGGCGAGGCGGGCCTGGCCCTCTACGCCCTGCCCACCCGCGTGCCGGGCTTCGACGAGCTGCGCGCCGGCGACAGCCTGCAAGTAACCGGCCAGCTCAAGAGCTATAATAACCTGCTCGAAATGGACCCCATTATGGCGGTGCGCAAAATCAGCGGCGGCCACGCCCTGCGCAGCCTCAAGGTGCCCATGGCCGACGTGGGCAGCGCCTTTGTGGAAGCCAACGAGGGCCGCCTGCTCGAAATAACGGGCGTGTCGCAGCTCACCAACCCCACGGGCACGCCCGTGCAAACGCTGACCGCCAACGCCAACTTCCTGCTCGACGGCGACAAAAACGCCCTGCTGCGCGTCACCAACGCCAGCACCGGGCCCACCGGCCTCATCGACTCGGCGGTGCCCAAGGGCGAGTCGTTTGACGTGCGCGGCATCCTGAGCCAGTTTTCGCCCAGCGGCACGGGTGGCTACCAGCTGCTGCCGCGCCTGGCCAGCGACATTGTGCGCGGTGGCGGTGTGCCCCGCATCACCGGCGAGCCCGTGCCGGTGGGCACCACGCCCCAAAGCTTCACCCTGGAGTACACCACGCTGTACCCCGGCGACACCCGCCTCAAGTTTGGCCCCTCAGCCACCGAGCTCACCCAGGAGCGCCTGGTGGCGGACTTTACCACCCAGCACCGCATCACGGTCGATGGCCTGGAGCCCGGCACCACCTACTACGTGCTGGTAAGCTCGCGCAACGCGGCGGGCACGGCCTCTTCTACGCCGGTGCCCATTATCACGGGCGGCAAAAAGAGCACCCGCAAAAACCGCTAGGCCCCGCGGCCGGGCTTTAACAGGCTCCTCCATAATAGTTTGCATAAGCCTGCTCATCAATTAGATGAGCAGGCTTATTTTTTGACCGTCCGCTTTCTATTATTGTGACTTTCGTGGTGCCGGCTTTTTGGGGTTAATTTGCATCTTCTGGCCGTCCTGTTTCTGCGTTGAGTAATCCGTCTGTTCCTGCTCCTTTGTTGGCGCGCCTGCGCGCCGAAACCCGCCCCTACCACGATGCCGTGGAGCAAAACGAGTTCAACCGGGCCCTGGCCACGGGCACACCCAGCGCAACGGCCACCGAGCGGTTTTTAGCTAAGATGTACGGCTTCATGCAGCCCTACGAAACCCAGCTGCAAGCCCACGCCGCGGCCCTGGGCCCGGCCTGGGAAATCCCTGAACGCCTGCGGACTCCCCTCCTGTTGGAAGACCTGCGGGTATCCGCCAGTGAGTTGCCGCTGTGCCCGGCTTTGCCGCCGCTGGCCACGCTGCCCCAGCTGCTGGGGGCCATGTACGTGCTCGAAGGCTCGACGCTGGGCGGGCAGGTGCTGGCCCGCCAGCTGGCCAAGGCCGGCCTCGACCTGGGCCGGTTTTTCACCGGCGCGGGGCCACTTACCGGGCCGCGCTGGAAATCGTTTTGCCACTTGCTGACTACCACGGTTGCCCCCGAAGAGGAGGCTGCGGTAGTGCAGTCAGCCATTGTCACCTTTCAAACGCTGGCCGACTGGCTGGTCCGCCCGTGAGCCTCCCCGACGAGCGCCTGCTTGACCAGGCCATTACCCTCACCAACTGCGACCGCGAGCCGATTCACACGCCGGGGTCCATTCAGCCCTACGGCTTTGTGCTGTGCCTTGATGAGAACACGCGGCACGTGGCGCACGTGAGTGAAAACACGACCACCCTGCTGGGGATAGACCCCGCCGATTTGTTTAACGCGGGGCTGGGCTGCCTGCTGGCCCCCGCCCGCGTGGCCGAAGTGGAAGCGTGCTTTGCCAGCCTCACCACCGCGCACCAGCTGCTGGGCGTGCGCCTCGAGCTGGTGGCGGGGCAGCCCTTCTACAAGCTCATTATGCACCGCCACGACCGGCTGCTGTGGCTGGAGTTTGAGCCGGTGGTGGAGAGCGGGCCCGCTACCCTCGACCTGCCCCTGCTGAACGCCGCGCTGGGCCAGATGCTGACCGCCGGCTCGGTGGCTGAGTTTTGCCAGCAGGCCGTGGCGCAGGTGCGCGCCCTCACGGGCTTCGACCGGGTGGCCATCTACCGCTTTGCGCCCGATGAGAGTGGCGAGGTGGTGGCCGAGGCCACCAGCCCCGGCCTGCCCCCCTGGCTGGGGCTGCGCTACCCGGCCAGCGACATTCCGCAGCAGGCGCGGGCTATGTATCTGGTTAACTGGCTGCGCTTTATTCCCGATGCTAGCTACGTGCCGGCCCGCCTGGTGCCGCTGCGAGTGGCCCGCACCAGCCGCCCGCCCGACATGACCTATGCGGTGCTGCGCAGCGTGTCGCCCATTCATATCCAGTACCTGCACAACCTGGGCTCGGCGGCCACCATGACGCTCTCGCTCATCCAGGACGGGCAGCTGTGGGGCATGATTACCTGCCACCACCGCACGCCCCTGCTGGTGAGCTACGAGCTGCGCGAGCTGTGCCAGTTCATTGCCAAAACGTTTTCGGCCCTGCTCGGCTCCAAGCAAAAGCAGGACGAGCTGGCCTACCAGCTGCGCATTCGGGAGCGGCAGGTGCGGCTGTTTGAGCACATTTCGCACACGCCCAATTTTGTCGAAGGCCTTTATAAACAGACCCCTACGCTGGCCGGCGTGCTGGATTGCGGCGGCGCGGCCATCTGCTTCGATGGCGAGATAACCCTGCTGGGCAGCACGCCCAGCCGCCCCCAGGTGGAGGAGCTGCTCGCCTGGCTGCAAGCCCACGTGCAGCAGGACGTATTTCACACCAGTTCGTACGCCAGCCTCAACCCGGCGGGGGTGGCCATTCGGGGCACGGCCAGCGGCATTTTGGCGGCGGCGCTGGCCGAGGCCCCCGGCAACTACCTGCTCTGGTTTCGGCCCGAGCTGGTGGAAACCGTGACCTGGGCGGGCCAAAATGAAAAGGTGCAGCAACTGGCCAATGGCGAGCTGTTTTTGTCGCCCCGCCAGTCGTTTGAGGCCTGGAAGCAGCTGGTCGAGAACACGGCTGCACCCTGGCAGCCCCTGGAGCTGGCGGCGGCCCAGGAAATCCGGCTGCACATCTCCGACGTGCGCCTCAAGGTGTTCAACGAGCTACACGCCCGCGCCCGCGCCCTGCAGCAGCTCAACACGGAGCTGGAGCGCAGCAACGACGAGCTGGACTCGTTTGCCTACGTGGCCTCGCACGACCTCAAAGAGCCGCTGCGGGGCATTCACAACTACTCGCTTTTTTTGCTCGAAGACTACGCCGACCAGCTCGATGCCGACGGCGTGAGCAAGCTGCAAACCCTGGTGCGCCTCAGCCAGCGCATGGAAGGGCTGATTGAGGGCCTGCTTCAGCTGTCGCGCGTGGGGCGCATTGAGGTGGTTTTCAAGGAGGTAGACATGAACGAGGTAGTGGCCGGGGTGCTCGACCTACTGCACCCGCGCCTGGAACAAACCCAAACTACGGTCACGGTACTGGGCCCGCTGCCCACGGTGCTGGGCGAGTACCTATGGCTACAGGAAATATTTAACAACCTCGTAGCCAACGGTATAAAGTATAGCGACCAAGCGGCCAAGGCCGTCACTATTGGCGTAGTGGGCAGCGGCGTGGTGGTACCCGGCGGCCCGAGTAGTCCATCCAATTTTCATGTCTTTTACGTACAAGACTATGGCATCGGGATTGACCCGCGCCACCACGAGAATGTATTCAAGTTGTTCAAGCGCCTCCATGCCCAGGAAAAGTATGGCGGCGGCACCGGGGCTGGCTTAGCCATTGCCAAGAAAATGGTTGAAAAACAGGGCGGCCGCCTATGGGTTGCTTCTGAATTAGGCCAGGGAGCTACCTTCTATTTCTCGCTGCCCAAGCAGCTATCCGTTTTATAATTAATTATAGTAAGCCGTGATTACCAGCCCGTTGAAGCCCATCTTAGTGGTGGAGGATAGTGCCGAGGACTTTACCGCCTTGGGGCGCGCCTTTCGCAAGCACGCCCTCCAAAACCCCGTGCTGCGCTGCGAGGATGGCGACCAGGCCCTCACCTACCTCAAGGGCTACGGCAAGGCGGTGGGCTGGCCGGCCACGCTGCCTGCCCTGGTGCTGCTCGACCTTAACCTGCCGGGTACCGATGGCCGGGCGGTGCTCGAAATTCTCAAGCGCGACCCGCTGCTGCATTCCATCCCGGTTATTATTTTCAGCACCTCTTCCAGCTCGCGCGATATTGAGGATTGCTACCGCCTGGGGGCCAACAGCTACCTCACCAAGCCGATTGAGTACAGCGCGCTGGAAGAGAAAATTCGGCTCACTATCAATTATTGGCTGGGGGCCTCGGAGCTGCCGGCGCTTAACTAAGGCGCTCATCCCTGAACGTGTAAGGTGAAGAAAATTCTTCTCGTCGATGACAATGAGCAGGACCGGCAGCTTTACCGGCGCTACCTAGGTAAGCAGCTGGGCCACGAGCGGGTAGAAATTATCGAAGCTTCCTCAGGGCAGGAAGCCATTAAGCTGTTTGCCAGCACCCAGCCCGACTGCGTGCTGCTCGACTACAACCTGCCGGACGTGGACGGCCTCGATTTGCTGGCCCAGTTCAAGCAGCTGGCCCCGCCCGATGGCTTGTGCGTGGTGATGATAACGGGCGGCGGCAACGAGCAGCTGGCCGTGCAGGCCCTGAGCATCGGCGCCCTCGATTACCTGGTCAAGCAGCAGTTCGACCCCGAGCTGCTGGCTAAAACGGTGGTGCACGCCATCGAAAAAAACGAGTGGCGGCAGTACCAATCTAACTACCACCAGGAGCTGCAAGCCATGAACCAGCAGCTACGTGAGTCGCTGGAAATGGTGGAGGAAACGCGCCACGCCCTCGATGCCAAGAATGCGGAGCTCACCATTGCCAACCAGCAGCTGGCCCGCACCAACGCCGACCTCGACAACTTTGTATACGCCGCCAGCCACGACCTCAAGCAGCCGGTAAACAATCTGCGCGGGCTGTTTGACGAGCTGCGCGCCACGGCCACGTTTGATGACCCCTTCGCCCCCAAAATGTGGGACCTGGCCGACGACTCGCTGCGCGTGCTGGCCACCACCATTGCCGACCTAGCCAGCGTGGTGCAGGAAGAGCGTCAGCCCGCCAACGAGCCCGTGGAGCAAGTGGCCATGGCCGACATAGTGGCCGAGACCACCCAGGCCCTGCACTTGCAAATAACTGATAGCAAAGCTTTTATAACTAATTGCTTCGAAGCGTTACCCGTGCTGCGCTACTCGCCGCGCAACCTGCGCACCATCTTGCTCAACCTGCTGGCCAACGCCCTCAAGTACCGCCACCCCGACCGCGCCCCGCGGGTGCGCCTGCGCACCTGGCTGGCCGCCGGCCATCCCGTGCTGGAAGTGCAGGACAATGGCCTGGGCATTGACCTGGAGCGCCACCGGGGCGAGCTGTTTCAGCTGTTTCGGCGCTTCCACCCCGATGCCGCACCGGGCACAGGCGTGGGGTTGTTCCTGGTCAACCGGCTGGTGCAGGCGCAAGGGGGCCACATTGAGGTAGCCAGCCAGCCGGGCGAGGGCACTACATTTAATATTTATTTACAAAATACTGATTAACAGCATTTTGTAAATAAATAACGCATTTATAAGAAATAGGCATCGTTACGAAAACGGCCCGTAGCTCAGCAGCACGTAGAGGTGCCAGCTGGCGACTACGGCCAGCACCGCAGGCCGGGCGTAGCGCGCAGGCCAGTGCGGCAGCAGGCCCGCCAGCAAGCACAGCACCAGCGGCAGCAGCGTGTAGGCCAACCGCTCGGGATAGTAACCCAGCAGGGCAAAAAACAGCCCGAAGCAACCAAAAACCCAGCCCAGCGCCGGCCCGGTACCAGCGGGCAGCACCGGCTGGCCACGAAGCCGGCGCCGCCACCAGGTAGCCGCCAGCAGCAGCGCGCCGCCCAGCAGCCACCAGCGCATAACCCCAATGCTGGCGGCGTAGGCTTGCAGCTTAGTCGCTACCACATTGCTAAACTCCGGCCAGGGCAGCGGCCAAGCCTCGGGCAGCCATACCAGTTGATGGAAGCGGGCGGCCTCGTGGTTGTAGTAAGCGGTACCCTGAGTGCGCAGCAAGGCAATCCACAGCAAGGTGGGCAGGCCAAAGAGCAAGCCGCTCAGCAGTAGGCGGGCCACCATCGGCAGCCAGCGCCGGCTGGCGCTTAGTACGCCTCGGGCGGCCCACACTACCCCATAAGCCAGTGCGGGCCAAGCCAGTACGAAGCTGCCGTACACCAACGGCAGCAGCCCCAGCGCGAAAGCCAGGCCCGCCAGCTGGCTGCTGCTTAGCCGGCGCTTTGCCACCTCCAAGACCAGCGCCAGGCAAAAAAGCGGCACCAGAAAGGCAAACATCTGCTGATGGGCCGTCCAGAAAAAAGCCTTGGTGATGGGGTTAGCCACCAGCACCCACGCCAAGGCGTAGAACTGCCAGGCCGCACCCTGGCCAGTAGTCAGCACCATGTATAAGTACCTCAACAACAGCATACTGACTAGCAATGCCAGCCCATTGAGCAGCACAAAGCCGGCGTAGTAGCCGGCAATGCGCGGGTCCTCGGGGTAGAAGGGCAGCACCAGGCCGTGCCGGCTGGCCAGGCGCAGCGCGGCTGTGAGCGGGTAGCCCACAGCCGCGCCTAGCAATGCATAGAGCGGGCGCGACTGCCGTACTTCCTGGGGCAGCAGCAGCCGGCGCGGCTCCTGGGCCACGAGGATGTAGCCGTAGCTGTCATGGTTGACCACGAAGCCCACGCCGGGAACCAGGCGCACGTATTCGCCCCAGTATTCTACATCGGGCTGGCCCTGCGGGGCCGGTGATAGCCAGAACGATAGGCAGGCCGCCAGCAGCAACGCCACCAGCGGCACCAGGCCCCTGAGGTACCTAGCCAAGCGGCGGCTCCTCCCGGTTGGGGCGGGCGAGGCCCTGCATATCGCGGGTGTTTTTTTGCACCGCAATGGCCGCGAACAAGCTCAGCAGGAACGACATGGCATAGAAACCTTTCTCGCTGGCCGTGAGCGTGGCGTTCCACAATCCTATTACCAGTAGGCTGATGGCCAGCACGGTCGAAAACCAGCTCAGGCCGTAGTAGATGTTGGTGACGATGACGCCGTCTTGGCGGTCGCGCACGCTTTTTTGCACCGACACGGCCGAAAATAGCCCGTACATGAGCACGGTGAAGTAGTAGCCTTTCTCGTTGAGCACCATCTGGGCATTCCAGAGGCCAATATTGTAGGCCACCATGCCGGCCAGCAGCGCTACCCAGGAGGCGATAATGAAGGCGGGAGATGGCCCCTGGGGCACGGTGCGGGCAGAAGGATTCATGAGTATAGGATGATGACCGGGCAAACATACGCCCGCCGGCCCCACCCCACTCCTACCGCGCCAGCCGGGGCCGGCGCAGCCACCAGCTGCCCAGCCCGACACCCAGCAGCAGCAGCCACGGTGCATAGTCGTCGAGCGGTACGGCGGTGGCGGCCGTGGGCGGCTCGGCTTCCTGGGCATCGAGGCTGGCGTTGGCGGCCAGCGTTTGGGCCTGCTTGCGGTAGAGGGCCTGCTTCTGGGCCTGGTTTTCGAGGGCCAGAAAGGCAGTGAGCGGCGTGAGCAGGCGGCTCCGAAAGCTGGCCTGGATGAAGGCCAGGTGCTGGGCATCGGCGGCGGCGGGGTGCAGCGCCTGCCACTGGGCGCAGCCGCGCAGCAGCAGCCCGGTTTGCCAGCGCGAGGCCGCGGCGGTGGGCACGGCGAGCGCAGCGGCCGGCTGGCTGAGCACCACGCTGGGGCGGCCATCGTCGGGCAGGTACGCGCGGGGCTGGGCAGCCGTGGGCCAGGCGCGCACGGCTGGCTTCACTTCCTGTTGATTACCAATATTTTGTGCAACTTCGCCGGACGCGGTGCGCAGCGAATGCACCGTGGCCTGGCCACCCGGCCCCAGCACCAGGAAGGCGTCGCTTTCGGGGTAAGCCGGGGCTAATTCGGCAAAGTCGGGGGCCAGCACGGTGCCGGCCAGCGAATCGGTGACTACTACCAGCACCGGGTAGCTGGCGGCGGGGTGCAGCTGGGCATCGGCCAGCGTACGCTGCACGGCCCCGGTGAGGTAGCAGCCGCCCGCGTTAGCAAAGGCGTCGAACTGCTGCCGCCAGTCGGCCCCGGCCGGCATGGGCGTGGCGTAGGTGTTCACGAGCGTGAAGCGGGCCGGCGCGGCGCTGGCGTGCTGCTCCAAAAACTGGGCAACCCACTGCCGGTAAGCGGCTTTGCTGGCCTGGTGGGCGGCCGATACGTCGAGCAGGAAGTGGTAATACGGCTGGCGCTGCACCCGCGGCAGCTGCTGCTTGGCCGCCGCGCTGAGGTACACCACTGCGCCGCCGGGCGTGGCCACGGGCGCGGGGCTGGTAGCCATCGAGTCGGCGCGGCCCAACTGGATTTTTTGCCCGTCAATAACTAATTCAAATGGCTCCTTATGCGTGAGCTGCACGCCCGTGCGGCGCGGGGCGGCGCCCTCCACCGGGTACACCTGGAGACGCAGCTGGTCGGGGCCGGCGTAGGCGAGCAGGCCGGGGTCGCGGCGGTCATTCTGGTGCACTATCTGGGTGTATACCCAGTCGGCGGCCTTCTTCTCGGCCAGGATGCCCGGCTCGCGGCGGCCAGCTATGTCGAGGTAATAATCGCTCACCCAGCAGCCGGCCGGCAGCGCAAACGTGGTGCGGTACTCGCCCACCGCCTGCACCGGGTTAGCGTTGCCAACTTCCACCTCTACCCAACTCACCCAGGCCTGCTGGCGGGCATCGTAGGTGCTGCGGGCCGTGAGGTGCCGCAGCGCGGCGGGCGCAGGCGCGGACGCGTTGGCGGAAAATCTACCTAACTGCCAGTTATTAAGTTGATTGAGTCCTATTCCAAATACGCTTTCCAGCGTGGCGAGCTTACTTTCGGATAGCAGCAGGTTATCGAGCACTAGCCAGTTGAAATACGTGGAGAGGAAGGGCTGCTGGCTGCCCATAAACAGGTCGCGGCCCTGCTGGTCTTTGTGCTGGCGCACGGTGGCCAGGGTGCGGGCCAGCGACGCGGCGTCGAGGTCGTAAGTTTTGGCGTAATCGGGGGTGTACACGTAGGCCAGCGCCGCGTGCAGCGTGCGGCGGGCGTGGTAGTAGTCGGCGGTGAGCAGTAGCGGCAGCACCGCCACCCCGCCCAGCAGCACGGCGCGTGGCACCCAGCGCCCAAAGTGGGTGCGCACGGCGGCCACATCATCGGCCAGCAGGCGCAGGTGCACCACCAGCAGCACCAGCGGCGTGAGCATGAGAAAGCCCGTGCCAATGGCGATGACGGCTAGCAACGACAGCGGTAAAAACGGCAGGAAAACCAGGAAAAAGTACAGCGTGTAGCTCAGCAGCACGCTGCGCGCGCCCAGCAGCGCCAGCCGCCCGCCCGGCCGCGCCGGGGCCGGCACGCACAGCAGCACCCCATTGAGCACCGCCAATCCGTAGAACCACGGCGTATTGAAATTGCCAAAAATGCCGCTCTGCTTACCCACCACCCCCAATAGCATGCCCGCATTCACGAGCAACCCCAACAAGGGCAATACCAGGGTAATGAGCACTTTCCAGATGATAGTAAACTCATCGTCGCGGCGCAGACTGATGAGGTAGGCGGCCCGCACCAGAAAAAATAGGAAGGTCAGCGGGCCCACTACCAGCCCGGCCAGCAGCAGCGGCCCACCCAGCCAAGCGCTGTCGGCCCAGCTACCCAGCAGCGTGCTCACCAGCCCCAGCACCAGCCACCCGCCCATCGGAATGGCCACGGCTAGTTCCAGGCTGGGCAGCACCGAGTGCGGCCGGCCAGCGGGCACGCTGCGCACCACCAGCACCAGCAGCGCGTGGGCCAGGGTAGGCATCAGAAAGGTCCAGACGTAGATGAGCAAGTCGGTGGGTACCATCCAGCGCGGCACGTCGCGCGGCAGCACCACCTCGCTGCTGGTCGTGTACCAGGTCAGGTAGGCCGCGTAGGCCAGTAGCGCGGCCCCGGCATAGCGGGTGCCCAGCGGCAGCCCGCGCCGCCACTGCCAGGCCGCGTACAGCAGCGTGGCCCCGCCCAAGCCCGCCAGTACCAGCGCCAGCTGCTGCCACACGGCTACGCTGGCGGCCGGCAGCAGCGTTTCAATCACCGAAAACTCGCCGTAGCCCAGCGCCGCCAGCAGCAGCAGTGGCAACGTATTGAGCAGCAGCACCCATTTGGCATTAAGCAAGTTGTGCATAAGTAGCGGGTAGTAAGCTGGAGCGCCTTTCTACCACCGGCGACAATGACCAGGGTGGAACGCTGTACAAATGTATTGTAAAGAACTTTGTAATTCAAAGCAATTTTTTCATGCTTCTTAAATCTTTCGATTTTTGGGGCGCGCTAAGCAACTTTGGCTCGCTCTTGTTCTACCGCTTCGCGATGGGCCAGCTTTAGTCAGCCCGCCGCGCCTTCGCCCTATGCTTTCCGAACCTACCTACCTGGCCGCCCGCATGGTGGCCCCCGCCCTCGCAGCCCACTTTGCCCAGCACCGCACCAACGCCGCGCAACTGGGTGGGCCGCCCCTGCCCCCACCCCCGCCGGCGGCCCTGCTCGAAGCCATTATCGACGTGGCGTTTTGGGCCAGCTTGCGGCGCGAGGAGGGCCGGCCGCCGCGCATTTCGCTGGCGCTGCTCGAGCCCGAGGAGGCGGGACAGCCGCTGCTGTTTGGGCACCGGCTGCGCCTCACGCCGCAGGTGCTCATCAAGCTGGCCCCGGCCGTGGAGCACCCCGGCATTCACCTGGGGGTGAGTTTTGATGCGGAGGGCCTCTACATCTGGGGCACGGCCAGCCAGGTGCCGCCGGTGTGCTTTGTGCTGGAAGTGGTGGAGCCGGGCCTGCTGGTGGCCAAGCACCGCCGGGCCGACGGCTTCGGCAAATTCATCAACGTGGCCGTGCTGCGGGGCGACCAGATACGGGTGGTGGACGAGGACACCATGGGCCTGGGCGACTACCCCGCGCTGCGTGCGTCGCTGCCGGCCATTCCGTGCCCGGCCACCGCCCCCGGCGGCCGGTCGGTGGATGTGCTGCTGGAGTTGGCCCGCGCCATGCGCGCCCACGGCCGCGGCGGCCTGCTGCTGCTGGTGCCGCCGGGCTCCGAGGCGTGGCGGGCCTCGGTGGTGCAGCCGCTGGGCTACCCCGTGGCGCCGGCCTTCGCGGGCATTGCCGACCTACTCACCGACGCCGACCGCAGCCACCGCGACTGGCAGGAGAACCTGCTGGATGCCATTGAGATAGTGGGCGGCTACACGGCCGTGGACGGGGCCACCGTGCTCGCCCGCGACTACAAGCTGCTGGCCTTCGGCACCAAGGTAACGCGCCGCACCAACGGCACGGCGGTGGAGGAAATCGTGCTCACCGAGCCCGTGGTGGGCAGCAGCGCCACCACCCTGCACCCCGCCAAAAACGGCGGCACCCGCCACCTGGCCGCCGCCCAGTTTGTGCACGACCAGCACGATGCGGTATCGCTGGTAGCCTCGCAGGACGGCAATTTCACGGTCTTCTCGTGGTCGGAAGCGCTGGGCCGGGTGCACGCCCACCGGATTGACGTGCTGCTGCTGTGAGCACCGGCTGGCTACTTGGGCTGCAGCAATAGCCAGTTCACGGCCGCCGTCTCGCTATCGAAAGAGCGGTAGCGTACCGGCAGGGCTAGCACGCTAGTGGTGATGTAGGAGGTAGCCAGGCGCGTTAGTACATTGCTGGCCACCACTATAGCTCCAAATCGGTAGCCACTTTGCTGCACCGCCGCTGGCAGCCACTCCGCGCTTATCCAGTCTTGTTCCTTGGAGTTAAACGGTATCATGCTGACCTGATTAATCAAAATCCGGCTCCAGCCGCGCTCTTCCAAGGCCTGCGCCGCTGTGGTAAACATGGCCTGCGTTTGGGCAAATGGCCGGGGCTGGTTGCCCCAATTCAGGCGCAGAAAGCCCGCCGGGTCGGCCAGCACCTGGCCGGCCGCGTTGCGGAGTAGGACGAGCAGGCTAGAAGCGTCTTGCATAGGTACTCTATATCCTTTTGATTCGCAGCAAATTATCACCCATTCAGCCATGAAACAGTCTGTGCCGCCTAATTGCTTTGCCCTGCCGCAGCCGCACCGCGTGGTAGAGCGTGGGCACATCACTAGCCCACACCTTCAACGTGAGGAGGATTCCCATTATTTCGAGCCGCGAAAGCACCCCTACCCAAAAGCACAGCTGAAACAGCCACCCGACCGGCAGCTTAGGCAAACCTGCACCAGCGTGGCCAACGATACCAATACCCAGCCCTTGGCCGCGAAGGAATGCGTAGCTACCTCCTTGCGAAATCTTAGGCAGGAAACGGCGTAAGTCAAGGCTTCCAAACCCAGTAATATACTGAGCTGTAAGCTATTGCCAGTAAAGAAGACAGGGCAGGCTACGTACGTGGCCCCCACTACCAACAGCCAGAATACCTGGTCGATGGTAGAGTCGAGCCGCCGCAGACGTTGCGTCGAAATGCCCAGCTGCCGGGCCACTATCCCGTCGAATACGTCGGTGAGCACGGCTACTATCAGCAGCCCAATGGCCACGGGGCCGTAGTGCGGAATATGGCAGTAGCTGAGCCCCACCAGCAAAACTCCGATAAGCAGGCGACTGTAAATCAGCCCTATCGGGATTTTGTTGGTGAGGCTACGCATGGAGCCAAAGCTACGCTACTTGAGCACGGCCAGCGTGACGCCGTCGCCGCCGCGGTCGGCGTGCTCGTCGCCCACGCTGGCGATGGCGCGGGTGCGGCGCAGGTAGTCGCGGGCTATTTGGCGCAGCACGCCGTTGCCGCGCCCGTGCAGGATTTTCACCTCCGGAATCCCCAGCATCACGGCATCGTCCACGAAGCTCATGAGCTTGGTGAGCGCATCTTCGGCCCGCTCGCCGCGCAGGTCGAGGGTGGGGCTGAAGCTGGCCATGCGGCCGGTAATGTCGAGGCTCTGACCGCTACTGTTAGCGGCGGCGGTTTTGCGGGCTACCTGCTCACGCTCACGCGCTTCGGCCCGGCTCAGCTTTTCGAGCTGGGCTACTTTCACCAGGGTTTTCATGCCGCCAAAGAGTACTTCGGCGGTTTTGCCCTTCACGCTCACTACCTCACCGTGGCCGTCCTGGCCTAGGATGGCCACGCGGTCGCCGGCCAGCAGAGTGCCGGCGTCGGCCAACTCGCGGGAGGGGCGTGCCCTAGGCGGCTCCACTTGCAGCTCTTGGCGCACGAAGGTTTCGAGGGTCGAGCGGGCCTGCTTGGTGGTTTCCTTATCAGCCTGAGAGCGGCGGATTTCGGTAATGGTGGATTCGATTTGCTGGTTGGCCGTTTGCAACAACTGCTTGGCCTGCTGCTTGGCGGCGCGCAGAGTTTCGGTGCGGGTGTCGTCGAGGTGCTTCTTGAGGTCCAGGTATTCCTGGGTGAACTTGCGCAGGCCGTTCTGCAGCTTTTCGGTATCGCGGAGCTTGTTTTCGAGCTCGGTTTTGTCCTTTTCGAGGCCTTCGAGCAGGCGGTCGTAGCGGATTTTGTCCTTGCCCACCAGCTGGGTGGCGCGCTCCACGAGCTGCCGGGGCAGGCCGATTTTGCGGGCAATTTCGATGGCGAACGACGAGCCCGGCTTGCCGATTTCGAGGCGATAGAGCGGTTGCAGGCGCTCGGGGTCGTAGCGCATGGCGCCGTTCACGAGGCCGTCGGTTTTCTCGGCAAAGTTTTTGAGGTTAGTGTAGTGCGTGGTTATCACCCCAAAGGCGCGGGCCTGGTTGAGCTGCTCCAGCACGGCTTCGGCAATGGCCCCGCCCAGGCTGGGCTCGGTACCGGTGCCAAATTCGTCAATCAGGATGAGGCTTTTCTTGTTGGCTACGGTCACGAACTGCTTCATGGCCAGCAAGTGCGATGAATACGTACTCAGGTCATTCTCAAGACTTTGCTCATCGCCAATATCAAGCAGGATGTCCTCAAACATGCCGGCTTCCGAGTAGTCGTCGCACGGAATGAGCAGACCGCATTGCAGCATGTACTGCACCAAGCCCACCGTCTTGAGGGTCACCGACTTACCACCCGCGTTGGGCCCCGAAATAACCAGCATGCGGCGCTCGGGCGTCAGCTCCAGGTCGAGCGGCACCACTTCACGCTTCTCGGCGTCTTTGCCGGCGGCCTTGTTCTGCTCCTTAAAAGTGAGGGTGAGTACCGGGTGGCGCACCCCGCGCCAGCGGATGAGCGGCCGGCTGCTGAGCTCGGGCAACTGCGCATCGAGCTCGCGGGCCAGCCGCGCCTTAGCCCGGATGAAGTCGAGCAGGCCGAGGTAGCCGTAGGCCTTGCGCAGGTCGGGCAGGTGGGGGCGCAGCTGGTCGGTGAGGCTGGTGAGAATACGAATCAGCTCGCGCTGGTAGGCGTTTTCGAGGTCCTTGATGTCGTTGTTTGACTCAAACACCTCCGAGGGCTCAATAAACACCGTTTGGCCCGAGGCCGACTCGTCGTGGATGAGGCCGCGCACGCGGCGCTTGTGCTCGGCTATCACGGGCAGCACCAGGCGGCCGCCGCGGATGGTGGGCTCGGCATCGCCGGGAATCCAGCCCTCCGACTTGGCGTGGCGCAGCACGCTGGCAATCTGCTTGCGCAGCTGGCCCTGGCGCTGAATGAGCTGCTGGCGCACCTGCCGCAGCAGCGGTGAGGCGTCGTCGCGCACCAGGCCGTCGTCGTCCACCACTTTGTCCATGGCGGCCAGCAGGTTGCGGTCGGCCTGAATGCCGATGCCCAGCAGGCGCAGGTTGGGATACAGATTTTCGGCCGCCTGGGTAAAAAACGTGAGCGCCGAGCGGATGGTACGCAAACTCATCTTCACCTCAAAAAACGCGGCCGCGTCGAGGTACGCACCGGGCAATGAGGCGCGCTTGAGGTGCACCGTCACATCGTAGTAATACGCGCCCGGAAACTCGCTGCCGCCGGCCAGCAGCTGCCGAAACTCGTCGGTTTGGGCCAGCAGCTTGCTAAGCTGCTCGTGCTGGGTGATAAACTGCATGTTGGCCACGTGCTGCCGGCCCAGGGCCGAGAGGCAGAGCTGCTCCAGCAGCTCGCGCAGGGTGGTGAAGCCAATCTTGGCCTCAAAGTTTTGGGGTACTAACAAATCGAATACGAGCAGGAATAGGGACTAACTGGCCGTAAAGTTAAAACAGCAAACGGGGCGGGAAGATTCGGTGCGCGGGCGGTGTTTTCACCGCAGAAGACGCAGAGGGTTTCGCAGAAGGTTAGGCGGTGCACCGGGATATGACCACGGCGGCTACGGCCACGGCTACCAGCGCGCCCAGGCGCAGGGCCAGAAACACCCAGGCGGGCAGCTCGGGGCCTTTGGAATTTTTGAGCATAAGCCCGTGTACGTAACCCAGCTTAATATGCTACTTTCTTATCCTAGCTTGATTAATTACTCGCGCTTATCTGAGAACATAGCCCATACACTCAGGTAAGGCAACACTACAAGTACTACCGGCAAAACATACTTGATAGGAGAAACAGCTGCTGAAAAGCCCCATGCTATTAGTACAGTAGCTAAGGCGAACAGGCTCAACAGTACTTTGGTAGAAATCACCCGCTCGAAAAATCCTTTTTCACGCAGAATGGGTGTCATATTTTCAGTCTGATTATACTGACGTAACGCTTGTTCAAAAGCCTTAATCATGTCGGCAAATTCAGTAGTATAGCTGGCGGAGAAACTCAATTTTTCTTCATTCTTAGTTCGTAGTAGCAACCCCATACTTCCTTTTGCCGGAAGTATTCGATATGAATGAAGCTGCTTAAACAACAAGGTTATTTGTACGCCTGTCTTCTGGTTTGTGAGCTCCAATCCGTCAGCATCGATTCTGACGCGGCCATCCTCTCCTACTAGCTTATCACGAAACCGAAGGAGAATACCTAACCCAATCGGCAACAGACATAATAGTCCAAATACAGCATCTGTATGGTGCGTGCCTAAAAGCGTAATAAGCAATCCCACATAACCAATATACCCCCAAAGCACCCGTAAGCCCTTTCGCTGATTCAATATTGTTAATTCAAATTCTCTGACCATAGGCATTGAAAGCATAAGCGACATACTCATTTGTCACTGGGAGCGGCTTACCATTACACAAGTAAGCTACCCCACGCCCTCCCCAAACAGCGCGAAGTCATATTTCACGGGGTCGTGGGGGTCGAGCAGGCGCAAATTAGCAGTTAGTTCCTCGGCGGCGGGCCAGTCTACTTTGTCGCGCTTTAGCAAACCCAAAAGCCGCGCCTGGCGCTCGACGTGCACGTCGATGGGGCAGATTAATTCGCTGGGCGAGAGGCGCGTCCAGAGGCCAAAGTCGACGCCGTTATCGTCGCGGCGCACCAGCCAGCGCAGGTACATGTTGAGGCGCTTGCAGGCCGAGTTGCGGGCGGGCGTGGCTACGTGCTTGCGGGTGCGGGCCGGGGCGTCGGGCAGGCTGAAAAACAGGTCGTGAAAATTGATAAGCCGCTCGCGCATGGTATCCCCGCGTAAGAAGGCGTCTTCTAGCGAGTTATGCGTTTCATAGAACCAGCGTAGCCAGTGCACAAAGTACAACAGGTCGGTGTCGCAGAAAGTGCGGTGGCAAAACTTGAGCAGCTGTTTGAGGTCCTCTTCCTGGTGCTGGGTGATGAACTGGTAGGGCGCCTCGTCCATGCGCGTCATCAGCTCGGCGGTTTTTTTGAGGATGGTGGGGCGCTGGCCCCAGGCCAGCAGCGCAGCAAAGAGGCCGCTGATTTCAATATCCTGCAACTTACTGAACCGGTGCGGGATGCTGACCGGGTCTTTGAGCAGAAACTCGGGCTGGTTGTACTGGTCGGCGCGCGCATCGAGCAGGGTGCGCAACTCATTTATTCTTAAAGAATTCATTATCCGTCAACTGTCATTACAAAGAGAACGTCATGCTGAGCTTGTCGAAGCATCTCTACCGCGCCGGAAGGGTTAGTAATCCCTGCGGCGCGGTAGAGATGCTTCGACAAGCTCAGCATGACGTTCTTTTAACTCGGTACTTACCTGATATAATTCCGGCCGGCCCTACGGCACGTAGCTGGTTTCGACGCGAAACTTGGCGTCGGTGGTGCCCAGCTTTTGCACGGCGCGGGGAGAAAGGCGCACCAGGATGTTCTCGTTTTCACCGGTGTCGGGCAGCGGCCCGATAACGCGCACGTACACCGACTGGCCGTTCATCTGATTCTTTACCTGCATAATGGTGCCCACGGGGGCCGTTTTGTGCAGCGCCAAGTACTTGTCGGTGCCGCTGTTGCCGATGGCCGAGGCGATGCCCACGTCGGTTTTGCGCGTCACCAACTCGCTGGCGTGGGTGGGGCTGCGGGTTTCGGCGGCTTCCTCGCGCTTTTCGGCGGGCGTGGCGGCGGTTACGGTGGCAATCTGGGCCGGCGCAGTGGGGTTAATCTTAGGCGTGGCAGTGGTTTCCGTGGCAGCGGGGCGGGCGGGCGCTATCGCAGTAGCCGCCACGGGCGTAGCCCCAGCTTCAGCGGCGCGCAGCAGCAGCTCTTGGCCCACGCGCACCGAACCGCCGCTGGGCAAATGGTTGAGTAGCAGTAGCTCGGCGGGCGAGAGGTTGAAGCGGCGGGCAATGCCGAACAGCGTTTCACCCTTGGCTACGGTATAGCGGTCGGGCACGGCGGCGCTAGTGGCGGCGGGCGCAGCAATAGTCGCCGTTTTGGCGGGGGTGGCGGCCGTAGCCGGGGCCCCAGCGGCCCGGCCGCTGGGCCGCGGTATCAGCACTACTTCGCCAATGCCCAGGCCGTTTTTAAGCTGCGGGTTGGCGGCGGTAATCTGGTCTACCGTCACTTTGTAGCGGCGGCTGAGGGCAAACATGGTTTCGCCCTGGGCCACGCGGTGGCGCACGAAGCGCTGGCCCCCGCGCATTTCCTGGCCGATGGAGTCGGTGGGCAGGCGGTGGCTGGCGGGTGGCGCGGCCAGCGGGCCGTGCAGCGAATTAAGTATCAGGAAGGAAGCAAGCAGACTCATGCGCAGAAGCAAGGCTAAAAATGTACCAAAACCGACTCTCGGCCGGCCCCGGCTCAGTGCCAGCGGTAGGCAAAGTAAATAGCTAGCGGCCGGGCGGCGGTATTTTCGGGCTCGGGGCAGGTCGCCAGCCCCTGTTTCACAAGCCTCTGCCGGGCTAGGCCAGGCTACCCATTTACTCATTCACTCCCCCACTTCTTCACCTATATGTCCGCTCTCGGCATCATTCCGGCCCGCTACGCCTCTACCCGCCTCCCCGGCAAGCCCCTCGTGGACCTCGGCGGCCAGTCTATGATACAGCGCGTGGTGACGCAGGCCCGGCAGGCAAACTTGGCGCGGGTGGTGGTAGCCACCGATGACCAGCGCATTCTCGACCATGTGCGGGGCTTTGGGGGCGAGGCTGTGCTCACGCGCCCCGACCATCCCAGCGGCACCGACCGCGTGTGGGAGGCGTTTGAGTTATTGGGCCGGCCAAGGGAGGTGAATTGCATTGTAAATATTCAGGGCGACGAGCCGTTCATTCACCCCACGCAGATTGATGCGCTAGTGGCGCTTTTTGCTCAACGGCCCACCCCCGCCATTGCTACGCTCATCAAGCCCGTGCTCACCGAGGAGGAGCTGTTTAGCCCGCACCTGCCCAAAGTAGTAACCGACCAATTCGGGCGGGCGCTTTATTTCAGCCGCCACCCCCTGCCCTACCAGCGCCAGCACGCCCCCGCCGACTGGCTAACCCACCACCGTTATTACCGCCACCTGGGCCTGTACGCCTACGACCCGCAGGTGCTGGGGCAAATCACGCTGCTACCACCATCCTCTTTAGAAGTGGCCGAGAGCCTGGAACAGCTGCGCTGGCTGGAAGCCGGCTTTCCAGTCCAAACTACTGTTACCGAACTAGATGCCTTCGGCATCGACACTCCTGAAGACGTAGTGCGGGCCCGGCTCAGAATCAGCGGGCAGCAGGCCGATTAACTTTCTGTCAGTCTTTCTCTTACTTCATGCACCGCGCCGGGCGCTACTTATTTCTTACTGTTGCTGCATGCTGAAGCGAATGCGCAGGGTTGCGGGCACCCGCACGGGCTTGCCGGCCAAGCGGGCGGGCGTCCACCAGGGCATGAGGCGCACTAGGCGCAGGGCTTCTTCGTCGAGGCCTGCGCCGATGCCTTTGGCCACTTCGGCATCGAGAATGCGCCCGGCCTCATCCACCACGAAGCTCACATACACGTCGCCCGACAGGTTTTTGGCCTTGGCCACTTCGGGGTAGCGCACGTTTTGCTGCAAGTAGGCGCGGTAGGCTTCCACGCCGCCGGGGTAGGTGGGCTGCTCGTCGGCCAGGTTGAGCAGGCCGCTTATCACTTCGACGCCCGCCGCGGCGGTGTTGCCGCCCACGCCCACCGGGTGCATGGTGAGGGTAACGGGGCCGGCGGCGGTGAGTGCTACCGTTTGGGTCTGATAGCCGGCGCATTTGAGCGTGAGCACGGGGTTAGGCAACTCACTGTTCAGCAAGAAGCTACCCGCGGAGTTGGTAGTTGCGTTAGCGGCCGCGTCTTTCATCGTAATAAACACGCCGGGCAGCGGGGCCCCCTTGTCGTTCAGGATGCGGCCCGTAATGATGAGCGCCCCAGGGCCGGCCGCCACTGCCAGCGGAGCAGCTGCGCTTTGCCGGGGCAAGGCCGCCCCGGTACCCAGTGCCCAGGCCAGCACCAACGCCAGGTGCTTCACCCGAAAGTGCCGTAAACATTTATTCATCGAAAAGTACAGTACAGGTGGGAATGTACCACAAGTATAAGTAGTTAGGAGCTAACTTTCCTAACCACTCATCTTGGGTTAATCCTGTCTGCCCATACCGCACGCCCGGCGGTATCAGTCGTGCTTAGCCTGGTTAAAATCCTCCGGCTCGGGCCCGCCTTCGTGGCGCTCCTGCTGCATTTCTTTGGATAGGAAATAGTTGAGCGCCGTGCGGATGACGGCAATGGCCCCGAGCCGGCCAATCTGCTCCCACCCCGGCGCAATGGTCGTGGACAGGATATCGGCCCCGAGCTGAAACTCCAACGCCAGGGCCAGGTAGCGCGCCAGCGTGAGCCGGATGGCCGTAAAATCGGCCGTGCGCCGGGCCAGCAGCGCCCGCACCAGTAGCCCGCCCGCCACTACCACGCCCAGCGAGATAACCAACGCCCCGAGCAGCTCGGCCCCCAGTTTGAGCCACTGCACGCCGGCTACCACCGTAACCTCCGTATGGCTGAACAGCGAAGCGGGCACTTCCGAGGGCAGTGTAACCATAACTATTTGCTTGTCAATTACTTATATAGAAATAGACACTACCCCGCGCAGGGTCGCCCTTAGCCTTGGGTGACCGCCGCCAGCCCCAGCGCCGCGCCACGAGCCAGCAGCAGGGCGTAGGCGGGCTCCCACTCGTTGGGCACTTCGCCTTCCAAAATGGCTTCTAGCACGGCTTCCTTCAGCTCGCCCACCTGGCGCGAAGGCTTAAGGCCAAAGGTTTCCATGATGACCTCGCCGGTGATGACGGGCTTGAAATTGCGCAGGTGGTCCTTGCTCTCGATTTCGCGCAGCTTCTCCTCCACCGTGTCGAAGTTGCTGAGGTAGCGGGCTTTGCGCTGGTGATCCTTGCTGGTGATGTCGGCCCGGCACAGCAGCATGAGGCGGTCAATGTCGTCACCAGCCTCAAATAGCAAACGCCTTACGGCTGAGTCGGTTACAATAGCCTTGCTGAGCACGATGGGCCGCAGGTGCAGGCGCACAAGCTTCTGCACCATGCGCATTTCTTCGCCCAGCGGCAGCTTGAGGTCGGTGAAGATGCCCGGCACCCAGCGCGCGCCCTTGTCTTCGTGGCCGTGAAACGTCCAGCCTACCTTGGGGTCGAGGCGCTTGGTGGCGGGCTTGGCAATGTCGTGCAAAATGGCGGCCCAGCGCAGCCACAGGTCGCCGCCCGCCGCCGCCACGTTATCAAGCACTTGCAGGGTATGGTAAAAATTGTCCTTATGGGCGTGCTGGCCCACTTTCTCCACGCCGTGCAGCAGCGCCATCTTCGGGAAAATGAGCTGGAGCAAACCGGTCTGAAACAGCAGCTTGAAGCCGTAGCTGGGCACCGGCGATTCCACTATCTTATTGAGCTCGATGGTGATACGCTCCTGCGACACAATCTTAATCCGCTCCTTATTACGGCCGATGGCGTCGAACGTATCGGGCTCAATATCAAAGTTGAGCTGGCTGGCAAACCGGATGGCGCGCAGCATCCGCAGCGGGTCGTCCGAGAACGTGATATCGGGCCCCAGCGGCGTGCGGATGGTCTTGGCGGCCAGGTCCTTCAGGCCGTCGTAGCGGTCCACGAGCGCGCCAAAGTCGTCAGCGTTCAAGCTCAGGCCCAAGGCGTTGATGGTAAAGTCGCGGCGGGCCAGGTCGTCTTCCAGCGTGCCGGCTTCCACCTCGGGCTTGCGGCTTTCGGCGCGGTAGCTTTCCTTGCGGGCTCCCACAAACTCGATTTCGCCGGCCTCTTCGGTGGGCAGCATGGCGGTGCCAAAGTTCTTGAACACCGTGACGCGGCCCCGGCCCGGCAGCCGCCGGCCCACCGCCTGCGCCAGCCGGATGCCATCGCCCACCGTCACCACATCTATGTCTTTGCTGGCCCGTTGCAGCGCCAGGTCGCGCACGTAGCCGCCTATAACGTAGGTGGGCTGGCCCAGCTCCTGGGCGGCGTCGGCAATGGTGCGAAAAATGGGTAGGTCGGGCAGCGTGGGCGTAGTCATGGCCGCAAAGTTCGGCAAAATGTGGCGTGAGCGCTGCAAAAAGTAGCGTGGACTCTGCGAGTCCGCGCGTGAGCGGAGCGAATAGCTGGCGTGCGAATCCTCCGGCCCCATCTGTTCGCTCCGCTCACGCGCGGACTCGCAGAGTCCACGCTACACTACTCGCGTACCACTTCCAGGGTGCCGCCCACTCCCAGGCGCACCACCCGCGAGGGGGCCACGCGGGTAGCATCATCCTGCCGCCAAGTCACTACGTGCCCGACCCCGCGCACCAGGTCCGGGTTAACTTCCGCAAATATGGCGGGCGCTGGCTCGCCGGGCTTGTTGGCCGAGGTCGATACCAGGCCGTGGCCCAGGCGGCGCACTACTTTGTGGCAAAACTCGTCCTGCGTTACGCGCAGGCCCACCGTGCCATCGGGGGCCAGCAGGCCGGGGGCAATGGCCCGGCTGGCGGGCAGGATGTACGTAGTAGGCCGGGTTTGGGTGGCCAGGGCGGCTTCCAGTTCGTCGGGCACCTGGGCGGCGTAGCGGCGCAGCATGGCCAGGTCGGCCACCAGCACAATGCTGGGCTTGCCCTCGGGGCGGCCTTTGAGCTTATATAATTTATCCACGGCGCGGGGCACTTCGGCGTCGCAGCCCAGGCCCCATACCGTATCGGTGGGGTACAGAATTACCTCCTGGTTGAGCAGCGCATCGACTGCTATATCAACTTCTTGCCTGAAAAAGACCACAGATTCAAACGGATTTAACGGATTTCGCAGATACGCCGCTTACGCGGCTGACTACGTGGGCGCAGCGTTGGGGCTGGAGCCCAAATATTTGATTAGTAGGCAACTGCACCGCTAGCGCGGCTTGCTATGTGAACGCAGCTTTGAGAACTGAAACGAACGGCGAGATGACAAGATACTTGCTAAGTAGGCTAGCCAGCTGCGTCAGCGGCGTATCTGCGAAATCCGTTAAATCCGTTTGGATCTGCGGTTAATCAGCGTTCTGGCAGAGTTCTACCAGCACGCCGCCGGCGCTCTTGGGGTGCACAAAGCACACCAGCTTATTATCGGCCCCGCGCTTGGGTACTTCATTTAATAATACGAAGCCCTCGGCGCGCAGCCGGGCCATTTCGGCTTCAATATCATCGACCTCGAAGGCCACGTGGTGGATGCCTTCGGGCTTCTTCTCCAAGAACTTGGTGATGGCGCTGTCGGGGCTGGTGCCGGCCAGCAGCTCAATTTTGGAGCCGCCGACTTGGAAAAAAACTGTGTCTACGGCCTCGCTGGGCACGTGTTCGGTTTTGTAGGGTGGCTGGCCTAGCAGGCGCGTGTAGAGGTCGGTGGCGGCGGCCAGGTCGCGCACGGCCAGGCCCAGGTGTTCGAGGTTGGTAAGCATAGGAAGGGAAGTGCCGGCCGGGCCAGCGGCGCAAAGCTACCGGCCGCCGCGGGTAGCGGGCCGGGCCACGCGGTTTTTGGCAAGCTACCCGCTATTTTTGTGGATTCGAAAAAACTGTTTAGGCCAAAATTCTGTTTCAAAGGCAGTCAAAGCTTAACTTTAGACCTTACTAGCCACATCCAGCCCAGCGCCATGCTTAAGCTACCTATCTACTTGGACAATAACGCCACCACGCCGCTCGACCCGCGCGTGCTGGAGGCCATGATGCCCTACCTGACCGACGTATTCGGCAACGCGGCTTCGCGCAACCACCCCTTTGGCTGGGCGGCCGAAGAAGGCGTGGACTACGCCCGAAATCAGATTGCCCAGCTTATCAACTGCGACCCCAAGGAGATTATCTTCACCAGCGGCGCTACCGAAGGCGACAACCTGGGTATTAAGGGCGTGTACGAGATGTATAGCCAGCGTGGCAACCACATCATCACCACCACCACCGAGCACAAAGCCGTGCTCGACACCTGCAAGCACATCGAAAAGCTCGGCGGTAAGGTGACTTACCTGCCCGTGAACGACAAGGGCTTGATTAGCCTCGACGAGCTGGAAGCCGCCATGACGCCCCAGACCATTCTGGTGACCATCATGTACGGCAACAACGAGACGGGCACTATCCAGCCCATCCGCGAGATTGCCGCCATTGCCCACAAGCACGGCGCGCTGTTTATGACCGACGGCACCCAGGCTACCGGCAAAATTCCGGTGGATGTGCAGGCCGATGGTATTGACATTATGGCCTTTACGGCCCACAAAATGTACGGCCCCAAAGGCGTGGGCGCGCTCTACGTGCGTCGCAAAAACCCCCGCGTAAAGGTTACTGCCCAAATGGACGGTGGCGGCCACGAGCGCGGCATGCGCTCGGGTACCCTCAACGTGCCCGGCATCGTGGGCTTCGGCAAAGCGTGTGAGTTGGCCCGCCTCGAAATGGCAGCCGACACCGAGCGCCTCAGCAAGCTGCGCGACCACCTGGAGCAGTCGCTGCTGCCCCTCGAAGAAAGCTACGTGAACGGTTCGGTAGAGCACCGCCTGCCCCACGTAACCAACATCAGCTTCAAGTACGTGGAAGGCGAAGGCCTGATGATGGGCGTGAAGGACCTGGCCGTATCGTCGGGCTCGGCCTGCACCAGCGCCTCGCTGGAGCCCAGCTACGTGCTCAAGGCCCTGGGCCTGAGCGACGACCTCGCCCACAGCAGCCTGCGCTTCGGCCTGAGCCGCTTCACCACCGACGAGCAAATCGAGTATGCCATCGGCCACGTAAAAGAGGCCGTAACCAAGCTCCGCGAAATGTCGCCGCTCTGGGAAATGCACAAAGAAGGCGTTGACCTCAGCACCATTGAGTGGGCTGAACATTGATTTAAGGTTTGAGGGTAGGGGGGTAGGAGTTCAGGAGATATCTCCTTCTAAACCCGCCCTTCTTTTCCCCCTCCTACCCCCTTACCCTCTTACACTCATACCCTAAAATACCATGGCTTACTCCGATAAGGTAATCGACCATTACAGCAACCCCCGCAACGTGGGCACGCTCGACAAAAGCAAAAAAACAGTAGGCACCGGCCTCGTGGGCGCTCCTGAGTGCGGTGACGTAATGCGCCTGCAAATCGAGGTGGATGAAGCCACCAACACCATCACCGATGCCAAGTTCAAGACGTTTGGCTGCGGCTCGGCCATCGCCTCGTCGTCGCTGGCGACGGAGTGGCTAAAAGGCAAAACGGTTGACGAGGCCCTGGCCATCGACAACATGGAGATTGTGGAAGAGTTGGCCCTACCGCCCGTGAAGATTCACTGCTCGGTACTGGCCGAAGATGCCATCAAGATGGCTATCAACGACTACCGCGTGAAAAACGGCATGCCTGCCCTGGAGCTGGAGAAGTCGCATCACTAAGCTGACCTGCTCGCAAGGAAGACGACCCCGAACTGGGGTCGTCTTTTTTTTGTTATTTAGAATCCTTCTTAGTGGTATCTTTGTTATAGAAGCGCTGCCGGGCGGGGCGGCCCCATTCTCTCTACGCACCTCTATTACTTACGCATTATGATAACCGTTTCGGATAAAGCCAAGGAAAAGGTGGAGCACCTGATTCGCGACTCGCAGCTCGACAGCACCTATCGCCTGCGCGCCTCGGTAGCCGGTGGTGGCTGCTCGGGCCTGAGCTATAAGCTGGACTTTGACAACGAGATGCGCCCTATGGACCAGGAGTTTGAGGACAAAGGTGTGCGCGTAGTCGTCGATATGAAGAGCTTCTTGTATCTAGCCGGTACGGAGCTGGATTTTTCGGATGGCCTGAATGGCAAGGGCTTTCAGTTTCACAACCCAAATGCCTCACGCTCATGCGGTTGCGGCGAAAGCTTCTCCGTATAAACTTCTTTTGATTGTCCCGCAGAAGGCCCCCGTGCACTCCGCACGGGGGCCTTTTTTATAACTTGCGAACGAGTGGAAGGTGGCAGCTGGCTGAAATTAGCTGGCGCCACGCCGTTTTTTTCAGCACGTTGATAGTGAGTGACCTTTCCGCGTTTGCGTTTTCTACGGCCGACGAACTGCTGCGCGATACGCTGGCCGTGTCGCTGACGGCCATCAACCTGCTGCGGCCGGTACTGGGGCCGGCCGGGGAAATCAGCGATTTTACGCTGGAATACGTGAATCCCGCCGGCCAGCTCCTGGCCGGCTTGGCTGAGCAACCGGCCGGCACGCTGTGCAGCTTGTTTCCGCACGCGCAACCTACTGGCTTACTGGCCTTTTACTGCCAGGTTTTTACCACTGGCGAGGCGAGTACGTACAATTTCAATTACCAGAACCAAGGCGAGGACACGTTTTACTTAGTGGCAGCGCGCCGCAGCGGGCCGCGCCTGGTGGTGAGCCTCAGCGACAGCACCAACCACGAGCGCTCGGCCGTGGAGCAGGCGCTGCGCGCCAGCCAGGCCCGCGAGCAGGCCGCCCGCGCCGAGGCCGACTTGCAGCGCCAGCAGCTGCACAACGTGTTGCAGCAGGCCCCGGCCATGATATGCGTGACTGCCGGGCCGCAGCATGTGTTTGAGTTTGTGAATCCACCCTACCAGGCGCTGGTGGGCCAGCGGCCACTGGTGGGCATGCCGGTTGCCGTAGCCATGCCTGAACTGGCCGGCCAGTCTATTTTCGAGTTGCTCGATGAGGTATACCAAACGGGTAAAACCTTCTACGCCAATGAGATGCTGGCACAGCTCGACCACGAGAACAACCAGCCCGAGGCCCTGGACAAGCGTTACTACAACTTCATTTACCAAGCTCGCTACAGCCTGGCGGGCGACATCGACGGCATTTTCACGTTTGCCTACGAGGTAACGGCGCAGGTACTGGCCCGCTACCAGGTGCAGGAGCTCAACGAGGAGCTGGCGGCCACCAACGAAGAGCTGCTGGCCGCCAACGAGGAGTTTTTGACTAGCAATGCGGAGCTGGGGCAGGCGCAGCAGCAGCTACGGCAGCTCAACCAGGAGTTGGAAACCCGCGTGGCCGAGCGCACCCAGGCGCTGGTGCTGGCCCAGGCCGAAACCGAGCGGCAGCGGCAGCGCTTGGCACGGTTTTTCAGCCAGGCCCCGGCGGCCATCTGCATGCTCGATGGCCCCGACCTCACCTATGAGCTGGTAAATGGCGCGTATCAACAGCTGTTTCCGGGCCGGCGGCTGCTGGGCCTGCCGCTGCTCACGGCCCTGCCCGAGCTGGCCGGCCAGCGCGCATGGCACACGCTGCGGCAGGTGTACGAAACGGGCGAAACGCATGAGGAAATGGGCATTCGCCTTGCGATAGCCAAGCACGAAGGCGGCCCGCTGGAAGACTTTTATTTTCACTACATTCAGCAGGCCCGCTACGATGAGCACGGCCGCATCGATGGCGTGCTGGTGTTTGCCCTGGATATGACGGCGCAGTTTTTGGCCCAGCAGCGCGCCAAGGGCTTGCAAACCGAGGTACTGGCGGCCGCCCAGCGCCAGGTGCAGCAGCGCGAAGACTTATACCGACTTTTTGAGCGCACGCCCGCCGCCATTGCCCTGCTGCGTGGCCCCGAGCACCGCCTCGAATACTTCAACCCCGCGTATCAGCAGCTGTTTCCGGACCGGCGGATGCTGGGCCGCCCCATTGGCGAGTCGCAGCCCGAAGCCGTGGCCCAGGGGTTTGTGGCGCTGCTAGACCACGTGTACCGCACGGGCGAAACCTACTACGGCAACGAGGTGCCCCTGCACGTAGCGCCGCTGGCCAACGCCCCCATCGAAACCCGCTACCTCAACTTCACCTACCAGGCCTACCAGGAAGCCGGCCAGACGGCGGGCATCTCCGTGTTTGCCTACGACGTGACCGAGCAGGTGCTGGCGCGCCAGCAGCGGGCCACGGCGCAGGCCCAGCTGCAAGCCGTGCTAGAGCAGGCCCCAGTGGCCATTGGCATTCTGCGGGGGCCAGCGTATGTAATTGAGATTGCTAACCCCCTCATTGCCAGCATCTGGGGCCGCACTACGGAGCAGCTGCTGGGCCGGCCGCTGTTTGAGGCGCTGCCCGAAGTGCGCGACCAGGGCTTTAAAGAATTACTCGACAAGGCATTGCGCACCGGCGAGGCCATTGTGGCGCAGGAAGTAACCAGCCTTTTGCAGCGCCCGCAAGGCCTGCAAACCGTGCAGCTCAACTTCGTGTACCAGCCCCTGCGCAACGCGGCGGGGCACTTCACGTCCATCGCCATTGTGGCCACGGAGGTAACCGAGCAGGTGGCCGGCCGCCGGCAAGTGGCCGAGGCCAACGAGCGCCTGCGCGCCTCCAATGCGGAGCTGGACCTAGCCAACCAGCAGCTCACCCGCACCAACGTGGACTTGGATAACTTCATCTACACCGCCTCGCACGACCTCAAAGCGCCCATCACCAACATCGAGGGCCTCCTCACGGCCCTGCAAGAGCAGCTACCGCCGGCGGTGCGCCAGACCGAGCAGGTGCAGCCCCTGCTGGCCATGATGGCGGGCGCGGTGGAGCGCTTCCAGAAAACCATTGCCCACCTCACCGATATTTCCAAGCTCCAGCAGGCTCACGACCAAGTGGCCGAAGCCGTGGACCTGGCCGCCCTAGTGGAAGATGTGCGCCTCGACCTGGCCCACGAGCTAGCCGCCGCCCAGGCCCAACTGCTGGTTGATGTGAGCAACGGCCCCAGCCTGTCGTTTTCGCCCAAAAACCTGCGCAGTATCGTCTACAACCTGCTCAGCAATGCCATCAAGTACCGGGCCCCCGGCCGCCGGCCCGTAGTGCAGCTAAGCAGCCACACTACCCAGAGCCAGCTGGTGCTTCAGGTGCAGGACAATGGCCTGGGCCTGAGCGAAACGCAACAAACCCAGCTATTTATGATGTTTCAACGCCTGCACAACCATGTCGAGGGCTCGGGGGTGGGCCTCTACATGGTCAAGCGCATTGTGGAAAACGCGGGCGGCACCATTGCGGTGCAGAGCGAGTTGGGCGTGGGCACCACATTCACAGTAAAACTTTTTACGTAACTTATTGATTAATAATAATTTATGTAAAAATGCAAACTACATAGTAGCGCTATTTGGAGCAGGCAAGGAGTTGGTGAGGCTCTCAAAAAAGCGCCTGGCCACGCTGTTGTAGTTAACGCACATTTCTGCGGCGCTTTTGCCACTCTTGTCCCTTTTTGTGTAATCTGCCCCATTTTGCACAAGCAGCTCGACGGTTTCGTTAGAGATAACGTCCGCTTCATCATTTAAAAAAGCTTGGACGGCTACATCTACTGCTACATGCAAGGGTAGCGTATATACCTGCCGGGGGTCGGGATTGGGATTAGCTCCCTGCGCCAGCAAAAATTTTACGAGCTCCACATTCATCGTATCAACGGCAATCAGCAAGGGGGAATCCTGGCTGGAGGAAAAGTAATTTACGTCTGCACCGGCTTGCACCCACTGCTTTACCAGACCGATATCTTCGCTGGCAACTGCTTGTAATAATTGTTCATTAAGGTTGGTGGTCATGGGTTTACGCTACCAGGACTTATGCAGAGTATCCTTTTTTGCCCTCAAGACAGTACCTAGCGCTACTCCCAGAGTGGATAATGCTCTAGCTGCACTTCCTGGCCGAAGAAGATGCGCGTGCTTTCCTCAAACGAGCGCGTGAAGTCGCTCACGTAAAAGTGGTGGCGCAGCCCCGGCGCGGCGCCCGGGGCGGCCAGCAGCTGGCGGGCGGCCAGGGCCTCGGCCACGGTGGCGGCTACCACGTCGGAGGGGTCGAGCACGGCCACGCGGCCCTGGTAGTGGGCCTCCATCTGGGGCTTAATGAGCGGGAAGTGCGTGCAGGCAAGTAGCAGCGCGTCAATACCTTGCAGCGCATCATGGTCGAGATAGGCGCGGATAATCTCTTCCGATACGCGGCCGGCGAAGAAGCCTTCCTCAATCATGGGCACCAGCAGCGGGGTGGCCAGCGCGTGCAGGTCTACGCCGAGGTCGAGCTGGTCGATTTTTTTGCGGTAGATGTTGGAGCCCACCGTTTGCTTGGTGCCGATGAGGCCCACTGGGCGGCCGGCGTAGTGCTGGCCCACGTAGGCCACCACGGGGTCTATCATGCCCACTACCAGCGCTTTAGAGCCCACATACTCGCGCACCAGCTCGTAGGCCGCGGCCGAGGCCGAGTTGCAGGCAATGAGAATCAGCTTGCAGTGCTGGCGCAGCAGCACATCGCAGATTTTGATAGAGTAGGCCTGGATAGCGGCGGTGCTTTTTTCGCCGTAGGGCAGGTGCGCCGTGTCGCCGAAGTACACCAGCCGCTCGTGGGGCAGGCGCTGGGCCACGGCGCGGGCCACCGTGAGGCCGCCAATGCCGGAATCGAAGATGCCAATGGGCCGGGCGGCCGGGTCGGGAGGAGCTGTCATAGGTGGCGGCAAAGGTCGGGCGGGTTTAGCGTAGCGCGGACTTTCAGTCCGCGCTACGGCCTGTTCGCCAATCGCTCTAGCAGCACTATCGGGATGTTTTTGTAGAGTACCCGGTCAATTTCCTGGTAGCCAACTTTTGCCGCCAGGCGCAGGGAGGACTGGTTGGCCACATCCACGATGCACACCGTGCGCGCCACCGGCAGATGCACATCGCCCCAGGCCAGCGCGGCCTGCGCCGCCTCCAACGCGTAGCCCTGGCCGTGCGTGTGCGCCGCCAGCACCCAGCCCACTTCGGGAAAGCCCTTGAGCGAGGGCGTGATGCCGCGCTGCCACTCACCAAAGCCCACCGCCCCGATAAAGTGGCCCGTCGCTTTTTCTTCCACGGCCCAAAAGCCGTAGCCACACAGGTACCACACACCCAGGTGGCGCAGCATCTTGGTCCAGATTTCCTCTTCGGGCAGCGGCTTGCCGGTGAGGTATTGGTAAAACTGCGGCTCTTGCCACATGGCTACCGAAGCGGCAAGGTCGCTGGGGTAATGGCCGCGCAGCCGCAGCCGGGCCGTTTCGATAACCGGAATTTGCATGGAACAGCCAGTTAGTTACTGGCAAATTTTATCAATCAACGAGAAAGCTAACAGCTAGCAGCTAAGAGCTAACAGCTTACCAGCTAGAGCAGCGGCTGCACGGTGCGCCACACGGTGCGGGCTACCAGGCGGTGGCCTTCGGGGGTGGGGTGAATGCCGTCGCGCTGGTTGAGGCGGGCGATGCCGCCCACGTTTTCGAGCAGGAAGGGAATGAGCGTGAGCTTATTCTTGGTCGCGATGTCGGCGTAGAGCTTCTTGAAATCGGCGGCGTAGGCGGGGCCCATGTTGGGCGGAATCTGCATCCCAGCGAGCACGATTTTGGCCTGCGGGGCTTTCAAGCGCACCGTGTCGATGATGGCTTGCAGGTTCTGGCGGGTGTCGGTGAGGGGCAGGCCGCGCAGGCCGTCGTTGCCGCCCAGCTCCAGCACAAACACGCTCACCGACTGCTGGCTGAGCACCCAGTTGATGCGCGAGCGGCCGTCGGCGGTGGTTTCGCCGCTGAGGCCAGCGTTGACCACGGCGTAGGGCAAGTGCAGCGAATCGACGCGGTTCTCGATGAGGGCCGGGTAGGCTTCGTCGGGGTCTACGCCGAGACCAGCCGTAATGCTGTCGCCAAAGAACAGGATGGCCGCCTGAGTTTTGGCGGCCGGTGCGGCGGCCGCGGTAGGGGCGGCAGTCTTGGTGGCGGGGGCGTCGGGCTGGCAGCCCGCGGCGCTTAGGGCCAGCAAGCAAACCAGCCGGGTCAGGTGTTTCATAGTAGGGAGCTGTTAGCTTTTAGCTGCTGGCTATTAGCTTTTTTAGTAGATAATTGGTTATGGGAACGACGAAATCCAGTTGATTGCGACTGACTTTTTAAGAACAAAATCAAAAAGCACGCAAAAGTATAAGCCGCTGTTACGCGTCCTACGTAGCCTACAACCGATGGGAAGACGTTTTTCTTCCCGAAAGACTTTTGATAGGACGCTTACGCAAAATCGTTTGTCATTGCGAGCAACGCGAAGCAATCGCACCAGAACGAGCTGTTCGGGTGTCGTTCGGGTGTGATTGCTTCGCGTTGCTCGCAATGACAAACGATTTTATGCAAACCAAACAATTTCTAACCACTTACTCCTGAACGCCTTCCGTGACCAGCCTTCAAGTCGAAAACCTCACCAAAACCTACACCAGCGCCGGCCGCCAGCTCACGGTGCTGCACGAAGTTAGCTTTAGCCTGCAACCCGCCGATACGTTTGCCATTGTGGGGCCGAGCGGCAGCGGCAAAACCACGCTGCTGGGTTTGTGCGCCGGCCTCGACCGGGCCAGCAGCGGCAGCGTGTGGCTGCAAGGCATTCAGCTTGATACCCTGAGCGAAGACCAGCGGGCGGCGGTGCGCAACCAGCACGTGGGCTTCATCTTTCAGAATTTTCAGCTGCTGCCTACCCTCACGGCCCTCGAAAACGTGCAGGTGCCGCTGGAGCTGCGCGGCGAGCGCAACGTGGCCAAGCAGGCGCAGGTGCTGCTGGAGCGCGTGGGCCTGGGCGAGCGCGGCCACCACTACCCCACCCAGCTGAGCGGCGGCGAGCAGCAGCGCGTGAGCCTGGCCCGCGCCTTTGCCAACCGCCCCCAGATTCTGTTTGCCGACGAGCCCACCGGCAACCTCGACCCCGACACCAGCGCCAACGTGGTGGAGCTGCTCTTCGACCTCAACCGGGAAGCCGGCACCACGCTGGTACTCGTGACCCACGACCTGGAGCTGGCCGCTAAAACGCAGAGAATCATGCGGATGCGTGGCGGCCGGGTGGTGGAAGAAACCGTGGCCACGCAAAAGGCCGGCTAGCCACGTTGCACACGTCGCCAGCCGGCCCTCCAGAGGTTTGTTTTCAGGCCCTTCTATAGATTAGTTTGTGTTTTCGCAGGCAATGGGTGTTTTGTCGGCAGTGGTGCTGGCTATGTCGAGGGGGCCGTATTTGCCGCCGCCTTCGTACGCGCGCCGCAGGTAGTAGCGCGTGTAGTAGCAGCTGCCATCGGCGGCTTTTTCTACCGTCCAGATGGCGCGGGTAATCTTGTACTCGGGCACGCCCAACGCGTTTTTGTGGATGAGGTAGTCGGCACTGCCCGGCTCCACGGCGAAGCGCACGGTGCCGGGCCCCAGCTTCTGCTTGAGGGCCGCCGCGCTCAGCTGCGGGTCGCTGAAGCGGCCGGGGGCTTTGAACACGGCGGGCAACGTGGCCGACTTGGCGGCGGCACCGGCCTGCGCCTTGAGGGTGGTATTGAAGCGAGCCTCCAGCGCCCGCTTTTCCGGAAAGCCGTTCACCGTCAGCGTGAAGCTGCCCTTGGGGGCATTTTCGCCATCAAACTCCATGGTAAAGAGCTGCTTGCCAAAGGGAATGGTGCCCAGCGAGGTAGAGCTGCCAAATTTGGTGAAGATGAAGCTGAGGTGGTCGTTGGGGTTGCCCCGGCCGATGTACTTGGTGTGGGCATTGCCGGCGGCGGGCAGCACGTCGAGGTCGTAGAACGTCTTTTTATAGTCGGCTTTCGGAATGACCAGGTTCACGTACTCGTCGGGGGCACCGCTGCCCGCGCCAATGCCCACCGTCAGCGTTTGCTGGGGCTCCTCTTCCTTGCCCTTCGCCGCGAGCTGGTCGTAGAGGGTTTTGGGCATGAGCACCCGGGCGTAGATGTTGTCGGTCGGCCCAAAATCGGTAGCCGTGCCGGTGGTCTGGCCGGGCTTGAAGGGCTCCTTGCTGAAGATAATACCCTGCTTATCGGTGACCCGCCCGGCGGCGTCCGACGCCTGGTTTTCGGCCGCCTGCCGGGCCTTGCCGCCCACCGAGGGCCCGCCCGCCCCCGCCGACTGCACGGCGTTGGCGGCCCGGTCCTTGAGCCGGTTCAGCAGCTGGGCGGGGGCCGCGTGGAAGGTGCAAACAGCCGCAAGTAGCAAGAGGTAGCGCATCATGGAAAAAGGGAATTGGTGGATAAATCGGGTGGCCTGGCCCGGCCGCCGGCTGGGCCAGCGGGGCCGCGCCGGGCACTAAGGCCGCCGCCAGCGGGCCGGTTAGCTTGGAACGAAGGTTTATTTAGCCGCGCCGTACCAGCACCATTCTACCCGGTTACAAATGGTTTACCACTCAGTCAACATCTTGTTTATCAGCAATATAATAGTAGATACCCGTAGCTGCTAATGCGGCCCCTACCCGGCCCCACCGGCCCCTGGCCACCCCCAGCGCCGTAAAGCATTTTGCCTTGTGGGCCGTTTACTTAGGGTGGCGGGCATAAGCTGGCCACCGTTTTTCATCCGCCAGCTCACTGGGTTGGCGCTTCTTATTTTCTACTTCGTGTCCGTTTCTCCCAAACCAGCCGCTGGCTTCGGCTGGCTTTTACAAATGGCCTGGCGCGACTCGCGCCGCAGCCGCTCCCGGTTGGCGCTGTTTATGTCGAGCATCGTGCTGGGCATTGCGGCGCTGGTGGGCATCAACTCGTTTGGCGACAACCTGGCGCGCAGCATCCGCGAGCAGGCCCGCGAGCTGCTGGGGGCCGACCTGGTGCTCTCGTCGAGCCAGCCCTTCACGACCAGCACCCTGCGGGGCCGCCCCCAAACGCCCGGCGACTCGCTGGCCGTGGCGCTGGCCCCCACTCTGGAGCGCCTGGGGCAGCGGCGCAGCGAAGAGGCCTCGTTTGCCTCGCTGGTATCGTTTCCGCGCACCCAAGGCGTGCGGCTGGCGCAGGTGCGGGCACTGGGCGCGGGCTTCCCCTACTACGGTGCCTGGGAAACCCAGCCGGCCGCGGCGGGCGCGCAGTTCAAGGCCGGGCAGGCCGCGGGCGCGCTGGTTGATGACGTGCTGCTGGTGCAATTCGACGCCAAAGTGGGCGACTCGGTGAAGGTGGGCACGCTCACGCTGCCCATTGTGGGCCGGGTGCTGAGCACGCCGGGGCAAACGGGCTTTAGCGCCGCCGTGGCTCCTAAAGTGTTTATTCCCATTAACTTACTACCTAAAACCAACCTGGTGAAGCCCGGCAGCCGGGTGCAGTACCGCACGTACTTCCAGTTTGCCACCGGCACCGACGTGGCGGCCATCGTCAAGCCTCTGGAACCCAAGCTGGAGCAGGCCAACATCGACTCCGATACCGTGGCCAGCCGGCAGCAAAGCACCGGCCGCGCTTTCCAGGACCTCACGCGTTTCTTGAGCTTGGTGGCCTTCGTGGCGCTGCTACTGGGCTGCGTGGGCGTGGCCAGCGCCGTGAACCTCTACGTGCAGGAAAAGCTGGCCTCGGTGGCCGTGCTGCGCTGCCTGGGGGCCAGCGGGCGGCAGGCGCTGCTCATTTATCTCATTCAAACGTCGGGGCTGGGGCTGCTGGGCGCCATTATTGGCGCGGGGCTGGGTGCGGTGGTGCAGCTAGTGCTGCCGAAGGTATTGGGCAGCTTTTTGCCGGTGGCGGTGAGCGTGTCGGTGTCGCCCACGGCCGTGGCCATTGGGTTGCTCACGGGCCTGGCAATGGCCGTGCTGTTTGCGCTGCTGCCGCTGCTGGCCATCCGGCGGGTGTCGCCGCTGCGGGTGCTGCGCGCCTCTTTTGATGAAGACACCACCACGCCCGACCCGCTACGCTACCTCGTGCTGGGCGCGGTGCTACTGTTCGTGGTGGGATTTGCCTACGCCCAAACGCGCGAGTGGAAGCAGGCGCTGGGCTTCACGGCCGGGCTGCTGGTAGCGCTGGGCGCGCTGGCGGGCCTGGGCCTGGGCCTTCGCTACCTGCTGCGGCGCTACTTCCCGGTGGGCTGGAGCTACGTGGCGCGCCAGGGCCTGGCCAACTTGTTTCGACCCCAGAACCAGACAGTTACGCTCATCATTTCACTGGGCCTGGGCACGTTTTTGCTGGCCACGCTTTTCCTCACGCAAGCTTTGTTGCTGAGCCGGGTGCAGCTTTCGGCCAGCGGCAAGCAGCCCAACCTGGTGCTATTTGATATCCAGACCGAGCAGGAGCGCGGCGTGGAGCAACTACTTCAAAAACAAGGCATTCCGGTTATGCAGCGGGTGCCCATCGTGACGATGCGCCTGGCGGCCATCAACCGGCGCACGGTGGGCGAGCTGCGCAAAGACACGGCCAGCGGCGTGCCGCTGTTTGCGCTCACTCGCGAGTACCGCGTCACGTACCGCGACACGCTGAGCGCCAGCGAGAAGCTGGTAGCCGGTACGCCGCCGCAGGCGGCCGTGGCCGGCGGCCTACCCCGCGTATCGGTCGATGCCAACTACTTCCAGCGCGTGAAGCTTAAGCTCGGCGACACGCTGACCTTCAACGTGCAGGGCGCGCCGCTGGCCGTGGTGGTGGGCGGCACCCGCGAGGTCGATTGGGCCCGCGTGCAAACCAATTTCCTGGTAGTGTTCCCCACCGGCGTGCTGGAGCAGGCCCCGCAGTTCCACGTCATTCTCACCCGCGTGAAAGACAACCAGCAGCTGGCCCTGGCCCAGCGGGCGCTGGTGCGCGATTTTCCCAACGTGTCGGCCATCGACTTGGGCCTGATTCTGCAAACGGTGGACGAGATTCTGAGTAAAATCTCGTTCGTCATTCGCTTTATGGCGGGCTTCAGCATCCTCACCGGGCTGCTGGTGCTGGCTAGCTCGGTGCTCATCAGCCGCTACCAGCGCACCCGCGAGAGCGTGCTGCTGCGCACGCTGGGCGCCAGCCGCCAGCAGATTCTGCGCATCACGGTGCTCGAATACGCCCTACTGGGCAGCCTGGCCGCGCTGGCGGGCGTGCTGCTGGCCGGGCTGGCCGCCTGGGCGCTGGCCGTGTGGGTGTTCGAAACGCCGTTTGTGGGCAGCAGCTTGCTGTGGCTACCGGCCCTAGTGGCGCTGGTGGCGGGCCTCACGGCCCTCATTGGCGGGCTCAACAGCCGCTCGGTGCTCAGCCAGCCGCCGCTGGCGGTGCTGCGGGCAGAGGGGTAATTGCCCTTGCTTATTGATAATTAGAGGCTATTTACTTTATGTGCCATTGACTAAAATAACGCGTACCATTCTGTAAGCATATTTGCGCAATTTGGTCAATTAACGTAGTATCAGCCTGGGCATTGCGAGGACTCGTACCAGCAAAGGAGGAGGTGAAGAAGACTGGCGTATCGGCTAGCCCAAATGCTCCATCCGGGTCAAGCTGGCGGTTCGTAGTGCTGCCGATAATCCGGTACGCGCCGAATTCATCCGGCTCGGGAGTAAACTGCAAACCCATCCATTCGTTTTCACCAGTTTGGGCATTCTTGTAGAATCCGGTTAGCCGCTGCCCGAAACGATTAGCAACTACTAGGGCTACCGGTTGCAACAGTGCCAGCAGACGCTTGGTCAGTTGTAGCTGCTGCCAAACGAAGCTGGCGGCACCAGGCGTATTCCATACCTGGGTTTCTAGCGCTCGCTGACTGGTAGCGCGCATATACAACAGGTCCAGATGGCCCCACTCCAACTCGCCAAAATGGTACAGCTGTTCGCCTGGCGAATAGGAAGATTCTTGAAAGAGTCGCTGATATTGCCTCGCTATTTGCTGCCCAAAGCGGCCAATTCTTCGGAAATAAGGGTGGCTGTCAAATCCCACAGGATAAGTTAGTTTATCCCGGTCGTGGGGGTTGAGCGACGGATTCAGCCCCAATACCTGCACTTGCTCCAACCGAGCAGATTCTGGGTAAAGGGGCGGTACAGGTCCCATTTCGTCTTTCGTCCAAGGATTGAGTTGAGAAAATTCAGCCCATATTTCTGCCAGTGTGGGGGCTAGCAGTGGGGCTAGCTCAAGGTCTTGGTTGCGAGGTAACGACAAGTCAGCGAACGTTTTATTGAAGTCCATGTATTTGCTTTGATTGGGGTGAGTTGGGTAGTGTACTACAAGTGAGCGCTAAGTTCAAGTTTAGGCCGCTCATCCTGCTCATTGCGCTTCAGAGCTAATTTTGCCCCATGCCTGCCCCTACCCCACTCACAAAACTCTTCGCCGATTTCAATAACCTGCACGTCCTCATTGTGGGCGATGTGATGGTCGATGCCTACGTGTGGGGCCGCGCCAGCCGGCTCTCGCCCGAGGCCCCGGTGCCCGTGGTGAACGTAGACCGCACCGAAAACCGCCTCGGCGGGGCCGCCAACGTGGCCCTCAACGTGCAGGCCCTCGGGGCCACGCCCCTGCTGTGCTCGGTGGTGGGCGACGACCAAGGCGGCGACCAGCTCCTGCGCCTGCTGCACGACCACCAACTGCCCGCCGACGGCCTCATCCGCAGCGCGCACCGCCCCACCACCTTCAAGCAGCGCATTCTGGCCCACGGCCAGCAGCTCGTGCGCATCGACTCGGAGGTCGAAACCAACCTCAACGCCGAGGAAGCCGCCCAGCTCCTGGCTGCCTACGACGACCTGCTGCCCCGCGCCGATGTCGTCATCTTTGAAGACTACGACAAAGGCGTGTTGAGCGAAGCTATTATTACGGAGTGCATTGCGCGGGCGCGGCAGCGTGGCATCCCCACGGTGGTAGACCCCAAGAAGAAGAACTTCCTGGCTTACCGCCACTGCACCCTCTTCAAGCCCAACCTGAAAGAACTGCGCGAAGGCCTCAAGCTGGAATTTGGCGCACCCGACGCCGACCGCCCCGGCTTCGAGGCCGCCGTGGCCCGCCTGCGTGAAGTGCTCACGCCCGAAATCGTGCTGGTCACGCTCTCCGAGTACGGCGTATTTGCGCAGCAAGCAGACCAGAAAACCTACCTGCCAGCCCACCTGCGCACTATCTCCGACGTGTCGGGCGCGGGTGATACCGTTATCAGCATTGCGGCCTGCTGCGTGGCGCTGCACCAGCCCGCGGCCTTCACGGCGGCGCTGGCCAACCTGGGCGGTGGCCTGGTATGCGAGCAAGTGGGCGTGGTGCCGATTGAGAAGCGACTGCTGCTGGCCGAAGCCGAAGCGGCGGGCCTGTAGCAAATTTCCGCACTGCGTTAAGAAGAGGCAGAGAGAGTTTTACAGATTGAATCAACTCTCTGTAAAACTCCCTTTTTCTCTAACGCAGTGTAAAATCGGTACCCGGTCGTTACTTCTTGAACAGCGTAAGCAGCCACAGGAGCACCAGCAGCACCAGGGGCGTGGTGATAATGGCGGCCATGGCCGTCGCTATCACCACTACGCCCTCGGCCCGGAATACGCGCCGGAACAGCCGCCGCCAGCCAAAAAACAATACGCCGGAAACCACCAGCGACACCACGTAGAAACCAACGCCGAACCCTGTTTTTGCAAGCTCCATCGCGCGGCTAGGCTTTCTTCAAAAACTCGGTTTTGAGCACCATCGTGCTGCCGCCGGCCCGGCCCTCTACCTCGGCAGGCGAGTTGGTGAGGCGAATATTCTTGACCAGCGTGCCGCGTTTGAGCGTCAGCGACGAGCCTTTTACTTTAAGGTCTTTGATGAGGGTAACCGCGTCGCCCTCGGCGAGCAGGGTACCATTGCTGTCTTTTACGTCCATGGGGCTACTGGTGCGCAGTGCTTTCAGGGGGTAGATACTGTTATTTTTTAACCAAGACGTACTCGGCGAAACCCAGCAAATCCCAGAAAATGCTTGGCACAATGCGGCCGTATTTGAGCAGGTTGTGGGGTATTTTGAAGGGGATGAGCGCTATAGTGTGCCAGCGCCGCACCACGCCCCCGGCCACTACTTGGCATCGCTGGCGCATAAACAGGTTGTAGAGCTCACTGAGTGAGTAGATGCGCACATGCGTGTCATCATCGAAATAGTTTAGCGTGCCTTTCATGCGGGGCAAGGTCGTGGAGTTGAAGCCCGGAAACTCCACGTACAGCATGCCGCCTTTTTTAAGCTTTGGCAACAAGCCTTCCAGCACGGCATCACCGTTACGCAGGTGCTCAATGACGTGGGCCATGATGATGAAATCGAAATACCCGTCGGGAATGGCGCTGAAATTCAGCTCCTCCAGGTTCATCTCATAGAAGGCCGTCATCACCGCAAAGTCCCGCTCGTCGTTGTTGTAGTTCTTATCTAAATCAACGCCGTGGTACTCACAATTCGGAAACCACTTTTTGGCGTTCGAGGCCGAGTGGTTTCCCGCACCGATATCTAAGAGCCGAAAGGGTTTATTGGCATAAAAACGCTCAACAAATCTAAACTTGGCCGGAATTGCCAGGTAGCGGGACAAACTCATTTCTACTAGTTAAGCCATAATAAATAACACCCTGCTACCCGCGCCACGCCTTCACCGTCTCCACAAACACCTTCACATTGTCGGGGTTGGTGTCGGGGTACACGCCGTGGCCGAGGTTGGCGATGTGGGGGCCACCAGCAAACTCGCGCAGCATGGCTTCAGTGGCAGCTTTTACTTGGGTGGGCGTGCCATAGAGGGCGCAGGGGTCGAGGTTGCCTTGCAGGGTTTTGCCGGGGGCCTGCTGGCGCACCTGGGCCGGCGACTGGTTCCAGTCGAGCCCGATGGTGCGGCAGGGCGTGTGGGCGAGGTCTTCCACGGCCCACCACGCGCCTTTTGCGAAGATGGTAACGGGCACCAGCGGGGCCAGCGCCGCGCAAATACGGCTGATGTAGCGCGTCGAAAACTCGGCGTAGTGCGCGGGCGGCAAAATGCCGGCCCACGAGTCGAACACCTGCACCAAGTCGGCCCCGGCGGCGACCTGGGCTTGCAGGTAAGCAATGGTAGTCACCGTAATTTTTTCCAGCAGCTGGTGGGCCAGCGCGGGCTCCTGATAGAGCAGGCGGCGGGCCTTGCTGAAGGTTTTGGAGCCGTGGCCCTCTACCATGTAGGCCAGGATAGTCCAGGGCGCGCCCGCAAAGCCGATGAGCGGCACCCGGCCGGCCAGCTCCCGCTTGGTGATGCGCAGGGCTTCCAGCACGTAGCCCAGGTGCTCCTCGGGGTCGGCCACGCGCAGCCTGGCTACGTCGGCGGCATTCTTTATTACTTCGGGGAAGAGCGGGCCGCGGGCCTCCACCATCTCGTAGGTGAGGCCCATGGCCTCGGGCACCACCAGGATATCGGAAAAGATGATGGCCGCGTCCACGTCGAGCGCATCAACGGGCTGGATGGTGACCTCGGCGGCCAGGGCGGGCGTTTCAACCAGCTCCTTAAAGCCCGAGAGGCGGCCGCGCAGGGCGCGGTACTGGGGCAGGATGCGACCGGCCTGGCGCATGAGCCAGACGGGAGTACGTTCGGTGGTTTCGCCCTGGGCGGCGCGGAGGAGAAGGTCGTTTTGGAGCATGGGGCAGGGAACGGGCCGCAGCGCAGGGCTGGGCCGCAGCGGGCCGCAAAGGTAACAGCGAGCGGGGCCGCCCGGGCCCCCAGCCGGCGCTAGGGCCGCTGCACGGCGCGCAACAGCTCGTCCTGGCGGCGGCGGGCGCGGTCTTCAGTCAACGAGGCCACTCCCCAAATAGCGGCCGGAATCCAGCCGATAAGCGTGAGATGCAGCACGAAGCAGATGAAGGCTTTGAGGAAGTGGCCGTTGAGAAACATCGACACACTAGGGAGCAGAATAGCAAGCAGCATGGGTAAAAAGCAGAAAAAGGTACTGGACGGGGTTGGTTTCGCGGGTGCTTCGGCTGGGTCTTACTACGCATAACCCAACGCCAAAGCTACGTTAAGGCCAGGCAGTGGCGAGGGCCTGTTTCGCATTACCAGCCGTCCGCAGCAGCTAGCTACCTGATTCGCTACTGCTTTATATAGCAGGCA
Source organism: Hymenobacter arcticus (assembly GCF_054779975.1). Taxonomy (NCBI): domain Bacteria; kingdom Pseudomonadati; phylum Bacteroidota; class Cytophagia; order Cytophagales; family Hymenobacteraceae; genus Hymenobacter; species Hymenobacter arcticus. The sequence goes on from NZ_BAAGXF010000001.1 coordinate 443,506, forward strand.
CTTACAAATAAAGGGAGCAACGATTGCTCGTTGCTCCCTTTATACAAGTTACGGCCGTAGCCTGCTAGCGATAAGGCTAGTGCGAAACAATAGTGTGAGAAAAGTCAGTCCCAAGCCATTGGCGTTCGGCTTTGGGAGCCGGGCCGACGCGGCCCGGCGAAACAATGCGCTTGGGCAACATCCCCAGGTCCTGCATAAAAATCAGGTCCTGATGAGCCACGGCAAGGAATTCCGCAGTGTCTTTAAAATCGCTGCCCGTAGGCAGCAAACTGGGCGGGCACAAGGTAGATTGGTCCATTGTTAGTATACGCAACCAGCCCGGGCGGTGGTTACAATGGCCCGCCGCGCAAGCACCAAAAATCGACGCGGCTAGGGCTTCTTTAAGTGGGAATCAACTGCCGGGCTATGGCTACTGACTACCTACTGGCTTAGCAAGCCAGCTGGCCGCGTGGGCACCAGAACAGGAGTAGAATAAGAACGTCGGCGAGCAAGGCGCTAAAGTCACAACTCACCCTACCTGCTAAAAATACGCCTACGCATAACTTGTTATTAGACAGTTATTTACTAAAAGGTAAATAATTTTATCTACTTAAAAATTGTGTTTATGAATGACGTTTTATGACCTAGTTTATTTTTCAAAAAAATACTAATGTCACAAAACAACCCAGTTTGTCCTTTCGTAGTTCATTTTATTGGACTTTCTTTGCACTACTACTTCCCATCTGCGGAGGTTCAACACCCACCCTTTCCAACATTTTCCTTTTCCAAACCAGGGTTACTTAGGGCCTCCTCAAGCAATTGAGGAGGCTTTTTGCTGGCGCTGCCCCAGCGGGCTGGCCTTGCTGGGGCAGCGCCGCAGCCAGTCGTAGGCCGAGGCTACATCCGAGAAAATGGCCACCACGGGGCAGGGCAGCAAAAAGCACGCGCGCTCCATCGCAATGCGGTCGTGGTAATCGGCCGCGCACACCCAGGCAAAATGCGCCACGCCCAGCGCGGCCAAGCGGTCAAAATAATCCCCGCCAATCCAGGGCACCATCCTGTGCCAGGCACCGATAAGCTCACTGTGGTCACTCAGCATTTTGGAGCAAGGCTGCGCCGCCAGGCACGCCACCACGCCGTCGGCGTGCATTTTGATGGAAGCCGCGTCGTGCTTGCCGCGCCACTGGTTGTAGAGCCAGCCGTTGGGCGCATCGTGTGACACGCGCAAACCGGGCGAATCCAACAAGCAACGAAGCTCTTCCATTCGGCAAAGATATTCGGCTGTTACCCAAAGCTGAAGCGCTTATTTACGCAACCAATAGCGGGGTGGCGAGCGGCCCCGTTCGGCACGATGCCCAGCCATGGGCAGGCCATCGCAATTCATTCAATAACTAGCTGTATAACAAGTAATTATGAACAAAGCACAACCCAAAGCCAGCGCAAAACATCTTTTCCTTACCCCACGCCGAGACGGATAATTGGCATGCACTACCGGTGGGTCGCTGGCCTATACCTACCAGGCACGCGGCTAGCTGGCAAATGGGGCATAAAAAATAAACCCCTCACCAGCTAAGATGAGGGGGTTTAGAGTGGCTCCGCTGGGATTCGAACCCAGGACCCGTACATTAAAAGTGTACTGCTCTACCAGCTGAGCTACAGAACCAATAACGAAAACTTAACTATATTCTAGTACTAACAATTTTTATAAAAAATCCAATTCAACAAGCATTGAAAAGGATTAGTGGCTCCGCTGGGATTCGAACCCAGGACCCGTACATTAAAAGTGTACTGCTCTACCAGCTGAGCTACAGAACCAATATCTTTGTGCCACAATGGCGGTGTGTTACCGTTTTTTGTGGGTGCAAAAGTACAGCGACATTTTGAATTTGACAACCCCTGGGCAAAAAGAAACTGTTTTGGGCCATGGCCGGGGCCGGCTGCGTTGGCTTATTGCATTGCCTTTCTGGCTGTTGGCCACGGGTTGCGGCTCTGTAAATTTTTCGGGCGGCCCGGCCACTGAGGCGGCGGCCAGCTTGCGGCAGGCCGATTTATTGTTTGCCAATGGGCAGTACGCCGCCGCGGCGCCGCTCTACCGGGCCCAGATATGGCGGCAGCGAGAGGTATCGGCGCAGCTGGTGCTGCGCATGGCCTACGTGCAGCATCAACTGCGCCACTACCCCGCCGAGCTGCTGTACCTCAACCTGGCCCAGGCCCGGCAGCCCCGCCTCACCACCTGGCGGCAGCTGGCCACGCTGGCGCAGCGGCAGCGGCTGGTGGGCTACCCCACCACCTGGCAGCAGGAGCTGCGAGTGCAGGCCCAGCGCTACTACTACCCCACCCTGCAAGGGCTGCTAACCGGGGCCGTGCTGCTGGCCATTGGGCTGGGCCTGCGGCGGCGGCGCACCAAGCCCGGCGCGTGGCTGGCCTACGGGGCCTACGTGCTGGGCACGGGGGCCTACCTCACGCTGCTGCGCCCCGAGGCCGTGGGCGTGGTTACGCACGCCGGGGCGGCCCTCATGGCGGGGCCAGGAGCCGGGGCCACCTGGCTGAGCACGGCGGCCCCCGGCGACCGCCTGCCCGTGCTGAGCCACGAAGACATCTGGCTGCGGGTGCGCTGGCAGGAGCGCGTGGCCTACGTGCGGGCCACCGACGCGCTGGTAGTGGAGTAGGTATCTGTCATTGCGAGCGCAACGAAGTGGAGCGCGGCAATCTTTCCTTCACATTAGGGTTCGTAATCCTAGCGTGAAGGAAAGATTGCCGCGCTCCACTTCGTTGCGCTCGCAATGACAACTACTTAGCCGATGACTTTCTAGTTAAAATACACTTGATATTGCAGGATAACGGCCCCGCGGCGCGAGTCTACCACGTTGAGGCCGTCGCTGGCGCGGGTGATGTAGTACGGGCGGTTTTGGTAAGAGAGGGTGAACTTGGAGGTGTGGCCCGTGATGAGCCAGTTGACGCCGGCGTCGTAGAAATTCACATCGTCGGAGAGGCGGGCGTAGCGCGAGTGCTGATAGGCTACGTAGGGCATGAAGGTGCTGGTGCCCACCAGGTTATCCTTAAACTTATAGCCCAGCTGCGAATACACCGAGTTGCCGGTGCCGTACTCGGGGTAGGCGTTGCCGAAGCCGCCGATGGTGTTGGTGGTGAGGTTGGAAGTGCCGGTGGCGGGGTTCATGGGTGCACCGCTGCGGATGTAGCCGGGGCCGAAATCGTAGTGGATAGCGGCGGCGTAGAAACTCACGCTGGCCGCGTCGGGCGTGGTGGTGAGCGGCGCGTCGTAGAACACATCGACGGCGTACTGCTGCATGGCCTTTGTTTGCACGTTGGTGGGGCTGCCCAGGGTATACCACACGGCTTCGGGCTGCACTACGAAGCCTGCGCCCACGTTGAACACGGATTTTTTGCCCAGGTAGGTGCCGGCCGAGTAAGGCGTGAGGTTACTCTCTTGGTCCTTAAGCTGATACGAGAAGTATCCCTGGTACTGCGGTTTGGGCGGCGTGAGGGCAAAGGAGGCGTTGGGGCCAGGCGTGGTGACGAAGCCGGCGGCCTTCTGATACAGCAGCGGGTCGGAGATGGCCACGCGGTAGTCGAGCTTGCCGAGCTTGCCCTTGAGGTATACGCTGAGCTTGCGGCCAAACTGGTCGGTCACGTCGTTGGTAGCTTCTTCGAGGGTGGGCAGGTCGAGGCCCATGATGGTGCCGGCCGAGGAGAAGGCGTATCGCGCCAGCCCGTTCCAGGCCCCAAGGCCGGTGCCGAAGGACACCTTGTTTTTAACGATGGCATATTCGGCCACGGCATCGTGCAGGAAGAAGCCACCCGTGCCGCTCTGGCTAGCGCCGGGCGTGCCGCCACTTTTGCGGTCGGCATTGTAGCTGAAGTTGTTCAGCCCGATTTGCGAGTAGATGAACACGCGGTCGGTGAGCTGGCCGTAGAACTGGATGCGGAAGCGCCGGATGCCGATGTCGTAGGTGTTGGGCACGTTGTAGCCGCCCACCGTGGAGCCGGGGTTGCTCTCGTTGTAGCGCATCCACACCTGGTTGAGCAGCGTGAACTTGATGTAGCGGCTGGCGTCAGCATTCAGCGGCAGCTTGCCATCCTTGAGAAAAAAATTGGGCGCGGGCGGCGCCTGGGGCTGCTGGGTAGCCTGCTCGGCCTGGGTTTGGGTGGGCTGCTGGTTGGGCGATGGGTTGACCTGAGCGACGGCCAGCGCCGGCACCAGGAAAGCTGCACCGAGTACGCTGGTAGATAGTAGTTGCTTCATCTAAACTGAAAAATGGGAACGCAAAAAACCGGTCCTGCGCATTCAAAACGAACGCGCAGGACCGGCAAAGGACCAACTCAGAAAATGAACGCCGCGTGAGCAAACGCCCTAGGCAGCCTACAATTCGCCTTCTTCTTTGCGAAACTTATTCAGTACCATCTTGTCCATCAGGCCGGGTAGCCATTTATTTAAAAACACCACTAATTTGCCTTCGCCGGTGAGTACCATAGTGCGCTGACGCTGCGCCACGGCTTGGCGCAGGTGCTGGGCCACTTCCTCGCTAGTCATCATTTTGCCTTCGTCGCGGGGCGTTTCGTTCTGCGTTTGGCCGTTGGCAAGCAGGGCAGTGTGGCGAATGTTGGAGGCCGTGAAGCCGGGCGCGGCCGTGAGCACGTTGACGCCCGCCGGCAGCAGCTCGGTGCGCAGGGCTTCGAGAAAGCCGTTCATGGCAAACTTGGAGGCCGAGTAGCCGGTGCGGCCCGGCAGGCCCCGGTAGCCGGCAATGCTGCTGATGCCCACGATGGTACCTCGGCTGGCCAGCAGGTGCGGCAGCGCCGCCTTGGTGACGTACACGGTGCCGAAAAAGTTGGTTTGCATGAGTTGCTCGATGACTTTCACGTCGGCATCGGCAAACTTGGCGCGCATGCTGAGGCCGGCGTTGTTGATGAGCACGTCGAGGCGGCCGAAGGCGGCGATGGTGTCGGCCACGGCGCGGTTGGCGTCTGCCAGCACGCCTACATCGCCCTGCACGGTGCGGTGGGCAATGCCGGCGGCGGCTAGCTCGGCGGCGGTGGCGGCCAGCTTGACCGCATCGCGGCCCGTGACAACCACACTGGCCCCAGCCCGGCCAAACTCCAGGGCGCAGGCGCGGCCAATGCCCGAGGTGCCGCCCGTGATGAGAACTACGTTATTCATAGAGGAAAAAATGAGGAATTACCCGGCCGCCGCCCACTGCCGGGCCGCAAACCTACGGCCCCGGACGGCCCAGGTAGCCGGAGCCGGCCAAATTTCGGCGAAGGCGACCGACTGGTCTATTTTTGGCGCGTGAAGCCTGGTTTTATGCCTACTTTTAGGCCTGTGGGTGGGCGGGCAATTTTTAAAGCGCGCCACCACTTTTCCCTTTCTATTCGTTGTTCTTTTTAGTGCATGTTTCTACCTCTACGTTCGTGGGTTAGCCAGCTGGCCGGGCTGAGCTTTTTGCTGCTGCCGGCCCTGGCGCAGGCGCAGTGCCCGGTGGCCGCCACCTGCACGCCGGGCCCCGCCAGCAGCGCCGTGGCGTCGAGCTTCGGCATGGGCATCTACAATGTAACGCTGGGCAGCATCAATAATAATAGTGCTGGCTATAGTGCTGTATTTCAAGATTTTAGCTGCATCACTACCGGGGCCGTGAGCACTACGCTGCCCGTGAGCACGCCCACGGCCATCAGCGTGCGCAATGGCACGGTGGCCAGCGAGAACGTGCGGGTGTGGATTGACTACAACAACAATGGCGCGTTTGCCGACAATGAGCTGGCCTTTTCTTCGGATAGCAAAATGCTGCACACGGGCAGTGTTACGCCGCCGGCCACGGCCACGCTGGGCGTGCCGCTGCGGCTGCGCGTGGCTTCTGATTTTAATAACGGAATTATCCCCACGGCCTGCTCGACGCCGCAGTACTCGCAAACCGAAGACTACCGCGTGACGCTGGCCGCCAACGCCAGCCCGCCCACGGCCACCTTCACCCAGGACGTGACCACCACTTGCTCGGGCCGGGTGCAGTTCACCGACCAGTCGGCGAACGCGCCCACCAGCTGGCGCTGGGACTTTGGCGACAACACCAGCAGCACCCTGCAAAATCCGCTGCACACCTACGCCGCAGCCGGCACCTACCAGGTGCGGCTAACCGCCACCAACGCGGCTGGCAGCAGCACCAGCGCCGCCACGGCCGTCACCTACAATGCCAGCGCGCCGGTAGCGGCGGCCTGCCCCGGCCTGGCGGCCTCGGCCAACTGCTGCAACTACGGCATTGTGCGGGTGCGGCTGGGCAGCATCGACAACACCTCGGCCGATGGCAGCGCGGGCTACCAGGACTTTACCTGCCCGCAGCGTACGAGCTTATCAGCGGGCCTCCAGTATACGCTCAACATCACCACGGGCATGACTACCGGCGCCACCAGCGCCTACGACGTGCGCGCCTGGCTCGACCTCAACAACGACGGCGTATTCGGCGCCAGCGAAAAGCTGGCCGAAGCCCTCAACACCACCAGCCCCAGCCTGAGCTTCACGGTACCCAGCACGGCCGTGCTGGGCCAACCGCTGCGCCTGCGCCTGGTAGCCGATGGCGCGGGCAACAACCCCCAGCCCTGCACCGCCCCGGTGCTGGGCCAGGTAGAAGACTACACCGTGACGGTGGTGCCCAACACCAGCCCGCCGGTGGCGGCCTTCACGTCGAGCTACGTGGCGGGGGCCTGCCCGGCGGGCAACGTATTCACCTTCACCGACCAGAGCACCAACGGCCCCACCAGCTGGCTGTGGAGCTTTAGCCCGAGCACGGGCGTGTCGTTTGTGAACGGCACCTCAGCCGCTTCGCAAAACCCGCAGGTGGCCTTTGCCACGGCGGGCTACTATTCGGCCACGCTGCGGGCCACCAACGCCAACGGCAGCAACGCCCTCACGCAGGCCAACGCGCTGCTCATTCAAGTGCCCTGCCTGAGCTACTGCGCGGCCAACGGCGGCAGCGTATCGGGTAGCTTGTTCACCAACAGCCAGCTGTGGATAGCGAATGTGGGCGTGAGCGCCGGCACGGCCAGCGGGAATTTCAGCAACAGCTCGGGCAACTCGACGGGCACGGGCTACACCTTTTTTGCCGGGCAAAGCGTGCGCCTGGTGGGCGGCACCACCCAAAATATCAGCGTGACCACCAACCTGGCCTCGGCCCATCGCGTCACCGTTTGGGTGGATTATAACCGCGACGGGGTATTTGGCAGCACCACCGGCGCGGGAGGCGAGCTGGTGTACAACGGTATCGTGAGCGCGGCCACGGCCACCGTGGCCGCCGCCATCCCTAGCGGCGTAGGCACCACCCGCCTGCGGGTAGCCGTGACGGTGAATAACAACACGCCCAATCCCTGCGCCACCAACCAGGGCGAGGCCGAGGTGGAGGACTACCCCGTGAACGTGACGGCCCTGGCCGCCCGCGAGACGCAGGCCCTGGCCACCCTCAGCGTGAGCCCCAACCCGACGCCCGACGGCGAGCTGCGCGTGCTGGTGGGCGAGGCCAGCGCCAGCGGCCTCTACCAGGTGGAGGTACTCAACCTGCTGGGCGCGCGCCTGCTGAGCCAGCCCCTGCGCCTGAGCCCCGCCGCCCCCTCCACCCTCGACCTGCGGGCGCTACCGGCCGGCCTCTACCTGCTGCGCCTCACCGACGCGCAGGGCCAAACGGCGCTGCGCCGCGTGGTGCGCCAGTAAGTAGTCAGCTGATAGCCATTAGCTTTTAGCTGATAGCTAGCTATTTACATACAGCGGGCTGCCTGCTTCGGTGGCCCGCCTTTTTGCTGCTTTCTTCTTCGTTTTTTATATGATTCAACCGTTACTTTTTCGGCTGGGGATGCTGCCCCGGCTGGTGTTTTTACTGGTAGTATTGGCGCTGGGAATGACCCGGCCGGCGCGGGCCTCGCACTTGCTGGGCGGCGAGATGTCGTACCAGTACCTGGATGCCAACGGGCCCACCACGGCCCCCTTCCGCTACCAGATAACGGTGACCAGCTACTACAACCCCAACGGGCAGGTAGGCCTCAACGACAACTCGGTAACGAGCGTGAACCTGAGCATTTTCAACCGCACCACCGGCGCCCGCCTCACCACCGTAAGCGTGCCGCGCCAAACGCCGGTGGGCGCGGTGGTGCAGCCGCGCCTGCCTTCGGGCTGCACGGTGCAGGGGCCCACGCAGCCATTTCGGCTGTTTAAGTACGTGTACATTGCTTCGCTGCCGGCCACCATCGACGGCTACTACGCGGTGTGCACCCAGAGCGCCCGCAACGTGGGCCTCGAAAACGTAAGCAACCCGGCCACCACCGGCGGCGGCAACCTGCCCATGACTCTGTACGTGAGCATGGCCTCGCCGCTCATCTACAACCGCTCGCCGGTGTTCTCCGACACGGCCGTGGCCATCATCTGCACTACCGATACCACGGTGCTGCTCAACAACGCCTTCGATGCCGATGGCGACCGCCTAATTTACTCGTTCGGCACGCCCTACGGGGCTTTGTCCAACGCCAACTCCTTCCCACCCCTGCCCAACCTGGTGCCTTACAACCCGGGCTACAGCATGGCCAACCCGCTGGGCACGGGGGCCGGCAACTTCGCCCTTATCAACGCCAACACGGGCACGGCCCGCTACGGGGCCACCAGGAAAGGCCTGTATATCATTGCGGTAGATGTGAGCGAGTACCGCACTATCAACGGCCGGGAAGTGCTTATCGGCACCACCCGGCGCGACTTACAACTGGTGGCCTCCGACTGCCCGCCCACGGTGGCTCCGGTGCTGCCGCCCGTGGCCACCACGCCGCGCAGCTACACCATTGAGGAAGGGCAGGTACTGAGCGTGCCAATCAGGGCTACGCAGGCCGATGGCCACCCCCTCACGATGACCCTGAACAGCGTGCTGCTCGATGGCCCGGCCGGCTTCAACGCCACCTTTAATGGCAGCGCCGGCACCGTGGTGCCCGGCAACCCCACCGGCACGGCCACGGCCACCGGCTCGGGCACGGTCACGGGCACGTTCGTATACAACTCGGCCTGCGGCGAAGCCCGTGCCAACCCCTACGACGTGGCCTTTACGGTGCGCGACAACGGCTGCGCCGGCAAAACCGTGGCCGACGTGCTGCGCATTACCGTGACGCGGCCCGCGGGGCCCACCAGCATCAGTGGGCCGGCGGTGGTGTGCGACGTATCTACACTGCTGGCCTACACGGTTAACGGTGGCACGTCTCCCGCCTTTCGCTTTCGGGTGGTGGGGGGTACTATCCTAAACCAGGTTGGCCGCACCATTCAGGTGAGATGGGCCACGGCCGGCACCGGTACCATAGTGGCCAAGGGCGTGTCGCAGTACGGCTGCCTCACCGACTCGGTAACCCAGACGGTGGCCGTAGCCCCAGCGGGCGCGCTCACCATTGGCGGCGGCCTCACCGTGTGCCCCGGGGCCAGCACCACGCTCACCGTGGCCGGCAGCACGGCGCCCTACACCCTCACGGGGGGCGGCACTACGCAAACCGGGGCGGGCCCTTTTACGGTAACTCCTACGCAAACAACTACTTACACTATCACCAGCAGCGCCACGGCGCTGGGCTGCACGGCCAGCCAGCAGGTAATCGTGGTGGTAGCCCCCGCCCCCGCAGCCAACGTGGGCCCGCCCACCCGCGTCACCTGCCCAGGGGTGCCCATCACCCTTGGCGGTGCCCCCGAAACGGGCTACACCTACAGCTGGAGTCCCGCTACGGGCCTCAGCAGCAGCACGGTAGCCAACCCCACGCTCACGCTTCCTAACACCACGGGCGCACCACTCACGGTTACCTACACGCTTACCGTGACGACCCCGCTCGGCTGCACCGGTTCGAGCACGGTGGCCGTGACGGTGAACCCGGCCGCCACGGCGGTGGCGGGCCCGGCGCAGGCCGTGTGCGACAACTCGACCATCACCCTGGGCGCGGCGGCGCTGCCCGGCTACTCCTACCGCTGGCTGCCCGCTACTGGCCTCAGCAGCAGCACAGTGGCGCAGCCAGTGCTCACTGGAATAAACCCAACCAGCGCGCCTATTGTGCAGAAATACGTGGTGCTGGCCACCACGGCGCAGGGCTGCTCGGCCCGCGACTCGGTGCTGATTACCATTAACCCACGCCCGGCTACCGACTCCGTGGCGGGGCCGCAGTCGGTGTGCCCCACCGTGGCGGGCATCGGGTATTCGATTAAAAACCCGCGCAGCACGGCGTACCAATGGACGGTAACGGGCGGCACCATTGCCAGCGGCCAGGGCTCGACGAGCATCACCGTGAACTGGGGTGCGGCCGGCACCGGCGCGGTGCGCGCTACCACTAGCAATGCCCAGGGCTGCGTGTCGGCTGCTTTCACGCTGCCCGTACTCATCAACCAGGTGCTGCAAACGGTGAAGCCTACCGGGCCCGTGAGCGTGTGCCAGGCCGATGGCCCTTATACCTACTCCACGCCCGCCATTGCGGGGTCGTCGTTTGCCTGGCAGCTGTTTGGCACGGCCACCGGCACACTCGTGAGCACGGGCAACACCACCAGCATCCGCTTTGCGCAGCCGGGCCTGGCTAAGCTGGTGGTGACGCAAACCAGCAACCCGGCCGGCGGCATTTGCCGCGGGGTAAGCGACACGCTTTATATTACCGTAAAGCCTTCGCCATCAGCTACTATTACCATTCAAGGGCCAGCGCGGTTTTGCGTGAATAGCGGCCCGCAGACTTACACCCTACCCGGCGCGGCGGGCTCGGCCTACGTATTTCAGCTCAACGGCGCGGCCATCGCCAACGTGGGCGGCGTGGTGACTATCCCGGCCAGCACGGCCGTGGGCACCTACACCCTCACCGCCCGCGAAACCAACGCCGGCGGCTGCGTGGGAACCTTGATTACCAAGACGTTCATCGTGGACCCGCGGCCCGGCGCGCTCGTCATCAACGGGCCGCGCTTTGTGTGCTTAGCTACGGGTAATCTCACCTACACCGTGCCCAATGCTACGGCTACCTCCACCTACCAGTGGGTGGTGGTGGGCGGCACCATCGCGGCGGGCCAGGGCACGGCCACCATCACGGTGAGCTTCCCGACTGGCACCAGCACCAACAAGACGGTGACCGTGACCGAAACCTCGCAGTTTGGCTGCGGCGGGGCGGCGGTGGCCATCACCGTGGTACCCGACAATGCCCAGACCCCGCAGCTCCTGCTGGCTTCGGTGGTGGCTACCGATAATACCAAAGTGACCCTCACCCTGGCTGTGCCCAACGCCGCCAATACCCCCAACCCGGTGCGCGTGCTGCGCCGCGACGCGGGCAGCACCGGGGCATTTGCGCAAGTGGGCACGGTAGCGGCCACGGCCACCACCTACGTCGATGCCACCGCCAACGCCGCCCAAACGGCCTACGAGTATAGCCTGGTCCTCACCACTGGCTGCGGCGACGCCTTCACGGCCAACGCCACGGCCACCACGGTACTGCTAAAAGCGGTAGCCGTGCCCGGCCCCGGCGGCCGCAACCAGGGCTCGGTCAGCCTGAGCTGGTCGGCGTACCAGGGCTTTGCGGTGGCGGGCTACCGCGTGTACCGGCAGGATGATAACGCGGGCTACAACCTCGTTACCACCCTAGCTGGCAATTCGTTGCAGTACAGCACTACTAACACCGGCCAGGGCTTCAACCAGTGCTTCCGGGTGGTGGCGTTTGAGAGCGCAGTAACGCCCAATACCCCGTCGCGCGAATCGAACTCGAACACGGCCTGCGTGGATTTTGCCAACAAAACGGCGTTCTACAACATCATCACGCCCAACAACGATGGCCAGAACGACCTGCTTATCATCGACAACGTGCAACTTTACCCCGGCAATACCATGACCATCTTCAACCGCTGGGGGCGCGAGGTGTTTGCCACCACCAACTACAACAACGCCAGCAACGCCTGGGGCTCCGACCCCGGCATTGCGGCCGGCGTGTACTATTACCTCTTCAAGCTCGCCGATGGCACCAGCACCAAGGGCTGGGTGGAGGTGGTGAAGTAAATTAGCTAAATTATTGGTTTACTGATTATTATGTAAATCAACAAATCAACCCAAACCCGGCAGCCTGACTGCTAATCTACTCTACGGCTCACCTAGCATCTTGCTGGGTGAGCCGTTTTTTTATCCCACTCATCACCAGACTCTTAACCGGAAAATTTGCCGAATCTGAGGACTTTCTGCTGAACCTGCGGGGGGGGCAGCCGTAATTTTACGGGAGTTAATCTGAGGTATGAGTTCACCGCGCTCGCAAAACCCATTTCTGTTGGTTTTGCTCATTGTTAGCCTGCTGGCCGGGCTTTCCTTTCTAAAACCGGGGCTGACGATTGGGGGCGTGGCGCTGCGCCCCGTGCGCCTGCTGGCCGACGTGCTGCGCAAAGACCCCGCCGCCGGCCAGGCCCTGCCGCCGCCCAACGGCCGGGCTGCCCCCGCCGACCTCGCCGCCACCCGGGCCCTCCTGGCCGACTCGGCCGCTGCGCCCGCCACTACCGCCACCCGCGCCGACTCGGCCGCCACGCCCAAGCCGCGCGCCGCCACCGTGGCCAACCTGGGCGGCCTCGACAGCTTTTTGGCCGCCCTGCGCCAAACCAAGGCCACGGGCAGCCAAACCCGCATTGCCTACTTTGGCGATTCCATGATTGAGGGCGACCTCATTACCGGCGACCTGCGCAACAGCCTGCAAACCGATTTTGGCGGCTCGGGCGTGGGCTACGTGCCCGTCAACTCGATTACGGCCGAGTTTCGGGCCACTATTCACCAATCGTTTTCGCCCAACTGGCGCGAGTACAACCTGGTGTCGCGCCAGGTGCCGGCTACCTGCCCGCTGGGCATTTCGGGCCACGCCTTTTTGCCGCACGTGCTACCCGAAGATGCCAGCTCAACCGATACCAGCTGGGTGCAGTTTCGGGCCGGCCAGCAGTTTGCGCCGCTGCGGCGCTTTGCCGAGGCCCGGCTGTTCTACGGCCCTGGCCAGGCGGCTGATGAGGTGCTCGTGACCACCAACGGCCACCAGGTGCCCCACACCCTAGCCGGCACGGATGCCGTTAACGAGCTGGTGCTCAAACCCGGCGTGCCGGCCCGCACCATGCGGCTGGCCTTCGCCACCCACGAGCCGCGCCCGGTGTACGGCGTCAGCTTTGAGAGCCCACAGGGCGTGGTGCTCGATAACTTTTCGTTTCGGGGCAACAGCGGTATGTCGCTCACGCGTATTCCGGTGCAGCAGCTGAAAGCCTTCGGCAACCTGCTCGATTACCGCCTCGTCATCCTGCACTACGGCGTGAACGTGGCCAGCGCCAGCGTGAAAGACTACGGCTTTTATGAGCGGGCCATGACCCGCGTGGTGGACCGCATGCAGCGCGCTTTCCCCAACGCCAGCATCCTCATCATCGGCATGAGCGACAAAAGCTCGCGCATCGACGGCGAATTCGTCACCGACCCCAGCGTGCCGCGCCTGCTGGCCGCCCAGCAGCGCCTGGCCCAGCGCAACCACGCCGCCTTCTGGAATTTGTTTGAGGCCATGGGCGGCGAAAACTCGATGGTGAGTTGGGTGGAAGACGCGCCCGCGCTGGCCAACAAGGACTACACGCACGTCAACTCCCGGGGCGCGCACAAAATCGCGGGCTTCCTCTACGCCTACCTCAAAGACCAGTACGCGCACCCCGCGGCCGGCCCCCGCACGCAGCCGGCGGCCGCGCCCCACCCCGACAGCAGTGCCCAGCCGGCCGCCAGCCCCGCCCCTCCTCCCGACGACGAGCCCAGCAGCCGCTAGCGGCCGGCTGGCTTCCCGGCGCAGGCAGTACCTTCTTTCTTTTTTGCATGGCGCGGCCCCTTCTTTTTTTGCTTTTATCAAGCTGGTGCCTGGCCACGGCCGGCCCAGCCCGGGCCCAGGCGCCCACCAGTCGGCAGCTCGACAGCCTGCAAGCCACCTACCCTTTTCTGCGCACCTCGGCCAACCATATTGAGAACGCAACTATCGGGCTGCAAGGCTTTTACCAAAAGCTGTTGCAGCTGCCCCTGCACCCGGCCCAGCTGCCCGGCGGCCGGGTAACCGTGGTGCACCTCGGCGATTCGCACCTGCAAGCCGACGACTATTCGGGCCGGGTGCGGCAGGAGCTGCAACGCACCTACGGCAACGCCGGGCGCGGCCTCGTTTTTCCCTACGGCGTGGCCCACACCAACGGCTCACTCACCTACTTCACCACCGCCACCGGCGGCACCTGGCGCACCAAGCGCGTCATCAACCTGCCCGATAGCAGCCTGCCGGTGGGCGTGGCCGGCCTCACGCTGGGCACCGCCGACTCGGGGGCCAGCTTCACGCTGCGCCTGCCGCAGCCCCGGCTGCCGCTGCTGCACCGGCCCAACGACTGCTTTTCGCAGCTCACGCTGCTGCGCCAGCCGGGGCCGGCCGCCTTCGACTGGCAGGTACTGGGCCGCCAGGGCCAAGTGCTGGGCACGGTGCCCGGCCTGGGCCGCGGTGTGGCCACCACGGTGCGCCTCGACTCGCTGCGCGACTTTGTGGCCCTGCGCACCACCCGCCGCCGGCCCAACCAAAGCAGCGCCCAGCTCTTTGGCCTGGTGCTGGAAAACGACCAGCCCGGCATCCTCTACCACGGCATTGGGGTAAATGGGGCGGCCGTACGCCAGTACAACCGCAACCCGCTGTTTTTCGAGCAGTTACCAGTGCTTCATCCTGATTTGTTTATCGTGTCGCTGGGCACCAACGACGCGTTTAGTCCGGGTTTCAACCCGGTGCGCTTCGCCAGCCAGCTCGATACCCTAGTGAGCAATCTGCGCCAGTGCTGCCCCACGGCCGAAATCCTGCTCGTGGCCCCGGCCGACTCGTACCGCAACCGCCGCGACCGCAACCCCGACCTGGCCCGCCTCACGGCCGTGCTGCGCACCTACGCCCAGCAGCACGACCTCGCCTACTGGGATTTTGCCGCCGTGCAGGGCGGCTACGGCAGCATGGGCCAGTGGCGCGCCAGCGGCCTGGCCCTCAACGACTTCGTGCATTTTTCGACCAAGGGCTACGACCTACAAGGCCTGCTATTATACCTCGCGCTTCAGGATGGATTTGCTGCATTTCTTCATCGATAAGCTGAACGCTGTCGACCTCGACCGGCTGCTCGGCCAGTTCGTGTACCACCCCAAGAGCCCGCTGATTTTCAACACCGGTTTTTTTTTGCTGCTGTTTCTGGGGTTTCTGGCCATTTACCAGCTGCTGCGCAACCACCACCGGGCGCGGCTGCTGTACGTGACGGCATTTTCGCTGTTTTTCTACTATAAATCAAGCGGTTGGTACTTCCTGCTGCTGGTTTTTTCTACGATAGTCGAGTACAACTTTGCCCGCTGGATTGCCGACTCGCCCACCCAGGGCCGGCGCCGGCTGCTGCTCACGCTCAGCCTGCTCGTCAACCTGGGGATGCTGTTCTACTTTAAGTATACCAACTTCTTTCTCAGCGGTTTTCACGCCCTCACCGGGCAGCCGGTGCCCATCCTGCACGTGCTGCTGCCAGTGGGCATCTCGTTCTACACCTTCCAGACGCTGAGCTACACCATCGACGTGTACCGCGGTCAGATTAAGCCGCTGCGCAGCATCTGGGACTTCGCGTTTTTCGTGTCCTTTTTCCCGCAGCTCGTGGCTGGCCCCATCGTGCGGGCTTCCGATTTCATCCCGCAAATCCCCAAAAAGCCGTTCATCTCGCGCGACGATATGGGCCGGGCGGTGCTGCTCATCGCGGCCGGCTTGTTCAAGAAAGCCATCATCTCCGACTACATCAGCCTCAACTACGTCGACCGCATTTTCGACAACCCCGGCCTGTACAGCGGCATCGAAAACCTGTTGGGCGTGTACGGCTACGCCCTGCAGATTTACTGCGACTTCTCGGGCTACTCCGACATTGCCATCGGCATTGCGCTGCTGCTGGGCTACCGCCTGCCGGTCAACTTTTTATCGCCCTACCAGAGTACCAGCATCACCGAATTTTGGCGGCGCTGGCACATTTCGCTGTCCAGCTGGCTGCGCGACTACCTCTACATTCCGCTGGGTGGTAACCGCAAAGGCGTGGTGCGGCAGTATATCAACCTGTTTCTCACCATGTTGCTGGGCGGGCTGTGGCACGGCGCCTCGCTCACCTTTGTGCTGTGGGGCGCGTTGCACGGTGCCGCCCTGGCCGTGGATAAGCTTTTTCAAAAGGTGTTCAAGCCCGGTGATAACTGGCTGGTGAAGCTGCTGGGCTGGGTCATCACCTTCCATTTTGTGTGCTTTTGCTGGATATTTTTCCGGGCCGGCACCTTCGAGGTGGCCAGCCAGGTCATTCACCAAATCACGCACAACCTGCGGCCCGATTTGCTGCCCGCCGTGGTGGGCTCGTTCCGGCCGGTGTTTGCGCTGGTGGCCCTGGGCTACCTGCTGCACGCCCTGCCCGATGGCTTCACCTTCCGGCTGGAAAATACGCTGGCCCGCCGCTCGGTGGTGACGCAGGCCGTGCTGATTACGGTGGTTATCTGGCTGGTTATCCAGGTAAAATCGGCCGAGATTCAGCCGTTCATCTACTTCCAGTTTTAGTGGGCAGCGCCCGCGAAATAATTGGGTCATCCGGCCCTGGCAGGAGCTTACCGGGCGCACCAAAGCCAGTAGTGCGCCCGACAAACTGCTAGCCTAGCAACCCAGCTAGCCCAGAAAACCCAGTACGGCCGCCAGCACTTCGGCGGGTTTTTCCTCGAACATATAGTGCCCGCTATCCAGCAAGCCAACTACCTGCACGTTCTCGGCTTGGTAGGGCAAGCTCATTTGTAAGTAGCTGTAAGACACGTGGCTACCGATGCCCAGCACGGGCATGGCGAGGCGGCCGTAGGTGTTGGCATCGGCAATGTCTTGGTCCAGCGCCTGGTACCAGGCGTTGGCCGCCCGGATGTTCTCGGGCTGGTTGTACACGGCCGCGTAGGTGGCCCGGTCGAAGGCCGACATCTTGCTTTCGTCCAGCATTACGTAGGCAAAGAGGTAGTCGAGCAGCACGTGAAACCGCCCGGCCAGCAGCTGCTCGGGCAAGCCTTTTACCTGGTTGAAAGCCATCCACCAAACGTAGGGTTGCTGCCCGTTCATTTTACCGGTAAACGTGCCGGCCGCCGGTAGCATAGGCATTTGCATCATGCCCTGGCTGGGGTGCGCCCCGTCGGCTACAATGAGCTTGTCGGTGGCTTCGGGGTGGTTGAAGGCAAAGCTGCTGGCCACCATGCCGCCGATATCGTGGCCCAGCAACGACGCTTTTGCGATGTTCAGGTGGCGCAGCAGCTCGAATACGTCCTGGGCCATCGTCTTTTTATCGTAGCCGTCGGCGGGCTTGTCGGAGCTGCCCATGCCGCGAATGTCCACGATGAGCACGCGGTAGTGCCGGGCCAGCTCGGCAGCGATGGGATGGTACGAAAACCAGGTTTGGGGCCAGCCCGGCAGGCAGACAAGCACCGGGCCGCGCCCGCCCTCCACGTAGTGCAGCCGCACCCCGTTCACGGTGGCGTAGTGGTTGGTGAAGCCGGGCAGGCGCTTAATGAGCTCTTCGTCGGCGTATTCACCTAGTGAAGAAGGCTTTATGGAATTAGAATCTAGGGTTTGCATGGGCTTAGGCAGTTAAAAAAGTGGGGGCATCGGTCCAGGTGAGGTCCGGGTAGCGGGCAGTATCAAGCGGCCGGTTTTGCACGCTGAACATGCTCAGCAGGTACTGCATTTGCTGCCAGTCGGCGTAGAGCTGCTGCTCGCCGGCGGGGTTGGCGGCCCGCGCCTGCTGTATCTGCGTCGCCAGGTCTTGGCGGGAGCCCAGGCGCACCAGCGCCAGCCGGCCCCGGCCGGCCGCCGCGGCTACGCCCACCAGCTCGCGGGGGCTGGGCTGAAAGCTGGCAATGCGCAGGAAACGGGGCGTGGCCGGGTCCAGCGCCGCGGCGGCGGTGTAGGCGGCCGTGTCGTCCATGGTCGTGAAGTCAATCTGCCAGTCGGCATCTTCCCAGTAGCCCACCTGCTGCCGCTTGAAATCGAGCAGCGGAATGTTGTAGGTCAGCACTTCGGCAAAGGCCCCGTTGAGGATGGACGTGGCCGCGAGGGGAGCCTGGTCGAGGCGGGCCCGAAACTCGCGCCGCAAGTCAAAGTTGCGGTTCAGGCCGGGGGCCTGCTGGGTGTAATCGCTGGCAAAATCGGAGGGGATAAAGCGCGGCACGCCCGCCGCCACGGCCGCGGCCAGCAGCTGCGCCTGGGCTTCCACTATTACCTCGTGCAGGCCGGCCAACACCGATACTACGCAGTGCACGCCTTGGCAGGCACGGGTGAGGGCCGCGTGGTCGGCAAACGCAACGGGCTGCACGTCTGCGCCGAGCTGGGTGAGGTGGGATACTTTGGCGGGGTCGGTTTCGGGGCGCACCAGTGCCCGCACGGCTGCCCCGCGTTGGCGCAGGGCGGCCACGAGGCGGCCGCCCAGGTTGCCGGTTGCGCCGGCTACTAAAATAAGGGGACTCATAAAAGCAGGATAAGGAGGGGAAACAACCGCATTTTGCGGCTGCTTTAACGACCACAAAGGTCCCCCACCCCCTCCCGACCGGGCGCCGGATTCTTGCCTTCTTCTTACAGATTCTTGCGCTTCTGGCGCCCCGCTAGCCCTGCTGAAATGCCCGGGGGCCCTGGCCCACCGCCCGCTTAAAAGCCGCCGCAAAGTGGGCCGGCGAGGAAAAGCCCAGCGCGTCGCCGATGGCGGCCACCGGCAGCTCCCCGGCGCGCAGCAGCTCCCGCGCCCGCCGGATTTTCCAGTCCAGCACGTACTGGTAAGGCGAGCGGCCGGTGGTGTGCTTGAAGCGGCGGGCAAAGTGGAACACGCTCAAATTGGCCAAGCCCGCCAGCACCTCCAGCGTAACGGGCAGCTCCGCGTGAGCTTCCACGTACTCGTCAATCCGGGCCAGCACCGCCATCGGCAACCGCGCCCCGGCCCCAGCGGCCAGGCGGCGCTCGAAGGTGCCGTGGTGCGCAATGAGGTGGTAGCAAAGCGTCGTCACCAATGACTCGGTGTAGAGCTGCCCCAGCGCGTGCGGCCGGCCAGCCGCCGCCAATAGCTGCTGGCCCAGTTGGGCGAGCAGGCCGTCTTCGCAGCGAAACCGCTCACGCAGCGCAAAGTAGCTGAGGTCCAGGTCTTGGCGGGCCCGGTTTTCCAGGGCCTGGGCATCAAAGTGCACGTGAATGAGGTCGGCGGGGCCATCCCAACTGAAGGGGCCGTACTCCCCGCCGGGGTACAGGCCCACGTCTCCACTCCGAAACTGGTCCGCTTCTACGCGGGAACCGTTGCGGCGGCTGGAAACCACGGGCTGGGTTCCCTGGTGCACCAGCAGCAGGTGCTGCGCATGAAAATGCGCGGGCAACGCCATGGCTTCCAATTGATAACGCTCTAGCCGCACCCCTGGCCACGCCAACGCGACACTGCTGGCCAGCGCCGGGCGGTCGTACATTTCAGAAGTGTAGGTGTAGGAAGTAGCAGTGGTGAGCATGACCGGCAAGCAACAGCCGGCACCCTGGAATGGTTAGCCGCGGCGCTTTACAGTGCCGCCGTAATGGGTTCGTTGTGACCGGTGTTTGCGCCTCTGCGCTGGTGGCACGGGGCAACATGCTGCACCCGCTGCCCGCTGGCTTCACCTTCCAAATAGAAGGCGCGCTGCTCGGTGGTGACGCAGGCGGTGCTGATTACGGGAGTATCTGACCGGTCATTCAGGTGAAGTCAGCGGAAATCCAACCGTTCACTTATTTCCAGTTTTAAGACGGGCAGCCACTTAAGCTGTGCATATTTGTGGGTGCTGGCATCAGGTATAGAAACTTCTTTTATGCGTCACCCATTGGTTGCCCTCGGGCTGTTGTTGCTAGCCTGCGGGGCCTGCACGCACCATTCTTCCGCGCCTACTGCGGTTGCCCCTGAGGCGGCTGCCCGGTTTCCCATCGTGGTGCGGGGCCGTTGGGGCTTCATCGACTCGACGGGCGCAGTGGTGGTGGCTCCTCGCTTTGCCCAAGTGCAGGAGTTTGCCGAGGGGTTGGCCCCGGTGCGCGAGGCGGGGTACTACGGCTACATTGATGGGACTGGCCAGTTTGTGTTGCCGCCCCGCTATGGCTACGCGTCGCCTTTTCAGGGCGGGCTGGCGCTGGTGCAGCCTGACAGCACCCCCCGGCTACTCGACCGCACCGGCCGCCTGCTGCCGTTGGCGGCCCCTTACACGCAACTGGAATATCAGCCCGGCCCAAAACGGGGTGGCGGCCAGTGGGTAGGCACGCTACCCTCGCACCAGCGCCAGCTAGTGGCCGCCAATGGCAAACTCCTAAACCCTACCTTGTTTGAGGAGATAGGTGAGCTGAGTAACAACCGTATAGTGGTGGCTGGCCCCGAGCCGCTGCGCAACGCACAGGGCAATAGCGTAGTGAGCGCCGTGGGTGTACTCGACGGACGCGGCCGGCTGGTGGTTCCCTACTACCTGTTTCACGGAATATCTGCTTTTCGCGAGGGACTGGCTTTGGTATCCATCTACCAGCCCGGCGATGACGAGGCCGACCACTGGGGCATCATCGACACAACCGGGCGCATAGTGACCCGGCTGCCCGTCGGGCACTATTTCAGCTCCCTCAATAAGCACAGTTTTTCCGACGGCCTCGCACAGGTCAATTGTATCAGCAGTGGCCATTATCCCAATGATGAAAGCTACCCCGCGCCTATTGACCGCACGGGCCGGGTAGTTTTCCGGCGGCCGGACCTGCGGCAGCTCAGCGCGTTCAGCCACGGCCGGGCCTGGGCGCAGGATTCGGCTTTTCAGTGGCAGCTGCTGGACAAAGCAGGAAAAATGCTTACTAAGCTGGTTATCAGCCAGGTGTTTAGCACCAGCCGCGGCGATGCACCCACGTTTGCCGGGGGTGTCGAATTGGTGGCCCTGGCCAACGGCGATTTTGCCGCGCTCGATAGCCTGGGGCGAGTAGTGCGGCAGATTCCGGCCCCCGCGGCCGGCAGCAATAGCCCGCAGCGACAAGGTGACCTGCTCACCTTTTACGCCGCCGACAATGACCAGCGCCTGGGGTTCTGGAACTGGCGCACGGGCCTGCTAGTGCAGTCACGCTTTTCCACCATCAGCTACGCGGGCTACCAGCACGGGCTGCTGGCCGTGGTGGAAGACGACCGCCTAGGGTACCTCTCGCTGGCCGGGCACTACGTGTGGCGGGCCGCACCCGCGGCCAGCGCCCCGCTGAACCTGGATTTTAAGCGGCGCGGCAGTTACCCGGTGGCGTCGGCACCGCTGCGGCGCTACGCGGGCTTTGGCGGCTGGGGACGGTTGAACAATCTGGCTAAGCTTGCGGCTAAACAAACTCTTACATCGCGCGCCCTAGTGGTGCAGGTTACTACGCGAGTAACCCCTGGTGCTTTTGAGATGCACGATGGCCACGCACTCACTATTGCCAATACCAGCGCCGATACCGTCGTATTTGACGCCCAGGATAGCAGCCTGGCGCTTACCGTTCAGGCGCGGGATGCCCAGGGCAAGTGGCGCGACATTGAATACACACCCAGCAGTTGGTGCGGCAATAGCTACCACCAGGTTTTTCTGGCGCCCGGCCGGTACTGGCAGCTCATGGTACCCGCCTATTCGGGCGAGTTGCCTACGCAGCTGCGTGCCCGGCTCCTGCACCGCCCCGCGGGGGGCGCTCGCAAACAGGTGGCGGTGTATAGTAACGAGTTTGCGGGCAGCGTCAACCCGGCGCAGTTCTGGCGGCTGCCAGGCTACAGTCCGCAAGGCATCATGGACCCGTACCTGAATTGAATCAGCCTACCAGCGCCGCAAAACCAGGTCGTAACTTTGCGCCCCTACTGCCCAAAAGTTATGCCCAGCAAAGCCACCAAACTCGCTAATTCTATCCCGCCCGCCGCCCTTCAGCACGTCGAAATCCAGGACATGGTGGCCGAGGGCAAATGCCTGGTTCGCATCGAAAACCTCGTTGTATTTGTGGGCCAGGTGGCCCCCGGCGACGTCGTGGATTTGCGCATCACCAAGGCGCACAAGCGGTTTATGGAGGCCGCGCCCATCCATTTCCACAAGCGCTCGGCGCTGCGCACCGAGCCGTTTTGCCAGCACTTTGGCACTTGCGGCGGCTGCAAGTGGCAGCATATCAGCTACGAGGCCCAGCTCAGCTACAAACAGCAGCAGGTGGAAGACCAGCTCACCCGCATCGGCAAGGTGGCGCTGCCTGAGGTGCGCCAAATCATGCCTTCGCCCGAGCGCACCTACTACCGCAACAAGCTCGAATACACCTTCAGCGGCAATGGTTGGCTAACGGAAACCCAGATTAAGGACGACACCGCGCACTACGACCGCCGCGTGCTGGGCTTCCACACGCCCGGCCGCTTCGACAAGATTCTGGACGTGGAGCACTGCTGGCTCCAGCCCGAGCCGAGCAACGAAATCCGCCTATTCATCCGCGACTACGCCCGCGAGCACCGCCTGCCCTTCGGCGACATGGTGAAGCAAACCGGCCTGCTGCGCAACCTCATCATCCGTACGGCCGAAAGCACCGGCGAAACGATGGTGATTTTGCAGTGCTACCACGATGACGAGGCCCTGCTGCCGCTGCTGGATGCGGTGTACGCCAAGTTTCCGGCCATCACATCGCTCAACTACGTGCTCAACAACAAGGGCAACGAAACCTTCCACGACCTGGAGGTGGTGTGCTACCAAGGCAAACCCTACATCGAGGAAGACATGGAAGGCCTGCGCTTCCGCATCGCCCCGAAGTCGTTTTACCAAACCAACTCGGCCGGCGCATACAACCTCTACAAAGTGGCCCGCGAGTTCGCCGAAATCAAGCCCACCGACCTCGTGTACGACCTCTACACGGGCGCGGGTACCATCGCCAATTTCGTGGCCCGCCAGGCCAAGCGCGTAATCGGCGTCGAGTACGTGGAGCAAGCCGTGCTCGATGCCCGCGTGAACTCCGAAATCAACGGCGTGACCAACACCGAGTTCTTCGCCGGCGACATGAAGGACATGCTCACCGAGGCCTTCACCAGCCACCACGGCCACCCCGACGTCATCATCACCGACCCGCCCCGCGCCGGCATGCACGAAGACGTGGTGAAGCGCCTCGTGGCCCTGCGCGCCCCCCGCCTCGTCTACATCAGCTGCAACCCCGCCACCCAGGCCCGCGACTTAGAACTGCTGGACGAGGTGTATAAAGTGACGCGGGTGCAGCCGGTGGATATGTTCCCCCACACGCACCACGTGGAGAATGTAGTGTTGCTGGAATTACGGCAGCTATGATAACTCACCAGAAGCTCAATATTTACCAGAAGTATGCTGGCAATAATGACATGTGGCTCCGTATGGGTTCTGATGAGGAGCATAAGTTGCTTACAACGGAAGATTGGATACTTATCTACCTATACTTAGACAATATGTCTCTTGCTAAGCAAGGTCAATTAGCAGAACAGGATTTAGCAGAAATTGAAAACCAGGTTTTTGAAAATTGCGAGAACCAGGAAGTTGCTGCACGATTTAGGAATATCATTACTAGTGAGATAAATCCAAAACCCTCGCTTATTAAGCGCTTCATCCATTGGCTTCTCAGTGAACCACTTTAATCACATTGCTCTTCTGAAAAGAAACAAATGGACTACTTCAACGACCCCGAGTTAAACGGCAAATACCTGGGCACCATCACCAAGGATTTTGCCACCGCCTCCGACACGATTAAGGAAGCGTCTTACCAAATTCGCAAGCGCGAGATTTCGCAGTACCCGGTGTTTGTGTTTGCCCGCCAAACGGTGCAGCTCGGCAGCCTGCTCATCAACGGCGACGAGCTGGATTTGCAGTGGCACGTGTTCGCCAGCTACCTCGAAATCCTGGCCCAGCAAGGCATCGTGGACCCCGAGAAAATCGCCGATTTCATGGAAACCTGGAAGGACCCCGACGAATTCTGCTGCCTCTTCGTGGTGGATGAGGAGTTCACGAATTTCGTGTACATCCCCTACCCCGAAGACTAGACCACAGATTTAACGGATTTAAACGGATAGAACGGATTTTTGTGGTTCCGCCCGCTTGGGTTAGGAACCACAAAAAATCCGTTCTATCCGTTTAAATCCGTTAAATCTGTGGTCTACTTGATATCGAACAACAGGCCGAGGTAGCCCAGGCGGCCGTAGCCGGGCGAGCCGTACACTTGCAGGTTCTGGTTGTCGAACAGGTTGGTGACGCCGGCTTGCAACGTAGTGTGGGCCGCCTTGAGCGTGTAGCCCAGCTGGGCATCCACGGTGTGGGTGGCGGGCACGGTGCCGGTGGCAAAAGTCGATTCGTAAAGGAAGCTATCAGCCCAGCGGTAGTTGAGGTTGTAGCTCAGGCGGCGGTCCAGGGCCTGGCCGTCGAGGCCAAGGTTGAACTTGTGGCGCGGCGTGTTGAAGTACGACTGCGTACCGGCGTCGAAGGTGGTGAGCAGCTTGTTGAAGCTGTAGTTACCGGCCAGCGCCAGGGCGGGCGAGAACACGTAGTTGACCGTTACGCCCGCGCCGTGGCTTTGCACGCGCTTGTTCACGTTGGTGGCAATCTGGATAACGCGGGTGAGCTGGGCGGGGTCCTGGAAGCGGGCGAGGCCCGCGGCCAGCAGCTGCGGCTGCGTGATGGCCGTGCCATCGGTGTTGCCGATGAAGTTTTGCGTAACGATGAAGTTGTTGTAGGTGTTGAGGTAATAATCAACATCTACGTACAGCTGCTTGCTCAGCTGAGCGCGGTAGCCGGCCTCCACCGTGCTCACTTGTTCGAGCTTAAGGGCTTCGCTTTTGTAGGCGTAAGCGCTGATATCGCCGCCCAGCAGCAGCTGCGGCGTGCGAATGAGGGCCCCGCCCAGCGCGGTAGTGTAGCCCTGGTAGCCGCTGCCCACGTTGCCGAGTACCACGGCGCGGCCCACGTCGAGCTTGATGTACTGGTCGTTTTGGGTAGGAGCCCGGAAGGCCCGGCTGAAGCTGGCGCGGAAGTTCTGCTGCTTGTCGGCCCCTACCGAATACACGGCCGAGGCGCGGGGCGAAAATGCCGCGCCAAAGTTCTTGAACTCATCGAAACGGCCGGCCAAAGCCAGCTTCAGGTGGTCATCAAGCAGGGTTTTGCTGGCCTGCGCATAGCCGCCGTATTCGTAGTTGCGGATGCGGTCGCCGCCCTTGGTATCGGCGAAGAAGCTGCCATCGGAGCCGAGCAGGAACTGGCGGTACGCGCCGCCCACCGTGAGGTCGGCAAAGCTGTTTTTGAACGTGTACTGGCCGCTGCCTTCGCTCAGCACCGAGCGAATGAGCAGGCGCGCGCCCTGGCTGGGGTTGGCGTTGTGAATGATGCTGGCGCGGGCCGTATTAAAGGCCTCGGTGCCAGGCTGGAGCAGCGGGGCATTGGTGCCGGCCGCCGCCTGGGCGGCGAGGGCCGCGGCATCGGCGTTGCCGCCATTGGCGGCGAAGGCCGCGTTGTAGGCCACGCTGTAGGCGCTGGAATAGCGCTGCGCGTAGGTAACGGGCTGGCCGTTGGGCCCCAGCACCGGCTGGCCATTGGCCCCCAGCACGGGCTGCGCCTGCAAGTAGGACCCGAGCGAGCCCAGGCTGTAGGAGCCGTCCGACTGCGGGTCGCGCTTACCCGAAAAGTCCTGCGTGGAGAACGCCCGCACAAACCAGTTGCTGCCCTCTACCTGCACGCGGGCCTGCTGGGCCCCGCTGTTCACGAAGCGGTAGCGGCTGGCGCTTTGGTAGGTGGTGGTGGCGTTTACGTAGCGGTAGTCGAGGGTCGCCTTCACGCTGTTGCTGAGCAGCACCGACAGGCTGGGCGCGACCTTGAACGACTTGGCCTTGTTGTCGTTGGCTACGAGGTCGCGCTCCGAGTAGCCGGGCAGGAACACCGTTTTGCTCACCAGCGCCCCGTTGGCGTTGGTAAACGTGTTGCCGAGGTCGCCGTAGCGGTTCACGGCGTCGTAGCCGAGGCCGGAGCCCGCCGGGTTATTGGTGGGGTCGATAACGGCGGCCGTCGCATCCTGGCTATCGGCTAGGAAATCATCGGCCACGGTAGCCCCGCCCGAAATTTTAAACGCGACCCGGTCGCTGAGCTTCACGGCGTAGCGCAGCTGGCCATCGAGCAGGCTGCGGTTGCCGCCGCGCAGGCGCACCGTCAGGCCCTGGTCAAGAAAGGGGTCGCGCGAGTTGGTGAGCAGCACGCCGTTGAAGGCGTTGGCACCGTAGAGGGCCGAGGCCGGGCCGTGCACCAGCTCGACGCTGGCAATGTCGAGCACTGGGGTGCCCAGCAGGTTGCCAAAGTAGCTGCTCAGGCTGGGCAGCTGGGTGTCCATGTAGTCGGCCAGCTGAATTACGCGCTCCGAGCGGCTGGAGTTGAAGCCCCGCGTGCTGAAGCTGGTGGTGAGCAGGCTGGAGCTGCTCACGTCCACGCCCTTGTAGCGGGCCAGGCCGGCCACGAGGTCGGGCGTGGTGAGCTGACCCAGCTGGCGCAGGTCGATTTTCTCGATGGTTACCGGCACCTGGCCAATGTTTTCCGCCACGCGCGAGGCGGCTACTACCACCTGCGTAAGCAGGGTGGTGGGCCGCAGCGTCACCTCCAGGTTGAGGTCGGACTGCGTGAGGCTCAACTCCTGGTTCTCGTAGCCCACAAACGACACGACCAGGATGCCCGGAAGGCGGTTTTGCACCCCTTTCAGCTCAAAGCGGCCCTCCTCGTTGGTGCTGTTGCCCAGGTAGGTCCCCTTCAAAAATACGGTGGCCCCGGGGAGCGGGGTGCCCGCTTCGGTTTGCACAACGCCCGCCAGGGTAGATTCGGTTTGGGCCCAGGCAGTAACAGATATTAATACTCCACACAAACTCAGTGCGTAACGTGTAATCATAAAAAAGTGTAATTTGTAAAACTTACGTAACGGGTAGAACTTGCAAAGCTACGGGCCGAAACCCACCTCTGTAACATTCTATCGGACATGCTATTTGCTAACTGCCCGAATAACCTGGGCGATAACACTTAACACAACAGTAAAAAATACAAATTATTCTTCTCAAATTATCACCCCTAGTTGGCGGCCGGAACCGGCCCGCTCGCGGCCCCGGTGAGCGCGTGCACCACCACCACAAACGGGTACGGGGCCTTGCCCTGGCCAAAGCTTTCCTGCTGGTTGAAGACGGTGACGGTGTAGGTGGCTGCCGTGAAGCGCTCGGCTTCGCACTGCACACACGTTACGGGCTCGGCCTTGAGCTTGGCGCGGCGCAGCTCGGCCCGCAGGCTATTGAAGCACTCTTTGCGCGGCGTTTTCAACACCACGTCAAACTGCGTTTGCTGGTTGCTGCGGCGCAGCTCCAGCCGGGTATCGGGGGTGGCGGGCGTGGGGCTAGTCTCACCGCCTTTGAAAGACCAGTACGTGGCCCCGGTGGGGGGCTTATGCATCTCCCACTCGGAGGCGGGCAAACTGGCGCTCAGCACCTGGGACGTGAGCGGCTGGCCCTCGGCCAGGCCGGTGGTTAGCAGTTGCAGCGGCAGGCACTGGGCCTGGGCGGCCCGGCTCCAGGCCAGCCCACTCAGTAGTACTAAAAAGCTATAACGGCGTACGGGTACTCTCATAAAAAACGGGCTATCACGAAGGGGCGGGATAGAAATGCGGAAAAAGGCAACTAAGATACGGTGCTCAGTACCTTGTCAGTTCGCCCACTGGTTTCCAGCCCTGCCCAACTTCGTGCCAGCCCGCGCTCAGCAGCCACCGCGCCGCTTAAAAATGGTTGAAGCCCTGCGCTTGCAGCGGCACGGCCTGGCCGGCTTTAGTGATGAGGTTCACCGCGTCGTTGTGCTCGGTGAGGTGGCCGATAACGGTGATATCGGGGTGGTTTTTAATCTTAGCGTGGTCACCCACCGGGATGGTGAAGAGCAGTTCGTAGTCCTCACCGCCGTTGAGGGCGGCCATAATGGGGTCGAGGTTGAACTCGGCCGCTGCTTCGAGCGTGGGGTTGGCCAGCGGCAGGTACTCGCTGAACACGCGGGCCCCGGTGCCGCTGGCGGCGCAGATGTGCAGCACCTCGGAGGCCAAGCCATCCGAAATGTCAATCATGGCGGTGGGCTGCACGCCTAGCTCGCGCAGCTCGTGCATGATGTCGAGGCGCGCCTCGGGGCGCAGCTGGCGCTGCACCACGTAGTCGTAGCTGTCGAGCTCGGGCTGAGTGTCGGGGTCGGCCAGGAAGGCTTGTTTTTCGCGCTCCAGCACTTGCAGGCCCAGGTAGGCCCCGCCGAGGTCGCCCGATACGCAGAGAATATCGGTAGGCTTGCCGCCCGAGCGGCGCACGGCCTGGCCGGCCGCCACCATGCCCAGCGCCGTCACGCTGATAACCAAGCCGCCGCGGCTGCTGGTGGTATCACCGCCCACCAGGTCCACACCGTAGGCCTCGCAGGCCAGGCGCATGCCGGCGTATAGCTCCTCCACGGCCTCCACGGTAAAGCGGCCGGGCAAGCTAAGGCCCACTACCACCTGGGTGGGCGTAGCCATCATGGCCGCCACGTCGGATACGTTCACGGCTATCGCCTTGAATCCTAAGTGTTTGAGAGGGGAGAAAGACAAGTCAAAATGCACGCCTTCCACCAGCAGGTCGGTGGTGACGACTACTTCCTGCCCGGCGGGCGGGGCCAGAATGGCCGCGTCGTCGCCAATTCCCAGGATGGTAGAGGGCTGCGTAAGGGCAATGTCGCGCTGCAAGCGGCGGATGAGACCAAACTCGCCGAGTTGGGAAAGGGGCGTTAAATCAGCCATAAAAACGAGGGGAAACGAGCCATAAAAACGGGCCGCAAAGGTACGGCCGGTGGCAGGCAGGCCCGCAGGGCCGTAATTTAGTAGCCCCGGCCGCACCTTATTACCGCCGGGTACTCGTTTGGTTCTGATGAAAGCCGTTCTTTTTGCCGGTCTGCTGACCCTCGCCGTGCTGCCCATGTGCAAGCCCGATGCCACCACAAGCACTACCACCACCGCCAGCCCCGCCTCGCCCGCGGCCGTGCGCGCCCAGCTCAACGAGCTGCGCGACTCGGCCGACGTGAACTGGCAGCGCATGATGGCCAGCGACGATAAAACCCTCGACAACCTGCGTGAGCTGCTGCAAGACCTCAGCAAGTACCCCGGGGCCAACCAGCCGCGGCTTGCCCAGCTGCGCGCAGAACGCGCCAGCGTGCAGAAACAGCGCTACACCCGCGCAACGATGGCTTCGTCGGCACTCATCGACCAGTACGATACCGCCCAGGACTCGCTGCTGAGGCATGTGTACGCCATTGCCGCACCCGGCGGCAATGCCCCCACCGAGGGGGTACGCGACCGCGTAGAAGCTGTGCAGGCCGCCGACCACAACGTGGTGGGCTACCGCGCCCACTACGATGCCGCCGCCAAGGCCTACAACGCCTACCTGCAAGTGCACCGCGAGGAGCTGCCCAAGCTGGGCAGTAAGTACGCCGACTTGCAGCCATTTCCGCTGTTTGAGCTGGGCCAATAGGCTGATTTAGTTGATTTTCGGAGAATAAGCAGTACCTTTTAACGCCGCTCGGCTTACACCTGTTTGGTTGAGCTTAGCGGCGTTCTATCACCTGCTTGTTTTACCCAAAACCCCACGCTCATGCCTAAACTTTTTACCCACTTGCGCCTACCGCTGCTGGCTTTGCTCACGAGCTTCGCCCTCACCTCCTGCCTCGACCGCGACAAGAAATGCGACCCCAAGCCCAGCAAGTGCGGCACTCCCACAACCACCGTTCCTAAAAGCGGTAATAGCTGATAGCCAGCAGAATCTTCATTATTCAAAAGAGCGCCATGCTGCCGAAAGACAGCATGGCGCTCTTTTTATATAACTAATTTATTATTAATTACTTATCTTCCCCTGGATTCAATTCCCGCACGTCGGGATGCTGGTAGTTGACGAGAATAACAGAGAAGGGATGCGGCTCGCCCTCGCGCTTCTCGATGCGCACAGCCCCGGCGTCGCGCAGGTGGGTGAGCAGCTGGCGGCGCTCCCAGTCGGGTAGCTCGGGCAGTACGTCGGTGAGGCGGCGCAGGAAAGGGCTAGCCCATATCTCGGAGGCATTGTGCTGATTACCAAATTTTTGCATCTGCTCCAGCAAGAATTCGAGGCAGCGGCGCTCGTCGGGCAGCGTCACGCGCCGGACGGGCAGGAAGGTGGCCGGCTCTTGCAGCATCTGGTCCATGAGGTTGAGCGGCTTGGGAGCTAGGCGCACGGGCGGTGCAGACGGGGCCGGGCCAGCCGGCGAGCCGGCTACATCCTGGGCAGCCTGGCGAGCGGCGGCGGTGGGCACGCCCACGGTGCCCTGCTCGCGCAGGCGGCGGGCATCTTCGGCCAGTTGCAGGCGGGCGGCGCGGTGGTCTTCGAGGGCCTGGAGGCGCTCGGCAGGCAGCAGCTGGCGGGCATCGAGGAAGTGCTCCTGGCCCAGCATCAGCAGCAGGTCGCCGGACACGCTTTCGCGGAAGCCCACCACCTTCACCTGCCGGGCCTGGCGGCGCAGGTGTTGCAGCACCGGAATGTAGTCGCGGTCGCCGGCTACCAGCACGAAGGTGCCGATATCGGGCCGGGTATAGAGCACTTCGAGGGCGTCGATGCAGAGCTGCATGTCGGCCGCATTCTTGTGGTCGGTGCCCAGCACGTTGCGCGTGTCCACGCCCATGAGGTACAGCGGGCCCTGTGGCCCGGTGGGCAGGCGGTCGAAGTCGGCGTAGGCGTAGAGCACCAGCGAGTCGAGGCCCAACTCGCGCTTGAGGGCGTCGCGCAGGGCGCGCACCAGGTCGAGGGCGTAGTCGTGGGGGTCTTGCGGGTCGAGGTAGTGGTTTTTGAGGAAGTAATAAACGTTCTCAAAATCAATGAAAACCGCGGCATACGGCGAAGTCGCCGCGGCCGGCGGCACCGCCGAAAAAGTAGTGAGGCTAGACATTATTGGTAGATAAGAAGGCAGCCGAACACCTAGATAATCTGATGATTAGCAGTGCGTAGCGGAAGCAAAACAAAAGTCGGCTACAATTGGAGAAGTCACCCCTGGGGCGGAAAAAAGTTGCGCAGCACGCATCCATTCGTCGTTGCTGTGCGTGGCGCTAGT
This sequence comes from Hymenobacter arcticus, assembly GCF_054779975.1. Lineage (NCBI taxonomy): Bacteria > Pseudomonadati > Bacteroidota > Cytophagia > Cytophagales > Hymenobacteraceae > Hymenobacter > Hymenobacter arcticus. The sequence goes on from NZ_BAAGXF010000001.1 coordinate 474,639, forward strand.
TGGTATTTTCACCGCAGAAGACGCGGAAGGTTTCGCAGAAGAGACGCAGAGGTTTTTGGCGGTGTCAAAAACAAGAAGCCCTTCCCACGGTGGTGGAAAGGGCTTCTCATTATGCTGAATTAACGCTAAGAATTGCCAGCCGGCTTTAGCGAAAGTGCGGCCAGCGCAATATTCTGGTTGAGGTACTTGGACGTGTAGCCCGCATTCGACTTGCTCAGGAACAGGCAGCTACCACCTTCCACTGCATCAATAATTTGTGAGTATTGGGCGAGCGGCAGGGCGGGGCAACCGAGGCTGCGGCCCAGGCGGCCGTTTTGCTTGATAAAGTCTTCGCTCACGTAATCGGCCCCGTGCATCACGATGGAGCGGGCGAATGCGTTGGTATTAAAGCCTTCATCCACACCCTTCAGGCGAAGCGAATGGCCGTGCTTACCCTCGTACTCCTGGCCCGTTACGTAGAAACCCAGGCTGCTCATGTTGCTCTGGTCGGTGTTTGAGAACTGGTCAGCGCCGTTCTCGCCCGAGTTGTGGCCGTGGGCTACCAGCGTGTGAAACAGGATTTTATCGCTGTTCAGGTCGAGCACCCAGAGGCGCTTCTCGGTTGAGGGCAGGTCGAAATCCACCACCGTCAGGTGCTGCTGGTTGTCGGCCAGGTGGCCGGTTTCACGCAGGTTGAGATAGCCGGTCATGGCCTTTTCAAACACCTCAAAGCGCAGACCCTGCTGCTCGGCACCCAAGCGGGTATACGTCTGACGCAGCGTAGCATCGAAACGGGCCAGCGGCGTGAGGGCCACGGCTACTTTGGCGGTAGCAACCGGCGCGTGGGCCGACGACCGCATGAGCGGGCCGGCCAGCGGGGTGGCTAAAAATAGCGACGCCACAAAGGGCAACACGCGTCGCATAAGACGCTGTGAGCGGCGGCCGTCGCGCTGCCGTTGAACTACGCTGCAATGGTGCTTTTTCATAACAATTTCGACGTGAAACGTAAGTGGAAAGCGTCCGCCAAAACGAACTACCTGTTTCGAAAGATACTATACGAGATTCGAACCCGGTTGGATAGTGCCAAACGGGGCACTTGCTTAAATAATTCCCGGCTCAGCGCCAGCCGCGCCGGGCAAAGCGCCGGCCGGCCGCCGGCCCATCGAGCCAGCGCGAGGCCAGGCCTGGCCCGCTCACCAGCAGCAGGCTACCAGCCCGCACCGTGCTGATAATCTGCTTGTACTGCGTGGGCGGCAGCGCCGGGCAGCCCCGGCTATAGCCCAGGTGGCCGTGCTGGCGCAGGTAGTCGGGGCTAGCGTAGTCGGCGGCGTGCAGCACAATGTAACGGTCAAACACGTTGCTGTTTTCACCCTTATCCAGGCCCTCCAACCGGCGCGAGTAGCCGTGCTTGCCCCCGTAGGTGCCCGAGGTGCGGTAAAAACCCAGCGATGTGCACTCCGAACTCTCCACGTTGGAGAAGCGCCGCGCCCGCAGGTGGCCCGACCCCAGGCCGTGAGCTACTAAGCTGCGGTGCAGCACTTTAGCATTATTGAGGTCGATAACCCAGAGGCGCTCAGTGGTATTGGGCAGGTCCATGTCGGCCACGGCCAACAGGCCCGCCCGCTCGATGCGGCCGGTGGGGTGTAGCGTGAGGTAGCCCACGCAGGCCTGCGCCAGTACCTCAGGCCGCAGCTCGGCCGCTTCGGACCCTAACCTATTGTGCAGCTGGGCAATAACCTGCCGCAGGGTATCGGGCACACCGGCCACGGCGGGCACGGGCGTGGGTTGCAGCGAATCGGGTAGCGCCGTGCGCCGCAGCGAATCGGCAGTGGTTCGGCTCACGAGCGGGCCTGCGCTGGCCGAGTGCGCCTGGGGCTGGCAGCCAGCCAGCACCAAGCCGCTCAAGCTTAAAAAAGCCGCACAACAAGGCAAAAACAAGCGGAATGCAGAGCACCTCATTACCCAAAGTTAGCCGCGAAAAAACCACCCCCCGCTCCTTTTCACAGAAAAAGAACGAGCGGCGGCTTCCCCTTCAGCAGTGGGGCCCGAGGCTAAAAGGACATGGCTACCCGACACTTAGCCTGGTAGCGCGACTGGTCGGCGCGGTGCCGAGCGCGCTGGTCGGTGGCGATAGCCAGCGCCGCGCGGGCTCCCTTGGGGTTGAGGCTGGCTAGGTGGAGGCCAGCGCAGGAAGCAGCCGGGCGCGGCAGACGCACTGACGAAGCAACCGTAGCCACCGCCACGGTTTTAGAAGACAGGAAATGCATAAAAATGAAGGAAATAGCAGCGCCCGGCGCACGCCGGTACACTGCTTGGCAGGGATAAGACATTGCTGATGAAGCGACTAGTAGCCGCCTCATCTACGGCCACCGAGCAGGCGGCCGCGGGGACTTATCCCCGCCGGGGCGGGTCGTCGAGGCGGCCCCGCACGCCGGCCGGCGTGCGGGCGGCGTACCAGGCCCGCGGCCGGGCAACGCGGCACCCACACGGGGAGTTTGCCGCCATTTCCGCGGTGGGTAGGCAGTGCAAGTCCACGCCCTTTAGCGAGGTGAGCAGCTGCTGCAAGGGCACGGGTTTATGGCCCTTCTGCACGTGGTATTGCACGCCGTTGCAATCGTCGAAGCAGCTGCCGCCGCGCCAAGCGTTTTGGAGCTGGCAGTCGGGGCGGTGCACGTAGCCGTAGGCCCGCGCCACGGGCGGCGCGGCCCGCTCGCCCACACTGGCGCACACCACCAGCAGGTAGTTGAGCAGCAGCATAATAACTAGGAGGGCGCGAGACACGGCGGTGGCGGATTAGTTAGTTTTCAGGGCTTTCGTAAATCGTTTGTCCTGGCGAGCGCAACGCAGTGGAGCGCGGCAATCTTTCCTGCACGGGCGGATTACTAACCTTACGAAGCGAACGGCAAGGAAAGATTGCTGCACTCCACTGCGTTGCGCTCGCCAGGACGGGCGTTTTTGCTTCAATTATTAGAAAAATAGGCTGGCATTGGCGCGCACGTAGAACGGCGTGCCGGGCGTGAAATTCAACTCGTTTACCGATGTGCGCTCGCCGCGCAGTTGGCTGTCGGTGGCAAACTGGGCCTCGTTCCACCGGGCGTTGAGCAGGTTTTGGGCCGTGACGCCGAACTGGTAGCGCGGCTGCGTGTAGTTAACCACCGCATCGAGCAGGAAGTAGCCCACGGCCCGCACGGCATTGTCTTCCTGAGCCGGGCGGCTGTCGATGTGGCGGTAGCGCAGGCTGATATTCAGGCCCTTAGCACTGCGCATGGTGATGCCGCCGATGCTGGTAAACGTGGGCGCCAGCGGAATATAGTTCTCGCCGGCGGGCGCGTCGATGATGCGGCCGTGGCTGTAATTGAAGTCGCCATCCAGAAAAAAGCGGGTTGAAAGCTGGTAGCGCGCCGACACATCGACGCCAAAGCGGCGCGTGGGCCCCACGCTTTCGGTGGTGCCCTCGTCGCCCGAGTACACCAGCTCATCTTCCAAGTGCAGCGTCCAGAGGGCGGCGTTTATTACCAGCGCCGGCACCGGCTTAAAGGTGCTGCCCACCTCGGCTCCCAAGGCGCGGGGCAGCGCGTTGAAGCTGCCGGTGCCCTGCACCACGCCGCGCGCATCGTTGGAGTGGAAGCCCAGGCCCGAGCGCGCAAACAGCTGCACCGCTGGCGAAAGCTGGTAGTAGAGGTTGAGCTTGGGCGATACCCGGGCGCGCGTGACGCGGCCCGCCAGCGGCACAAATCCGGCCGCCGAATCGGCCCGCTGCCCCCGAAAATCAAACACAAACACGTCGGCCCGCACCGCCGCGTTCACCGTGAGGCGGTCGGTGAGGGTCAGGGTTTCATCGAGGTAGGCGTTGATATTCTGCTCGTGCAGGCGGCCGGTGCTCACGGTATCCAGAATACGGCGTTGCACGGCGTGGCGCAATTGCAGGCCACCCTCGTCGATGCGGGTGCCCAGGCCGAAGGTCGAGTGCAGGTTGCGGCCGCCCAACTGGTCGTCGCGGTCGTAGGTGCCGGTGTAGCCGTAGAGGTTGCGGCCGGTATCGGTTTGGGCTATTTCGTCGCCGTTAACGGGGTCGTTCTTGAAAAAGGTAAAGTTGGAGAACAGGTTGAAGTAGTAGCGCGAGTAGTACACCTGCTGGCGCAGCACGGCATTGCGGGGCAGCGCGGTGATGAGCACGGCGTAGGCATTGGTGCGGCGCGTGTTACCGCCCTCGCTGGCATCGAGGCTGCCAAACCGCGATATAATACCTTCATCAACTGCGCGTTGTGGTATTTGGCCGCTGGCATCCCAACTGGAGGCGAAGTGCGAGCCAAACAGCGTGAGGGAGGTTTTATCCGACAGCTGGCCCGTGTACTTGGCCAGGCCGTTGAAGCGCTTGAAATGCTGCGGGTTATCGAAATACGAGTTGGTAAAATTATATTCAGCGGCCACGTAGGCGCTTTCGGGCCGCTTGCTGAGCAGGTGGTGGGTACCCAGCAGGTCGAGCATCACCAGCGCCCGGTAAGTATTGAACTGGCCCACCTCCACTTTTACCTGGCTATGGTCGAGACTGGTTTTGGTGCTGAACTCGCCCGCGCCGGCCGTAGCAAAGTCACCAAAGCGCGCCGTGTACGGCCCTTTGTACACCTTCAGCTGCTCCACCGTTTCGGGAATCACGAAGTGAAAATCGGCGTAGCCCTGGCCGTGGGCGTGGCTCACCATGTTCACCGGCAGCCCGTCGATGCTCACCGCAAAGTCAGTGCCGTGGTCGGCGTCGAAGCCCCGCACGAATATCTGCTCGGCCTTGCCGCCGCCCGCGTGCTGCGCAATGAAGAGGCCCGGTACCAACCGCAGCAAGTCCTGGGCCGAGTTGATGGGCCGCAGCGTCTGGTCGATGTGCGAGATGGCGGCCAGCGTCTGGTTGGGGTCGCGGGGCTGGCTCACGGTCACCTCGCTCAGGCTGAGGGTGTTGGTGGCCAGCGCCACGGCCAGGCCCCGCGTTTCGCCGGCCAGCAGCGTTACCGTTTTGGTGGTGAGGCGGTAGCCCAGCGCGCCCAGACGCACCTGGTAGGTGCCGGGGGCCACTCCGGTGAGGCGAAACTGCCCCAGCGCATCGGTGGCGGTGCCGCCGGGCTGGCCCACCAACCCTACGCTCACGCCCGCCAGCGGCTGGCCCGAGAGCGAATCGGCTACGGTGCCGCGCAGCGCCGCCGAGCGTTGCGCCTGCGCCGCCCCGGCCAGCAATAGCATGGCCGCCAAAAAAATCAGCGACTGCCAACGCAGCAACTGCTTTAACCCCACGAAGTAATTAACTTGCATACCAACACGTTAGCAACGCCCGCACGCCCATAACAGGGCGCAATACTGGCGTCAGCTTAAAAAGTAAAACGGCCCACGCGGCCGGGCCTTGGGCCCGCGTAGTGGTTCCGGCAGCCGGGCGGCCGCGGGAAGCTGGGCAGTTTTAGCCGCGTTGGGGCGGGGGGTAGTCGGGCGCGCCCCGGCTGGGGCGCGGGGCGGGGGGTGCCAAGGCGCAGCGCGCGGCCGGCTGGGCCCAGTGGCGCGGGACAGCCAACGCAGCCAGCTGGCCCATGGCGCAGTGCACATCCAAGCCTTTGAGCTGGGCCAGGTAGTGCAGGCCGGTGCCGGTGGGCAGCTTGGTTTTTACCTCGTGCTGGTTGCCGTTGCAATGCTCGAAGCAGTCGAGCCGCAGGTAGTTATGTTGCTGGCACTCTTTGCTATGCACATACGGGTGCGCGGCGGTGAAGAGCGGCTCCGGCGGCCGGCTCACGAGCAGGCCCGCCCCCACCACCAGCAGGTAGTTGAGCAGCAAAAGCCAGGTGAGCAGCGAACGGAGCATAGGAACTGGTAATCTTGAGCGAAGCTACGCAGTAGGGCGCGGCACTGGTTTGAAAATCGCAGGTTTAGGCGGAATAATCGACTGTTTTCAACGAATAAGCGGTGGGCCGGCGGCTACGCCAGCAGGCGGTCCACGGTCCAGTAGGCGGCTATCAGGCCAATGACTACCGACACCGGCACCACCACCCGCGCCCGGTACCAGGGCCGGTCGGCCGCCCAGCGCCCAACGAGCGCCCAGCACAGCAGGATGACGGTTACCTGGCCCGTCTCCACGCCCACATTGAACGAGATGAGCGAGCCGAAATAGTCCTGCTTGGGCAGCCCCAGCCCGGTGAGCGCGCTGGCGAACCCCATGCCGTGAATCAGCCCAAACCCGAACACGATGGCCAGCCGCCAGGGGCTGAGCTTGGTCGTAATAATGTTCTCAATCGCCACAAACAGGATGGAGAGCGCAATAATGGGCTCCACCACGCTGCCCGGCGGCTTGATGATGCCATACATAGCCAGCCCCAGCGTGATGGAGTGCGCCACCGTGAAGGCTGTGGCCTGCCACAGCACCGGCTTGAGGCGCGGCTCTAGGATGTAGAGGCTGATAATGAACAGGATATGGTCGAAGCCTAGCGGAATAATATGCGTGAAGCCCAGCTGGATATACGTCCAGAAAATAGCCGTGCGCGAGAGCTTGCTCAGGTCGGCGTCGATAACATGGGCGGCGGCGGGCAGGGTGGCCAGCAGCAGCGGAATCAGGAAAGGGAAAATCACTAATCGCCCATCATTGCGAGCACAGCGAAACAATCGCATCAGAACGAAATCGTTCGGGTATCGTTCTGGTGCGATTGCTTCGCTGTGCTCGCAATGACGAACGGCTGTATACTTCACCATTGCGTTAGCGGGCGGCCAGCATTTTTTTACCTTCGGCTTCCACCTCGGGGTTGAGGTAAGGCGCGGTTTCCAGGGCTTTGGTGATAAGGGCCTGGCCCTCGGCGACTTTACCGGTTTTGGTGAGGATGAGGCCAGCGCGGCACAGCAGCACCGGGTTTTGGGAATTGGTGCGGCGGGCCACGGTCATGTACTTCAGCGCCTCGGCGAAGTTGCCGCGCTTGTAGTAAACCCAGGCCAGGGTTTCGTTCACGTCGATGTTGTCGGGGCGGCGGGCGTACTCAATTTTGGCGTGCTCCAGGGCTTTGTCCAGCTCGTTGGTTTTGAGGTAGGCGTAGGCCAGCTCGCGGTCAGTATAGTGACCAAGCTCCTCATTGTCATTAGCTTGCTTGGCCGCATCAGCTAGCATCTCGACCGATTCCTGGGCCATTTTCTCGGCTTCCGCAGGCTGATTGTTGAGGCGGTACACGTCCACCAGCTCGTCGGTGAAAGCGTAGTCTTTCACCGTGGCGCGGGCCAGATTCAGGTTTTTAATGGCGGTAGCGTAGTCCTTGTGGGCGGCGGCCACGCGGGCCAGGCCGGCCAGGGCGTAGGCGTAGTTGGGGCGCATGGCCAGCGCCTGCTCATAGTAACCTTGAGCTTTATCGAGCTGGCCGCTCACTTCGTAGAGGTGGCCCAAGGCCACGCGGCTCCACTCAGTTTGCTCCAGGCCGTTGTAGCCGGCTTTCACGGCCATGTCCATGGCCTGAATGGCACCCGGCATGTCGCCGTGAATCTCGCGCAGGTAGCTCACGCGGGTGTAGGCGGTGAGGTCGGGGCGCACCTGGTTCATCTTATCGGCCATCTTCACGGCTTGGTCGTAGCGGCCCAGCTCCACGTTGGCATCGGTGAGCAAACCATACACATAGCCACTTTGCGGGTTGATGGCCTGGGCCTGCTCGGCCAGGGCCAGGCCCTGCGAAAAGTGGTGCTGGGTGAGGCTGAGTGAGGCTTGGCAGCACAGGGCTTCGAAGTTCTCGGGGTCGGTTTTGAGCACCTCTTGCAGCAGTTGCATGGCGGCCGCGTCGTAATACGGGTGGTTGCCGGTTACGCGGCCTTCCTGCATGTAGGCTTCGGCCAGCAGCAGGCGGCTTTTTTGGTCGTTGGGGTCGGTGCGCAGTTTGGCCAAGAGGCCTTCCATCGAGGCTTTAGTGTTCACCCACTCGCCGCCCAGGGCTAGGTTGCCGATGCGGTCTTTGGGCGCGGGCAAGGTGGGCGGGGCGGGCTTTTTGAAAAAGACGATGGCTACTACTGCCACCGCAAAGGCTAGCAGCAAAGCAGGGTATAGTTTTTTACGCACGGGCAGGAGAAAGAAGAGGGTATTCGGTAAGGAGTAGCTTGAGTGGCCAAAAACTACCGGACCAGCCGGGCGGCAAGCTACGAAAATAAAAGAGCCGCCGCCAGCTGGATAAGCTAACCGACGGCCCCTTTTTCTTCAGCGTGCGGCTACTGGTAGCAGTAGCCGGGCAGCCGCTAACGGCGCTCTACGCGCAGCGATTGAATCAGCGTTTTGCCGGCGTACACCGAGGCAACGTACTGGCCCGGTACCACCGAGGCGTTGGGCTGCCACTTTATCTCGTTGACGCCCGCTGGGTAGTCTTTGGCCGAGATGGTAGCTACGCGGCGGCCGACGGCATCCACAATCTGCACGTTCAGGTTAGACGCCGTGGCGAGCTCGAAGCGGAAGGTGGTGCTGCCAGTCGTGGGGTTCGGGTAGGCGCTGGCTACGGTCAGGTTAGGAGCCAAACCCAGCGTTGGGTTCGGCGCCAGCTGAGCTAGGGCAATGCGCTGGGCAGTGGTGCCGCTCCAGGGCGTTTGCACGTAGGGGAAGCCGGTGCGGAAGGTCGTGTCGTTCCGCTCGATGTTCGTGGTGAAGGCCAGCACGCGGCCTAACTGCGCCGTTACGGGCGTAGTGGAGGTACCCACGGTGTAGTCATCATACCAGAGGCCTACGGCCGCCAATACTACGCCACCCACGGCTTGCAGCTCGATGCGGGTCACGTCATCCTCCAGGCGGCGGCCGTTGGGGAAGCCGTCCATGTTCGGGATAATCTGCACGGCGGCCGAGGTGTTGTAGCGCGGGTCGGTGAGGCCCAGTACGGCGGCTTGCAGCAGACCTTCCGAGCTGAAGTCGGCCGAGGTGCGCGAGGTAGGCGGCACGGCCATGTTCAGGCGCAGCATGTCGCCGAAAGTCGGCAAGAAGTTGTTGATGAAGGGCTTACCAGCCGTGAGCGGGTTGCCGCCGGTTTTGCCAGTTGCCAGCTGATACGGAATCAGGTTGGGCACGCCGGTGTGGAAGATGGGCAGCAAGTCGGCCGAGCGGGGGTTGCCAGCCTGGCCATTGTTGAGCAGGTACTCGCCAAAACCACCGTTAGCGGTGGTAGCGAAGGCCGTGCCGGCGGTGAGGGCGTTGCCCAGCAGCGGGCTCAGGCCCGGCGCACCGTCGCGGAAGTCGAAGCCACCCGACAAACCCGACGCGGCGGGCAACAGGCCCGCCAGCGACTTGGTCTGGATGCGCAGGCCGGCGAAACCCGGTACGGCTTCGCCGTAATAGGTCTGGCCAGCGGGCTTGGGAGCCGCGCCATTTACGGGCACGTTATCAGCCATGTAGAGGCCCAGCTCGGGGTTTTTAGCACCCGCGTCAAACTTGGGCACCATGCCATAGGCTGAGCCCGCATTCCACTCGTCTTTCAGGCCCACGGCCTGCACCACCTCGTTGGTGAGGGGCATGCCAATGCGCGAAATCTGAACCCAGCCATCGGGCGAGCCCACGTAGCCGGTGGTGGGGGCCACGGTAGCGCCCACGGTGTAGGTCTGCCCACCGGTGGTGGGGTTGAGCGTGCGAATAGCTGGGCGGCTGGCCGAAGCCCAAATACCTACGGTATAAGGCGATACGAGGCCGGCTTCAAAGCCCGTAGTGGTGGCGGTCAGGGCGGGCGTACCGGCCCGGGCCAGCGTAGTCACCGGAATCTGCATCACGATGGAGTGCACGTTCTTACGAGCCAAGCCATCGCGGGCGGCGGTGCGGGAGCGCACGCCACCGAGGTCAAAAATGCTGCCCAGGTCGGTAAAGAAGGCGTCGTCCGTGGGTCCGCAGAAAATCTTCATGCCGCCCACCGTCTGAATGGTGCTCTCGGCGTAGGTCTGGTAGTTAGCCTGCCCCAAGCCCGCGGCGTTGGTAATGGAGGTTGGCCCAATGTTGGGCGCGGGCACTACCCCAGCGGCCACCAGCGTGGTAAAGGCCCCACCAGCCAGGCTTTGCTCCAGCTTGTAGGTGGTTTTCAGGTTTTCCTTGCCCAGGCGCACCCGGAAAAAGGTGCTAGGGTCCTCGTTGGCGCGGGTGAAGGTGAAGCGATACGTAATGTCGTCGCCGGTAGTATTCTGGTTGTTCTTAACGTGAATCTCGTACCGGATATTCTCGCCAAACGTGTTGAAGTTGGGGCCGCCCTGGGGCAGCTCAAACGGAATGTAGTTGGCCACGATGGTCACCGTAGCAGCCGCGTTGTTGGTGGGCGCGTCGGGCGAGCGGAAGGCGTACAGGTCGGTGTTATCGGCCAGGGGGTCGTCGGCAATGAGCGGCGCTTCGCGGTGCGAAGAGGCCTCCAGGTGGTTGGTGTGGCCGCTCCACGTGAGCAGGCCGCCCACGGCGGCGGCAGCTAACGCTACTTGAAGAGCGGGACGAGTAAGCAGTTTTTTCATGAAAAAAGAAAAGGGAAAGGGTGGAAATATGCTAAAGCTTAATTGAATAATTCTACTTTTTTAGTACTGATACTAAGCGTTTTACCCACAATATTTTCTTTATTGGCTTTCATCTACGTTGTAAGCCGGCCGCCGGTTCTGCGCATTTGTTCAGATGCCCGAATCTTGCACCCATTTAACTTTTACCGCCGCCTTGGCTTATCACTGTACCGGGGCGCGGGCGAGCGCGCAGCCCCCGGCCGGGCGTACTTTTGCAAGCTGGGCGGCAGTTTGTTTCACTTGTTTTTGACCGGCCGCGGCAGCGCGGCCGCTCTGTTTTTTTCTTATGGCTAAAGTTGCCATCAACCTCGCCACCGGCGCCATTCAGCAGGAAGAGCTGATTGTGGGTATCGACCTGGGCACCACCAACAGCCTCGTGGCCTACGTGCACCCCGAAACCCGCCAGCCGGCGGCCATCAACGACCTGGGCCGCGGCACCATCGTGCCCTCCGTCGTGCATTTTCCGGCCGATGGCAGCTCGCCTTTAGTGGGCAACGAGGCCCGCGATTTCCTGCTCTCCGACCCCGCCCACACCATTTATTCGGTGAAGCGCTTGCTGGGCAAAAGCTACCGCGACCTGGGCCAGCACGCCGGCCAGCTGGGCTACAAGGTGATTGACGACGACACCGAGGGCCTGGTGAAGGTGCGGGTGGGCGACCGCTTCTACTCCCCCATCGAGCTATCGGCCGATATCCTGCGCGAGCTGCGCCACCGCGCCGAGCACGCCCTCAAAACGCCGGTACGCCGCGCCGTGATTACGGTGCCCGCCTATTTCAACGACTCGCAGCGCCAAGCCACCCGCGACGCCGGCCGCCTAGCCGGCCTGGAGGTACTCCGCATTGTGAACGAGCCCACCGCCGCCGCCCTGGCCTACGGCATCGGCCTCGACCCCGACGAAGAGAAAACCGTGGCCGTGTATGACCTCGGCGGCGGCACCTTCGACATCAGCATTCTGCGCCTGCACCAGGGCATTTTTGAGGTGCTGAGCACCCACGGCGACACCTGGTTGGGTGGCGACGACATGGACCGCGCCGTGGTGGAGCATTGGCAGTCAACGTTCAACTTACCAAGCACTTACCAGGAAGTACCCGCCCTGCAACAGCAGCTGCGCCTAGCCGCCGAAATGGCCAAGCGCTACCTCAGCCAGCACGACGACTTCACGACCCAGCTCATCGATGGCGACGAAAACGTGACCAGCGTCACACTCACCCGCGCCGAGTTCGACGGCCTCATCCGGCCGCTGGTGGACCGCACGCTGGCCGCCTGCCGCCAAGCCCTGGGCGACGCCCAGCTCACGCCCGCCGCCATCAACGCCGTGCTGCTGGTGGGCGGCTCCACGCGCGTACCATTGGTGCAGGAAGCTGTATCTGAGTTGTTTAATCAGCCGGTCAACAGTTCGCTCAATCCCGACGAAGTAGTGGCGCTGGGCGCGTCCATTCAGGCCGATATCCTGGCGGGCAACCGCCGCGACGTGCTGCTACTCGACGTGACGCCCCTCACGCTGGGCATCGAAACGCTGGGCGGCCTCATGGACGCCATTATTCCGCGCAATTCCAAGATTCCGACCAAGGCCGGCCGCCAGTATACTACCAGTGTCGATGGCCAGGTGAACCTGAAAATTGGCGTCTATCAGGGTGAGCGTGACCTGGTTAGCGAAAACCGTAAGCTGGGCGAGTTTGTGCTCAGCGGCATTCCGGCCATGCCCGCCGGCCTGCCCAAAATCGACGTCAACTTCTTTCTCAACGCCGACGGCATTCTGCGCGTGGAGGCCGTGGAGCTGCGCTCCGACACCCGCCAGCAGGTCGATATCAAGCCGCAGTATGGCCTCACCGACGACCAAGTGGAGCAGATGCTGATGGACTCGCTCCTCAACGCCAAGCAAGACGTGGCCAGCCGCCTGCTCATTGAGGCCCGCACCGCCGCCAAGCAGCTCCTCTACCAAGTCGAGCGCTTCCTTAAGAAAAACGCCGAACATCTGGAAGCCAGCGAAGTAGCCACCACTACCGCCAAAACCGACGAGCTGCGCGCCGCCCTCACTGGCAACGAGCGCGACCTCATCCTCAAGCGCATGGATGAGCTAGACGAGCTGACCCGCCCCTACGCCGAGCGCGTGATGAACATCTCCATCAAGCAAGCCATGAGCGGCAAAAAAATCAGCTAGCTGCCCTGGCCAGCCAGCCAACAAAAAGCCCGCTTGCTCTCCGAGAGCAAGCGGGCTTTTTGTGTAATCACCTTACATGAAGTCACTTAGGGACGAACCGGAGCTGTGGTGGTACGGGCTTTGTTGAGGCGGCGCGTAGGCTGGCCGCCCGTAGTGGCGGGGTTGCCGTTGCCAATGGTGGGCTGGTCGGAGCGCAGCGTGCCGCCATCCACATTGCGGGTGGGCACGCCGCCAGCCGGGTATAGCTGGCCCGAGCTACCAATGGGCGTGGTAGCGTTGGCGGGTACACCGCCGGCGGGCACCGTGCCCATGCCGTTGTTCATACCGGCCTGGCCAGGCACTATTGCGCCATTATTCATGCCGGCCTGGCCGGGCACTACGGCACCGGTATTGGGCACCTGCGAGCCCGTTACAATGGGAGAGCCGGGAGCGATAGGCGCGCCAGGCGTACCCACTACGGGCGTTTGGGCGTGGGCCGAAAAACTGATAGCCAACCCAAGCAGGGCGGCTCCGAAAAGCTGAGTGGTTTTCATAAAAATCTGATTGAGTGTACGTTAATGCAAAGACTACCGAAACCAAGCTGGTTGGGCAGCGTCATTCCCTTTTACGGAAATGCGGACGAGTAGAACGTATTTTTAACAAAATACCAGTGGGCACTTACCAGCTTTGCGCAACACTGCACACTATCCAAAACACTTGCTATCAGTTTATTATCGGCACTACTGCTATTTATGAAATTTTCATGAAGAAAGCTTCGCCTGGGTTCCGCTACGGAAAACTGCTACGCTTTAGGCGGCTGGCTGAAGGGGTTTGAAGCTTCTACTTTTGTGACTTCTTTTCATTCGCATGCTCCACCTTAAAACTCGCCATTTTCTTGGTATCAGCTTGGTCACCAGCCTAGTACTAGCAGCAGTGGCCGTGTGGGGCACCGGCGATTTGGGCCTCGCGCAGCACTGGCTCACTGGTATCGAGCAGCGCGCCCTGGCCGGCCGCAGCACACCGGCCGACCGCTGGGGGCTACGCCTGCTTTACCAGGGTTTGCTGGCCGGGGGCGGGGTCGCGTATCCGCAGGCGGCCGGGCTCATGCGCCACTACCTGCAAGGCAGCGGCGACACGCTACGCTTCGACCCCCAGCCGCTGCTGCGCCACCCCGAGGTGCAGCAGGCCCTGCGCCAGCATCGGCCGGGCATCACGTTTCAGCACCAGGCGGCGGGCGCGTCGCCATTTTACGTAGTCCGCCACACTGACTGGCCGCTTTATTACGCCTTCGATTTGCTTTATATTAAGCACACCGCCAGTAAGTTATATTTTTACGATAACTACTTTTTTCAGCCGCTGGCACGCCGGTCATACACCCGGTTTCGACTGGGCAAAATCAGCTTGCGGCTGAACGATGGCCTCATTCGCGTGGCCTACCCCGAGGCCCGCGCCTTTGTGGCGTACGGCGAAGTAGCGCAACGGTAGCCTAGTAGCCGCCGCAGCGGGCGCGTATCTTTGGGTAGATTCTGTTTTGTTGTTTTTGATGCGTGTACTGCACACCGCCGACTGGCACCTGGGCCAGCATTTTTTGACCGGCCACGAGCGCCTCACCGAGCAAAAAGCCTTCCTCAACTGGCTGCTGACCACCGTACAAGCCGAAGGCGTGGAGGCGCTGGTGCTGGCCGGCGACGTGTTTGACACCACCACGCCTTCGCACGCGGCGCAGGAACTGTACTACGATTTTCTGGTGCGGATGCAGGCCACCGGCTGCCGCGACATTGTGATAGTGGGCGGCAACCACGACTCCCCCACCCTGCTCAACGCCAGCCGGCAGCTGTTGCGGGCGTTGCGCATTCACGTGGTGGGCGGCGTGCCCGCCGAGGCGGCCGAGCAGGTTATTCCGTTGGCCGGGGCCAACGGGCGGCCGGGCCTGGTGGTGGCCGCCGTGCCTTTTTTGCGCGACCGCGACCTGCGCCTGGCCGTGGCCGGCGAAACGCCCGACGAGCGCCAGCTGCGCGTGCGCGATAGCATTGCGGGCCACTATAAGCTGCTGAGCAACCACGACTTAGTACGCGGCCTGCGCGAGCAGGACGTGCCAGTGCTGGCCACCGGCCACCTCTACGCGGCCGGCGGCGAGGCCCGCGAGGGGGCTGAGCGCGACGTGCACATTGGCGGGCTGGGCGTGATTGCCGCCGAGCATTTCCCGGCCGCGTTCGACTACGTGGCGCTGGGCCACCTGCACCGCCCGCAGGTGGTGGGCGGGCAGGCGCGCATCCGCTACTCGGGCTCACCGGTGCCGCTCTCCTTCACCGAAGCCGACGACCGGCAGCAGGTGCTGCTGCTCGATTTTGCGGGGGCGGGCGAGCCCAAAATCACCTCGCTGGCCGTGCCGGTGGCGCGCCGCTTGCAGCGCTTCCACGGTGGGCTGGAGGAGGTGGAGGCCGCCATCATGGCCTATGATAACGAGGCATTTAGCCTAGTGGCCTGGGCCGACGTACAGGTGCGCTCCGATGAGTCGTATTCCGAGGTGCAGCGGCGCGTGCAAGCCGCCCTGCACGAGCGCCGCGCCCACGTACTGGCCCCGCGCGGGGCCCGCCACCAGCGCCAAACCGACGCGCCCACCATGCTGGCCGAAGCTACCGCGCCCATCGAGCACCTGCACGAGCTCACGGTGGAAGAGGTATTTGGCCGGCGCGTGGCGGGCTTGCCGCCCGAGCGCGCTGCCGCTCTGGCCGCTACTTTTCAGGAATTGCGCCAGTTGCTGGCCGAGGCTGACCCCCAGGCCTGGGGCGGCGATGCGGAGTAGGTAGCGCTGGATTCAGTCGCCTTGCCAATACCTTAGCCTCTGAATTCTTCCTTATGAAAAAAATACTACTTTCTTCCTGCCTTCTGTTGGCAGGCCTGGGGGCCGCGCCGGTCGCCCACGCGCAAATGGTGAACCTGATACGCCTGGGAGTGAATAGCGCTATACTGGCCAAACGCCTGAGCGACAGCAACGCTACCAAACTTGCTGACGCCACGCCAGCGGGCACGGGCGAGGCACGCACCGCCGCCAGTACCTCAGACAATTACGAAGGCAAGACCTTCCCAATGGTGCGTACCCCCACCGACCAGCTTCCCAAAAAGGGCGCGGCCCAGGTAAGCGCCATGGAAACCGAGCTGGACCGCTGCCACGCCGCGCTGCTGGCCAACCCCACCGGCACCATTTGCACGCCCGAACAGCGCACCGCCCTCCAAAACGCCGTGGTGAACCTGGCCCGGGCGCAATCGAGCCGCAACCTGGCTGCGTATCAGCAGGAAGCCACTTTTTACCTGGCCGAGGATGCCCGCCGCCAGCAGGCCACCGCCCCCGCCGAGCCGGTTAAATAAGTCCGTTTTTTACGCCCCATTAAATACGCCCCAGTCCGCCATAGCGCGGGCTGGGGCGTATTTTTATACTATGAAGATTATCAGCCTGCGCTTTGCCAACCTCAACTCGCTGCCGGGGCCCTACCTCATCCGGTTCGATGCGGCACCGCTGGCCGACACGGGCTTGTTTGCCATCACCGGGCCCACCGGCGCGGGCAAAAGCACGCTGCTCGACGCCATTGCGGTGGGCCTCTACGGCCGGGTGCCGCGCCACGACCGCCAGGTGGGCGAGATGGTGAGCCGCCACGCCGCGGGCGCGTGGTCGGAGGTAGAGTTTGAGGTGCACGAAACCAATCCCGATACCGGCCTCACGACGCGGGTGCGCTACCGCTCGCGCTGGGAGGTGAAGCGCAAAACCCGCGGTGACGACAAAGGTGGCCTCGGCCAGGATGCTATGACGCTGGTTTTCAGTCCCTCGGGCGAAGCCGTGGTGAGCGGCAAAGAAGCCGTGCCCGCCAAGGTGGGCGAGCTGTCGGGCCTCGATTTTGGGCAGTTTGAGCAGGCCGTGCTGCTGAGCCAGGGCAAGTTTGCGCGCTTCCTGCACGCCCCCGAAAAGGAGCGCAGCGCCCTGCTCGAAAAGATGACCAACGTGGGCATCTACTCGCGGCTGTCGGTGGCGGCGTTTGAGAAAGCCAAGGAAGAAGAACAAAAAACCAAGCTGCTCGAAGCCACCCTGCACGCCACCCGCTTGCTACCCGAAGAGGAGCGCCAGCGCCTGGAGCAGTTGCTGGATACGCTGGACCTGGAGGCCCAGGGAATATATGACCACCAGCAGGAGCTAAGTACCTTTCTGGCCTGGCGCATCGCGCTGGATGGCCTCGACAAGCAGCTGGCCGATGCCACCCGCCAGGCCACGCAGCTGCTGGACGACGACGAAAATTTGCAACCCGCCTTTGCGCGCCTGGCTGACCACGAGCGCGCCGCCACGCCGGCCCTGTCCAATGCGCTGGTGCTGCATGAGCAAGCCCGCCAAGAGCTGCGCCACAACACCGAAGCCCTGGCCCAGCTGGCCCAGCAGCTTCCCGCGCTGCACACCGCCGCCGAAGCGGCCAGCCTGGTGCGGGCCGCGGCCACCGCGCAAAAAACCGCCGCCGAGGCCGAGGCCGACCGCCTGCGCCCGGTGCTGCAAGCAGCGCAGCACCAGGATACGCTGCTACGGGCCGCCCAGGACCAGCTACGCAAAAACCAGGCAACTCACGACCACGACCAGGCCGCTCACCAGGCCAGCCAAGCGGCCTGGCACCACACCCAAACCACGGAGCTCACCCAGCTGCAACAGCAGCGCGCCGGGCTGGAGGAGTGGCTACTGGCCCACCAGCACGAGCAGACGCTGCGGGAAGAGCTGTTTGAAATAAACCAGCAGCTCAATGACCTGGCGGGCATCAATACTCAGCTGGCCACCCTCGAAGCCCAGCAAAAAGCGCAGCTGCGCCAGCTGGCCGATGCCACCGCCGACCGCCACCGCCACGAGCAGGCCGCCACCGACGCCCAGCACAAGCAGCGCGCCCTGGTGGAGCAGGGCCGCCCCTGCCGCGAGGAGATAACCGCCCTGCTGCAAGGCACCGATGCCGACGCCCTGGCGCAGCGCGATGCCGACCTCACGGCGCAGCTGCGCCTGGTGCAGCGCCTGCTGCCCCTGGCCCAGACCGCCCACGACCATACCACTACTGCCCAGGCGCTTACCCAGGAACACGCCCAGCACCAGCCCGCCCTGGCCACGGCCGAAACCGCCCACACCCACCTCACGCAGCGCCAGGCCGATGCCCAGCACCTGCTGGACAGCTACCAGCGGGAGCTACGCGCCCAGCAGGTGCTGGCCGACCTCAACACCCACCGCCAGCACCTGCGCGCGGGCCAGCCCTGCCCCCTCTGCGGAGCTGCCGAGCACCGGTTCGCCGCCGGCTTCGCAGCCGATGCCGACGAGCAGGAACAGCGCGTAGCTGCGCAAAAAACGACCCTGGCGGAACTGAGCACGGCCTTGACCCAAGCCGGCCAGGACCTGGTGCGCCTGCGCTACGCCCAGCAGCAGCGCCTGGCCCGCCACGAGGAAGCCACTGCCGCCGCCGCCCTCGCCCGCACCCAAATCGGGGCGCTGCTGGCCCCGTTCCCGCTGCCGCTGTCCGACCCGACCAACTCCAATGCCGTAGCGCAGCTGCTGGAAGAAACGACTGCGCAGCAAGTCACCAGCGATAAAGCCCGCCGCCGCCACGCCGCGCTTACCGAGCAGCTGGCGGAGCTAAAAGCCGCGCATACCGCCGCCACTGAGCGGCTAACCCAGGCCCAAGATGAGGGCCGCCGCGCCGTAGCCCGGCAGCAGCAGGCCCAGCAAGTTTTGGTACCGCTCGATGCGGAGCTGGCCGAAGCCCGGCAGCAAGTCACTAATTACCGGGTAGTTATTCAAAGCCTGCTTGCCCCGCACGGCCTGCCCCTGCCCGCCGCCACGCAGTCCTACACGGGCCTGCTGGCTACCCTCAATGACCGGGCCGACACCTACCTGCTTCGCACCAATGCCCTGGCCGAGCACAAGAGCAGCGTAACCAGCCTGGAAAAAGCGCAGGAGGTGCGCGCCGATGCGCTAACCCAAAACCTGGCCCGGCTACAAGTTCAGGCCGAAGCCCTGCAAGCTGAGCAGCAAGCTATTGCAAAGCAGCAGGCCACCCGCCTGGCCCATTACGCCGGCCCCGACCCCGCCGCCGAAACCGAGCGCCTGCACCAAGCTACGCAACAGCTGGCCCAGGCCGCGCAGCGCGCCGAAACCGACCACACCCGCCAGCAGCTGGCCCTGGAAGGCACGCGAGAGAAAATAGCCCAGCGCCAAACCGACCTCGACCGCCACGCGGCGGAGTATGAGGCCCGCCAGACCGAGTTAGCCGCCGCCCTCACCGCCGCCGGCTTTGCCAGCGCGGCCGAGGCCCGGGCCCTGCTGCTACCCGAGGCCGAGGCCCGGCAGCTAACCCAGCGCCGCCAGCGCCACCTCACCGACCAGCAGGCCAGCCAGCAGCTGCAAGCCAAGCTGGCCGCCGACCTCGCCCATCACCACGAGGCCGCCCTCACCTCCCTCCCTACCGCGGCCCTCACCACCGAGCTCACCCAGCTCAATGCCGAAAACGAGAAGCTGCACCAGCGCCTCGGGGCCGCCGCCAGCCAGCTAGCCCAGGATGATGAGGCCCGCCAGCAGCAGGCCGAAGGCCTACGCCAGTTAGCCGCCCGCCAACTGGAGCAGCAGCGCTGGCAGGACCTGGCCGAGCAAATCGGCTCGGCCAAGGGCGACAAGTTCAGCCAGTTTGCCCAGGGCCTCACGCTCAGTCACCTGGCTCGGCTGGCCAACCTGCGCTTGAAGCAGCTCACGGGCCGCTACACCATTCTCAAAACGCCCAACCGCAACCTGGAGCTCCAGATAATCGACCACGACCAGGCTGATACCGTGCGCCCCATGGCCTCGCTCTCGGGCGGCGAAAGCTTTTTGGTGAGCCTGGCGCTGGCCCTGGGTTTGAGCGAACTAGCTGGTTACAAGGCCCGTATCGAGTCGCTGTTTATCGACGAAGGCTTCGGCACGCTCGACCCCGACGCGCTCAATACGGCGCTCGACGCCCTGGAGCGCCTCCAGCACTCGGGCAAGATGATTGGCATTATCTCGCACGTGGCCGACCTCAAGGAGCGCATCGGCACCCAGATTCGGGTGCAACCCGGTGCGGGCGGCAACAGCACCGTGCGCGTGGTAGACGTCGTGGGTACCGAAACCAGCTGCGCCGTGTAGCAAAACGTGCGGTAAGCTTCAGCTTGCCGTATTAACGCTAACTCAAAGCTAGCTAATTACTTACGGCAAGCTAAAGCTTACCGCACAGCGCGCACCTCGGCCCAGGTCCAGTACCGCTTCGGCGCTACCCCCGCGTAACCCTTTGTCAGAAAGGCCACTACCTCTGCCTCCACAGTGCCAGCCGCCAGGCCAGATGCATAAATTGGCCGGCCGTCGGGGTCGGCGTAGCGCTCGGCTTTGGTGAGGCGGCGGCCGGCCAGGCGCAGCAGTGGCCCGGTATCGGTGAGACCGTCAGCAGCCCAGCGGTAGTTACTGGTTTCCAGCTCGTTGAGGCGGGTAGCGAGGGTCGGCAGCGGCAGGCGCGGCAACGTGGGCCGGCTTTCCAAGTCAATCCAGGTGGTGTACTTGGCTTCCAGCTCGTAGCGCTGGCCATCGTAGAGGCTAAGCACCCAATCGAAGCCCGCCGTGGGGCCAAAAAGCGCGTAGTACGGCCCCGGCTCGGGCGTACGGATGACGACCAGGCCAATTTCCGGGTACTCACTGCGCTGCGTGAGCGGCCCTTGCAGCGTGGCCACGGCCCGCTTCACGCGGGTGTATTCCGGCTCCCAGGCAGCGCGGCCAACCACGGGATTTTGCAAAATCGCGGCGAAGCGCGGCAGAAACCAGGCAAATTTTTCGGCCGAAGCCTCGTCTTCCCGGCGGCGGCGGGCGGGCGCACCAAAGGGCTCGTAGAAGTGTTTTTTTTCCTCCGCATTCAGCCAGCATACTAGTTGTAACGCGTATTCGGCCAAGGGATTAGCCCAGTCCAGCTCGCGAAAATCACCCAGCGTGGCTACCAGGCGCAGCAGGGGCTCGTGGGTGAGCGCCAGCGCGGGGTGTAGCAACGCCCACATGCCGATAAAGCCGTCAACATCAAAGTGATTGGCCGTAACGGCGCGCGCCGCCAGCCCCGGCGTGGCGGGCGCACGCAGGGCGCGCAGGCACGAGCCCGCGCTGGTATCGTCGCGCAGGGCGGCGGGGGTGGCGGCCCCGCGCCAGTGCGCCAGCGTGAGGGCCGCCCCCAGCCCGGTGCTGTCCACCACGATGGTGGGCTGCCGCCGCAGCTGCCCAAATGGCACGAAGTATCGCCCTTGCTCATCAGCATCGGGCGCTTGCTCATTTTTCATAACATACCTTCAACCAATTACTTAACATAAATCACCCAGCGCCAACCGAGGTGCCAGCTGGTTACGGGCAGGGCCTGTTTCGCCGCTCGTACCCATTTGGCAGCCGCGCGCAGGCCGGGGCTGGCAGCAGCTGGTCAGTAGCCAAAGCCTCTCTACGCTTACAATTTTAAACAGCGTTCAAAGCCCTGGATATTGTACCCAGCCCGACGTCGAAGCCGGCATCCCCGGCCATCTGGGCTGCCTCACCCCCACTGGCCCAATCGCTCCGCTGGCTTGTTGGCAAATGGTCGCCTGCGCACGGTGGGCTCCGCCGATTATGCTGCCGCGCTAATGGGCCGGAGCGCGCATAACCTCCATCAGATTAGGGGTTTCGCGCACAATGCGCAAGGCGGTGCCGCGCAGGGCCACGCGCAAAGCCTGCCGCCGCGTTAGCCGGCCGCGCACGGCCTGCACGGGCACATTTACCAGCGACTTGTTGGTGTAGCGGATGTAACAGCCCGTGGCGCGGGCGATGGCCCGGGCCGTTTCGTCGAAGCGCTGGGCGGGCAGGTTGTACGTTACCTGGAGGTCGCACCGCCCTAACTGAATGCGGACCTTAGCTGGCCGCGTTTGGGCAGGGCGCTGGGTGCGGGCAAGGCCGGAAGCGGCCGGGGTGGCGGCCAGCACATGAGCCAAGCCCACCAAACAAAAAATAATGCGGGTAGAAAGCATGCGTGAAAGTAACAGTTCGGCGGTACTCAGGTGGCCGCGGCCCGCCGATGATAGTCGCCAGTACGCACTTTCACCCTGGGTGCTGGGCAACAAAAAACGTTTCTACACCACCGCGTAGTTTCTCATTTTATTTAGTACCCCGGCGATTCCGAATTTTCTCCACTTTATTCTTCCGAATCCAGTTGAGGTAGCCTTGCAGCTCGGGCGCGGCGCGCAGGGCTTCTACGGTGTGGTAGTGCTGGGCCAGCGCCCGGTTGGTAAGAAAGCGGTGCACACTGCTGTGGCAGGGCTGGCACAAATCCACTACTTCGCTGTGGCGGCCGCCCTCTTCGCGGGGCACGAGGTGGTGGCGGCTGGTGAGCTGCACGGCCCGCTCGCAGAGGCCGCAGTGGATAGCAGGCGGGCGCTGGGCGCGGGCCGCGGCTTCGGCGGCAGCCTGGGCAAGTTGCTGGCGGCGAGTCACGAGGGTGGTGGGCAAATAGGATTAACTGGGCTGTTATTTTACCTCATTAGCCCGAAGAAGTTGCGCATTGAGCAAATGGGTGCCTATATTGACCGCAAATTAATAGCTTAACAGTTTAGTGATTTGTCACTTATCCATTATTTTCTTTAACTCTTTCTTTCTTTTTCTGATGGCATCACTTTCTACTCTTCTCTTCACTGGCGGGCTGCACCGCTACGCCGCGGCCGTGGCCCTCGTGGCGGGTGCCTTGGTGGCCTCGCCAGCCAAAGCCCAAACCTGGATGGTTTCAACCACACCCTACATCAAGCTAGGCGTGCTGGACAAATACAACGCGCTGGGCGGCTACAACGCCGTGTTTATTGTAACGGACGAGAAGACAACCAAGCAGTTTTTGCTGACGAAAGTGGTCGCCAAGGGCGAAAACGGCGTGGACGTCTTCTTCCCTACCGAGCCCAGCGACCCCGAGTATTTCAAAAACATGGCCGGCCTGGCCGCTCAGCCCACCCCCGGCAACTACACCTGGGAGTGCCGCGTGAATGGCAAGCGGGCCGTGGGCGGGCACTTTACGTACCCCGAAACGGGCAACGACATCACCGTGGTGGGCGCGGCCGCCAAGCGCTAGCCGCGCACCACGCGCATGTAGGGCACGGTATCGGGCAGAGGGCCAAGCAGGTCGGCTAATGCCTGGAGGAAGCGGCCGGCCGTATCGGGCCGGCCGGCCGGGGGGCCGGGCGCGTGGTGGCGGTGGTGCTCGCCGCGCAGCTCGCCCAGCACGGTGGGCGTGCCCGCCTCTTCGGGGCTGCGGCCCAGGGTGGCTTCCAGCAGGAAATAGCGCGGCAGCGCGGCTTCCAGGCTGGGGCTGAGCTCGTCGTCATCCTCTTCGTCATCGTCATCGGGGATGCGCGAGTGGTCGTCGGGGTCGGCCTCGGCCTCGTCGTACACGATGGCTACTAAGTGCGCCTCGCCGGTGGCCTGGGGGGCTGGCAGTTGCAGCAGCGCCGCGGCGCGGCCGGCCAGCTGGTGCCAGCTTAGGTGCAAGCCCCGAGGGGCCACGCGCTCGCGGGGCGGCAGGCTTTCGGCGGCCTTGTCCCACATATAGAGCAGCAGTTCGCGGGCCAGCAGCGGGTCGGCCAGCTCGCGGCGCACGGCCGTCGGCCGCCGCCACACCAATTGGGGCAACATGGAATAAGCAAATTGGTGCGGGTGCGGGCGGGCCATTGTGAAAGGCGTTAAACGTTTTTCTAAGGTTTACTGAACTGACTCAGCTTAGTAACTAGTTGTTGAATTGAGACTTACTCAAAATAGCTCCGCATCGCAAATGCGTCGCGCGCTAAACGAGGAGGCGATAACCGGGCCCGTAAGGCCCCTGAATAATGCCGGGCCGGGGCAACGCGTAGTGACAGCCACTTTGGGATAAGCCCCACTAAAGCAGCCTGTTTTAGGCTATTCGAAAAAAATTTATCTTTAGGGAAAATCACCATATACTCCTGTGTGGTTGGCAAAATCCGATTACCAAATCCATCAATTCCAGTATTTTATCCTCCTCCTGCTCGCTAACCGCGGTGCTTCGCAACTGCTCCAAAATTCGTAATGCGGCCAGTTGATTGCCGCCGGATGCTTTGAACTGCTGAAGCATCCGCACTGAATCTGCTGGCGAGCTAGCCGCCACTAATTGCTGCTTCAACGCCTCTCCTAACATTTCTTCAAGCTGGAGCAATGGCTACTACTACGTTAAAAATCAATAAATTACCTGAACTAAAACCGCAGTAGCCAGCAGATTTTTCTACTCCTTGCTGCCTGGGTGGCTACCTAATTCACTACGCAGGGGCAGCTAGCCAGCGCAGTGAATTAGGGGGCCACCAGCCGAGTAAAGGTAATACTGGGCTCCACCTGGTATTGCCTATGGAGCCGCCGCGGCGGCTTGCAGGGCCTGCCAAAGGACCCGGGCCGTGCGCTCCCAAGAGAAAGTAGCCGCATTGGCCAGGCCGGCCAGGCGCAGGCGGGCGCGTAAACCCTCATCCTCAGCCAATTGCCGCAGGCCATCGGCAATGGCCGCCGGCTGGTGCGGGTCGCAGAGCACGGCCGCGTCGGGGCCGCCCGCCGCCTCGGGCAAGGAGGAGATGTTGGATGTGAGCACCGGGCAGCCGCTGGCCTGCGCCTCCACCACGGGCAGGCCAAACCCTTCAAAGAAAGGCACATACACCGTGGCCAACGCCGCTGCGTAGAGGCTGGCCAGGTCGGCCTCACTCACGCGGCCCGTAAACTCGATGGCGGCCTGCACGGCAGGCGGCAGCCGCTGAAAAGTTTCAAAAATAGGCCCCGCCTTCCAGGCCTTACGGCCCACCAGCAGCAGGCGCACGTCGGCCGCAGCTGCCCCCCCCTCAGCTTTAAACAGCTGAAAGGCCCGCAGCAGATTAGCCAGGTTTTTGCGCGGCTGCAAGGCTCCCACAAACAGAAAGTACGGCTGCCCCTGGCTAAAGCGCTGCCGGGCAGCCACTTGCGCAGCGGCTGGCTGCGGCACAAAGTGCGCGGCCGGGGCGTTGTGCGCCACTAGTATGCGGCCGGCATCCAGCCCCAGCTGGGTGGCTACATCCTGGCGGGTGGTGTCCGACACAGCCACCAGCTGCGCGGCGGCGCGGTAAAAGCGCGGCAAAAAGTAGGCGTAGTAGCGCTGTATCAGGCGGCCCACGTCCTGGGGGCGGTGCAGGTACGCCAGGTCGTGCACCACTACCACGCGCGGCACGCGGGTGTTCAGCACCGAGAAGCCCTCGGGCGAGAGCAGCACGGCGGGCCGGTGCCGGCGCAGCCAGTGCGCCACCGCGCCTTCGTACCAGGCCAGCATGAGTAGCGGGTGGCGCGCCGGGGGGTATAATACGTGCGGTACCACGTTGGGCCCCAGCAGGTAGCGGGCGTCATACGCCCGGTCGAAGAGGAAGTGGAAGGTGCACTCGGGGTGCTGCTGCACCAGGCAGCGCAGGCTCTCAAAGGTGTAGCGGCCCAGGCCTTCGAGGTGGCCGCCGGGCAGCAGAAAGCGGGTGGTAACGGCAATGTGCATGAGGGACTACTTTTTGAGAACCAGTTGCCGCAGCTGGCGCAGCTCGCGGGGCTGCACCAGGCCCGTGAGCGGCAGCAAGCCGGCAAAGAAAACGCCCATCAACCCAGCCTCCAGCCACCAGGCCAGCGCCAGCTGGGTGCGGGCCAGGTACCAGCCGCCGCACAGCAGGCCGAAGGCCAGCGCCAGCCGCGCCAACGTGTGCCAGGGCACGCCCACGCCCATGCGCCGCGTCACGAGCCACACGTAGCCGCCCGATACCAGCACCGTGCAAAGCAGCGTGTCGAGGGCTGCCGCGATGGCGCCGTAGCCGGGCACCAGCAGCAGATTCAGGCCCAGGTTGAGAACGATGCTGACGGCAATAAGCCAGCTCACTGGCTGTTGCTGATGGGTGCCGGTGAGCAGCGTGCCGTAGATGGCAAAGAACGCCTGCACCAGCACGTTCAAAAACAACACCTTCAGGCACAGGGTCATGCGGGCCAGTTCGGGGCCAGTGCTGTTTCCAAACTGCCAGAATAACACCTCGCCCCGAAACAAGCCGAAAGCCACTACCAGCAGCAGCGGCACGGCCACCACGCGCTGCCCCATCCACAGCAGCTGCCGCAGCTCGCGGGGGCGGGCGGTGGCCTGGGCAAAGCGCGCAAAAAAGAGCGGTAGCACCGTCCAGGCGTACATCATTACGGCGTCGAGCCAGCGGTAGGCACCAGCGTAATAGCCGGCCTCGCGGGCCGATGACAAGCGCTCCAGCAGCACCATATCGACCCGCTCGTTGATGCCCGAAAGCAGAATAATGAAGGCAAATGGCAGGCTGTCGCGCAGCAGCCGGCCGGCCGCCTTGCGGCGCGGCCAGCGGTGCGGCAGCCGCCCAAACAGCCGCCGCAGCAGCCCCATAAACAGCACCGCCGTGAACGCCGCCGCCGCCAGCCGCGCCCCAATGTAGGTGCTCAGGCGCAGCTGGCTGCCTAGTAGCAGGGCGGCTACCAGCCCCAGGGCCAGCAGCTTTTCGAGCACTGAAAGCAGGGCATCGGTATTGAAGTGCTGGCGGGCCTGCACCGGGGCGCGCAAAAACTGCGCATACTGCGTAAGCAGCATCGCGGCCCCTATTCCGGCCAGTAGCCCCAGCTGGGGCCCCCGGTAGCCCAGCCCCCAGCCCACCACCAGCAGCCCGAGCAGCGCGGCCACCGTGAGCAGCCCGCGCAGCGGCAGCAGCGTTGGAAACTGGCTGTCGGCAAACTCGGGCTCGGTGGCCAGGCGCTGCACCGTGAACTGCGTAAGGCCCAGGTCGGCCAGGGTGGCGACTACCACGGCCAGGGCCGAGCAGGCGGCAATGAGGCCGAAGGTGCTGTGGCCCAGGCGGTCCTGCACCAGGTTTTCGAGCAGCACCCAGCCGGGCTTCACCAGCAGGTTGAGGCCGACCGCCAGGCTAATACTACCGAGAAAGCGTTTGATGTGGAAAAAGGGCCGGGCCCCGGGTGGGTGAGCGGGCAAAGATAAAGCCGCTGCCAGGGCAGCCGGCAGTTTATCTTTGCCCGTCTGCCGCCGGGGCTGGGTCTTGGCGGCGGCTTCTTTTTCCTCGTTTATGTCCCCCGATTCGCATCCTCCTTTTGCCGCTGCCGGCCTGCTGGCCATCTTTCACCGCTGGAAATACTTGCTGGTCCTGGCCCTGGTGCTGGCCACCATTGTGAGCGCTATTGTGGCGTGGACCATGCCCAATGTGTACAGCTCGACGGCCATTTTCCTGCCCACCTCGCCCCAAAGCACCGACCCCGACCGCCTCGTAGAAGGCTCGAAGCTGGAAGTGGGCGCGCGCTCCGAGGACCTGGACCGGGTGATTACCGTGGGGCAGTCGCTGCCGCTGGCCGAGCAAATGATTCGGCGCTTCAACCTGTATGAGCACTACGACTCGGGCCCGCGGGGCACCGACGCCACCGAGAACGGGGTGCTACGCGAATTCACCTCTAACCTGAGCATTGTGCACAATGAGCGCGACGCCATTGAGCTCACATTTCAGGACCGCGACAAGAAGCTGGCCGCGGCCGTGGCCAACGCCATGGTAGCCGCCATCGACTCGGTGAACCAGCAACTGACCCTCGAAAACCGGCGCAACGTGCTGCAAATCTACCGGTTACGGTCCGAGCAGCTGGGCCATATTTATGAGAATACCCGCCAGCGGCTCATTGCTACCCGCCAGCGTTACGGCGTGTATTTCCGGGAAGAAGAGCAGGGCCGCTATCTCAGCAAGGCCGTTATCGAAACGCAAAAGGAGCTGGGCCTGGCCGAAGGTGGCGGGCCGGGCAATGCGGTGGGCCTGCGCCGGGCGCTGCGCGGCCTCACCCAGGCCGACGGCGGCAACCCCCTCAACCTAGAGGGCTGGAATAAAGGAATCGACTCGGTTACGCTGCTGACCCTGCGCATGACCGACCTGCAAACCCGCCTCATCGCCGCGCAGGGCTCCTTTGAGCAGGCTGAGACCTCGCTGCGTAGCCGCGTCTCCTCGCTCTACCTGGTGCAAAAAGCCTACCCGGCCACCCGTAAGAGCAAGCCCTTCCGCACGGTTATCGTGCTGGGCTCGGTGCTGCTCACGCTGGCCCTCTGCGTGTTCCTGATTTTACTGTTAGAGTTATATCGCCGCCGGCCCACTGCTTCGACTAGCAATTAAGACTCGTGCAAAATCGGTTGTCATTGCGAGCGCAACGCAGTGGAGCGCGGCAATCTTTCCTAATCGTCGGGATAGTAACCCAAACGTGAAGGAAAGATTGCCGCGCTCCACTGCG
Source organism: Hymenobacter arcticus (assembly GCF_054779975.1). Taxonomy (NCBI): domain Bacteria; kingdom Pseudomonadati; phylum Bacteroidota; class Cytophagia; order Cytophagales; family Hymenobacteraceae; genus Hymenobacter; species Hymenobacter arcticus. Next base: position 502,580 of record NZ_BAAGXF010000001.1, read on the forward strand.
TTACGCTCGCAATGACAGACGTCTACTAATTTATCATTATCAACCATTCACCATGCGCCAACTACTGCTTCGCCTGCGGCCAGCCGATACCAGCCAGCGCCTGTTTCTGGGCTTTGTGGGCTTGCTGCTGGTGCTGGGGGTAGCGGCGGGGGTGCAGCAGCAGCCGCTGCTGCTGCTGCCCGCGCTGGCCGTGCCGGGCATCGTGCTGGCGGCCACGCGCTGGCAGTGGGTGTACTATGGGCTGTTTTTGCTGCTGCCCTTTTCGCGCGAAATCAGCCTGGCGGGCGGGCTGAGTATGGACGTGCCTTCCGAGCCGCTGATGCTGGTGCTGCTGGGCTGCGTGCCACTGGCCCTGCTGCTGGGGCCGGGTAGCCTGCGCCAGCTTCGCAGCAGCGAGTGGCGCCACCCGCTGCTGCTAATTCCGCTGCTCATGCTGGCCTGGTCGGTGATTGACACAGGCTTCTCGACCAACGTGTTCAAGTCGGGGAAATACTTACTGGCTAAGTGCTGGTACTTAGTGCCATTCCTGTTTGGCACGCTGCTGCTGGTGCGGCGGCCCGCCGATTTTTGGCGGGTGGCGGCGTGCTACGTGGGCGCGGCCACGGTGAGCTTGTTTTGGGTGCTGCCGCGGCACGCCGGCTTCGGCTTCAGCTTTGAAAAGGTGAACACGGCCATCCAGCCCTTTTACCTCAACCACGTCATTTATGCCACCGTGCTGGCGCTGCTGCTGCCGCTGGCCCTGGGGCTGATGGCGCAGGCGCCCACGCCCACGCGGCGGCGGCTGTGGCTGGGGGCCACGTTGGTGCTGTTTTTTGGGCTGCTTACCTCTTACACCCGCGCCTCTTGGCTGTCGCTGCCGGTGGCGTTTATTTTTTATTGGGTGATGCGGCTGCACCTCACCCGGGTAATGCTGCTGGTCACGGCTGGAGCAATGATTGCGGCCTCGGTATTTTTTGTAAGCGGTGAGAACTTCATGCGCTTCCGGCCCGATTACGAGAAGACCATCTGGCACGGCGGCGACTTTTCGGCCCACCTGGCTTCCACCTATAAGTTTCAGGATGCCTCGGGCATGGAGCGGGTATACCGCTGGGTGGCCGCCGCCCGCATGATTGGCGACAAACCCATCGTCGGCAGCGGCCCCGCTACCTTCTACCCTGAGTATAAGCGCTATACGGTAACCAGCTTCCGCACCTACGTGAGCGAAAACCGCGAGCACTCTACGGCCCACAACTACTTTCTGCTGCTCACGGCCGAGCAGGGTTTTCCCGGCTTCGTGCTGTTTTGCGCCCTGCTGGCTACGGCCCTACTCACGGCCGAGCGCCTGTACCACCGTAGCCTGCACCGGCCCGAGGTGCACCGGATAGTGCTGGCCGTGGCGCTATCGCTGGTCATTATCCTCTTCCACCTGTTTCTCAACGAGTTAATTGAGGTGGATAAGATTGGCTCGGTCTTTTTTGTGATAATGGCCGTGCTCATCCGCTGCAATACATGGCTGGAAGAAGAGCCGGCGCTGGCAGAACGTCATGCTGAGCTTGCCGAAGTATCGCGCGTGGAGTACTAACCAAATCGATTGAATTAGTACCCCAGCGAGCTGCTTCACTGCGTGGCCGCCAGATGGGCATGACGTTCGGATTTATCCATTGCCTGCCTAACCTACTACCCTACTTCACCCGCAGGCTCAGCATCGTCACGTCGTCGGCAAAGCGGTCGCCGTCGGCGTTGAAACGCTGAATATCGTGCAGCATTTCCGCATGCAGGCGCGGCAGGGGCAGGTAGCGGTTGTGGGTGAGCGTGCGGAGCACGCCCTCCTCACCAAACTCTTCCTGCTGCTTATCAAACACTTCGGTGAGGCCGTCGGTGTAGGCAAACAGCAGCGAGTGCGGCGGCATGGCGGCCAGGCCCACCTTAAAGCGGGGTAGGTCGGGCATGATGCCCAGCATCACGGTGCCCTCGTGTAGCAGCTGGGGCGGGCCCACGTCGGGCAGCAGCAGCGGGTCGTTGTGGCCGGCGTTCACGTACTCCAGCACCTGGGTACGGCGGTCGTGAATGGCCAGGAAGGCGGTGATGAACTTCTCGCCGCCCGAATTACGAAAAATGAGGTGGTTGAGCTCGTGCACGCAGGTCATGAGGTCCACGTTTTGGCGCAGCAGCGTGCGCAGGCCCGCCTGGAAGTTGGACATCAGCAGCGAGGCGGGCACGCCCTTGCCGCTCACGTCGGCCACGCAGATGAGCAGCCGGTGGGCATCAAGCTCGATTACGTCGTAGTAGTCGCCGCCAATCTCGGTGTGGGGCTGGTAGGTGGCGTGCAGGGCGTAGTGGGCGTTGTTGGGCAGGTGCTGCGGAAACAGCAGCTGCTGCACCTGCTGGGCAATCTCGATTTCGCGGCGCACGCTGGCCTCGGCCACGAGCAGGGTTTCGCGCTGGCGGGCCAGGCGCAGGTTGGCCACCGCCCCGAGCAGGATATTACTCAGCGTTTCTAAAAACGAAAGGGCCTCACTACTAGCATATTCGCCCTGCAACGTACCCACGAACACCAGGGCCTGCACCATGTCTTGCTGGCGCACGGGCACCAGTAGCTCAAAATCTTGCCAGGCGTCGCCCAGGCCCAGCTCCTGCACGGGGCACGATGGGCCGGGGCACCAGTGGCCCACCTCGGCGGGCAAAAAATGAGAGTCGGCGGGCAGGGCAGTACCAAAGTTCACCTTCAGCCGGTAAGCCCCCTCATCGAGCACGTACAGCGCCACCCGGCGCACCCCCAGCTGCCCAATGAGCGTGAACTGGTAAATCTTGTACAGGTCGGCCTCGGCCGAATTGTGGGTGATGGCCTGCGTGATTTCCAGCAGCGCCCCTAGCTCCCGCTCCTTTAAGAAGAGGCGTTTTTCGAGGCCAACGAGGGCGGCGGTGTTAGGCATGGTATCGGTACTAAGAAAACCCACCGGCTACCAAAGCCGGGCGGGCGCAGAAGAAAGAGTAGGTGCCACAATGATACGCGCAGCCGCCCGGCCGCCCACTCAGGTGAGCGAGGTTTTGGGGTCGAAGGCATCGCGCAGGCCGTTGCCCAGCACGTTGAAGCTCAGCACCAACAGGCTGATGGCCAGGCCCGGCAGCGCCGTGAGCCAGAGGCCGGCCTCGGTGCCCAGCAGGTCGTAGCCTTCCTTCACCATCAGGCCCCAGCTGGGGGCGGGCGGCTGCACGCCCAGGCCCAGGAAGCTCAGGCCGGCTTCGAGCAAAATAGCAGCGGCGAAGTTGCTGGTAGCCAGCACGATAATCGGCCCGCGCAGGTTGGGCAGCAGGTGCACGAAGATGAGCCGGCTGGTGGGCAGCCCCAGCACCCGGCCGGCCTCGATAAACGTGGCCGAGCGCAAGCCCAGCACCAGCCCGCGCACCACCCGCGCCACATCGACCCACATGGTAAGGCCCACAGCTACAAAGCTGACCCACACGCCTTTACTATCCAGGGCCAGCGAAATGCCAATGACCAGCATAATGCCCGGAATGCTCCATACCACGGTCATTAAACCCAGCAGCAGGCTGTCAATCCAGCCGCCAAAGTAGCCGGCCACCGCCCCCACCGATACCCCCAGCACCAGCGAAATAAGCACTGCTACCAGCCCGATACCCAGCGAGATGCGCGTGCCCAGCAGCAACCGGCTCAGCTCGTCGCGCCCGGCCTTGTCGGTGCCCAGCCAGTAGGTGCGCCTGACCGACTGAGTGGTTGGCTTCTCACCGGTAGCTACCTCGTCCTTGAACTGGGGCGGGCGGCCGTGCAGCCACACTTGCAGCGCATTGCCGGGGGCCGGCGCGTTGGCATCGGGCACCTGCCGGATGGTGGCCACGAAGCCCGGCGGCTGCTTTTGCAGCTGCACGAGGCCGTTGTTGGCATCGGGCGAGTTGTCGGGCAGCACCCAGTAGCCAAACAGCGCCACCAGCGCGCACAGCCCAATAAACACCAGCCCGGCCACGGCGGGCCGGTTGGCCCACAGGCGTTGGCGCACATAGTAGCCGGGGGTGCGCACGGGCGGCGGCACTACCACGGCCGTGTCGGGCAGGGTGTCGGGCACGGCGGCGGCCACGGCTAGCGGGTGTTGTGCTGCAGCAGGCCCTCCTTGGAAGCCAGGTAGCTGGCATCCTGGCCCAGCGCGCCAAACGAGGTGGGCTCGTAGGCCAATTCCGTGTCGGGGTCGGGCCAGTAGTAGCGCACCAGGCCGCGCTCCAGCAAGCGGGCCAGCACGGGCAGCAGCTCGGCGGCCGGCTGGCCAGTTTTTTCGAGCAATACTTTAAACGGGGTTACGAAATATAATTCGTCCAGCAAGTCAAATTCGGCGTCGGTCATGGGGAGCAAAAGTACTGTAGAACGGAGTGGTACTCCGTTTGTCGCTGCGCAAGTTGTTAGGTCAATACCAGTTAAAATGACGTGGCACCCCGTTAGGCGTTGCGCATTGCGCGGCCGGAAACGGAGTGCCACTCCGTTTTACAGCTTGCGCACCCGCAGGTAGTCCAGCATGGCCTGGTTCACGGTGCCGTTCATGTTGGTGTTGGCGGGCTCGTAGGTGAGCGTGAGCGTGTTTTTGCCCTTGGCCAACTGCACCAGTACGGGGTTCGAGAAACCCCAGTTCGACCACTCCTCTACCCCGCGCTGGGGCAGCACCACGGTGCCCAGCAGCCGGCCCCGGCCGTTGCGCAGGGTGCGGATGGCGCACTTATTATTGGTATTGATGGGGCCGTTGCCGTTGGCGTAGCGAAAATCGAGGGCGTATGTGCCAGCTTCCGGCACTTCGACCGGAATGGTAAGCCGGGTGTTTTTGGCCGTGCTCACCTCCACGAAGCCCTGGCCGCTGAAGCCTTTATAGGCATAAGCAGCGGCCGGGACCAGGGTTTCGAGCTGCACTTCAATGGCGGGCGCACCCACCGGCAGCGGCTCGCTGGCAAACGATTCGAGGCCCTTGCTGTCGATGGCTAGCACTTGGTACTCGGCGTAGGGGCCGGCCGGCATGGCGTAGGTAAGCGCCCCACTGGCGTGCACGGGCTGGCCGTTTTTGAGCACGCGGTAGGTTCGCGCATCTTGGATGGCAGCCCAGCTCAGCTGGCCATTGGCGAAGGCAACCTGCGGCGTTTCGGGGCTGAACCGGTTGGCCACGCGGTTGGCTTTTGCCGCGGCCAGGGCCTGGCTTTTGAGCGCTATGCGCAGGGCGTGGGTACCAGTGAGCGTGGCCGGCACGGCCGCGCCGGCCAGCGGCTGGCCATCCAGGGTAATCTCTTGGATTTCATTACCATAGCCCGTCATCTCGATGTTGAGCACGGCCTGGCGGTACTTAAAATTAGTAAGCTTGCGCATACCCTTAAACGCTTGCGGCACAAAGGGTTGCAATAGCAGCCGGTCGGTTTCGTAGTGCAGGCCAAACAGCACTTTATACACCAGCCCCAGGCTGCCCGAGAGGCTCCAGAGCATATTACTGCTATTGACCTGGGTGCCGGCAAAGTCGCCGTTGCTGGCCACGAAATTCTCCTTATTCGTCAAAAACAGCGCGGCCGGGCGATACATGGCGGCCATGCTTTCGGTGAGCGATGCCTCGTTGCCGGCCTTGGCGGCGGCCAGCGCCCAAAAGCTCTGTACAAAGGGCCACACCGCGTCATTATGATAAGGCGGGATACCTGGAATCTGCGGGTAGATGCACGGGATGCCAAAGGGCGTGGTGGGCGTGTTAGCCACCACCGTTTTGGCCCGTGCGGCATCAGTCACATCAAAAAGCACACTCAGGGCCTCCCCTAGCGCCTCGGCCCGGGGCGACACCACCGGGAACACCCGGCCGTAGCGGTACTGCCCGTAGTAGCCCGCCTTATCGAGCCACAAATGTTGGTTGATGGCCTGCTTAATCGTACCCGCCGCCCGCTCGTGGCGCTCGGCCACGGCCGCCTCGCCCAACTGCCGGGCCATGAGGGCCAGCACGGTATTGGCCTGAAAATGAACGGCATTGGTGCCCAGGTTTTCACTCTGGTAAATGTCCACGGGCTGCATCCAGCGCGGGTAGGTCTGCTCGCGCCAGTCCAGAAACGACGACTCGCCGCGCACCAGGCCGGTGGCGGGATCATAGGCGTTTTGGGCGTCTTCTTCCAGCGATTTTTTGATGACTGGGTACACCTTGCGCAGCCAGGCTGCGTCGCCGGTCACCTTATATACTTCCCAGGCGGCCACGGCCCACACCACGCGGTCGGTAGAGCACGGGTAGGCCCCGCCGGTGCCCGTGTCCTGAATGATGCGGCCCTCGGCACTCACCTTGTGCAGCAGGCTGTGCATGGCCACCTGGGGCTGCAACGTGGCCTGGGCCAAGATGATAGAGTAGCTCACGTCGCGCGTCCACACGCCCGCCCACTCCTTGCCGGTGCGCAGGGTACCGTCGGGCTCCACGGCGCGGCGCGCCTCCTCCAGGGCCAAGTTGTAGAGCGCATCGGCCAGCGGGTACTCGGACGTGTACTGCGGAAAGTCGTCGGTTTTGAGGGACTTTTTCCACTGCTGGGCCGTGGTTTTGGCGGCGGCTGGGGCGTTGAGCGTGAGCGTTACTTCGTAGATGCCGTCGCCGTCAGGGTCGTGCATTTCCAGCTCGGGCTTGTTGGCGAGGTTGTCAAAGTCCCAGCTCAGCGGGGCCGTATTACCGGCCACAAAAACCCTTTTAAAGTCCTGTTTATAAATCTTTTCGCCCTTAAACGTAGTGTAGTAGCCCTGCTTGGCGAAGGCCGCCAGCACGGGCCGCAGGTCGAGCCGAATTTTTAGCTTGGTATTGGGGGCCAAGTACTGGCCCGCGGACTCGGGGCGAGGGTCCACGTAGCGCTGGCCAAAGGCGATAACCGGCGTTTCGACCATCGCGCCGGGCGTGGCCGGTAGCGCCAGAAAGGCATTATCCTGGCCCGGAGCTAGCTCGTTGTCCTTGCCATTGAGGCTGAACTTGAACAGGATTTTGGGGCTCTGGCGCTCGTTGGCCGGGCTGTGGTAATTGGATGTGAGCGCGGTGGCCGAGGTGGCGCGGGCGTGGTTGGCACCCTGCACCACGCTATCGGCATACAGCGTGTAAGCGGCTGACTGCCAGATAGCACCGGGCTTTTCGGCGCCGGCACCGTCTCTCGCGCCGGGCTTCGACTGGCAACTGGCCAGCAGCAAGCCGCTTGCTAGCAGCACCGCGCTTACTTCGCAATAATTCATCATGGAATCTCTACGTTGATTCGATTTTCAAGTCGGAATACGTGCACCGGTCGGACGGCTTCGCTGTCGGACCGGTTGACGCGTGAACGATGCCCGCACAGCCAGCCAAGCGGCGCGCTCGTCAATCGGTCGGACGGCTTCGCCTTCGGACCGGCGCAACCGCAGCAATTGGCCCGTTCATTAATTACAAAAAACGCTGTTTTACCCCACCACCATGCCCGCGGCCGCCAGCGCCCGCCAGAAGCTGGGGTACGACTTGCGCACCACCTGCGGCTCGTGCACCAGCAGCGGCCCACGCATAGCCAGCGGCGCAAACGCCATGGCCATGCGGTGGTCTTCGTAGGTTTCTATCATTTGGCCATTAACTTGAAAGTCAGTTGTTTGCACCTCAAATACGCCGGGCGCCACCTCGGGCATATCGGCCCCAAACTTGCGCAATTCGGTCTGGATGGCCGCAATGCGGTCGGTTTCCTTGATGCGCAGGCTGTGCAGGCCACTCAGGCGCAGCGGGCGGCCCAGGGCGGCGGCTACCACGGCCACGGTTTGGGCCAGGTCGGGGCAGTCGGTAAAGTCGAGGGGTGCGTAGGTAGCCGGCGCGGGGGCCAGGGCCGTTTGGGTGAGGCGCACCCCGCGCCCATCGGCCAAAAACTCGGTGCGCACGCCTAGCGGCCCCATAATGTCCTGGATAACGTGGTCGCCCTGCCACGACGCCTGCCGCAGGCCCGGCAGCTCGATGGCAGAGCCCGTCGGGGCCAGCGCCACCAGCGCGTACCAGTAGCTGGCCGCCGACCAGTCGCTCTCCACCGGGTAGTCGGCCGGGCGGTAGCCGCCGGGCGCTACCTCAATCACCTCGCCGGGCAGCTCGGTGGCCGTGGCCCCGAAGTGCCGCATCAAGCTCAGCGTCATGCGGATGTAAGGTCGCGAGCCGATATCGCCGGTCAGGCGCAGGCGTAGGCCGCCGGGCAGCGTGGGCCCCACCATCAGCAGCGCCGAAATGTACTGGCTGCTGATGTCGCCGCGCACAGCCAACTCTACTTGTGCGCCGCTGGCCGCCAGCGCCCGGCCGCCAAAGCGCAGCGGTGGGTAGCCTTCTTTCTCAGCATAGTCAATGCTGGCCCCCAGCGTGCGCAGCGCCTCCACCAAGATGCCGATGGGCCGCTGTTTCATGCGGGCAGCGCCGGTGAGGGTGCCGCGCCAGCCGGTTACGGCCAAGTAGGCTGTCATGAAGCGCATCACGGTGCCGGCGTCTTCGGCGTCGAGGTGGTCGGTGGTGGCGGCCTGGCCTAGCAGGCGGGCCATCAATACGGTGTCGTTGGCTTCGGACAGGTTGCTGAGCGTGCCGCCGCCGGCCAGGCGCTGGAGCAGCAGGGCACGGTTGGCTTCGCTTTTGGAGGCGGGCAGGTGGGCCGTGCCGCTCAAGGGGCCGCCCGGCCAGCGCAAAGGTTGATTGGTCATATAAAATGTGCGGTAAGCTTCCGCCTACCGGAGGTGTGCGGTAAGCTTTAGCTTGCCGTTCTATAATTACTTGTTCTTCAGTCAACTCACGGCAAGCTAAAGCTTACCGCACATCCCATTCCTACGCGGCATACGCCCGCAGCGAGTCCTTAATCTCGGCCAGCGTCACGGGCTGGTCAAAAATGCCGTGGCCCAGCCCGCGTAGCAGCGTACACTTGATAACGTCGCCCCGGTTTTTCTTGTCGTGCAGGGCATAGGCCGCAATGTCATCCAACTCATTAGCAGTGAATTGCAGCTTCTCAAACGACAGCTCTACTACCGCGCGCACCTGCGCCAGCTCATCGGCGCTAAGCAGGCCACGCTGCGCCGAGAGCCAGCTCTCGCATATCAGGCCCGCCGCCACGGCTTCGCCGTGGCGCACGGCGCGACCGGGCTGGGCCAGCAGGTAGCTTTCGAGGGCGTGGCCCACGGTGTGGCCAAAGTTGAGCAGCTTGCGCGGGCCGCTCTCGTGCGGGTCCTGGGCCACAATGGCTTCCTTAATCGCCACCGAATGCCGGATGATGGGCGCCCAGTCGGCCACGGCGGCCACGGCCAGCCCGCGCAGGGCGGCAAAGGCGTCGGCATCGGCAATGAGGGCGTGCTTGATGACTTCGGCGTAGCCCGAGCGCAGCTCGCCGGCCGGCAGCGTGGCTAAAAAGGCGGGCTCCATAAACACCGCTTCCGGCTCCTGAAACACGCCGATGTGGTTTTTGAAGCCCTGAAAATCGACGCCCGTTTTGCCGCCCACGGCCGCATCTACCTGGGCTAATAGCGTGGTGGGCACACCCACGCAGCGCAGGCCGCGCTTGTAGGTGGCGGCGCAAAAGCCGCCCAGGTCCGTGACCACGCCGCCGCCCAGGCACACCAGCAGCGCGTGGCGGTCGGCCTGGTTTTCGGTCAGCCAGTTCCACACTACCTCGCAGGTTGACAGGTTTTTATGCACTTCGCCCGCCTCGATAACCAGCAGCTCGTGGGCCGGCAGCTGCGCGTGCAGCTGCGGGTAGCAGTCGCGGGCGGTGTTGGCATCGGCCAGCACAAACAGGCGGCTGGGCGGGACCTGGCGCAGCAGCTCGGCCAGGGCGGGCAGGGCCGCGGGGCCGATGGTGGGCGGGGTAGTCAAGGCTAAAGCAGCGAAAGGGTGATGGATGCAAAGAAACGGCCGGGCGGCCCATGCTGCCAGTAAAACGCGGCGCGGTGCAACGGTTTTGGGCGGTTAATGCTCTCCTAAGCTATACCCTGCTGTTCGCATCTTTACCGGGCTTCTATGAACCGACTGCTGCTTTTCGCCACGTTGCTGCTCACCACCGGCTGCCAGGAAGAGGCCGACATTCGGCCCAGCAGCTACGACGAGCTGGCTATGGCCACCGGGCACTGGGAGTGGGATAGCTGGCAGAATGGCTTCTCGGGCACCCGTACCCCGGCCAGCGTTGGCTTCACCCAGCAGCTCACATTTGGGGCCGGTGGCCAGCTAACGATTCGCCGCAATGGCGAATTGCTACACCAGGAAAGCTACCAGCTTTCGGTGGGCACCTTTACTCGCTGTGGCCAGCAGTACACGCAAGTGCCCCTGCTGACATTTGCCAACCGACTACCTTTGCCCAATGATGAGGCCAAAACCTACGACCTCATTCATCAAGGTAATCAAATGACCCTCAAACTTATAGGTAGAGAAACCCGCGTTGATTACGGCGCCTTCGAAACCTACCACTGGGTAGCCGAATAACCTGCTTCAACCTTTCCCTTTTTCCATGACTAAATCCTTTTTTATCAGCCTACTGGTTACTGGCCTAGCCGGGTGCCAGCGCACCCCTACTGCCCTGGAGCCAGGCACTACGCTGGTGGGTAGCTGGCGCCTCACCGGCTACCAGTGCCACTGCCCGCCCAACCAGCCCGTGCCCGATGAGTCGGTCACTTTCGAGGCCAGCCAGCATTTCAAGCTTTACCGCAACCAGGCGCTCGCGGCCGAAGGCACGTACACCACGGGCGAGGGCATCAGCTGCGGGGGCGGCACCAGCGAGCCAATGATTACGCTCACCCCGGCCGCCGCCGATACCTACGCCCCAAAAGGGGCCTACACGCTGGCCGGCAACACGCTCGTCATCGACCAGTGCAGCGCGGCCGATGGCCCCAAGTACACCTTCACCCGCCAGTAGCCGCGGGCTGGCTCCGCTTGCAAAGCGGCCAGCTAACCAGGCACTTGCCTAAAAAAATAGCCCTTCCGGCCACGTGGCCGGAAGGGCTATTTTTTTAGGCAAGTGCCTGGTTATAAGTAATTTATAGACCAGGGCCCAGGTTCACTTCCCCATCAACGGGGCGGCCGTTGAGCACGGCCGTTTGCTGCCGAATGCTTTCGATGTGGATGAGCTTGTAGAGCTCGCCCACGAATTTTTCGTCGATGTTGAGCTTGCGGCCCCACTCGGGGCGGGTTTTGAAGATTTCCTGCCAGCGCTCGAGCTGCAAAATCTTCACGTTATTTTCCTTCTTATACTCGGCCAGTTCCTGAATAAGGGCCATGCGGCGGGCCAGCATTTCGAGGATTTCGTGGTCGGCGGTGTCCATTTTCTGGCGCAGCTCCTCGGCCTTGTTGCGGTAGTCCACGTTGTCGGAACTGCGGTAGCGGTACTTCAGCTCGCTTAGTATTTCCTGCAGGCGGGCGGGCGTCACCTGCTGGGCCGCGTCGCTGAGGGCGTGGTCAGGGTCGGGGTGCGTCTCGATGATAAGGCCGTCATAATCAAGGTCCAGCGCTTTTTGGGCGATGGGCAGCAGCAAATCGCGCGCCCCCCCAATATGGCTGGGGTCGTTGATGAGTGGCAGCTGAGGGTAGCGGGTTTTCAGCTCAATAGGGATGGCCCAGGTGGGCGCGTTGCGGTAGCGCGAGGGCCCAAACGCACTGAAACCCCGGTGGATAGCCGCCAGGTCGGTGATGCCGGCCCGCTCCAGCCGCTCCAGCGCCCCAATCCAGAGGGCGAGGTCGGGGTTGACGGGGTTTTTGACCATCACCGGCGTGCCGGTGCCGGCCAGCGCGTCGGCCAGCTCCTGCACCGCGAAGGGGTTTACGGTGGTGCGCGCCCCAATCCAGAGCACGTCGATGCCGTGCTTCAGGGCTTCCTCCACGTGCTTGGGCGTGGCTACCTCAATGCACATGGGCAGGCCGGTTTCCTGGCGGGCGGCTTGCAGCCAGGGCAGCGCGGCGGTGCCCATGCCCTCAAACCCACCGGGCTTGGTGCGCGGCTTCCAGATGCCGGCGCGGTACATATCGGCCTGGCCGGCGGCCTTGAGGGCGCGGGCCACGGTAAGCACTTGCTCTTCCGACTCGGCCGAGCAAGGCCCGGCAATAATGATGGGTTGGCCCTTGGCGGCCAGCCGACGGGTAAAGTACGTGTCGGCGGTAGCGGTCTTTTCCATTAACGGGGGTAGCGTGGACTCTGCGAGTCCGCGCGTAAGTCGGTCAGATAAGCTAACGCGCGGACTCGCAGAGTCCACGCTACATTGAAGTGTAAAAGTAACCAACCCGGCCCGAACGGGGTTTTTGGAAGGGGGCCGTACCTTCGCATAACCTTCTTCTCCAGCCCCTCTCCTACCCGTTTTTCATGTCTGCTCCTTCCGCCGTACCCGCGCCGCCCGTGGCCCCCATCTCGTTTGAAGACACCCGTATAGCCTTCGAGGCCAAGTCGGACGGCGAGCTGCGCAAGATGTATGCCCTGTTTGCGGCCATGAACAATGGCAGCCTGGTAAAAGCCGGCGGCGGCCTCATGCAGGCGGCCCTCAAGCTGAACTTTCCGGGCACCAGCTTTCTCATCAAGCACAGTATTTTCAAGCAGTTTTGCGGCGGCGAAACCATTGCCGAGTGCAAGCCGGTAATTGCCGAGCTGGGCCGCTACCACATCGGCACTATCCTCGACTACTCGGTGGAGGGCACCGGCAACGACCGTAGCTTCGACCACACCCGCGACGAGATTCTGGCCACCATCGCCATGGCCGCCACCACGCCCAACATCCCATTCTCGGTTTTCAAGGTAACCGGCCTGATGCCCACGGCCTTGCTCGAAAAAAAGCAGGCCGGCACCACCCTCACCGAACCCGAGCAAGCTAGCTTCGACCGCGGCCAGCAGCGCCTCGATGCCCTGTGCGCCAGCGCCCATAAGCACGGCGTGCGCCTGTTTGTAGATGCCGAAGAAAGCTGGTTTCAGCATACTATTGATGAGCTAGCCGAGGATATGATGCGCCGCTACAACGACGAGCGCGCCATTGTGTGGAACACCTACCAGCTCTACCGCCACGACCGCCTGGAGGCGTTGCAAGCCGCCCACGACCGCGCTGTGCAGGGCAACTACTACGTGGGCGTGAAGCTGGTGCGTGGGGCCTACATGGAGAAGGAGGCCCGCGTGGCCCAGCAGCGCGGCCACGCCACGCCCATCAACCCCAGCAAGCAGGCCACCGACGACCTCTACAACGAGAGCTTGCGCTACTGCGTGCAGCACGTGGACCGCATCAGCCTGTGCGCGGGCACCCACAACGAGGCTAGCTCGCTGCTGCTCACGCAGTTGATGCAGCAGGCTGGCCTGGCCCCCGGCGATGAGCGCGTGTGGTTTGCCCAGCTCTACGGCATGAGCGACAACCTGAGCTACAACCTGGCTCACGCCGGCTACCACACCGCCAAGTACGTGCCCTACGGCCCGGTGGGCGCCGTGATGCCCTACCTGCTGCGCCGCGCCAATGAGAACACGGCCATCGCGGGCCAAAGCAGCCGCGAGTTTTTACTTATCCAGAAGGAGCTGCGCCGGCGCCAGGGCAGGTAATCAGGTATTTTTTGGTGGCAAGACGGTTTTTTTGCAACGTGGGCCTGATTTTTGGTAGGTCACCCTGCTTCTCCCTAACCAGCTGGTAAAAAACGCGTTTGCGAGCCGCTGGCCGGGGTTAGGCAATCTAAGTCCCACCCTTTTTCGTAAAAATATAGGCCTAGCCAGCTTTTTGCTGGTTTGGAGCCGCCCGTTTGTCTATGATTATTCGCCTCCGTCACTACCTCATCCGCTACGCCCGCCAGCAGGCCGGCACGGTCAGTTACCTCACGCTGGTGCAAGAATCTGAGTTGGGCCTGAACCTCGACATCTCGCACGAGAAGTCGCGCCTCAACGAAATTCTGACTGAAATATCCACTGCTGAGCACGCCGCAGGCCGGCCTATCCTGAGCAGCCTAGTGCGCGTGCAAGGCTCTAAAGGCCAAGGAGACAACTTTTACAAGCTCTGCGAACGCCTGGGCATGGGCGAGTGGCGCACCCTCAAGCAGGATGAAAACTTCCTGAAAGACCTGATAAAAGAATGCCGCGCTTTTTGGCAAAATGAAGAGAATTACGCGCAGTTTGCCCGCGAGGTAGCAGCTGAGTAACGGTAGCGGCTTAGCCAGCAGCCTACTAGGCTTCTACCACGACCCAAAGCCCTAACTAACGTTGGGGCTTTTTTTTGTCTGCTTATGAGTAAAATAGCGCGTATTTCTTCCTTCTTACAGCCCGGTAGCGCAACCCGCTTTCTTCTACCCCCGTTTAGGTACTCAGAAGCCAAGCATTCAGTTATTGGCCGACGCATCCTTAACACCCACCCCTTTTCCGATGAGCACCAACGATTCTAACAACCCGATGAATTCAGGCACTGGCGCAGGCGCTAACTACGGTACCAGCAACACGGGTACCGGCCTTGGCAACAGCGGCAACCTCAGCAACGAAAGCACCAGCTACGAAGCTGGCACCGAATATAAGAATACTACTGAAGGCGCAGCCCCCGCTGCATCGCCAACCAACGGTATAGACTCGGAAACCCGCCCCGGCGACGACTTCAGCGCCACCCAAAAGGGTGCAGCAGTAGCTGGCACGGCTGGTGCAGTAGTAGGTCGCGGCGTTGATGCTGTGCAAAACACTACGGACCGCGCCGCCCACGCTGTAAAGGACGCCGTTACCGGCGAAAACGACAGCTACGATTACAAAGACGGCAGCACCACGAGCGGCATTTTCCGTGACCGGAGCAGCGCCGAGAAGGCATACCAGTCACTGCACGAGCGTGGCTACCACAAAGACGACGTGAACCTGCTGATGTCAGACGACACGCGCAAGAGCCAGTTTAACGACGAGTACGATGCTGAGCGCACCGAGCTGGGCGACAAGGCTATGGAAGGTGCGGGCGTAGGCTCGGCCATTGGTGGCACGGCTGGTGCAATTATTGGGGCTATCGCGGCCATTGGCACGTCGGTAGCACTGCCGGGCCTCGGCCTGATTATCGCTGGCCCGCTGGCCGCTGCCCTGGCTGGTGCCGGTGCCGGTGGCCTCACGGGTGGCTTGGTAGGTGCCTTGGTAGGCTCGGGCATCCCAGAGGAGCATGCCGCTGAGTATGAGCAGGGCATCAAGAATGGCGGCATTGTGATGGGCGTGAAACCCCGCAACGCCGAAGACGCCAAGTATTTCGAAGAGCAGTTCAAGACCAACAACGCTGACAAAGTTTACCGCTACTAGTTAGCCCTAAGCTTAATTTTTGAAAGAGCCTCTCCCAATTGGGAGAGGTTTTTTTGTGTTCCGTATGTTAGTCGTATGCGGATAGTCTGCTGCCCGCTTTGCAACGCCAGCGGCAATTCGGTATCCTTGCCCCCTATTCTGCTAGGTGTCGTATTAATAGCTACGCCAACTACCTGCTGCTGTGCGCCTATTGTGCCAGGCACCAGCAGGGAAATTTTCTGGTTTCGGGGCAGCAGCAACTATTCAGACCGGAACAGGTTACTTTTTCAAGCCTTTTCATTTTTCTCTTACCCATGACTTCTTCTACCCGAAATACCGTTGCCTGGGTTTTGCAAGGTTTGCTTGCCTTTGCTTTTATCGCTTCGGGCATCAACAAATTTCTGCATTCGGAGGCCACCGTCACCAACTTCAGCGGCATGGGCGTTCCTGGCTGGTTTGCCTACCTCATTGCGGGAGCCGAAGTGCTGGGCGGCATCGGCCTGCTGGTGCCGCGCACGGTGCGGCCGGCAGCACTGGGGTTGATTATCATTATGCTGGGAGCTGTGTTTATGCACGCCACCAAAATACCTGGTGGCTTGGCTAAAGGGGTGCCGGCTATTGCGCTGCTGGTGCTGCTATTTGTAGTGCTGGCGCTACGCCGCCCCGCGCCACTGGCGGTTTAAGACCTACTATTTTTAGGGGCAGGCTACCCAGCCCGCACCATTTTTTCTCTTGCCGCCGGGCCGTGAGGTCCGGCGTATTTGTGCTATGCAACTGCTTTATTCTTACCTACGCCGCTACTGGCCGCTGCTGATACTGGCCCTGGTGCTGGCCGCCGTCAACCAGGTTTTTTCACTGCTCGACCCCTATTTGTTTCGCCGGCTGGTTGACCACTTTGTGCCGCGCACCGGCAGCGTGAGCGGCCTGCTGAATGTGCCGTTCTGGCCATTTTTCTGGCAGGCCATTCCCTACATAGGGGCCATGCTGGGCGTGGCGATGGTGAGCCGCATCGCCAAGAATTTTCAGGATTACTACGTCAACGTCATCACCCAGCGGCTGGGGGCGCGCATGTACTCTGATGGCCTGCGCCACTCGCTCGACCTGCCCTACCAAGTGTTTGAAGACCAGCGCTCGGGCGAAACGCTGGGCAAGCTCCAGAAGGTGCGCATTGATGTAGAGAAGCTCATTCAAAGCTTTGTCAATGTGCTGTTTACGGCCGTGGTGGGCATCATATTTGTGATGTGGTACGCCATCACCGTGTACTGGCCCATTGCCATCGGCTACTTCATCACCATTCCGCTGCTGGGTATTCTGAGCTTTGCGCTGAGCAAGAAAATCAAGGTTATTCAGAAGACCATCGTGGGCGAAACCACGGCGCTGGCCGGCTCCACCACCGAGAGCCTGCGCAACATCGAGCTCATTAAAAGCCTCGGGCTGGCCCAGCAGGAAACCGAGCGCCTGAATGGCATCACCGACAAAATTCTGAAGCTGGAGCTGCGCAAAGTGCGCTACCTGCGCTCACTGAGCTTCGTGCAGGGCACGTTTGTGAACTTGCTGCGCAACATTATTATCTTGATGCTTTTGTACTTGCGGGTGCAGAACCACATCAGCCTGGGCGAGTTCTTCTCGTTCTTCATCTACTCGTTCTCCATCTTCGGGCCGTTGCAAGAGCTTGGTACCATCATTGGCACCTACCGCGAAACCCAGATTTCGCTGGGCAACTTCCAGACGATTCTCGACACCCCGCGCGACGTGAAGCCCGCCCACCCCAAGGCCGTGAACCGCATCGAAACGCTGGCCTTCGACCACGTTACCTTCAAGCACCTTACGGCCCCGGTGCCGGCGTTGTCGGACATTTCGTTTGGGGCCAAGCTGGGCGAAACCATTGCCTTCGTGGGGCCCAGCGGCTCGGGCAAAACCACGCTCGTGAAGCTGCTGGTGGGTCTATACCCGCCCCTCGCGGGTGAGATTCTCTACAACAACATCCCCAGTGCGGAGGTAGACCTCGACCAGCTGCGCGAGCAAATCGGTTTCGTAACCCAGGACACCCAGCTATTTGCCGGCACCATCCGCGAAAACCTGCGCTTTGTGGCCCCCCAGGCCACCGACGAAGAGTGCCTGCACGCCCTGCACCAGGCGGCCGCCGATGGCCTGCTGGCCCGCGCCCCCAAGGGCCTCGACACGGTGCTCGGCGAAGGCGGCGTGAAGGTGAGCGGCGGCGAAAAGCAGCGCCTCAGCATTGCCCGGGCCCTGCTGCGCCACCCCACGCTGCTGGTTTTCGACGAAGCCACCTCGGCCCTTGACTCGCTCACGGAGGAAGAAATTGGCCGCACGGTGCGCGAGCTATCGGGCTCGCGCCAGCACATTACCGTGCTCATTGCCCACCGCCTGAGCACTATTTTGCACGCCGACCGCATCTTCGTGCTGGAGCGCGGGCAGGTGGCCGAGGCCGGCCGCCACGCTGAGTTGCTAGCGCAGAAAGGCTTGTACTACGCCATGTGGCGCCAGCAGATTGGCGAGCGCAAGGAGGTAGTAGTGGCATAGGCGTAATCGCCTGTCATTGCGAGCGCAACGAAGTGAAGCGCGGCCATCCCAGACTTGAACGATACGAATTGCGCGTATTTCGTTCGACTCTGAGATAGCCGCGCTTCACTTCGTTGCGCTCGCAATGACGACTGATTCTCTACTTATCCCCAATCAGCACTTGCGGCGTGCCCTTGCCGCCCATGATGATAACCTTGGCATTGGGCGAGGTGGCAATAGCCTGCTGCGCCTTGATGGCCTCGTACTGCAAGAGCTTGTCGCTCAGCTCGGTATTCACAATGCGCTGGTAATCAGCGATACCCTGCGCCTCTACACGCTTGCGCTCGGCCTCCTGCCGCTCTTTTTGCACTACAAACTGCATTTTTTGGGCGTCCTGCTCGGCCGAAATCTTGCTTTCGATGCTGGCCTTGACGGACTGCGGCAGCTGAATATTACGAATCAGGAGTTGGTCGAGCTGCAAGCCATTGGTGCGAAAATCCTTTTCGATGGCGCTCAGAATGCGGGTTTGAAACTCCTCCCGGCGGGTCGAGTACAGGGCCACGGCATCGTAGTACACGGCATTGTCGCGGATGCGGGTGCGCGAGATGGCGCGCACTATTTTATCCTGGTAGTCTTCGCCAATGGTGGACAGGATGCGCGGGGCCTGAGCGGGCACCACGTGGTAGAGCACGGTGAGGTCGATGACGACCTCCAGGCCGTCGGCCGAAAGCACCCGGATGGCATCGTCGCCGGCCTGCTGGCCCTCGGTGCGCACCGCCGACATGGTGTAGTTCTGGGTGCGGGTGTCGAAGCGTGTTACGTCGACCAGCGGATTCACCACGCTCAGGCCGGGCGGCAGCACCCGCTTCTGTACCTGCCCAAACAGCGTTTGTACGCCCACCTGACCCACGCCCACCTGCACCACCGTGCTAAAGGCCACGCCCAGCACCAATAGCCCCGCGCCCAACACCAGTAGGCCGTTGCGCCAGCGGCCCAAACTGTCCGAATAGCGGCTAGCATTCAGGCCCAGTATCAACACAATAAATCCAAGAAAAACGAGCAGCATGGGAAAAGTAAGTAAGTAAAAATGAGGCCAGCCGCCGAAAGTAGTCACCTGGCTGACGCAACGGCCGTCAACTGGTCAGTTGCCACTGCGCTGCTTGGCTTCGAAACCTTGCAGACCAGCTTCTTTAATTTCTTTATTATCTGTTAACCAGCAGATTATTTAAATAAAAACCTTAGGCTTAGCAGCAGAGACAAAGCCTCCCGGCGGCCGACTGGGAAGTACTTCTCAACACCCATCAGCCCCGTAAAGTGCAGCTAATACCACCCAAGACCAGGGGAGCGGCGCAACTTTTCGGCCGCTTAACCCGAAAGAGAAGCCAATGCATTTTTCAGTAATTACCCCCACCCACCAGCGGCGCGCGCTGCTACCCGAAACCATTGCCAGTGTGCGCGCCAGCATCACGGCCCCGCTCGATTTCTCCTTCGAGCACCTGCTGTACCAGAATGGCCCCGATGACGGCACCGCTGCCGTGCTCACCGAGGCCGCCGCCCAGCCCCACCCACCGCTGCGCCACTGGCAGCACCCCGACCCCAAGCGCCCCGGCTTTGCCCGCAACGAGCTGAGCCAGCACACGCCCGCCGACGCCTGGGTGGTGCCCCTCGACGACGATGACCTGCTGCTGCAACGCACCCTCTACCACTACGGGGCCGCCATTGAAGCGAACCCCGGCCGGCCCTGGCTGGTAGCCGATTTTCTGCGCGTGGACGAGCAGGCCCGCTACCTGCCCAACGAGGATTACTACGCCTGGAAATTTAATTCGCCCACGGCCATGCTCACCGCCATTTTCCGGGCCGAGCACTTCATCCAGGGCAACGTGTGCTACAGCAAGGCCCTGCTTGACGAAGTAGGCGGCTACGACCCCGAACTGGCCATGGCCGAAGACCTGGACCTGTACGTGCGATTTCTACTGGCCGGGCACCTGCCCGTGGTATGCCCGCACTACAGCCACCTGCACCGCTTCCACTCGGCCAACGTGAGCCAGGGCATGGACGCCGCCAAGCACAACGCCGACTTGCGCGTGATTTATGACAAATACGCCGCGCAGCTACGGCAACTAGGCATCAACGCGCCGGGCGAGTAACAATGCCAAGCCAGGGGCAATCGGCTCGCTAACTGACGGGTACATTGTCCCTGGCTTGACTGTAATTGCTGACTGCCTTCCCTAGTTGCCACTTCCTTATGTATCCTGCCGCTATGCAGCCCGCCACTACCCCAGACGTTTTACTCTACCAGTCGCCCGATGGAGAAATCCGCCTCGACGTGCAACTCGACCACGACACCGTATGGCTGACGCAAGCGCAGATGAGCGAGCTTTTTCAAGTTTCTCGCCCAAACGTCACGATGCACTTACGTAACGTATTCAAAGAAAATGAATTAGAAGAACAAGCAGTTAGTAAGGAATCCTTACTAACTGCTGCGGATGGCAAATCTTACCGCACGAACCACTATAATCTAGATGTCATCATCTCAGTTGGCTACCGCGTAAAATCCAAGCGCGGCACCAGCTTTCGCCAGTGGGCCACGCAGGTTTTGCGCCAGTATCTCGTGCAGGGTTATGCCCTGAACGAGAAGCGCTTGCGTGAAAGCGCCCGCCAGCTAGCCGACCTCAAGCGCCTCGTGCAGCTGCAAGCCGAAGTAGCTACCAATCAAGAGCTAACTGCTGACCAATCGGGTGCGCTACTGCGCATTCTGGGTGACTACGCCCGGGCTCTCGATGTGCTCGACCAGTACGACCACCAGCGCCTGCGCGTGGCCCGCGACACTGTGGCCCCGGTCTCCGAGGCCGGCTTTGAGCTGACGTATGAAAGCGCCATGCTAGCCATCGACGCGCTGCGCGTGCAGTTTGGCGGCTCCGAGCTGTTTGGCCGCGAAAAAGACAAGTCGTTTGAGAGTTCCGTACGCACTATCTACCAGAGTTTTGGTGGCCAGGACATGTACCCGAGCGTGGAGGAAAAAGCCGCAAACCTGCTCTACTTTGTCGTTAAAAATCACTCGTTTTCGGATGGCAACAAACGCATTGCGGCCTTTCTGTTTGTGTATTTCCTCGACCGCAACGGCTGCCTCTACCGACCCGATGGCACGCGCCGCCTGGCCGATAATGCGCTGGTCGCCCTCACGCTTCTAATAGCCGAAAGCCGCCCCGAAGACAAGGACGTGATGGCCACATTGGTAGTGAACCTAATCAACAACTCCAATTAGCCGCAGATTCAAACGGATTAAACGTATCTGCGTAATCCGCTAAATCCGCTTGAATCTGCGGTTAGCTTTGCACTATGGAGTATCAGCTTACCAAGCTCGCCGCCATCGATATTGGCTCCAACGCCGTGCGCTGCCAGATTTCGGCCGTGCTTTTTTTTAATGGGCGCTACCGCCTCAAGCGCGTCGAGTACGTGCGCTACCCGCTGCGGCTGGGCGAAGACGTATTTGCCACCGGCGAAATTCCGCCGCGCAAGGCCGATAAGTTCGTTAAGTTTCTGCACTCGCTCAAGCTGCTGATGGAGGTGCACGAGGTGTCGCACCACCTCATTTGCGCCACCTCGGCCATGCGCACGGCCAGCAACGGTGCGGCCGTGGCCGCGCGCGTGCAGCAGGAGCTTGGCCTAACTATTCAAGTGATTGATGGCCAAGACGAAGCCGCGTATATCAACCGCGTAATCGAGCACGTGCTGGAAGACAACCGCCACTACCTACACATCGACGTAGGCGGCGGCAGCACCGAATTCAACATCTACCACGACCGCCGTAAGGTGGCCGCGCAGTCGTTCGAAATCGGCTCTATCCGGCGCATGCAGCAGGAGCAAAGCGGCCGCACCGTGGAGGAGATGAACGGCCTGTGGCAGCGCATGGAGGCCTGGGTACGCGAAAACGCCCGCCGCTACCACGTAACCCGCGCCATTGGCACGGGCGGCAACATCAACAAGATTTACAGCATGTCGCCGGCCGCGCCCAACAAGCCCGTGAACAAGCGCAGCGTGCAGGCCATCCTCGACCGCCTCGGGGCCATGAGCATGACCGAGCGCGTGAACGTGGCCATGCTCAACCCCGACCGCGCCGACGTAATCGTGCCCGCCGGCCACATCTACCTCGCCGCCATGGAGTGGGCCAATGTCAGCAGCATGATAGTGCCCGATATCGGCCTGAAAGACGGCATGTTACAGGCGCTATTCGAGCAGTTCTTCGACGAAATCAGCCCCACCGTGCACCCCAGCATTCTGCCGGTGGCCGACGTGGAAAACGGGCCGCTGGTGTAGCCACGCCTCACATCTGTCATTGCGAGCGCAACGCAGTGGAGCGCGGCAATCTTTCCTAATCGTCGGGATAGTCACCCTAACGGAAAGGAAAGATTGCCGCGCTCCACTGCGTTACGCTCGCAATGACAGCTGACGTTACTCGTCCACTACGGTAGCCGCGATATCGGCTTCCTGGGCTAATTCTGCTTCCGTTATTGTTTCGCCCTGGCCGAAGTCGTCACCTTCTTCCATGGTGGGGGCTACTACGGCCGCAGCGGCGACGGCAGCAGCTTCATCGGCCGCCAGCTGGCGGCGCTTGGCGGTTTGGTCGTGCAGCAGGGCCAGCAGGCCTTCGGGCGTAGCCTGGGCTAGCTGTGCCTCATCGGGGCGGCGGTAAAAGTCGCGGTGAATGTTAATGGCTGGCTCGCCATTGGTGGGCCGCTGGCTGATGTAGGCGCCATCCTCCCGCATGAGGTAACTATTCTGATTATCAAGCAGATTGAGCTGCAAAATAAGAATAGCCTCGCGGCGCAGCTGCGGGTTGGCAATCAGGAACAGCGCCTCAATGCGGCGGTCGAAGGAGCGCACCATGGCATCGGCCGAGCCGGCGTAGAGCCGCGCCTCGCCACCGTGGTGGAAGTACAGCAAGCGGGCGTGCTCCAGGTACTCGCCCACAATGCTCTTCACCTCGATGTTCTCGCTCAGCCCGGCCCGGCCCGGCCGTAGGCAGCAAATGCCCCGCACGATAAAGCGGATGGGCACGCCGGCACGGCTGGCTTTGTAAAACTCGTCAATTAACTCCCGGTCTTCCAGGGAGTTCATTTTGATGACAATGCCGCTGGGCAAACCTTTTTTAGCGTTTTTGGCCTCCTCGCGCACCAGGTGGATGAGCTGCTGGCGCATGTCGCGCGGGGCTGTGATGAGGTACTCGTAGTCGTCGGGCTGCGAGTGGCCCGTGATAACGTTGAAGAATTCCGATACGTCGTGGCCATACGTATCGTTGGTCGTCAGCATGCTCAGGTCGGTGTAGAGGCGCGAGGTTTGCTCGTTGTAGTTGCCCGAGCCGATGTGCACGTAGCGCGTCACCTTCTCGCCTTCCTTGCGGATAATCATCAGCATCTTGGTGTGGGTCTTGTACTTACCTACGCCGTAGATGACGAAACAGCCGGCCTTTTCGAGCCGCGCGCCCTCCCGAATGTTACGCTCCTCATCGAAGCGCGCCTTCACCTCAAACAGCACCGACACGTGCTTGCCGTTTTCGGCGGCTTTGAGCAGGGCGGCGCTCACGCGCGAGTCTTCGGCCAGCCGATAAATCGTTTGCTTGATGCCCAGCACGTGCGGGTCTTCGGCGGCCCGCTCCAGCAGCCGCACCACCGGCTCAATTGAATTATAGGGGTGGTGCATCAGCACGTCGTGGTGCTTGAGATACTCAAACATGTTCTCCTCAGCACCCTCGGGCAAGCTCAGCGGCAGCACCGGCGACGGTAGCTTGGCGCCCTTGCCCTTGAAGCTCGGGTAACGCAAAATCTGGTTCAACCCCTTCATATCCAGCAGCACCGGAATGACGAAGATGTTGCCGTTGTCGATGTTCCAGCGCTCGCGCAGGATGCTCATGAGGTGGGGCGAAGCGTCGGGCTCGACCTCCACGCGCACCACCCGGCCGCGCTTGCGGGTTTTGAGGCCGGTTTGAATTTCTTTGATAAAGTCGGTGTCGATATCCTCCGATTCTTCCAGCGTGAAATCGCCGTTGCGGGTGGCCCGGAACAAGTCGGCCGACACGATTTCGACGTTGCGAAACAGCTTGTGCAGGTTGGCCCGCACAATTTCCTCAATAGGCACAAAAACTACCCGGTCTTTGCGCGTGATTTCAAAAAACCGGGTCAGGTTCTGCGGAATCTGCACGAAGGTGAGGCGCTCCTGCCCCTTCTCCATGTCGGGCGTGGCCGACACGGGCACGCCCTCGCCGGCCGCCTTTTCGCGCGTGACCACGCCAAAGGCCAGCACCTGGTTCATGAGCAGCGGGAAGCCGTGGTACGAGTCGTACACCATCGGCGTGAGCAGCGGGAAAACGGTGTTTTTGAAGTAGCCTTCCACCTTTTTCAGCTCAATCTCGGTCAACTCCTCCACCCGCCGGATGCTGAAACCCTGCTTCTCAAACTGCGGCTTCAACTCATTTAAGTAAATGAGTGACTGGTCGTTGACGAACCGGTGCGCAAAGTCGAGCAGCTTGCGCCGAAACGGCAGCTCGCGCATGCCCGAGTAATCGACGCGCTCCTTGCCATAGTCGAGGTAGTTATACAGCGAGCCCACCCGAATCATGAAAAACTCGTCGAGGTTAGAGCTGGTGATGCTCATAAACCGCAGCTTATCAAACAGCGAGCGGCCGGGGTCCTTGGCCTGGTCGAGCACCCGGTAGTTGAAGCGCAGCCAGCTCAAATCGCGGCTGATGTACTTGCTTTTGCGGATAAGGTCGGCAGACTTGAACAATTTCATAAATCGCAGATTGACGCTGATAGGGCAGATTACGCAGATTTTATCGGCGCAGGCGCAGCATTAGACAAAATAACGACTTGGCAGCCGTTGGGCGCGTGCCGGGCGCAAAAGAATAATTTTGGGCGGGGCGAAAGCGACGTGGTTTGGCGCGGTGGGTTGTCACCTTTGGGGCCTATTCTAACCTTTTACTCCATGCCCGCCGCCCCTGCCCTAACCACGCCAGCCGCCCCCACTGCCCTACTGGCTGGCTGGGAAGCCACCGCCACCCCGGCCCAGCTAGCCGCGCAGACTCCGCACCGGCCGGCCTTGTTCGCCTGGCTTACTGCCCTACGCGAGTTGGTGGCCAGTGCGCCACCGCTCCCAGGCAATGTGGATATGGGCGATGTGCACACAGTAATGCGCGGGGCCGGGGCCATCCGGGCGGCGCAAACGGAAACCACTGGCCCCGGCCGCGCCGCGGCAGCCCTGTGGCAGCTGCTAGCCACCCTGCCGCCAGCCGTTGAGGAGCAGCCGGCCCAGTATGCGCTGCTTTACATCGTATCTGACTCTGCCGCCCCGCTGGAAATGGCCGAGCTAAGCGAACTCACGGAAACCATCCTCTCCGCGCTCCTGCACAACGATGGCGAACTGATTTTTGGCCACGATGAGCGGGTAATGGTAGCAACCGGGGCCATGCAGGTGTGGCTGCTGCTGAGCTACTAATACTGAATACTTTCTTCTACATTTGCTCGTCCCTTTCCATGCGCCAATTAAAAGTATCCAAACAGCCTACTGACCCCGCCTGGGAAGCCGAAAAAGCCAACGCCCTCCCGTTTCTACGGCAGCTGGCCGCCGCCCGGCCGCTGGGGCTGGCTCCCGCCGGGCAGGAGCAGTATCTACGCTTTATTGCCGCAACGGCCAGGCAATACCGGAACCAAGGCGCGTCGTGGGAGTCGTTGCTGACGGCAGGGTATGAAGCGGTAGTTAGCAGCCTGGAACTGGAGGCTTCCCGGCCGGGCGAGGGCAGTAGGTATCTGACGTGGCGGGTGCGGCAGAAAATCGTAAAAGTAGTTTCTTAAAACAAGATATTTATTTCATAAAACAAGTCGGATTGCAGAATTTTTCACCTCTTAAAAACACTCATGAATAACATTTGGCTACACCGTATTAAACACCATGCAGAGGTTTCGCATGGCTTACTTGAAAAAGGCTATCTCACTATCGGGTTTTCAGATTTTAGCAGAATAGACTTCTTAAATGACTTGAACACCCATGGCTGGGATGCTTTAGAAAACGCTTTCGCAGAGGAGTGGGGAGAAGATTATCGTCACACCCGCATACGTTACAATCTATGGCGTTTTCTGAAAGAAATGAAGCCAGGCGATTGGATAGTTATACCAATTTGGGATACTTTTTCAATTTATGAAATTTCAGGCAAAGAGCCTATGCCCATTTCCTCTTTGTCGTTAAATCCTATTTTAAATTGGCACGGTAATCCGGTTAATTTTCACAATGATGGACTACTTCATCGGGAAAACAACGAGCTTATCGACTTGGGCTTTTTCTGGGAAGTCAAACCTATACGGACTGGGTTATCTCGCTACGACTACGCAGATGCAGCCTTGACATCACGCATGAAATTCCAAGGCACAAACGTACAGATACCAGAGCATTTGCGTAATAGCCTTGAAGAAGCAATCGTTGCCTTCGATAAACAGCGGCCCATTAATTTGCATTCCCTATTAACAGAAGCAAATGTAAATAATACGCTTGCTATACTTCATAAAAGCCTTAATCCTGACAAATTCGAAAGGTTGGTGAAGTGGTATTTTGAGCGCGTAGGTGCAACTAATGTAACTATTCCCCACAAGAATGAAAGTGGCAAAGAAGGGGATGCTGATGTAGTTGCTACTTTCGAAGCTTTGAAAACAGTTTTTTATGCCCAAGTAAAATTTTACAATGGCGAAGCTTCTTCTTGGGCAGTAGAACAAATTTCGGCCTATTGCAAGAGCAAAGCTGACAAAGACTTATCTGAGGAATACTCACAGGTATCATGGGTAATTTCCTCCGGAACAGAATACTCTAAAGAAGCTATTGAACTCGCTAAAGAGCAAAAAATTCAACTCATTAATGGTCAGCAATTTGCTTCAATGCTATTGCAAGTTGGGCTTGAAGGTCTGGATACAGCCATTGACAGGTAAGAATTAAAGCTCTCTATAAAAAATCTCCTAAATGCCCGCCCGCGCTCACCTCCTCCGCCAGTTTCGCCTTGTGCGCCGGTTGCAGGCGGCGCGGGGGCGGGCATTACCGTTTGCTGAGATTCAGCGTTATCTGCTGACTGAAACCAGCGTCGGCGATTTCATTAGTAGTTATAGCCTGCGCACGTTTCAGCGCGACGTGCGGGAGATAATCGACCTGTTTGGTCTCACCATCAAGTCGCGCAAAAACGCGGGGTACTACCTGGACCTAGCCGACACCGAGTTGCCCCTGGCCGAGCACGAGCGCCTGCTCGAAGCCGTGGAGCTTCAGGCATTTTTGCGGCTGCCAGCCGCGCTGGCCCCGTTTGTGCAGCCCGAAACGCGGCGGGCGCAGGGGCTGGCGCACTTGCGGCCGCTGCTGCGGGCGGCGCAGGCGGGCTGCCTGGTCGAGTTTCAGTACCAGAAATTCTGGGAAGATGCGGCCGTGACGCGCACGGCGGGGCCATTGCTTCTGAAGGAATTTCGGGGGCGCTGGTACGTGCTGGCCACCATGGCCGGCAGCGGCTGGCTGGCCTGCTTCGGCCTCGACCGCATCAGCCACCTGCGCGTGACGGCGCGGCCCTTTGTGCCGCCCGCGGGCTTCGAGGCAGCCACGTACTACGCGGATGCCTTTGGGATTACGCGCCCGCACGATGCGGAGCCGCAGGAAATCGTGCTCCGCTTTACGCCCGTGCAGGGGCGCTACGCGCTGGGCTACCCGCTGCACGCCTCGCAGCGCGTGCTGGTGCACGATGACACCGAAATCCGGCTGGTGCTGACCGTGTTCGATACCCACGACCTGCGCATGGAGCTACTGAGCTACGGGCCAGCCGTGGAGGTGCTAGCCCCGGCCCGGCTCCGGGCCTGGGTGCAGCAGCAGCGCGGGGCCGAACTGCTGGTATCCTAACGGCTGGCCGGGCGGCGGGGACCAGATTAATTAGCCGCGCAGTGTTGGCATCCGGGGTGGCGGGGGTACCTTTATGAAAATCAGGTTTTTGCGGCCAGCTGTCCAGGTAAGGAACAGGACCGAGTGCATTTTCACCGTTCCCTGCCCACCTATGTCACCTGGTATTTCCTGGGGCCAGCTGCTGGCTCGCCGCACGCCCATACTCTTGGATTGGGGGCAGTCGGGCAAGCGCTGGGTGCTCATTGGCCCGCCCTTTGGGCCGTAAGAACCGGGCCTTGCTGGCGAAAGCTTCTTTCAGGCTACCGAGCGCTTCAGCAGGCACCTAGGTTGGGCACTCGCTAATGCGGGCTGTCAGTAGCCCACTCCTACGTTCGCTTTAGCGACACAGCCTCTTTTTATGGGTCACTTAACTGCTTGTCAATTAATTAGTTATTAATTACTAGCAAACACTGCGTTGGCAGCTTGGCCCCCTAGGGCTGGCCTGCTTACTACGGTGGCCAGCGGCCCTCCCCCGCAGCGCAGGCGCCGTTGGCTGCCTGCTCGCTGCACATCTTGCTCACATGGTTTCAGTAGTTACCCAGCCTGGCAATCGCTGGGCGGGCGGCCCCATTTTGGTGGTAGAAGACAATGCCGAGGACTTCCTGGCCCTGAGCCGCGCCTTGCGCAAGCACGCCGCGCCCAACCCCGTAGTGCACTGCCAAAACGGCGAGCAGGCCCTCGAATATTTGCAAGGCCATAGCCAGCACCCCGCCTGGCCCGCCACCCTGCCCGTGCTGGTACTGCTCGACCTGACCATGCCCGGCCTCGATGGCCGCGATGTGCTGCGGGCGTTGCAGGTTGACGAAGCGCTGCACGTGATTCCGGTCATCGTCTTCACAGGCTCGCACAACCCCCATGACGTGGACGACTGCTACCGCCTGGGAGCTAATAGCTTTCTAATCAAGCCATTGAACTACAACGCATTGGAAGCAAAAATAGGCGTGCTAGCCCACTATTGGCTCGCTACCGCCGAACTCCCTCACCTCGCCTAGCCCCCTTTACGCTGTGAAACGCATTCTACTCATCGAAGACGACGCGGCCGACCGGGCCCTCTACCGGCGCTACCTCACCCAGCAGCCCAATGGCGAGCAGCTGGAATTTGAGGAAGCCGCGACGGGGGCCGAGGGCCTGGCGCTATGTGCCGCGCGCCAGCCCGACTGCGTGCTGCTCGACTACTACCTGCCCGATACCGATGGCCTGCTGATGCTGGCGAGCCTCCAGGCGCTGTGCCTACCCGACACGCTGTGCGTGGTGATGATTACGGGCCGGGGCAGCGAAACGCTGGCCGTACGCACCCTGCGCAGCGGGGCCCTCGACTACCTGGTCAAGCAGCAGTTCGACCACGTGATGCTGCACAAAACGGTGGTGCACGCCATCGAAAAAAACGAATGGCGCCAGTACGTAGGCCGCTACCACCTGCAGCTGCAAACCGCCAACCAGCAGCTGCGCGAGTCGCTGCTCGACCTCACGGCCAGCCGGCAGGAAGTAACCGAAAAAAACACCCGCCTGCACGTGGCCAACCACGAGATTGGGGTGCGCAACCAGCAGCTGGCCCACACCAACCAGGACCTCGATAACTTCGTGTACGCCGCCAGTCACGACCTCAAGGAGCCCGTCAACAACCTGGTGGGCCTCTTTGCCGAGCTGCGGCGCACAGCCACGTTTCACGATGCCGACGAGGCCATCGTGCTCCAGCTGGTTGATGAGTCGCTGCGCAACCTCTCCACCACCATCCACGACCTGGCGGCCGTGGTGCAGGAAAAACGCCACCCCAGCCACCAAATTACTGAGCCCGTGGCATTTGCCGAACTAGCCGCCGAGGCCCGGCTCGTGCTGCGGCCCGAGCTGGTGGCTACGCAGGCCCGGCTCACGTTCGACTTTGCCGACCTGCCTACGCTACCCTACGTGCGCAGCAGCCTGCGCACTATTGTGCTCAACCTGCTCAGCAACGCGGTGAAATACCGCCAGCCAGGCCGCCCGCCGCACGTGCAGGTGCGCACCTACGAGGTGGCCGGCTGCCCGGTGCTCAGCGTGCAGGATAACGGCCTGGGCATTGACCTGGCCCGCTTCGGCGAGGAGCTGTTCCACTTGTTTCGGCGCTTCCACCCCGAGGCCAGCGCGGGCACCGGCGTGGGGCTGTTCCTGGTCAACCGCCTGGTAGAAAGCAACGGCGGCCGCATCGAGGTGGATAGCCAGCCGGGGCGCGGCACCACCTTTCGGGTGCATTTGCTCGGCGAGCCTTTCTGTGGGTAGCGGCCCGCGCTAGGCCACGCCAGCAAACACGTCGGCCCATTGCAGCTGCAGCTCGGGCAGGGTGCGGCTGGGTATCAGGCCGGGCTCGTAAAAGTCACCCTGGGGCTGATAATCACCGTCTTGCAGCACGTAGACGGACACCGCCTGCTCGCCCGGAAATACTATCCAATACTCACCCACGCCATTTTCAGCGTACAGGTCAAACTTCGTTTTGGTGTCGTGAGTAGCCGTGCTGGGCGACACGATTTCGATAATTAAGTCGGGCGCACCGAGGCAGCCGCGTTTATCGATTTTCGCGCTGTCGCATACTACGCACAGGTCGGGCTGCACCACGGTTTTTACCTGAGCATCGCCGTTGCCAGTGCTACGCAATAAGCGTACGTCAAAGGGAGCCGAAAATATCCGGCAGGGCTTCCCCTTGAGGTAGTGATAAAGCTCCCCATGTAAATTAGAAGAGCATTGCTGGTGCAGAGAGGTTGGGGCCGACATCTTGCGCAACACCCGCCCTTTGATTAGCTCGACATATTCACTGAATTTCCAGCTCAAATAATCAGCGTAGGAATACGACTGGCTCATATCGAGCTGCGAAATATCGGTAATCGGAGCCGTCGTGTCGGTAAGAGGAGCCATAGTACTGAAAATTTACACCAAAAAATTTGCACCCGCCTACTCGCGGCGGGCGCGGCGCGGCAGCGTAAGCAGCAGCGTCAGAAACGCGGTGGCCCCGAGGCTGTACCAAGTGATAACGGGCAGGCCGCGGAAGTAAGGCATAGCGGCCGAGTAGCGGCCCAGCAGGCTCAGGCCCGCAAACAGCAGCGTGCCCAGCGTGAGCAGCGCCAGGATGGTGCGCGTGACAAGGCGGTCTGCCATGCGCAGCAGGCTGGTGTAGCCGCTCAGCTCCACCTTCACGCGCAGCTCGCCCTTGCTGATTTTGCGCATGATTTGGCGCAGGTCGATGGGCAGGGTTTGCAGCAGGGCCAGCAGCTGGGTACCCGTGTATTCGGCCTCGCTGAGGATGTTTTCGGGTGAGTACTGCTCGCGCAAAATCTTGGCCCCGTAGGGCCGCACAAACTCGAAGGTGTTGAAGTTGGGATGCAGCACCTTGCCAATGCCTTCGAGAATAACCAGCGCCCGCAAAATGAGGAACACCGCGCCCGGCACTTGCAGCTTGTACTGATAAATGATGCCCTGGAGCGAGTCGGCCAAGTCATTCATACTCATGTCTTTGACATCAAGTACCGCGAAGTCTTCGATGAGCAGGCTGAGGTCGGCCTCGAAGGCGCGCATGTCGGGGATGTCGCTGCTGAGGGCCAGGCGCCGAAAGTTGAGGGCCATGCTGCGCGCATCCTGCCGGGCCATACCGATGAACACGCCCGCAAAGGCGTATTTCTGCTGCTTGGTGAGCTTGCCCACCATGCCAAAGTCGATGAGCACCAGCGTGCCATCGGGGCGCACCAGCACGTTGCCGGGGTGCGGGTCGGCGTGAAAAAATCCGAACTCGAATATCTGGGTCAGGTAAATGTCCATGCCCGTTTCGGCCACGGTTTCGGGGCTGAGTCCCCAGGCCAGCAGCTGCGGCTTATCGGTTATTTTACAGCCATTTACGAATTCAATAACCAGGATTTTACTGGTGCTCAGCTCGCGGTAGGGCTTGGGAATGTAGAAGGTGGTGTAGTCCTCGTAGAGCTTGCGCAGCTGCTCCATAGCGCGGGCCTCGGAGGTGTAGTCCAGCTCCTTGGTCATGCTGCGCTCAAAGGCATCGACCACGTCCTGGGGATTGGCGAGGCCCTGGCCGCGCAAAAAGGTGGCCGTGAGGCGCACCAGCTCGTGCAGCAGGCGCAGGTCGCCCTCCACTTTTTCGCGCACGCCGGGGCGCTGGATTTTCACCACTACTTCCTCGCCACTGGGCAGCCGCGCCCGGTGCACCTGCCCAATGCTGGCCGAGCCAATGGGCTCATCGTCAAACTCCACGAATACCTCGGCCAGCGGGCAACCTAGCTCGGCTTCGATAATGAGGCGGGCATCGGCCACCGGG
This sequence comes from Hymenobacter arcticus, assembly GCF_054779975.1. Lineage (NCBI taxonomy): Bacteria > Pseudomonadati > Bacteroidota > Cytophagia > Cytophagales > Hymenobacteraceae > Hymenobacter > Hymenobacter arcticus. The sequence goes on from NZ_BAAGXF010000001.1 coordinate 534,510, forward strand.
AAGGGGGGCACATTGCTTTGCAGCTTCTCAAACTCGTCGATAAGGGCCTGGGGCAGCAGGTCGGCGCGGTTGCTCAGGGCCTGGGCCAGCTTGATAAAGGTGGGGCCCAATTCCTCGATAATCAACCGGATACGCTCCCAACGCGTGGTTTGAAACACGGGGCGCGCGTCGGCGTCGAGCCAGCGCAGGCGGCGGCTCTGGCTCACGAGGCGGCGCAGGGGCGTGGTGGTTACCACGTCTTCGAAGCCGTAGCGCAGCAGCACTTCGGCCACCTGCCGGATGCGCGTGAGGTTGGAAATCGTATTTTTAAAGAGCACGGGGCGAGCGACTTAAAGCGAGTAGGTAGCCGGCGGGCCGGGGGTTGCACGAATTTTGCAGGCCCGCGCCCGGGCCGCGGCGCACCGCCCGCGGCCCGCCGCAGCTTGCCCGCCCGGTGCTTACCTTTTAGCCAAATCTACGCCTCTCCCACCCCACCCGCCCGCGCCCGCCATGACCAACAGCCTACACGTCGTATTTGAGCAGCTCGACCGCGCCACCGAAAAGGCGCTGGCCTCGGCCGAGGCGCTGGGGCCCCGCGCCTACACGCACCCGGTGCCCGGCCAGTGGGCGGCGGCCCAGGTGATTCACCACCTGCTGACGGCCGAAAAAAGCATTGCCACCGCCCTGCGCCGCACCCTGGCGGCGGATAACAGCAAGTGGAAGCTCTCTACCTTCAAGCACCGGCTGCGGGCCACGCTGCTGCGGTTGGCCCTGCGCCTGCCGGGCCTCAAGTTTAAGGTGCCACCCACGCTGCCGCCGCCGCCCGACCCCACCACCATTGCGCCCCTACCCGAGTTGCGCACCGAGTGGGCCGGCATCCGCCGGGAGCTGGAGCAGGTGCTACACGAGTTTCCGGGTACCAAGCTGAATCACACGGTGTTCCAGCACCCGCGCGCCGGCTGGCTCACCATTCACCAAACGGTAAATTCGGTGCTCGACCACACGCTGCACCACCAGCAGCAGCTTAATCGCATCAGTAAGGTGCTGAAGTAGTTGGCAAGTGAGTAGATGGGTAAGTGAGTAAAAAGAACGTCATGCTGAGCTTGCCGAAGCATCTCTACCACGCCAGTAGGTTAGTAATCCTCACGGCGTGGTAGAGATGCCTCGGCAAGCTCAGCATGACGTTCTTTTTTAACTTTTTAACTTACTCCTTTACTCCTGCCCCACCGCCAGCGCCTGAGCCAAATCAGTAGGCGGCACGGTGAGCTTACGGCGGTCGAGGTCGAGCCAGGCACCATCGACCTCTACGGTGGCGGCCACGCGGCCATCAGCTTTGTAGATGGTGTGCAGGATGGTCCAGCGGGAGCCGTCGGGCGCGGCGGCCGTGACGCGGCCCTCTACCCGAATGCGCTCGCCGCCGTGCAGCTCCTTCAAGAACTTGGTTTCTTCGCGAAACAGGATGGGGCCGAGGCGCAGCTCGGCAAAGCGCCGGATGTCGTAGCCGATGGTGGCGAGCCACTGCACGCGCTGGTCGGCGGCAAAGTCGGCGTAGGCCGAGTGGCGCATGTGGCCGTTGGGGTCCAGCTCGGCCCAACGCACGATATATGCTTGCTCGTGAGTCATTTATACTTCTGCTTAATTATACAACCTACGTAAAATGCGTTTGTCCTTACGAGCGCAACGCAGTGGAGCGCTCGCAAGGACGAACGCGTTTACTTAATCAATGGCCGGCTCGAAGCCGCCTACCATGGTGAGGCGCACCAGGTACTGGCCGCCCTCATCTTCGCCCAAAAACTCGGCTTCGTAGCCGGCGGCGCGGGCCGCGTCTTCCAGCAATGAGGCGTCGATGAAAAGCCATGGGAACGGCTCACCGGCCTGGTCCTTGTATTGAAACGTGTAGCTGACCTCGCCGTAGTACGGGCCGTTGAGGTTGAAAACCAGCGCGCCCTCCTCGTCCTCGTAGAGGTAGCTGATGTCGGACGAGGTGGCCAGAATCTGGCCATCGGGCGCGAGCAAGGTGCGGGCGTGCACTAGAAATTTATCGAGCCCTTCGAGCGTGCCGGCCAGGCCGAGGCCGTTCATCAGCATCAGGATGGTGTCGTAGGGCCGCTCGCTGGCGGCGCGGGGCGCGAAGATGTCGTGGCAGGCCACCTCGTGCACACCGCGGGCCTGCATCACCTGCACAGCCCCAACTGAGTGGTCGATGGCGCGCACATCGGCAAAGCCGCGGCTTTGCAGCTCCAGGGCGTGGCAGCCAGCGCCAGCTCCGAGGTCGAGCACGCGGCCGCGGCACTCGTCGAGGGCCTGTCGCTCCAGCTCGGGCATGGCCAGCAGGGTGCGGAAAAAGTAGGCGGCGGGCAGGGGCTCGTCGTCGGCGGCGCTGCACTGCACGGTGAGGGCGGCGGCGTGGTGGCCGTGCTGGTAGTCGAGCAGGGCCTGGCCAATGAGGTCGGGGGCGTGGTGGGGCATAGGAAAGGATGGCCGGGGGTGCGCATTTGAACGTAAACAGCGCCAGGCCGGCCGCCAAAGGTCCGGCAGCTTTTCGTTTTCGCCCCCGCCCCATGGCTGCTTCCCAGAAAAAAGGCCAGCTTCCCACCAAAATCTGCGTTACCTGCGGCCTGCCTTTCGAGTACCGCAAGAAGTGGCGCAACAACTGGGCGGAAGTGAAATATTGCAGCGAAAGATGCCAGCGCAATAAGGATAATAATGGTTAATTTTTTAAGGGTTAATGATTAATGGCTTTTGAATTATTCGTCAATCATTTAACCACCAAATAATTAACCATTAACCATTAAAAAATTAACCACTAAAAAAAGAATGGCCTCCAATCTCGACTACCTCAGCCCTAACCTCCAGCCGCTTGTTGAAAAAGTAGAAGCTTACCTCGCGGCCAAAGAAGACCTGCGCAAGCTCACCGTGGCCGACCTCAACGAAGCTGCGCACGATGCGGCCGTGGCTACCGCGGCCGATGAGTTTGAGCAGCGCCCACCCACCGGCTCGTTCGACCAGCACGCCGACGAGCTAGCCCAGCGCCGCCAAAATGCCCAGGCCGACCTCGACAGCCTCACCCAAAACGTGCTAGCCCTGCTGCCCACCCGCAACGAATGGGTGAAGGTGAACCTCGGCTACGGCCCTAGCCGCGTAGGCGCCTGGAGCGTACCCGGCACCGAAGGCGAGCGCTACGAGCTGCGAGTGGTGATGTAATTTCAGTTATCAATCATCAGTTATCAGCCGTTCAAGTTGCGCGAAATGAGCAATTTGAACGGCTGATAACTGATGATTGATAACTGATAACTGAAAGTCAGTGTCCCGCGTCCCAGTCGTAGCCCATTTCGGCCCAATAATCGGCGGGGCGGGCGTCGACGAAGGCGATGGTGCCGATGCGCTTGAGATGCTTGACGCCGTACTTGAGGGGCGTGACGAGGCGTAACGGCGCGCCGTGCGCTATACTCAACGGTTGGCCGTTTATCTCGTAGCAGAGCAGCGTTTGGGGGTGGATGGCGCTGTGCATATCGAGGCCCACGTAGTATTCTTTGTCGGGCGTGACGAGGCTGACGTAGGGAGCTAGGTCGGCGGGCGGATTGGCTATGTCATTAATTGGCTGGCCGCTACGGCTGGCCAGCGGGTACTTAGCCAGGAAATCGGCGAAGCGCGCGCCGGCCCAGTTTACTACAATGCTCCAGCCCTCGATGCATTTGAGCTCGGTCGTCATCTCGATGCGGGGCAAGGCTTTGATGTCGGCCAGGGTAAACTCCTGGGCCTGGCCACCGCCGTAGGGTTGCACCGCTAAGCGCCAGGTAGCCAAGTCGATAGCGGATTTCAAACCGGCGCTGCCGTTGGTGCGCACCTGGGCCACGCCCTGGCTTTTGGCAAACTCGGGGGCCAGCCGCGTTTCGCGGAAGTAGGCGGCCGAGAGGCGGCCGTTGGCATCAAGCACCCGGCGGAAGGGCGCGGGCGTGCCGTCGGCATCGGGCCGGCTGAGCAGATAGCGCCAGCCCAGCACGCCGCCCAGGCCCGCCAGCCCGAGGCCAATAAACGAGCGCCGGGTGCGACGCGTAGCCTCGCGGTCGAGAGCCGAGCCGGGCGTTAGCGTCAGGTCCTGGCCATCGGGCGACACGTGCGGCGGAATAGATTTTTCGGACGAGGGCTTTACTTCCAGAGCCATAACAATAGTGCGTTAAGTTATTTATTATTAGGCTTTGGCATCAGGGTCGCGCTGGGCCAGCACGGGGCCAGCGGCACCGGTGGCGGGCACATCTTCAATCTCAAAGCCAGCCACCATCGAGCGGAAGTTGTTCCAGCCGGCGCGGGCCACCTGCGCCACGTGCACCACAAAAAACAGCACGTAGCCAATGGTGAGCACAAAATGCTGCACGCGGGCCGCCTCGTAGCCGCCCAGCCCCTGCGTGAGCCAGCCAAACTGCGTAGGCTTATAAACGGCCAAGCCCGTCAGCACCGAGCCTAAGCCCATGATAATAATGGCCGTGTAGGCAATGCGCTGGGCCCCGTTGTACTTCTGCACAAGTGGGGCCGTTTTGCGCAGGCCCAGGTCGTGGAGCGTCACCTGCCAGGCCTCGCGGAAGGAATGGCGGTTGGGCAGCAGGTAGCGCCACTCGCCCGATACCAGCGTGTAACCCACGTATAATAAGCCATTTATGAAAAATACCCACATCAGCATAAAGTGCCAGGCCATGCCCTGCGCCAGCTTGTGGTCGAGGTGAACGGCATCGTAGAACGACTGCGGGAAGAACTTATAGAGCGTGGTGGTGCCCCAGCCGATGCGGTAGACATCGTTGGCCCAGTATATCCACAGGCCGCTCCATATCATGAGCATGAGCACGGGGAAATTGACCCAGTGAAACCAGCGGATGGCCAACGGGTGCTTTTCGACGAGTTTTTTCATAAAGATTCGGAAGCGGCTGCGTTAATGCGTGGCCGCAGGGTGGCCCACACCCGGAGTATTACCTACAAAGTTCGCGCTACTTACGTGCTACGGTTGCTTGTAGAGCACGCCGCCCTTGAGCACGAGGCGCACCTGGCGCAGGGCCTGCACCTGCTGGGTGGGGTCGCCGGCCACGGCCACGAGGTCGGCGAGCAGGCCGGGTGCGATGCGGCCCCGGTCGGCGAGGTGGAAAATGCGGGCGTTGCCGCTGGTGGCCTGGCGCAGCACTTCGAGGGGCGTGAGGCCGTAGTCCTGCACCAGCAGCTCCATTTCGAGGGCGTTGTCGCCGTGCGCAAACACGCCCACGTCGCCGCCCATGGCCAGCATCACACCGGCCTGGCGGGCCGCCTGCACAGCGCGGTGCTTGTCGAGAATGCGCTGGGGGTCAGGGCCCTGACCTTTTTTCCAGCCTTTGTAGCGCGAAATGGCATCGGAGGCGGCCACCGTAGGGCACAGGGCTACGCCGCGCTGCTTCATGAGGCGAAAGACCTCAGGCGTGCCGCCGTCGCCGTGCTCGATGGTTTCGACGCCAGCCAGCGTGGCGCGGCGTATGCCCTCGGCGGTGCTGGCGTGGGCCACCACGCCGCGCCCGGCCGAGCGGGCCGTTTGCACGATGAGGGTCAATTCCTCCTGCGAAAAAGTGGGTTCGGGCGCGTTGTTCAGCCCCCAGCGGTAGTCGGCGTACACCTTAATAACATCGGCCCCGTGGCCGATTTGCTCGCGCACGGCCCGCACAATGGCCTCCGCGCCATCGGCTTCCTGCGCGCCCTGGGGCAGGTTTTCGACGGCCGCCAGGTGGGGGCCGTAGCTGCCGGTAGCCACCAGCGCCCGGGTAGCCACCAGCAGCCGCGGACCGGGGATAACCCCTTGGTCAATTGCCATTTTCAATCCCACGTCGGCGTAGCCCGCGCCCTCGGTGCCCAGGTCGCGGGCGGTGGTGAAGCCGGCTTGCAGCGTGCGCTGAGCGTGCACGGTGGCGCGGGCCACGCGCAGGGCCAGCGGCTCGGTGAGCACCTGGTCGTTCCAGCTGGTTTCGTTGTAGGGGTGCAGCAGCAGGTGCGAATGGCCCTCGATGAGGCCCGGCAGCAGCGTGAGGCCGGGCAGCTCCAGGGTGCGCGCGCCGGCCGGGGCGGTGAGCTGCGCGGCGGGGCCAGCGGCGGTTATCTTCTCGCCTTCGACCAGCACCACCCAGCCGGGGTGCAAGTCCTGGCCATCGAACACGGCGGCGGGGCGCAGCAGCAGGGCTGAGGTTTGGGCGCGGCTGAGCAAGGGGAGCAGCAGGCAGAGGAGTAACAGGCGGTAGGGCATTGCTTCGCGGGGGGGTCGATAGACTGGCAAAATACGCTACTTTCGGGCGGGGCATCCCGTGCAACGAGCCGCGCCCCGGCCTTACCAAAGAGGCCGCCCCGGTGGGCGGGGCAGCCATTCTGTGCCAGGCTGCCCTGTTTGCCTGGGTGTCGGCGGCCAGCGCAGCCTTGTGGGTGGCCCCGGCCTGCTGCTGGTGAGGGTAGCTACCTGCTCGGCATCGATGGCCGCCAGGTAGACGGCGCTTCTGGTGGGGGCCTGGCCGGGCTCGGTCAGGTTATCCTTGCGTTCAGCAGCAGGGCCCCCGACTTCTGGGCTCACAACCAGCCCACGACGCCGGACTTCTCGCGGCTTGTAAACTAAGGAATAATACGTACATTGACTCATTCAAGAGCGGCTCCCCAAACGAGTGTCTGCACGAGCGCTGGTTTTTGTGGCTGACCGATGCCCGGGCAAAAATTCAGCGCTGGCGGCAGGAATACACTGGCTTCCGACCCCACAGTTACTTGCCTAATTTGACGCCCGATGCTGTGAAAATTGCGTTTTACCTGCCTGTTTTTCTACTGCCGACCAGTCTAACAAATGAGAGGATTTTAATGTCCTCCAAGAAACCATCTCTTTAAATGGAATCATCTAAATTAACCTACGTTATTGAAAACGACCGCATTACTTCTATTATTACCGACATGATAGTTAAGAAGAATTTGCAGGGAGGGACAGTGCAAGTATTTAGCAACGGCCAGCTAGCCCTCGATAGCCTGCTGGCGGCGCTGCACGCGGGGCAGGCTATTCCTACCCTCATTCTACTCGACCTGGACATGCCCGTTATGGATGGGTGGGAATTTCTGGATGCCCTGGCTGCCTTGCCCGAGGCGGCCGCGGCCCAGGTGTTCGTACTGACTTCCTCCATTGACCCGGCTGAGCGGGCCAGGGCCAAGACCCACCCCAAAATAAGGGCTTACTTCACCAAGCCCCTGGACAACGTAAACATAGCGCGGATGCAACAATTACTCAACTAGCCCCGCGGCCCCTACCAGGCCACCGGGCTAGGCGGCCAACCCTAGCAGTTGGTTTAAACTGGGGTCGTCGAGGGGCTTGGTGAAGTAGCCTTTTACCTCGGGGTAGGACTGCGATTTCTCGAAGTCTTCGGGGTGAATGGACGAGGTGAGCACGCAGATGCAGACCGGCTCGGGCAGGTGGAGCGTGGCAAAAGCGTCCAGGAATTCCCACCCGTCCATGACGGGCATGTTGATGTCCAGCAAAATCAAATCGGGGATGCGCTGCCCCAGCTGAACCACTTTTTGCAGGGCATCGAAGGCAGTTTGCCCATTCACATATTGCTGCACGGTGCCAAACTCTGCGCGCTGCTTCAGCAGGAACTTGTTGATGCTGGAGGTAATCAGGTCGTCTTCTACAATGTAAATTAAATTAAACGCTTTCATCAAAATATACCTTAAAAGTAGAGCCTACGCCTACTGTGCTTTCCAGTTCAATACGGCCATTCATGGCTTCTATCTGATTTTTGGTGATAAACAGGCCCAGGCCCCGGGCGTCGGCGTTGCCGTGAAACGTTTTGTGCATGCCAAAAACTTTGGCTTGGTTGCGCTTTAAATCGATGCCCAGGCCATTGTCGCGAATAGTGAGCACCACGAACCCGGCCTCGCGGTAGCACCCTACCGCCAGTAAGGGCACCCCGGTCAGGGTGCGGTACTTGATGGCGTTGCTGAACAGGTTGAGCAAAATACTGTCGAGGTAAGCGGGCACTACCGGCACGCTCACCTGCGCCGGAATGTCGACGGTGATGACCAGTTGGCTTTCGTGCACCAGAATATTGAGCGCGGCCAGGGTCTTGGCAACTTCCCGCGCCAGCCCACGCAGCTCTTTGGGCTGGAGCGCTTGGCTGTTGGCCGTCACGATTTCGTTGAGGTTGACGATAGTTTCCGCTAGTTTATCGGTGCTGGTGTGCAGCATGTCCAAAAACATGGCGGCCTCGGCTTCATCTTCGGCGGTCTGCATCAGCTTGACCAGCGCCGTGAGGTTGGCGGAGTGCGAGCGGATGTTGTGCGAAATGATGTAGGCAAAATTCTGGAGGCGGGTGTTCTGCTGGTTGGTGATGGCCAGCAGGCGCTTTGAGTTTTCGAGGTTGTCCACGAGCAGGGTCACGTCGTAGCCCATGCACAGGATTTCGCCCAGTTTGCCTTCTTGGTTAGCTATTCCCTTAAACTCCCAGTGGTTTGACTTCACACTGCCATCGGCGCCGGGCTTGCGCAGCACTACTTGGTGCGGCACGCCCAGCTGCTGAAAGCATAGGTGTACCTTTTCCAGGCATTTGGGCCGGTCTTCCGCCACAATACTGAGCATCGAGTCCGTCCCGATGATGTCTTGCCCCAGGCCGAAGCGTTCGTGAAAAAAATCATTCACGTAGGTATAGTGCCCGGCCGCATCGGTCTTGATGATGAAAACCGACTGGTTGCTGAGTACTACGCCGTGCTGGGTTGCCACGGCCTGGGCGCGCATTTCCTCGTTGCGCTGCGGGGTAATGTCGGCCAGCACGCCCAGCAGTCGGAACGGTTGGCCCGCCGGGTCCCGGGTCACCTGCCCCCAGCAATGCAGCCACCGGCTGGCACCGTCTTGGTGGCGGCCGCACACGAGGTGCCGAAAGGAGTCGGACCCGTCGGCCACGCACGCAGCTATGGCCTGGTCCAGGGCGGTGCGGTCTTCCGCCGCCAGCACGGCGGACCAGGCCGCCGGGCCAGAGGGCGGCTCCCCTGGGGCGTAGCCCATGGTGCGCCAAAAGGCCGCATTTCCCCACTTGTGCGCCGTCGCCGTTAGGTCCCAATACCAGAGGCCAGCCACCACGGATTCCTGAATGAAGTCGAAAGCGCCGTGGTCAGTCTGTTGCAGCTCGTAGAGCTCGGTACCGAGGTAGTCCATACGTAGTGCCTACTAAGTGGGAAAGGAAATGCGCCTGAGCCTGGTAAGCAGGATACGCCTGCACAACTGGCTATAACGATGCCTGCTTGCAGCTTCCGCACCGGGTGAAAGCTAGGGGTTATTTACTGAAAATAAACTAATTATATACACAGCCCTTATTACTGTGCTGCTTTCCGTGCTTCCCCTACCGGGCGCTTATCAAGCCGGGGGTAAGCTGGTCATACGAAACTCGTTAAACTCACTGCGCCCCTACTCGCCAGGCCGGTACTGGCGCTCGACGTGCTTGGCCACATCCTCGGGGTAAAACCACACGTCTTTGAACTGGCCTTCGCAGTAGAGCGGGGCCTGGTCGGTGAAGTGCTTGTCGGTGGGGCGGCTGGCCTGGCCGCCGGTTACCACGGAGCGGGCCACCACGCGGGGGCCAAACTCCACCACTGCCACGAAGCTGTTGCCCACGCCGCCGTAGCGCTTTTTGGTGCCGGGGTAGGTGTGCGCCCCAAAGGCGGCCAGCGAACCCCAGGCCGACGAGGTGAAGGCCACCGGCCGGCTCGGCTGCTGGTCGTCAAACGTCTCGTCAATCTTACCGGTGAGGCGCTGGTAGCGGTTCACCTCGCCCCATGGCACCTGCCACTTGCCAAAGTCGCGGGTGAGCTCGGCGATGGTTTCGCTCAGCGCCTGGGCTTTTTCCTCGGGCGTGATGTGCTCGATGACGAAGTTGGTAAAGCTGATATAGTCGGTGGCTTGGCCGACCGGCACGCGGGGCCGGGCCAGCCGTTGCAGACGCTCGGCCCAGTAGATGGCCAGCGTTTGGGCGGTGCTGGTTTGGCTGTAGTTCAGGTTCCAGGCGCGCAGCACGGGTAGGGCGGCCTCTACACCATCGGGCAAAGTGCCGCCGGCCGCGTCGAGTAGCAGCTGGCTATCGCGCAGCAGCGAGGGCAGCAGCTTTTCGAAGCCCGCCAAGTGCGGGTCGTTGGCGGCGGCAATGAGGGTATCGAGGGTAAACGCTTTTTTGCGGCTCAGCACACGCACCGCGTTGAGGCCCCGGTAGTTTTCGGCGTCGGGGGCCATATAGCTGGGGTACTGCGCTTTGGCGGGGCTGCCGGCGGGGCCGGCTACGGTGAAGGGCGTCGAGTTGCAGTTTTGGATGAAGCCGCTGGCGGGGTTGCGCACCTGCACCAGCTCCTCTACTTTGTGCAGGCCCTGCCACTCGGTGGCTTTGAGGCTGCCGTCCACGGGCTGGCTGAAGTCGTAGCCGGCGGGGCGGCGGGGCATAAAGTTGCCGTGCCAGTAGGCGATAGTGCCCTGGTTATCAGCGAACACCGTGTTGTTGGAGGCGTTGCCGTTCAGGCGCATCACCTTTTGGAAGCTGGCGTAGTCGTGGGCTTTGGTGCGCAGGTAGCTCTGCTCCAGGGCTTCGAGGGACGTGTCCATCATCTTCACGGTCAGCCACTTCTCTCCTACCTTGCCCACCACCGGGCCGTGGGGCGTGCGGTAGGTGGTGAAGCGCCGGCGTTGCCGCTGGCCATCCTTTACATAAACTAATGACAATGTATCAGTTAGCACGGGCAATTGTTTACCATCGTACTGGTACGTAAACTTGCCGGCCTGCTCGCTCACCGTTTCGAGGTACTCGTCCATCGAGTCGGCCTGGCTGGAGGTGTGCATCCAACCGCACTTCTCATTAAAGCCCTGGTAGATAAAGAATTGCCCCCACGTAACGGCCCCGTAGGCGTTGAGGCCGGCGGCGCTGGTCATCTGCACCTCCGAGCGGAAATAGAACGAGGTGTGCGGGTTGATGAGCAGCAACGGGTGGCCGCTGGCGCTTTTGCCGGGCGCAATGGCGAAGCCATTGGAGCCAGTTGGCTCGTCGTCGGCTTGCTCAAAGGCCAAGCGCGTTTCCGCTTTTGGCGCTTGGTATGACGTGCCTTTTTGTTGGCTATAAAACGCCTTGAGGCGCTCCAGGGGCACCACGCTCACGTTGCCACCGATGCTGCCCTCGCTGAAGAGCAGTGGCATCCAGGGCTGGAAGCGGTGCAGCAGCCGGGGGCGCACCGCCGGGTGGGTGGCCAGGTAGTAGTTGGTGCCGTCGGCGAAGGCATGCAGCAAGTCCTTCATCCAGCGCGGGCTCCGGTTGTAAATACCCACCGCCCGCGTCGAATCCAGGAACAGCCGCTGGCGCAAATCCTCGTAGAGGGCGGCCTCGCCCCGCACCTCGGCCTGCCGGCCCAGGGCGGTGAGGTAGTTGTCCTCGACCCGCGCAAAGTCGTCCTCGCACTGCGAGTAGAGCAAGCCAAACACGGCGTCGGCATCCGTTTTGCCCGTGATGTGGGGCACGCCCCAGGTATCGCGGGTGATAGTGACGCGCCGGGCCTGCTGCTGCCAGCTGGCCACCTCGGCGGGGGTAAAAGCCTGGGCGCTGGCCTGGCCGGCGGCCAGCAACAACAGGAGCGTAGTAAGTTTGTGCATCAGCTACGGGACCGTTTGCCCTGGTTTTGTGGCGTGGGCGGCCCCGCTGCAAGTTAGGTTGCCGGGCGGGGCTTGGCGGCGCAGGCAGGGGCAGGCGGTTTGGCTTCGGCCGGGCGTGGTGGCGGGCTATTGGGCCGCGGCGTATCTTGCCAAGGCAGTGCTGCTCGGCACGATGCCCCTACCATCCCACCCAACACCATGCGTATCAATTTCTTAAAAGCAAACCGGTTTATCTTGCTGGGCAGCTTGCTGGCAGCCCCCGGCCTGGCTTCGCGCGCGGCGGCGCAGGAGGTGCCGGTGGCCGTCAACCACACGGCGCTCTACGTGCACGACCTGGCCAAGAGCGCGGCGTTTTACCGCGAGGTGATGAACCTGACCGAAATTCCGGAGCCATTTAAGGATGGCAAACACATCTGGTTTCGCACCGGGGCGCACAGCCAGCTGCACGTCATTCAGGGCGCGGCCAAGGTGGAGCCGCACGACATCAACTCGCACCTGGCCTTCCGCGTCAACGACCTCAAGGCCTTTATGGCGCGCCTCGACCAGGCGCACGTGCGCTACGGCACCTGGCAGGGCGAGCAAAAGCTGACCACCGTGCGCCCCGACGGCATCAAGCAGGTATACTTCCAAGACCCCGATAATTTCTGGCTGGAAGTGAACGATGACAAGTTTTAGTTAGCGCCCTCCGTGGTTCACCCCACCCCCTAGCCCCCTCCCCTCCGGGAGAGGGGGAACTAGTTTTTAGCCGTAGTTTCTAAAACTAGAACTAGTGCTAGTTCCCCCTCTCCCGAAGGGGAGGGGGCTAGGGGGTGGGGTGAACGCGGAGAGCGATAACTACTCGGCCCGCAGGGCCACTGCCTGCCCGGCCAGCCCCGGCGCGGCCAGCGCCACGCCGATAGCCCCCGCGCCCGTGGCTTGCACATATACCAGCAGGCGGCCCTGGTGGGCCTTGTGCCGGGGAGCGGCATAGGTTTCGTGGCTGGCCAGGTCGCCGCTCTCGATGCCCAGCAGGCGGGCCGGGCCGGTGAGCGTAACGGTTATTTCGGTGGCCGCGTCGGGCACGGGGTTGCCGGCCTGGTCTACCACCTGCACTTCGATTTGGGCGAGGCCCTGCGCTTTGGCCGATAGGCTGGTGCGGTCGGGCTTTAGTTGCAGGGCGGCGGGCGGGCCGGCGGTTTTCAATATTACTTCGCTTACTACCTGATTGTTGCGATAGCCGCGGGCGCGCAGCTCGCCGGCGGCGTAGGGCACATCCCAGGTGGGCAGGCGGCCAGTTTTACGGCCCAGGCTCTGGCCATTGAGCAGCAGCTCGGTGGCCTCGTTGGTGGTGTAGGCTACCACATGCACCTGGCTGGCGGCGGGCCAGTTCCAGGTGGCGGTGCCGCGGGGGCGGCGGCCGGCCGGGGCGCCCGCAGCGGGGGCCTCGGCGGCGGCGAGGTAGAGCATGGGCGCGCTCGTCCACAGGCTTTGGCGGAAGTAGTATTCGGGCTTGGGGAAGCCGGCCAGGTCGAGCAGGCCCGCGCCGTTGCTGCGCTGGGGCCACTTGCCGGCCTCGCCCAGGTAGTCGATGCCAGTCCAGAGGTACTGGGCCGATACGTAGGCATTGCTGTCCACGGCAGCCCAGGCGGCGGGGGCCATGCCGTTTTCACTGCCGTAGATGATGCGCTGCGGGTACTGCTTGTGGTCGTCGGGGTAGCGAAATTCCTGGTAGTTGTAGCCCACCAAATCGAGCGCGGCGGGGTAGTCGGTGAAGTTCGACATGACCACGCCGGCCAGCGCCGCCGTCACGGGGCGCGAGGCGTCGGCCTGCTTCACCACGGCCACCAGGCGCTTGGCCAGCGGGCCCATTTCGCTGGCGGGCGGGTGGTTGGGCAGGTAGCCTTTGCCATAAATCTGGGGGTTGCGGCCGGTGTTGAGCACCTCGTGGGTGTAGGGGTCGTTGGGGTAATCTATCTCATTACCAACGCTCCACATAATAATGCTGGGGCGGTTGCGGTTGCGGCGCACCATGTCGCGCAGGTCGCGGTCGCCCCACTCTTTGAAGTATTCGTGCGAACCGTTTTGGCTGGGGGTGCCCACGTTCCAGCCGGCCACCCACTTGTTTTTGCCCCGCTCCCACTCGTCGAAGGCCTCGTCCATCACCAAAAAGCCCAGCTGGTCGCAGAGGCGGTAGAGGTAGTCGGCGTGCGGGTTGTGGCTCATGCGCAGCGAGTTGCAGCCCACGGCTTTGAGGGCGCGCAGGCGGCGCTCCCATACTTCGGGCGGCACGGCCACGCCGAGCGCGCCGGCATCGTCGTGAATGCAGACGCCCCGGAGCTTGGTGGGCTGCTCGTTGAGGAAGAAGCCTTGGTTGGCATCGAACCGGATGGTGCGCACGCCCACTTCTTCGGTCACCTCATCTACCGGCTGGCCCTGCACGGCCAGGCGCACGCGCAGCTGGTACAGGTTGGGCTGGTCGGCCGACCACAGGGCGGGGTTTTTGATTGGTAGCGTGAGGCTAGCCGTGCCGTTGGCTTTTGGCTTGATGGTCAGCACCCTCTGCGCCGTAGCTACGGCCTGGCCTTTCGCATCGAGCAGTGTGCTTGTGACGGTCACGGCCGCCGCCGTGGCCGAGGCGTTGGTGAGGGCCACGGCCACCTTGCCAGTGGCGGCGCTGGCTGACACCTGCGGCGTGGTAAAGCCCACGCCCCACTGCTGGACGTGCACCGGCGCGGTGGCCAGCAAATACACGTTGCGGTAGATGCCCGAGCCCGTGTACCAGCGCGAATCGGCCACCACACTATGGTCTACTTTCACGGCCAGCACGTTGGGGCCAGTGGCTTTCAGGTAAGGCGTTAGCTCGTACTGAAACGAGGCGAACCCGCTGGGCCGCTTGCCTAAAAAATGACCGTTGAGCCACACCTCACTGTTTTTATATACCCCGTCGAAGTACACGAATACTTTTTTACCCTGGTAGCCGGCGGGCAGCGCAAACGCCTTGCGGTACCAGCCCACGCCGCCCGGCAGGTAGCCCGTGGCGCTGGCCCACTCCTCGCTGAAGGGGCCCTCGATGCTCCAGTCGTGGGGCAGCTGCACGGCCCGCCAGGCGCGGTCGTCGGCCTGGGGCTGCTGAGCGCCGGGCGCATCGCCGCGGTGGAATTTCCAGTCGGCGTTGAACAGTTGCTGCTGGCGCTGGGCCTGGGCCGGCAGCAACACGAGCAGCCAGCAAACGGCGCTCAGCAGCGCGAAGCGCTTAGGCATTAAGTATTTCATAGTCAAATTTTTATGGGCGACAAGGATTACCAATCATCAGCTTATCGCCCGATAAGTCGGCCTCAAATAAGCGCGGCACGCGGTGGTAGTCGCCCTTGACATCCAGGTGGCTGTGCAGCACCAGCAGGTCTTTGCCCTCGAAGGTGCGGAACAGCATGCCGTGGCCGTAGTTGGGCGGCGTGATGGGGGCGGGTTCCTGCTGCCAGGGGCCGGCGAGGGTGCCGCTGGCCGAGTAGGCCACCCCTTGGGTGTACACGTCGTATATCCAGCTGGTCCAGAGCATGCCCAGCCGCCCGGTTTGGGTGCGAAACACCCAGGGGCCGTCGGTTACTTTGTTGGGGCTTGCCGGGGCGGTGCGGGGGTTTTCGCGGCTCCAGGGCGAGTCGCTGGCGCGAAACAGCACTTGGCCGGGACCCAAGGTGCCGCTCAGGTCGGGCTTGAGGGCGATTTTCTCCACGGTGCCGTTCTGGTTCTGCACCCATTCGTGGCAGTATACCAGGTAAGGCTTCTGGTCCTTATCCACCCAAAAGGTGCCGTCGAGCGTCGATTTGTTGGCCGGCAGGTAGGTTTCGTCGCGCATGGGCCGGTAGGGCCCGGCGGGCCGGTCGCTCACCAGCACGTGGACGGCCCGGCGCTCCAGCGGGCTACCCAACCCGTTTTCTAGTTTGAGGGCGCGGTTGGTGAAAGTGGCGAAGTAGTAATACTTGCCGCGGTAGGCGTGGATTTCGGCGGCCCAAATCATGGGCTTCGGGCCCATCCAGGAGGTGGGGTCGGGCTGGGCCACCTGGGTGGGGCCGTCCCAACGCCTCAGGTCCTTGCTCTGCCACAGCAGCCCGCCGGTGCCAGTCAGGTAGTAGGTGTGGGTGCGCGCATCGGCCAGGATAAACGGGTCACTCAGCCTGATGGAATCCAGCGGCACGTTTTTTCGGCTGACCGGGGGCATCGGTTGCTGGGCCAGCGCGGGCCGGTTGCCCAGCACAAGCCCGCTCGCCAACGCCAACACTACCTGATAGTTAGTACGCATAGGGTGGGAAAAGGAAATGGTTAAAAAAGCCAGAAGCCGCTAGCGCAACTCGCTCACCAGCGTGGTGATGGCGCGCGGGGCCACGCGCAGCATACCGCCCGCCGCCACAGCCGGGCCGGGCTGCAAGTCGCCGGTGGCCGAGGTGGTGAAGGGCTGGCCGGCGCCCAGCTGGCGGCCAGCCAGCGCCAGGCGCAGGTCGGCGGGTGCATCAGTGTCGTTCACGATTACCGTTATCAGCTGCTTGCCATCGGCGCTGCGGTAGGCCGATACCAGCGGGGTGCCGGGGCTGGCCACGGGGCCGTCGAGCTGGGCAGCGAGGCGCACCGCGCCGGGCCGCACAAAGCGGCTGTAGTTGCCCAGCGCCCACAGCATTTTGCTGGGGTAGTACTGGCCATCGGTCTTGTTTTTGTCGATGTACACCAGGCCGTCTTTGTAGTCGTAGGGCGAGATGGCCAGCCACCACTGCCAGGCGGCGGCGTTGGCCACGGCCAGGTCGGCGTGGATGGCGCGGGCCAGGTATAGGGCCGGGACCATGCCCAGGTCGCGCGGCCCGCCGTTGATTTCGCCCGCGTTATCACCCAATATACAATACTCTGACTGCCAATAGGTAAGCTTAGGCACGGCGGCCACGCGAGCGGCCAGCTGCTGGCGCGTGGCCACGGCCTGCGGGTAGGGCGAGGTGGTGAAGTAGCTGTGCCCGGCCATAACGGGTGCCACGCGGGGCGTGCCGCCGAGGTAGGTCGGCAGGGCCTTATCGCCGAAAAATGCGCCGATTTGGTCGCCGCGCCCCGGCTTGTCGGCGGTGGTAAACAGGTAGTCGAGCTTGCCGGCCTCAGCCACCAGAATCTGGGTGGGTAGCTTGGCGGCTACCAGGCTCTTGCTCAGGGCTTTGCTGAGGTCCGCAATCTCCTCGTTTAGAAAAGGCGTGCCTTCCTGGCCGCCGTCGCTCCAGTCCCACTGCGGCTCGTTCACGGGGCTGAAGTAGGCGAAGGTGATGCCGGTTTTCTGGCGCACGCCCTCCGTGATGCGGGCGCAGTAGTCGGCCAGAGCCCCAAACTTATCGGGGGCCAGATTGGGCTGCTTGGCGGTGGCGTAGGCCTTGCCGTTGCGCGTGAGCGATACAGGCGGGCTGTTCAAGAAAGCCAGAAACTGCTTCACGCCGCGCTTTTTAGCCGCTTCCATAAACCAGCGCTGGCCGGCCAGGCGGTTCCAGTCGTAGGTGCCGGCCGGGGTCAGAAACGACTCGGCCCGCCGCCACTCGTCCTTGATGCCGCTGGCCTCGCCCTGCTCGGCGCTGCCGGCCCCCAGGTTCACACGCCACATGGAAAGGCCAATGCCCTTGGGCTGACCGCCGGGGCCGGCCGCGGTGCTAAACAGCAAGTCGGCGATGGCCTCCTTTTTGGCTGCCGGCCAGGTGCCCACAAACTGCCCGGCCCAGGCATCGGAGGCGGCGAAGTTGGTGATGGTCTGGTAGGTGTGGGTGGCGTCGATGCGCACCGTGTGGGGCGCGGTCGGTGCGGGGGCTGGCTGACTGCGGGCAGGGCCGGCGGCCAGTAGGGCGGCGGCCAAAGCCCAGCCGCTGGCAGTTTTTCTTACGTGTTTCATAGGCAAATGCGGCTATAAAAAAGGCCCCGCCGAGCCGCCCGCGGGCAGGCAACCGGGCGGGGCCTTGGGAAAAGAGCAGCGTAGGTTAGTACCCCGGGTTTTGCGTTACAGTGCCACCCGAGAGCTGAATCTGGGGCGTTGGAATCGGGAACAGGTTGTTGGTGGCCGAAATCTGGTCCTTCAGCTTGCCTTTGTCGTAGGGGTCGGTGCTGGTGCGCTGGGCGGCGTTGAAGGCCGTAATTACCTCCACCAGACGCTTCTGGCGCACGAGGTCGTAGTAGCGGTGGCCTTCCATGGCCAGCTCCAGGCGGCGCTCCAGCCAGATATCGGTGAGCAGCTGCGCGCCACCCGAGGTGCGGGGCAGCACCGTGCCGGGGCTCAGGCGGTTGGCGCGGGCGCGCACTAAGTTCAACGAAGTCAATGCTTTACCATCTTGACCTAGCTTGTTGGAGGCTTCGGCGTGCATGAGCAGCAGGTCGGCGTAGCGCAGCTCGATGCGGTTGAGGGGCGCGTGGTTGCCTTCGTTGGCGGGGCGGTCGGCCAGGGGCAGGAACATCTTGCGGCTAATGCGGCCCGACTCATTTTCCGACACCTTGGTATCGTAGTTCGAGTAGTCGAAGTTCGCCGTTTTGGGCCCCACGTTATCGCCCTGCTTGATGATGGTCCACTGCCGGCGCGGGTCGGTGCCAAATGCCCGCTCCAGGTTGCTGCTGGGCGTGTTGAAGCCCCAGCCACCGTCGGCGCGGCTGCGCATGACCACCGTGAGGTAGGTGCCGAGGTTGAAGGTCTGGTTGGCGTTGTAGTTGAGCTCAAAAATGGACTCGTTGCCGTTGGGGTTGTTCACATTCCAGACGCGGCTAAACTCGTCGTTCAGGTTGTACTGGGTGGAGTTGATAACCGTTTCGGCGGCCTGCTGGGCCAGGGCCCACTGCTCGGTGAAGAGGTAGGCCTTGGCCAGGTAGCCGTTGGCGGCGCCCTTGGTGGCGCGGCCTTTGTCGGCGCTGGCGCGGGCGTTTTTCTCGGGCAGCACGGCGGCGGCCTCCTGCAAGTCCTTCACAATCTGGGCGTAACACTCGGCGGCCGTGGCGCGCGGAATGGCGATGGACTCGGCCGGCGACACCGGCGTGAGCACCAGCGGCACGCCGCCGTAGCCCTTCACCAGCTCGAAGTAGTTGTAGGCCCGAATGAACTTCAACTCACCCAAGAGCTGCTGCTTCAGCGCGTCGTCGATGGGCGCTTTGCCAATGCCCACCAGGCCCGCGTTGCAGTTGCCAATAGCTTGGTACAGAAAGGTATAGCGATTATCAAACCACTCGTTGTTCGGCAGCCAGAAGAAGCGGGCGAAGTCGCCAAACTCGCGCTGGTCGCCGGCAATGGCGTTGCCCTTCCAGGCGTCGTCCGAGCCGGCATCGCCAAACATCCGGCTGCGGTCAATTTTCCACCAGTCGTCCTGGTCCGAGAGGGCATAGCAGCCCATCACGGCCGCCTTGCACTCGTCGGCGGTAGTGTAGTAGTTATCAGTGGTTTGCTGGCCCTGGGGCGATACGTCGAGGAAGGTTTTGCACGACTGCGCGGCCAGGCTCAGGCCCAAGCCCAGCGCCAGGATAAACGTGCGGTTGAAATTTTTCATGACAATAGCGGGTGGGAAGGGATTAGAACGCGATGTTGGCGCCCACCAGGTAGGTGCGGCTGGTGGGGTAGTTGCCCAGGTCCACGCCCCGGTTCAGGGCCGAGGAGGTGTCGGTGTACGAGCGGCCGTAGCCGATTTCGGGGTCGAGGCCGCTGTACTTGGTGAAGGTGAACAGGTTCTGGCCGCTCACGTAGAGGCGCAGGCTGGCCATGCGCAGGGCGCTCACCATTTCCTTGCGGAAGGTGTAGCCGAGCTGCAGGTTGCGCAGGCGGGCGTAGGAGCCGTCTTCCACGTAAAAATTGGAGAAGCGCGTGAGATTCTGGTTGTTATCGTTGGCCGTGATGCGGGGCACCGAGTTGGAGGTGCCTTCGCCGTGCCAGGCCAGGTTTTCGAGGCCGGCTATCTTGTTGTAGTTGTAGCTGCCCGAGTACCACCAGCCCTTGTTGGCGTTCACCACGTCGTTGCCGAGGCTGCCGATGAGTGAGGCTTGCAGGTCGAAGCCCTGGTAGCCCAGGTTCAGGTTCACACCGAAGGTCATGGCCGGTGTGGGGTTGCCGATAAACTGCTGGTCCTTGGCGTCAATCACGCCGTCGTTGTTGAGGTCAGCAAACTTGAAGTCGCCGGCCACCGCCGTGGGCTGAATGCGCGTGCCATTGGCCGCTACGTAGGCGTCTACCTCGCCCTGGTTCTGAAAGATACCGGCCGTTTGGTAGCCGTAGAAAGCACCCACGTAGCCGCCCTCTTCGGTTTTGGAAGGCCGGCCGAAAATCGGCGTGTTGCCCGAGTACAGTGCCTGGCCGTTGGCCAGCTTGTCGATTTTGCTCACGGCGCGGGTGGCGTTCACGCTCAGGCCGTAGGTGAAGGGGCCTTTGGCCTCCGAGTAGCCCACGGTGAAGTCGAGGCCGTTGGTTTTCATGCTGCCAATGTTGGTTACCGGGCTGTTGTAGCCGTAGCCGGCGTGGCCGGGCAGGGCCTGAAACATCAGCATGTCGGTGGTGTTGCGCCGAAACACGTCGAAGGTGGCCGTCAGCTTATTGCTGAAAAAGCCGAAGTCGAGGCCCAGGTCGTAGTCTTCCACCGTCTCCCACTTCACGTTGGGGTTCGGCACATTGCTTTGAATAACAGCTACTTGCTGCGTGCGGTCGTCGCCGGTCACGTAGTACGTCTTGGCAAAGGTGCCGGTGTAGGCGGCGTTGGTGAGGTTGCTGATGTTCTGGTTGCCCACGCGGCCCCAGCTGGCGCGCAGCTTCAGGAAGTTCATGGTCTCAAACGACTTCATGAAGTCCTCGTCCGTGATGAGCCAGCCCGCCGACAGCGACGGGAACGTACCGAAGCGGTTGTTGGTCGGAAACACCGACGACCCATCGCGGCGCACGCTGGCCGACAGCAGGTAGCGCCCTTTGTAGTCGTAGGTGACGCGCCCGATGAGCGAGGCAATGGTATTCGTGTTGTTGTTGCCGCGGGCGTTGTAGTTGGCCGTGGCCGCGTCGAGCTGGCGCAGGCTGGGGTCGTTGCTC
Source organism: Hymenobacter arcticus (assembly GCF_054779975.1). Classification (NCBI taxonomy): domain Bacteria; kingdom Pseudomonadati; phylum Bacteroidota; class Cytophagia; order Cytophagales; family Hymenobacteraceae; genus Hymenobacter; species Hymenobacter arcticus. Next base: position 555,164 of record NZ_BAAGXF010000001.1, read on the forward strand.
GGAATGGCCTGGCCCGAGGCGTACTCGTTGCGGTAGTTGAACTTCTCGAACGTGGCGGCGGCCAGGGCTGTGAAGTTGTGGTCACCCAGCGACTTGGTGTAGGTCAGCGTGTTGGTGTTGTTCCAGTAGATGTTCAGGTTGTGCTCGCGCTCCACCGTGTTCACCTGGTTGCGCTCGTTGGCGTCGATGGTGTAGAAGGGCGAAAACGCGTTGCGCTCGTAAAAATTGGTGTTGGTGCCGAAACGCGTTTCGGCAATCAGACCGGGGATAAACTCGTAGTTGGCGTACACCGTGCCCACCAGAAAGTACTGATTGCGCCGGTCGTCGTTGCGCTCCACCAAAGCCAGCGGGTTACCGATGTCGGTGGGCGATGCGCCGTAGTAGTCGTAGGGGTTGCCCGAGGTGCCCGCCACGCGGGGCGAGGTGATGGGGTCGTCGTTGAACGCATCCCGAAACAGGCTCCCGCTGTTGAGGTAGTGCTGGTTGGTCATCGAGATGTTCAGGTCCTGCCCCACCTTGAGGTGGGTAGCGGCCTGGTACTGCGTTTTCACGCGCAGCGAGAGGCGGTCGAAGTCGGTGCCGCGCACCAGGCCGCGCTCCTTAAAGTAGCTTAAGCCCGTGGAATACACCACCTTATCGCTGCCGCCTGACAAACCCAGCGAGTAGTTCTGGGTGATGCCGCGCTGCTTTATCTGGTCCCACCAGTTGGTGGTTTGGGTGAACTGGTCGGGGTTGGAGTACACGGCTGGGCGGCCCGAGTTGGTAGCCGCCAGGTTCATGATGCGGGCATACTCGCTGGCCGAGGCCATGTTGGGCACCCGCGTGGGGTTCGACACGCCGTAGGTGGCATCTACCGTGATAACGGGCGCGCTCACCGAGCCCGCCTTGGTCGTAATCAGTACCACGCCGTTGGCCGCCCGCGAGCCGTAGATGGCGGCCGAAGCCGCATCCTTGAGCACCGTGAGGGCAGCTACATCCTTGGGGTTGAGGTAGTTGATATCGTTCACCGGCAGGCCATCCACCACGTAGAGCGGGCTGTTGCCGTTGATGGTCGAGATGCCGCGAATGAGAATCTGGGGCTGGCTGCCCGGCTCCGAGCCGGCGCCCACCACCGTTACGCCGGCGGCTTTGCCTTGCAGCGCCGAGCCCACGTCGCTCACCGTCAGCTTGGCCAATTCGGCGCCCTGCACGGTGGTTACGGCGTTAGTCACGGTGCGCTTTTCCTGCGAGCCGTAGCCGATTACCACCGCTTCGTCGAGGGCCTGGGCGGCCACGGTCAGCTTCACGGTGAGGGTAGTTTGCTGGCCCACGGCCACCTCCTGGCGGTTGTAGCCCACCGAGGAAACCACCAGCGTAGCGCCGGCCGTGCCCTCCGGAATGCGCAGCGAGAAACGCCCGTCGCCGTCGGTAGTAGCGCCGATGGTGGTGCCCTTTAGAACGATGGTAACGCCGGGTAGGCCCGCGCCTTTTTCGTCGAGCACGGTGCCCGACACGGGGGTATCGGCCAGGGCCGCCCGCCGGGTAGCAGTAGGCTGGGTCAGGGGGCTAGCCTCCGTAACCAAAGGAGCGGCGGCCACTGCCAGGGGCAGCAAGGCTCCGCAAAGGAGTATAGATTTTGCCTGCATCAGCAAGAAAATAGGCGGCAAGCCGAAGCCTGCCTGGGTGGGAAAAAGTGAAATCAGTACGGGAGCCGGCCACCGCGGGCCAGCCTCAAGCAACCCCAGCGGGGCCCATCGGAAGTGATGTAAAAGTACTGGCCAAAGCCAGGCGACAGGACCCCCATTTCGGGCAAAATGGGGGTCAAAACCAGTCAACAGGGGGCATTTTTGAGTGGGTACTCGCTCACAAATAACCAAATAACCAATTGGCTTTCAATAAGATAATGAAAGCCCCCAACCCAAATGCACCCTACATGGCTCCACCGGGGCGCAACTCGCTCAGGATGGGGTGGTCGAGGGTAGTAAGCGTGCTTTGCTGGGGCTTGAGCAGCTCCAAAACCGTAATGGTATTGGGTCCTTTCTTGAGCCACTCGGCTGGCACGTACAGCGTCTGCTGCGGGCCGATGGCCCAGTAGCGGCCCAGGTTGTGGCCGTTGACCCACACCACGCCCTTGCCCCACTGGCGCATGTCGAGGTAGGTGTCCTGGGGCGTGGCCACGGTGAAGGTGGTAGCGCGCAGGGCCGGACCGCTGCCCGCCGCCAAGGTCTTGGCGCTGGCACTGGCCACGGCCGGGGCCTGGTCGAAGGGCAGGCCAAACTGCTGCCAGCCAGTGAGTTCCTTGCCGCCCAGCGCCACGCTCTTGGTGATGCCCTTGGTATTCTGCAACAGGTATTCGCCGAAGTTGACGCGGCCCAGGTTCTCCACCAAAATATCGAGTTGCACCGGGCCCGTAGGTAGCGCCACGAGGAGGCTATCCTGGCGCTCGCGGCGGTCGAGGGTACCCACGCGCTTGCCATTGACCATAACCACGGCATAGTCACGCAAGTCCTTTATTTTCAGCATTTTACTACCACCTCCCGGCACCGTGGTGCGGTAGAGCACGAAGCCGTAGGCCTGCTTGAGGTTTTCGAACGTGAGCGGCTTTTGGCTGGCCACGGGGGCGGGCAGGCGGTCGAGCAGGCCGGTGCTTTGGGTGAGCTGCATGGCCGGCAGGGCCACGCTGGGCTTGGCGGCGGGCACGGGCGGCAGCGGCGGGCCAGCGGGCCGGTACTTGGCAATAACGTCGCGGAAGGCGCGGAACTTGGCCGTGGCATTGCCAGCCTCGTCGAGGGGCGCATCGTAGTCGTAGCTGCTCACCTGGGGCTCGTAGTGGCTGGTGTCGCCCTTGAAGTTGGCCCCGTTCATAAAGGCCCGCGTGGTGCCACCATGAAACATGTACATGTTGATGCTCATGCCGGCCCGCAGCACCGAGTCGAGGGGCGCGGCGTACTTGGCGGCGGGCACCGTGTGGTGCGGCGTGCCCCACCAGTCAAACCACGCCGGGTACCACTCGGCCACGTAGTAGGGCCCTTGGCCGCCGTGGTTGGTGTTCACCAACTGCCTGATTTGGCGCGGGTTGTCGGTACCATTCACGGCGGGCAGCAGGCCGGGCAGGTGGCCGGCGGCCACGTCGCGCACCGGGTCGCAGGTGTAGAGCATGCCATCGAAACCGGCTTGCTCGAATAGCTTTTTATTCAGCGCAAGATATTCTTTATCAGTACCATACGAGCCGTACTCATTCTCGACCTGCACCATGAGCACGGGCCCACCCTTGCCTACTTGCAGCGGGGCCAGCTGCTTGCCCACGGCTTGCAGGTAGCGGGTGTAGGCGGCCACGTACTGGGGCTCCTGGCTGCGCACCTTCAGGCCGGGCACGTTCTGGAGCCAGTAGGGATAGCCGCCAAATTCCCACTCGGCGCACACGTAGGGGCTGGGGCGCAGTATCACCCAGAGGCCTTCCTCCTGGGCCATCTTCACGAAGGCGGCTACGTCATTGTTGCCCGTAAAGTCGTACTGGCCCGGCTGGGGCTCGTGCACGTTCCAGAACACGTAGGTACCTATCGTGTTCAGGCCCATGGCCTTGGCCATTTTGAGGCGCTGCCGCCAGGCTTCGCGCGGAATGCGGGGGTAGTGCAGCTCGCCCGAAATCATTTGCAGCGGCTTGCCATCGAGCAAAAACTGGTCTTTACCCAAGATAAAGGTGTGGCGCGGCGCGGGGGCCGGCAGGCGCTTGGCCGGCGGCCGGCCGGCGGCCCGGCGCGGGGCCGGCTTGGGCGCGGGGGCGGCGGTGCCAGTGAGGCTACCCGCCAGGGTGGCGGCCAGGAGCAGCGGGGGCAGGTACCCGGAGAGGCAGAAGTTTCGCATGGGCAAGGTGGGTGGGAGGTGCCGGGCAACGGCGCGTGGAAGGAGACGCCCCGCTACGAAAGGCAGGCAACGGCTTGATTTAGGTTACAAAATTAACGGGGCCGGTGGCCGGCCAAGGGGTGCTTTCTCGTCAAAATGCACGTCAAATCGCTTGAAATGGCCTTTTTAACCCGTCAGGCCTGCGACCCACGGAGCCATCGAATTATGCCACTAGTCGTCCTCCGCAAGCGCCTCACTTCCTAGCCTCCTCTCCGAAAAGGAGAGGGGACTAAGTTTTAGTTTTTAAAAAAACCGAAGTCTAGAGCTATCCCCCCCCTCCTCTTGGGATAGGGGGCTGGGGGGTGAGGCGCCCACGGAGGGCGATGAGCAATAGAACCTAGCGGCCCTCACGCCAGCGCCCCACCACCGCCCGCCCCACCCTTTAGCCAACGGCTGACTACTTTTGGGCATGAAGGTGCGTGTGGTTTTTCGGTGGTTTTGTATGATGCTGGCGGGGCTGCGGGCAGTGGCCGCCCAGGCGCAGGATGCCACCCCGAGCGAGTTCCGGTTTGAGCACATCACCGTGGACCAGGGCCTGAGCCACAGCGACGCCATGGCCGTGGCCCAAGACCGGGCGGGCTTCATCTGGATTGGCACCAACCGCGGCCTCAACCGCTACGACGGCTACGGCCTCAAGCCCTACATGCTGGCCATTAATCCCCGCAATGGCCTGTCCAGCAACCGGATAACGGCCCTGCTGGTGGGCCCCGACGAGCGGCTGTGGGTGGGGGCTGAGCGCGCCGGCCTCAGCTACTACGATGCTACCCACGACGCCTTTTTGCACTTCGATGAGCACGCCGTACTACCCACCGACCAGCCCGCCGCCCGCCTGCTCAGCGAGAGCGACGTGACCGTGCTGACCCTCGATACCCAGCGCCATCTGTGGGTGGGCACCGCCCAGCAGGGCATTTTTGTGCTCACTTTCAGTGCCCAAGGCCGGGTGCTGGCCCTGCGCCAGCTGCCCCCTACCGCGGCGGGCCGGCCCAGCCTCCTGCACGTGACGGGCCTGGCCATTGATGCCGAGCGTAACGTGTGGGTGGGCACCGCCGATGCCGGCCTGGCCGTGGTGCGGGCCGCCGACCCGGCCTGGGCCGTGGAGACTATGTCCTTCGCCGACAAGCACATCAGCAGCCTGGCCCTCGACCACCGGGGCGACTTGTGGGTGGGTACCGAGCGGCAGCTGTACTGGGTGCCGGCCGCCAACCGCCGCACCGGTCGCGAGCTGGCCGCCCACCCCCTCCCCCAGCAGTTTCCCAAGATTCAGGCGCTGCACCTCGACTCGGCGGGCCGCCTGTGGGTGGGCACGCTCTACGGCCTCTACGTGTGGGAGGCTGCCGTGCCGGCCGGCGGCGCGCTACCGCTGCAAGCCGGTCCGCCCACCCTGTTATTGCCTCAGGATGGCGAGCCGTTTAGCATCAACTCGGAGCGCGTGCACCAGATTTTTGAGGACCGCAACCAAACCATCTGGCTGTGCGCCTCGGCCGGCGGCCTCAACAAGGTATACCTGCGCCAGCGGGCCTTTGGGCGGCTGCGCCGGCAGCTGGTGGGCCAGCTCACGCTGTCGAACAACTACATCAACACCATCTATAAAGAGGAGGCTACCAATACGTTGTGGTTCGGCACGCGCAACGGCGTGGCTGCCTACGACCTGGCCCGGCACACCTACCGCAACTATTTCAACCAGCAGGAAGACGCCACACGGGGCGTGGACGTGTCCACCATTTTTAAGGCCGCCGATGGCACTCTGTGGTTTGGCACCCGCAGCAGCGGGCTGCTGTCGCTGACGCGCGCCGGGGAGCGCGAAAAGCTGACGCGCTACCCCCGCCTGCCCACCGGCTTCGACCTCACCAGCACCAGCATCGAACACCTAGCCCAGGATGACGCGGGCACGCTGTGGGTGGCCACGTTTTCGGCGGGAATACTGCGCTTCGGGCCCGGCGGGCAGTACCGGGGCACCTACGACGTAGCGCATAAACACCTACCTACCAACCAGTTCACGTACCTGCTCTACGACCCGGCGCGGCACGTGCTGTGGGCCAGCACCCGCAACGCGGGCCTGCTTAAGTTGCGCCCCACCCCCGACTCGCTCACCTTGCTGCGGCAGTATCAGTACGCGTCGGGCCGGGCCAACAGCCTGGGTGTCAACTACGTGTGGCCGCTGCTGCTCGACCGCCAGGGCACCCTCTGGATGGGCACCATCGGCGGGGGGCTGCACCAGCTGCGCACCGACGCGCAGGGCCGCGAAACCGTGCAGTCATTCGCTAAGTACTTGCCGGAGAGCGATGTAGAGAGCCTACTGCCCGACGACAACGGCAACCTCTGGATTGGCGGCACCGGCCTCTACCGCTTCACGCCGCGCACCCGCCAGTACCTGCGCTACGACGTGGCCGATGGCCTGCAGAGCAACGCCTTCAAGATTGGGGCGGCCGCACGGGCCCAGGATGGCACGCTCTATTTTGGGGGTATCAACGGCATCAACTACTTCCAACCGGCTGCTATTCAGGCCAATCCTACGCCGCCCGTGGTGCAGTTGACGGGGCTGCGCGTGATGAACCGGCCGGTGGGCGTAGGCGCGGTATTCAACGGCCGCGTGCTGCTGGCCAAGGCCTTTTCGGAGCCGCAGGTGCTGACCATCAAGGCCGCCGAGAACGACTTTTCGGTGGAGTTTGTGGCTCTCAACTACACCAATCCGCAGAAAAACCACTACGCCTACCGCCTCCGCGGCTACAACCAGGACTGGGTGTACCCCGGCCCCGGCCAGCGCACAGCCAGCTTCGCCAACCTGCCGCCCGGCCGCTACACCCTGGAGGTAAAGGCCGACAACGGCGAGGGCGCCTGGGCGCGGCAGCCCGCCACCATGCAGTTTGAGGTGCTGGCCCCGTGGTACAAAACCGGCTGGGCCTACCTGCTCTATGCACTTGCCTTGCTGGGAGTTATCGCCTTGTACCGGCGCTTCGAAATGACCCAGCAGGAGCTGCGCAACAAGCTGGCCTTGGAGCAGTTTCAGGCCGAAAAAGAGAAGGAGCTGACCAACCTCAAGCTGGGCTTTTTCACCAACGTGAGCCACGAACTGCGTACGCCACTCACGCTGATACTCGGGCCGATGGAGGAGATAATCGGCGCGCCCGGCCCCGTGAGCAACCTGCGCGACAAGGTGCAGCTCATGCACAAGCAAACCCGCAAGCTGCTGGACCTAGTAAACCAGCTGCTGGACTTCCGCAAAGTGGAAAGCGGCAACGTGCCGCTGCGCGCCAGTTACGGCAACGCGGTACCGTTTCTGACCGATATTTTCCGGGTTTTTGAGCAAAAAGCCGCCGAGCGCCGCCTCACCTACACCCTCGACGTACCCGCCGAGGCCGTGCCGCTGTACTTCGACCGCAGCAAGCTCGAAATCATCCTCACCAACCTGATAGCCAATGCGTTCAAGTACACGCCCGAGGGCGGGCACATCGAGCTGGCGGCCACCGTGGTAGGCAGCCCCGGCGGCGAGGCCGTATTTCAGCAGGGCGAGCTAACGGGTAATTACCTGGAAATAAGCGTGCTGGATTCGGGCGCGGGCATTAAGGCCGCGGAGCTGGCGCGCATTTTTGACCCCTACTACCAGGCCTCGCACACCGACACGCTGCGCATGACGGGCACCGGCATCGGGCTCTCGCTGGTCAAGCAGTTTGCCGAGCGCCACGCGGGCACCATTGCGGTCGAAAGCACGGTGGGCACGGGCACGGCGTTTCGGCTGCGGCTGCCGTTTGGCCAGGCACACCTGCACCCAGCCGATATCCTGACCGAAGCCGAACTACTTGACTCACTGGATAATACGCCCGAGTTTGACCCCATCGAGCTGGCCCTCCCCCCCGAGCCGCTGCCCACCCGCCCGCGCCTACTGGTGGTGGAAGACAATGACGAGGTGCGCCAGTACTTACAGCAGCTTTTCAGCGCCGACTACGAGGTGCTGGTCGCTGCCGATGGCCTGGAGGGCTGGGAACAGGTGCTGGCCCGCAGCCCCGACCTGGTGGTGAGCGACGTGATGATGCCCCGCAGCGATGGCCTGGAGCTGTGCCAGCGCATCCGGCAGCACCCCAAAACGGCCCACATCCCGGTGCTGCTACTCACGGCCCGCACCGCCGCGCTGCACGAAGTAGCGGGCCTCGAAACCGGGGCCGACGACTACGTGAGCAAGCCTTTCAACCCCCTGGTGCTGCAAGCCAAGGCCGCCACGCTACTACGCAACCGCCTGAAAATGCGCGAGTTCTATCAGCGTCAGATTCTGCTCGAACCTACCGAAATCGTCATCGCCGACGCCGACCGCGCTTTCCTGGAGCAGGCCATGCGCGCCGTGGAGCAGCACCTCGACGACCCCGCCTTCGGGGTGCTGGTGCTGGCCAGCGACTTGTGCTTGAGCCAGTCGGTACTCTACCGCCGCATCAAAAGCATCACGGGGCAAACCACGGTCGAGTTTATCCGCGACGTGCGCATGAAGCGCGCGGCTCAGCTCCTCACCCACAGCCAGTTGCGCATCACCGAAATCGCCAGCCAGGTGGGTGTCGAAAACGTGAAATACTTCCGCAAAACGTTCCAGAAAATCTACGGCCTGGCCCCTTCCGAGTACGCCAAGCAGCACCGCCCCGACCGCGGCGCGGCCCTGCTGCTCGACGTGCATTCGCTGGAAAGCGAGGAATAAGCAGTATTACCCGAGCGGCAGGCACTTTGGCACCAAATTTTCTTTTATCTTAAGTGTAGTAAGCTGCTCAGGTAATAGCTGCCACCCATGTGCAAAACGGCTGTCATTGCGCGCGCAACGCAGGGGAGCGCGGCAATCTTTCCTTGTCGGTCGCTTCAGTGGGTTAGTACTCCTGACGTGAAGGAAAGATTGCCGCGCTCCCCTGCGTTGCGCGCGCAATGACCGGCGTTTTGCCTAATTCCTAAGCTAGTAATTAACTGAATTAACGCTGCTTAGCACCAGCATACTGCCAAGATTGCGCGGCGGCTTTATCTTGCTTTACCATTTTGGCCGCCTGCCCGGCGCGCTTCCTTTCCACCCACCCATTTACGCTGTACCCATGACTTCCCGTCGCAATTTTCTGACCTCCGCCGCGCTGCTTTCCGCCGGCTTGCTGGTGTCGCCATCCGTGTTTGCCGCCTACAATAAGCGCTACATTGGTTTGCAGCTCTACACTGTGCGCGACGCCATGGCCAAGGACCCCGCCGGCACGCTGGCCCGCCTAGCCAAAATTGGCTTCAACTCAGTAGAAGGCGCCACCTACACCGGCAGCCAGAAATTCTACGGCATGACGCCCCAGGCCTTCGCCGCGCTGCTCAAGCAAAACGGCCTCATCATGCCCAGCAGCCACTATTTGCTGGGCGAGGCCCAAATGAACGGCGCTCCCACGCAGGGCACCATGCTGCACGACTGGGACCGCGCCGTGGACGACGCAGCTGCGGCCGGCGTCAAATACATGGTGTGCGCTTACTTGCTCGACTCCGAGCGCGGCCCCCTGGACCACTACAAGTACGTGGCCGAGCAGCTCAACAAGGCCGGCGAACGCTGTAAAAAGAATGGCATCCAGCTCTGCTACCACAACCACGACTTCGAATTTATCGCCCAGGATAGCAAGCTGCCCTACGACCTGCTACTCACCAGCACCGATAAGAACCTGGTAAAGATGGAATTGGACCTGTACTGGGTAAACAAGGCGGGCCATGACCCACTGACGCTGTTCAAGCAACACCCCGGCCGTTTCCCGCTCTGGCACGTCAAGGACATGGACCGCACGCCGCAGCGCGCCTTCACCGAAGTGGGCAACGGCAGCATCGACTTCAAGAAAATCTTTGCCCATGCCAACGAGGCCGGCCTCGATTATTTCTTCGTAGAGCAGGATACCACGCCCGGCTCGCCCTTTGACAGCATCACGCAGAGCATCAGCTACATCAAGAAGAATCTGGTGTAGGTAACGCTCTTAGCGTAAATACAACTGCAAAAAGAACGTCATGCTGAGCTTGTCGAAGCATCTCTACCACGCCGAAGGATTAGTAACCTAAGCGGCGTGGTAGAGATGCTTCGACAAGCTCAGCATGACGTTCTTTTCAGTTATAACATCTTACCAGGCAACTACTTAACCGCCGGTAACTCCCGTATCCAGATGTTGCGGAAGCTAAGCGGCTCGCTCTTGTCGCCGTGGGCTTGCAGCTTGATGGGGGCGGCGCCGTGGGCCTGGTAGCTGGGCGGGCCAATGTACTGGGTGGGGCCTTTCAGGGTCACGTTGTTTTGCACCAGCACGCCGTTGAGCAGCACCGTCACGCGGGCGGGCGTGGCCATGGTGCCGCCGGCGGCGAAGGTGGGGGCCGTCCACACAATGTCGTATACCTGCCACTCGCCGGGCGGGCGGGTGGGGTTGGCCAAGGGTATCAGCTGCTTGTAAATGCTGCCGGCCATGCCGTTCACGTACGTTTTGTTATTGTACGAATCCAGCATTTGCAGCTCGTAGCCGAGGTCGCCCTTGCCCAGCGAAGCCAGAAACAGGCCACTATTGCCCCGCGCCTGGCCGGTACCGGTGATGTTGGCTGGCACGCGCCACTCCAGGTGCAGTTGGTAGTTGGTGAAGGAACGCTTGGTTTCGATGTTGCCGGTGCCCTTTTTCACCGTGAACATGCCGGCCGATACCGGCCACGGCGCGGCCACGTTGTGGTCGTCGGTCGAAGTCCACTGGTCGAGGTTTTTACCGTCGAACAGCACAATGGCGTCGTTGGGGGCGTCGCCGGTCGTTTTGCCGGGCGTCACCACTTTGGGCACGGGCTCCCACACTTCTGTGTCCTCGGGCTTACCAGCTTGCTGAGCGTGGGCGACCCCCGCACCGAGGGCCAAAAGGGCGGTTGCCGCCAGGCGAATATTCATGCGCGAAAGGGGTGGGTTTAGAAAGAAGTTATTTGAGGGCGGGCAACAGGCTCTTCTTGATGTACGCCGCGCTCTGCGCAATGCTTTGGTAGGCGTCCATGCCGAAGTTTTCCTGCTCCACAAACGGGTGCTTGAGCCCGGCCACGGTGGCGTGGGCAAAAATCTTTTTAAAGTCAATTGACCCCGCGCCTACCTCGGTATTTAGCTCCGGCTTGGCCTTGTCCATATCCTTCACGTGCCAGAGCGGGAAGCGCTTGGGGTGCGCCTGCATCAGCTTGATGGGGTCTTGGCCGGCCCGCACCACCCAGTAGATATCCATCTCAAAATCAACCAGCGCCTGGTCGGTTTCCTTCAGCATCACGTCGTATAACATGGTGCCGTCCAGGGACTTAAACTCGAAGTCGTGGTTGTGGTAGCCCAGCCGCAGGCCGGCCGACTTGCACAGTGCGCCAGCCTTGTTAAGCTTCGTAGCAATGGCCTTAAAATCAGCCACTGACGTGCGCACCTTCTCATCCAGATACGGCACAATGACATAGGTTTGCCCGCTGGCCTTGGCCGCCTGAATGTAGGCGTTGAGGTCGTCCTCATTGCCCGTACTCATAAACGCGCCCATATCGTAGTGGCCGCTGGTGGTGGTGAGGCCATTGGCCGCCAGCGCCGCCTTAAACTCCGGGGCCGTGAGCCCCCAGAAGTGCTTGTCGCGGCTGTAGCCGTAGGTTTCTACGGCCTGGTAGCCCGCCTTGGCCACTTTGGCCAACGTGCCCTTTACATCTTTACCGATGTAGTCGCGCAGGCTATACAGCTGCAAGCCCACTTTGGGCGCGGCCGGCGCGGCCAGCAGCAGCCCCGGCGCGGCCAGCGACACGGCGGATAGTACGCCCACTTGCTTTAGAAAATCCCGGCGTTGTGTCATGAGTTTGGTAAACTTTTGATGTAATTTAGAACGTCATGCTGACCGCAGGGAAGCATCTCGTCCGGGGCACTAACCCCGCGACCATTCAACGATGTGAGCGAGATGCTTCCCTGCGGTCTGCATGACATATGCCAGCGCGTAAGCAGTTACCCCTACACGTCGCACAGGAGCACCGCCTTGCGCAGCGAAGCCAGCTTGTCGGCCTGCGCGGGCATAAACTCCTGGGCCACAAAGCCCTTGAAGCCCGTGGCCTTAATGGCGCGCATAATCGCCGGATAGTTAAGCTCTTGCGAGTCGTCTAGCTCGTGGCGGCCGGGCACGCCCGCCGTGTGGTAGTGCGCAAAGTAGGCGTGGTGGTCGGTGATGGTGCGGATGATGTCACCTTCGTCAATCTGCATATGGTAGATGTCGAACAGCAGCTTGAAGTTCTCAGAACCCAGGCGCTTGGCCAGGGCCACGCCCCAGGCGCTGCGGTCGCACATGTAGTCGTGGTGGTCGATTTTGCTATTGAGCAGCTCCATCACCAGCACCACGTTATGCTGGGCGGCCAGCTTGAGCAATGGCGCAAAGCCCTGCACGCAGTTAGCAATGCCGGTTTCGTCGCTCATACCCCGGCGGCTGCCGCTAAAGCAAATCAGGTTTTTATACCCCGCCTTGGCCACCAGCGGAATCATCTCAGCATACCGCTTTTGCAGCGCCGCGTGATACTTCGGGTCGTTGAAGCCGTCGGTGAGGTTCAGCTCCGCGCCATTGCACATCGGCGAGTCGAGACCGTGCTTTTTCAGCGTGGGCCAGTCGGCCGGGCCCACCAGGTCGATGCCCTGGATGCCCATGCCCTTGGCGGCGGCACAAAGCTGGTCAAGTGGCAGGTCACCAAAGCACCAGCGGCACACGGACTGCTTGATATTGTTTTTCAATCCTTCCGTCGTCAAAGGGTATTCAGCTGGGGCAAACGCACTTAGCGCTCCCGCTGCGCCGGCCGCGGCCGTGCCGGCCAGCATGTTTTTGAGCGCCGTGCGGCGAGTGGGTTGCGGGGCCATGGTGCGTTTTTTACTTAAGACTCAGAATATACTTGGCCATTTCCTTAGTGTCGGCCAAAGCCAGCGCGGGGTGCGGCGTCATGGGGATTTCGCCCCAGTTGCCCTTGCCGCCGGTAATGATTTTATTGCCCAGCATGGCAATGTTGGCGGCGGTAGCTGGGTACTTCTTGGCAATGTCGGCGTAGGACGGACCCACCACCTTTTCGTTCTGCTTGTGGCAGCTGCCGCAGTCGGAGCCGGCAATTAGCTGCGCCCCTTTATTTATGACCCCGCCCGAATGCTCGGTGCCGATTTTCGTCACGTTGGTGTCTATCTGCACTTGGTTGGCTACGGCCGCCACTTTGGTGCCGGCGGTGGTGTCGTGGGCGGTCGCATCGGCCGGGGTAACTGTGGCCGCTTGGGTATCAGCCGCATCAGGCTTGTAGCCCGAGTCACAGGCAGCCACTAGCGCACCGAGGCTGAGGAGCAAAGCAAATTTTTTCATAGGAGGAGGCGGTTAAATTCCTAGCAGGGAGTTGTTGAAAGTCGGGTTGGCCGCGGTGGCCACAAAGTCGTCGAAGGCTTTGTCAGTCACGCGAATAATGTGGTCTTTGATAAACTGAGCCCCTTCGCGGGCCCCGTCCTCAGAGTTTTTAATGGCGCACTCCCACTCCAGCACGGCCCAACCGGGGAAGTTGTACTGCGCCATCTTGCTGAAAATGGCCTTGAAATCGACCTGCCCGTCGCCCAGCGAGCGGAAGCGGCCAGCGCGGTCCAGCCACGACTGGTAGCCGCCGTACACTCCCTGCCGCCCGGTGGGGTTAAACTCGGCATCCTTCACGTGAAACATCCGGATGCGCTCGTGGTAGATGTCGATATACTCTAGGTAGTCAAGGCATTGTAGCACAAAGTGCGAGGGGTCGTAGAGCAGGCAGGCCCGCGGGTGGTCGTTTACTTCCGTCAAAAACCGCTCGTAGCTGATGCCATCATGAATGTCTTCGCCCGCGTGCGTTTCGTAGCACAAGTCAACACCTTGAGCATCAAACTCATCCAGGATGGGCAACCAGCGGCGACCTAGCTCCGCAAAGCCGGTTTCGACCAGGCCGGCCGGGCGCTGGGGCCAGGGGTACACCATGGGCCACAGCAGCGCGCCGCTAAAGGTGGCGTGTGCCTTCAGCCCGAGGCGGCGCGAAGCTTTAGCGGCCGCCTTGAGCTGCTGCACGGCCCACTGCTGGCGCGCAAACGGATTGTTGCGGTACGCCTCGGGCGCAAAGCCATCAAACAGCTGGTCGTAGGCGGGGTGCACGGCCACCAGTTGGCCCTGCAAGTGGGTCGAAAGCTCCGTGATTTCCAGCCCGGCGGCGTTTACCTTACCCTTTATCTCATCGGCGTAGGTTTGGCTGTCGGCCGCCAGCTGCAAGTCGATGAAGCGGGAGTCGGTGGTGGGCAACTGCACGCCCTTGAAACCCAGGTCTTTCGCCCAAGCACAAATGCCCTCCAGCGTGTTAAATGGGGCTTGGTCGCCGATGAATTGGGCCACAAAAACGGCCGGTCCTTGGATGGTAGTCATAGGTTAATCAAACGGTGAAGTCGGTCCATTTTTCAGTCGATTTGCCCGAGGCAATGACGTGCTCAATAAATGCCATGCCGCGTACCCCATCACTAACACTCGGAAAATCAAGCATTTCGGGCGTAGCAGCCGTGCCGGCGGCCCGCGCTTGCAGCGTCAAAGCAAAATTGCGGTAAAGGTTAGCAAAAGCTTCGATATAGCCTTCGGGGTGGCCGGCGGGCACGCGGGCATTGTGCTGCGCAAAGGAACCGACGTAGCCAGTGCCGGTGCGGCGAATCTCGGCCGGGCCATCTAACCACCTCACCAACAGTGTGTTGTTATCGGCTTGCTGCCACTCTACACCACCCTTGTCGCCGTACACCCGGATTTTAACGTTATTTTCCTCGCCGGCCGCAATCTGCGAAGCCATAAGCACGGCGCTGGCCCCGTTGCTGAGCTTCAGCAGCACGGCCCCATCGTCGTCGAGCTGCCGGCCAGCCACTACGATATTAATATCGGCGCAAAGCTTAACTACTTGCAGGCCCGTAACATACTCTAGTAAGTTGAAGGCATGCGTACCAATATCACCCATCGAGCCGGCCACGCCGCTACGGGCGGGGTCGGTGCGCCAAGCGGCTTGCTTGTTGTCGCCGCCCTCCTCAAACTTGCTCAGCCAACCCTGCGGGTACTCCACGTAGGCCTTGCGAATGGGTCCCAACGTGTTGGCAGCCAGCAGCTGGCGCGCCTCCTTCACCATGGGGTAGCCAGTATAGGTATGAGTAAGGCAGAGCAGGCAGCCGCTGGCCTCGGCCACGGTTTGCAACTGCTTGGCCTCCGCCAATGAAAAGGTCATCGGCTTGTCGAGGATGACGTGGAAGCCATTTTCGAGGGCCAGTTTGGCGGGCTCGAAGTGCAGGTAGTTGGGCGTTACGATGGCGATAACCTGCACGCGCTCGGCTGCCGGCCGCTGCTTTTCGCGGGCAATCAGGTCCTGAAAGGAGCCGTACACGCGGTCAGGCGCTAGGCCCAGCAGCTCGCCAGTAGCCGCCGATTTGGCCGCGTCGCTGCTGAATGCGCCCGCCACTAGCTCATACAAGCCATCGAGGTTGGCCGCCAGGCGGTGTACCGCGCCAATAAAAGCGCCGGTACCCCCGCCAATCATTCCCAATCTTAATTTCATGCTAACATTCAGTAAGTCAACCGCTTATACTTCCAAGCGGGCCTTGGTTTCGGCAAAGCTCATTTCTTCGACCGAGGCGCTCACGCGCTGGTCTTTGAAAAGCAGCAGGAACGCCACCAGCACGGCCGCCGCAATGGCCGCCGGAATGAGCCAGATGGTGTGCCAGTCGTGCAGGTCGCCGGTGGTTTTGTGGGCGTCCACAATCTGGCCCGACAGCAGCGAGCCAATAAGCATGCCCACGCCATAAGTAGCCAGCGTGATGAAGCCCTGGGCCGCGCTTTTCGACTGCTCGCCAGCCAGGTTATCGGTGTAAATCTGACCCGTTACGAAGAAGAAATCGTAGCAAATGCCGTGCAGCACAATGCCCGCAATCAGCATCCAGTAGTTGCTGTCGGCGTTGCCGAAGGCGAAGAATACGTAGCGCACCACCCAGGCCAGCATACCAATAGCTAGCATTTTTTTCACGCCCAAGCGGGCAAAGAAAACTGGGATGAGCAGCATAAACAGCACCTCCGATACTTGCCCGAGGCTTTGCACACCAGCCGCCGATTTCATGCCCACTTCGTTGAGAAACGGGTTGGTGAAGCCGTAGTAAAAAGACAGCGGCACGCAAATGGCTACCGAAGCCAGGAAGAAAATCAGATATGAGCGGTTTTTCAGGAGCCGAATGGCATCGAGGCCCAGCAGGTCGCCCATGGTGGTAGGACCCTCTTTTTTCACCGGCGGTGTGGCGGGCAGAAAAAAGCTGAATACCCCCAGCAGCGCCGATGCGCCGGCTGCCATTTTCAGCGTGAGCACCAGCGTGCCGCTTTCCTCCCAGCCCAACTTAGCAATAGTGAGGCCTGCCACAATCCAGCCCACGGTGCCCAGCACTCGGATATTGGCAAACTCCTGCTGCGGATTCTGCATTTGCCGGAAGGAGATGGAGTTAACCAACGCCAGCGTGGGCATGTACAGAATCATGTAAATGAGAATGTACGGGTAAAACGCCCCGAAATCAGTGGCACTCGATGCCTGCCACAGCAGCACGGCCCCCGCTAAGTGCAAGACTCCCAGTATCTTCTGGGCCGAGAAAAACCGGTCGGCAATCAGCCCGATAACGAAGGGGGCCACAATTGCCCCGATGGATTGGGTGAGGAACGCCACCCCTACCTGCACGCCACTGGTATGCAGGTTTTGCAGCAGGTACGTACCCAGCGTCACAAACCAAGCGCCCCAGATAAAGAACTCCAAGAACATCATCAAGGACAGTTTGAAGCGGATAGTCGGCGTCATAAACAGCGGGGTGGGAAAAGGCAGTTGGGTAACTAAGGGCTATTTGTCATGCTGAGCTTGCCGAAGCATCTCTACCACGCCAGTAGGATTACTAACCCAGCGGCGTGGCAGAGATGCTTCGACAAGCTCAGATGACGTTCTTTTTCAGATTTTTATGTGGTAATCAGCTGGTAGCCCAGGCGCGGTCGCCCTTCTTGTAAGGCACGTTGCCGTCGTACTTGCCGGGCACGGGCAGGTAGCGTAACGCCTTGGTAGCGCCCACCTCAGAGGTGAAAAAGCCGAGCAGCGTCAACTCTTTCATCATGCGGAAATAGTGGCTCGGGTCGTCCTTGCGCTGGTTTTGGGTGAACTGCTTCTGCTCCTTGTCCAAGGCGGTGAGAAAGGCAGTGCGCTGGGCCGGGTCGCAGGCCATAAAGGCTTTGCCCTGCATTTTCTGGCAATCCTGGTCAAGCTTGGTGAGGCCGGTGAGGAAGATTTGCTGGTCGGCGGGCTTGTAGCAGTCACGCACCATCACTTCCATGAAGCCACCTACATTGGCGGCCTTGGCCCCCGGCGTGGTGGTGGCAGGCAAAATGGTTTCACCCACCTCATTAAGCAGCCCGATTTGAGCGGGCGTAAAGGCCACTTTGGCCCCGCCGGCGGTGGTGCCCGGCGCGTCGGTCTTAGCACCGTCTTTGCCGCTGGGCGAAGAGCAACTGGTCAGGAAATAATCGGCTCCGATGACGGTGCCGCCCATCAGGACGGCCACGCGGGCGAGGGCGTTGCGGCGGTTCATAATAGGCTGATATTAAATGTTTTGCTTTTTCATTTCGCTCACGGCATGGTCCACGGCGCGGGCTGTGAGGGCCATGTAAGTGAGCGAGGGGTTTTGGCAGGCGGCCGAGGTCATGGCTGCGCCGTCGGTCACGTACACGTTGGGCGCGTCCCACACCTGGTTGTGCTGGTTGAGCACCGACGTCTTGGGGTCGCGGCCCATGCGAGCAGTACCCATCTCGTGGATGCCACCGCCCAGCACCTGGCTGCCGTTGTAAGTTTTCACGTTTTTAAGGCCCGCTTTTTCGAGCATTTCCTGCGCGTCATTCATCATATCGACGCGCATTTTCAACTCGTTTTCCCGGATGTGCGCGTCCATCGACAGCACGGGCAGGCCCCACTTGTCCTTCTTGGTCTTGTCCAGGAACGTGCGGTTGTCGTGGTAGGGCAGCGTTTCGCCGAAGCCCGTCATGCCCATCGTCCACTTGCCGGGCTCGGTGAGCGCGTCCTTGAACTCGCCGCCGATGCTCATCTCCGGAATTTCGCGGCTCCAGCCCTCGCGGCCAGCGCTGCCTTGGTAGCCAAAGCCGCGGATGTAGTCGCGCTTATCACCAAATAGGTTGCGGAAGCGCGGCACGTAAATGCCGTTGGCCCGGCGGCCGTAGGTGTACTTGTCGTCGAAGCCTTCCACATCGCCGTGTGCGCCGGCCCGGAAGTGGTGGTCCATCAGGTTGTGGCCCAACTCGCCGCTGCTGCTGCCCAGGCCCTCGGGCCACACATCGGTAGCCGAGTTCATCAGCACCCAGGCCGAATTAAGCGCCGACGCATTCAGGAAAATAACCTTGGCGTAGTACTCGTAGGTCTGGTTGGTTTCGGCATCGAGCACCTCCACGCCTTTGGCGCGCTTGGTGTCTTTGTCATAAAGAATTTTAGTAACAATCGAAAACGGCCGCAGCGTGAGGTTGCCGGTAGCTACGGCCGCGGGTAGCGTGGCCGACTGCGTGCTGAAATAGGCCCCAAATGGGCAGCCCAGCCAGCACTTGTTGCGGTATTGGCAGTTAACGCGGTTGTGGTGCGGCATCGTGATGTTGGCCGTGCGGCCAATCACCATGCGGCGGTGCTCGTAATTCTTCTTAATGCGGGCGGCTACGTCTTTCTCCACCACGTTCATCTCCATGGGGGGCATAAACTCGCCGTCGGGCAGTTGCGGCAGGCCATCGCGGTTGCCGCTGATGCCCGCAAATTTCTCCACGTAGCTGTACCAAGGCGCCAGGTCTTTGTAGCGAATGGGCCAGTCCACGGCAATGCCGTCTTTGGCGTTGGCCTCAAAGTCGTAGTCACTCCAGCGGTACGACTGCCGGCCCCACATCAGTGAGCGGCCACCCACTTGGTAGCCCCGGAACCAGTCGAAAGGCTTTACCTCGGTGTAAGGGCTCTCCTTTTCGTTAACCCAATAGTCAAGGTTAGACTCGTTCAGGGTATAGTCGCGGCCCAGCACGGGGTATTCGGCTATCATCTGCTGGGTTTTGCCACCGCGGTGGGGCAGCTCCCAGGGCGCTTTATTGGCGTTTACGTAGTCCTTCACGTGCTCGATGTTACGACCACGTTCCAACATTATCGTTTTCAAGCCCTTCTCCGTCAGCTCTTTGGCTGCCCAACCGCCTGATATACCTGAGCCAATTACAATGGCGTCATACGTGTTTTTTTCCATGAACTACTACGAAACGATAGGGTGGGAAATAGACGGAGGAAGCTGGCCTTTATCCGCTCACTTTTTACTAAAGGCCAATTAATTAGGAATAATTCACGCAAGGCAGCCCACGGCTTTATCCCGAAGCAAGGTAGGAGTAATTACTCACTTTTCAAACTGCATTGCCCCTTTTAGCCGCGCGCACAGCATGGTCCACGGCCCGCGCGGTAAGGGCCATATAGGTGAGCGAGGGGTTTTGGGTAGAAGTCGAGGTCATGGCGGCGCCATCGGTTACGTACACGTTGGGGCAGGCGTGCAGCTGGTTCCACTGGTTGAGCAGCGACGTTTTGGGGTCGCGGCCCATGCGCACACCGCCCATCTCGTGAATGTCGAGGCCGGGGGCCTGGCCGGTATCCACGGCCTTAATATTGACGAAGCCCGCCTTCGTGTACATGTCGGTAAACTGCTCGAAGAAGTCTTTCTTCATCTTGGCATCGTTATCGTCGTAGTCCACCGATATCGACAGCAGCGGCATGCCCCATTCATCTTTACGGGTGGGGTCGAGGCGCACGTAGTTGGTGGCCTTCGGGATGGTTTCGCCCATCATGCCCGACTGCACCCGCCATGGCCCCAGCGCCGGGCGCTCCAATTGCTGCTTGAAATCGGCCCCCAGGCCGTGCTCGGGCTGCACCAGCCCGCGCGACGCGCCAAAGCTGGTGGCGTAGCCGCGCAAAAAGTCGGTTTCCTGCTTAAACACGTTGCGAAAGCGCGGCAGGTAGCCGCCGCCCGCCGGGTTGCGGCCATCGGTGGTAAACTCTTTCAAGCCCTCGTACTCGGCCGATATGTGGGCGCTGTAGTTATGAAACGCCACGTACTTACCCAGCACCCCGCTGTCGTTACCCAGGCCGTTGGGAAAGCGGTGCGAAGTGGAGTTAAGCAGTAACAAATTGGTATTCAACGCCCCCGCATTCACAAACAGCACGGGCGCATAGTACTCCGTAACGGCCTTGGTATGCGTGTCAATCACCCGGATGCCGGTAGCCCGGCCCTTCTGCTCGTCAAACAGGATGGACTGCACCACCAGGTCGGGCTTCAACGTGAGGTGTCCCGTTTTCATGGCCCACGGAATAGTGGACGAGTTGCTGCTGAAGTAGCCGCCAAACGGGCAGCCACGCTGGCACAGCACCCGGTTTTGGCACTGCACCCGGCCCTGCTCGTAGTGAATGGGCTGGGGCTGAGACAAATGCGCGCAGCGGGCGCTGATAACGTGCCGGTCGGGGTGGCTTTTTTTCAACTCCTTTCGAAAATAATCTTCCACCGCATTGAGCGGGAAGCCGGGCATAAACTCGCCGTCGGGCAGCGCGGGCAAGCCATCGTGGTTGCCGCTGATGCCCGCAAACTTCTCCACGTAGCTGTACCACGGCGCCAAGTCGTCGTAGCGAATGGGCCAGTCCACGGCAAAGCCGTCGCGGGCCGGGCCCTCAAAGTCATACTTGCTCCAGCGCTGGGTTTGGCGCGCCCACAGCAGCGACTTGCCCCCCACCTGGTAGCCCCGAATCCAGTCAAACGGCTTTTCCTGCACGTAGGGGTGCTCCGCGTCCTTCACCACAAAGTGCATAGCGTCCTCCTTGAATACGTAGCAGCGGCTGGCAATTGGGTTGGCCTCGCGCACGGCCAGCGGCACCTTGCCGCCGTGGGCAAATTCCCAGGGGTTGAGGTTGGTGGTGGGGTAGTCTTTGTTGTGCTCCACTTGGCGGCCCCGCTCCACTACCAGAGTTTTCAACCCCTTGCCCGTGAGTTCTTTAGCCGCCCAGCCGCCACTCATGCCCGAGCCAATGACGATGGCGTCGAAGGTGCGCTCCTTTACGCTGTCGATGTTAAGATTGGCCATGGTGCGGAACTGCTAAATCTACTTTGCTTACTGGGTAATAGCCGTTGTAGCGGCCGGGCACCAACTCATACACTACCTGCTTGGTCATGAAGTACTTACTACCCTTATAGCCATCGGCAGTCAGCTGCCGGGCCATGCGGTAAAAGCCCATCAGCTCGGGCGAAAAACCGTCGGGCTGCTGGTCGATGCGCTGAAGCAATGCCAGTCGCTGGGTTGCCGTGCTGGCCCCAAATGCCTGGCCGTGCTGCTTCTGGGACGCGCCATCCAGCTGCTGCAAGCCCGCCATAAAAAGCTGCTGCTCCTTCACGGGCGTACAGTCTTTCAGCATTTTAAGCACGTAGAGGTGCAGGCTCAGGTCCTTGGCTCCCGGCGTATCCGTTTTCGGAATAATGGTTTCGCACACTTCAGCCAGCAATTGCTGCTGGCTGGCACTCACGGCCGCGGCGGGCGGCGCGGCGGCCGCCTGCTTGCCGTCTTCCGACTGGGAAAAGCAGCTGGGTAGCAAGGTGGCCGTGGCGGCCAGCAGCGCGAAGTTTTTGACAGCTATTCGCCGGTTCATCATGCGAGTGGGAAAAGAGGTAAGTACTGCAAATTACACGTTTCCCAGCTTTCGCTAACCAGCGTTTTACCATTCCCCCGGCAAGGGCGTAGCCATACGCTACGGTTTGCCCGGCTGGCAAGCTTGCGCAGCCTGGGCAGCTCGCGCCTACGGGTCCGCTAAAGTCTGCCTACCTGGCAGCAGGGCCAATGCATGGCACGGCACCCTCCTCTTCGCTAGCAGGTATTTCGCAGTGAATGAGCTGTTTCTGTCCTACCCGCAGTTGCCTGTGCCTGCTCAGCATTGCCTCCTCGCGCCACCGGGCGCAGCTACGGCGGGTCCCCGCCGCACCAATACTCCCGGCCATCCTACATAGGGTATCCAACGGCGACTGCCACTGCCTAATCCAGCTACTAGGGCCCAAGCTCAGGGGTAGTTTTTGTTAATAAACTATCAATAAAAAGCCGGTTTTTCGACACCAACTCCTATTCCCAGGTTGTGGCCGCTTAAAACCAGATTAGTCCCCAAACGAGGCGACCCGCGTCCACAAGCTGTCACTGCCCCTAGCCTGAGTAGCCGCAAGCGCCGGGCCAGGCAAAAGCCCTAATTTTGCGGCCGCAGTTTTTGGGTGGCTACTCGCCCACCGGCCCAGACTAGTGGGGACATGAAAAAAGCCCTACGCCATGAGCGAAGGGCTTTCCAACCAAAACACCTTAAAAAACTATTCTTTCACGCAGGTAGAACAAGCGAGCGGCCAAAAGATTCCTGGCTTTCCGAAAAATTCTTGCGTTTCTTTTTTAATAAACTGATTATCAATTCGTGAAAACTTCTGATATTCCTTCCCAGGCTCCTGATGTCGGCTTTATGCGCGAGGCCATCCGGCTGTCGCTGGAGAAAATGCAGGCCGGTTTTGGCGGCCCCTTCGGCGCGGTTATCGTCAAGGATGGCCAGATTATCGCCCGCGGCTTCAATCAGGTCACCAGCACCCTCGACCCCACCTGCCACGCCGAGGTCGATGCCATTCGCAAGGCCTGCCAGGTGCTGGGCACCTTTCAGCTCGATGGCTGCGACCTCTACACCAGCTGCGAGCCGTGCCCCATGTGCCTGGGGGCCATCTACTGGGCCCGCCCGGCGCGCGTATTCTACGCCAACACCAAAGCCGACGCTGCTGCCATCGGCTTCGACGACCAGTTTATCTACGATGAAATAGATAAACCCTTGAATAAAAGAAAGTTACCTATGCAGCAATTCCTGCGCGACGAGGCCCTGGTTTCCTTCCAAGCCTGGGCTGCCAAGGAAGGCCGCACTGATTACTAGAACCCAGGATTTAGCGGATTTTATGGGTGGCACCAGCGTAGAAGCTTGTGCTTATTACCGACCTACTACCGCTTCATCAGCATGCAAAAGGCCACCCAATTGGGTGGCCTTTTTGTATTCAAAGCCAGAAAAAACTATTTCGAATTTTGATGCACAACTACTTGACTACAAGATTTTACCTCTATACAGGCAACTCAAACAAACTCACGGTTGCGTTGTGATAATGGGCTGGCAGGCTCGCCGTGTCGGTGAGGGCAGCCAGCCCAAGGTAGGTGAAGCCGCACGCAGTGTAGTGCGCAATCAGCCCGTGGTTTTCGCCAACGGTATCGAGGCGCACATATTTTTTTTGGTGCTGCCGGGCGTACTCCTTGGCCCACTGCACGATAACGGCAACGAAACTTTGCCCCCGGAAATCGGGATTAGTAGCGATGCGATGAATGTACACGGCGGGGTCAGCATTACGGACGCCCCAAATCTGCGGGTCGTCAAACGTGATGGCCCACACGCAGGCAATGGTATCGCCCACCACGAGCTTCCACTGGCGGCCCTCAGCTAGCTCCTGCACCACCAGCTCCCGCTCAAAATCGGGCCAGACCACGGTGGCCTTGGCAGTAGCAGCTTGGTACGCGGCCGCTAATCGGTAGAGGCGAAAAATCTCATCAATATCAGCCGGTGTGCTGAGTAGCAGCTGTTTGGCGGGGGTAGAAGTAACCATGTATTTGAGAAAGAGGGCAACCAGAGGGCAGCTGAAAAGCAAAGCGCCCGCCATCCCTTAATTCGGGATGGCGGGCGCAAGGTACTTTATCAGTAGCCTCGTAGGGCGTGGCTACACGTCCAGCTTGGCGTACTTAGCGTTTTGCTCGATGAAGTCGCGGCGGGGGGCTACTTCATCGCCCATCAGCATCGAGAAGAGGTGGTCGGCCTCGGCGGCCGAGTCCACGGTTACCTGCTTCAGGGTGCGGGTGGCGGGCTGCATAGTGGTGGTCCAAAGCTGCTCGGCGTTCATCTCGCCCAGGCCTTTGTAGCGCTGTACGTGCACAGTTTCGGGTTTGCCGCGGCCGATTTCGTCCTGGGCCGTTATGCGCTCCTCTTCGGTCCAGCAGTAGCGCTCCTCTTTGCCGCGCTTCACAAGGTAAAGCGGCGGCAGGGCGATGTAAATGTGTCCTTGGTCCACGAGCTGGCGCATGTAGCGGAAGAAGAACGTGAGAATCAGCGTCCGAATGTGCGAGCCGTCGATATCAGCATCGGTCATGATGATGACCTTGTGGTAGCGCAGCTTGTCGAAGTTCAGCGGGCCGGTTTCGTTGCCATCGTCGTCGGTGCCGAAAGCCAGCGACTTGCGCTCGTTGAACGTGACACCGAGCGCGGTAATCATGTTCTTGATTTCCTCGTTCTCCAGAATCTTATGCTCCTGGGCTTTCTCTACGTTCAGAATCTTACCGCGCAGCGGCAAAATGGCCTGAAACGCCCGGTTGCGGCCCTGCTTGGCCGTACCGCCGGCCGAGTCACCTTCGACCAAGTACAGCTCACAGATTTCAGGGTCCGAGTCGGAGCAGTCGGCCAGCTTGCCGGGCAAGGAGTTGGAACCCAGCACGTTTTTGCGCTGCACCATATCCTTGGCCTTACGGGCGGCAATGCGGGCCTTGGCGGCCAGGATAACCTTGTCCATGATACGGTTAGCCTGGTTGGGGTTCTCTTCCAGGTATTGACCCAGAATTTCGCCCACCACGCTGTTCACCGCGCCGCTCACTTCCGAGTTGCCAAGCTTGGTCTTCGTCTGGCCCTCAAACTGCGGCTCCTGCACCTTCACCGAGATAACGGCCGTGAGGCCTTCGCGGAAGTCGTCGCCGGTGATTTCCACCTTAGCTTTTTCAAACAGCTTGCTTTTGTCGCCATACGCCTTCAGCACCCGCGTTACGGCCGAGCGGAAGCCCGCCACGTGCGTGCCACCCTCGATGGTGTTGATATTGTTGACGTATGAGTACACGTTCTCCTGATAGGAGGTGTTGTACTGCAACGCCACTTCTACGGGCGTGCCACCTTTCTCGCTCTCCACATAAATGGGCTCGGAGAGCAGCGAAGGGCGCTCACTACCATCGAGGTACTGCACGAAGTCGCGCAGGCCACCCGTCGAGTAAAACTCTTCGTAGCGGAAGCCTTCGGCGTCGGAGTGGCCCACGGCCGCATCGCCGGTGAGCACATCGCGGCGGTCGGTGAGGGTGATACGAATGCCTTTGTTGAGAAACGACAAATCGCGCAGGCGGCTGGCGATGGTGGCGTAGCGATACTCCGTTTCAGTGAAAATGGTGGGGTCGGGCAGGAAGCGTACTTCCGTGCCGTGCTCGTCGGTATCGCCAATCTCCTTCACCGCGTACAGCGGCGCACCAATGCTGTACTCCTGCTCGTAAAGGTGGCCCTTACGACGCACGTTCACCTTGAGGTCGATGCTGAGCGCGTTTACGCAGCTCACGCCCACGCCGTGCAAGCCACCCGACACCTTGTAGCTGTCCTTGTCAAACTTGCCGCCGGCGTGCAGCACGGTCATCACCACTTCGAGGGCCGAGCGGCCTTCCTTGGCGTGCCAGTCCACAGGAATACCCCGGCCATTGTCGCGGACGGTAACCGAGTTGTTTTCGTTAATCGTAACCTGAATCAGGTCGCAGTGCCCCGCCAGGGCCTCGTCAATGGAATTGTCCACCACTTCCCACACCAAGTGGTGGAGACCCTTGATACCCGTATCGCCGATGTACATGCTGGGGCGCTTGCGCACCGCCTCCAGCCCTTCCAGCACCTGAATGCTATCGGCCGAATAATCGGCGGGGGCCTTCTTTTCTACTACTTCACTCATGCGAGAGAGGGGGTTAAGCCGACTGAAAATACAGTCACAAAGAGAACAACCAAAAGTACTCTTTTTATTCCATTTTGCCTAGTTTTTACCGGGTTTTTGCCCGGTATTTCAGGGCCAAAAAAAAGCCCTTGCCGCGGGCGGCAAGGGCTTTTTTACGTGCTTGTTTGAAGCTCAAACTAGGGCCTTCAAAAGTGGCCCCAATTGGATTCGAACCAATGACCGGCTACTTAGAAGGTAGCTGCTCTATCCAGCTGAGCTATGGGGTCAAATCCATTCAACATGTCGGGGTGGCAGGATTCGAACCTACGACCTCCTGGTCCCAAACCAGGCGCGATACCGGGCTACGCTACACCCCGAGGTGCTTGCATCAGGAATTAAAAATCAGCAAGTGAAAATTGACGAGCAATTCATACTTCCTGATTTTTAATTCCTGATTCAAAAGAAGCGCGGAGAAGGGGGGATTCGAACCCCCGGTAACCTTTAGAGCTACGGCAGTTTAGCAAACTACTGGTTTCAGCCACTCACCCACTTCTCCGTACAAGTGGCTTGCCAAGTCCCGGTTGGTCTTAGCGGCTGCAAAGATACGCAGGCAATCCGAATTCTTCGAACTTTTCGAGAAGTTTTTGCGCCTCGTTTGTGCAACTACTTAGCGCGGAACCCACTGCGTGGCCGATTAAGCGCAAAATTTCTGGTTTTACGGACTCCCGTCCGTCCTTTGCAAACATGTTTACCTGGGCTTACCCTGATTTTTGGCTGGCGGCCGCTGGGCTGGCATTGCTGGTGCTGCTGCTGGTACTCTACACCGGGCACACGGCGCGGCTGGGGCGGCGGCTGGGCCTAAGTGTGGGCCGCTTGGCCTGGAAGCTGCCACTGCGGCTAGTGGCCGGGGCCTTGCTGCTGGCAGCTTGGTTGGGGCCGGCGCTGGGCGTGCGCCAGCAGGCTGTGCGCAGCAGCGGGCAAGACGTGTGGCTGCTCGTAGACGTGTCGCGCTCGATGGATGCCGCCGACGTGGCCCCTACCCGCTTACTACGCACCCAAGCGGCCCTCAACGAGCTGGCGGCCGCCTTTCCGGCCGACCGGCTGGGGCTCATCGTGTTTGGCTCGCAGGCTTATGTGCAGTGCCCACTTACCTATGACCAGGGCTCGTTGCAGCTATTTTTGAGTACCTTGAGCACCAAGCTAACGCCCCCCGGCCCCACCACCCTGCGCGCCCCGCTCGACCTATTGCTGGAACGCCTGGGGCCCGCCCCCGCGGCGGGCCCTGCCGCAGCTGCTACCCCGCCGCGCACTGTGGCAGCCGTGCTGGTGAGCGATGGCGAGGATTTTGGCGAAAATCTGGAGCCCGTGCTGCGGTCGTTGGGGCGCACCGGGGCGCGGGTGTACACGGTGGGCGTGGGCACGGCCGCCGGTGGCCCCGTGCCCGCGCCGGGTGGCAAAGTGGGCTTGCGCGATGCCCAGGGCCGCCCGGTAGTGAGCCGCCTGCGCGAGGCCCCGCTGCTGCAAGTAGCTGCCCAAACCGGTGGCCAGTACGTAGCCCTCAACGACCGCGAAAACGGCCTAGCTACTTTGCTGAACAACCTGCGCAACCTGCCCCCCACGGCCAGCGCCGCCACCGCCCGCACCGTAGCGGTGGCTGACAACCGCTACCGCTACCCGCTGGGTATTGCGCTCGTTTTATTGTTAATTGACAGCCTAATAACGGTGCGTGTGCTGCGCCTCGAACTATGAAAAGCTGGTTCTTACTTGTGCTACTACTGAGCGGCGGCCTACCCGGCTGGCACTGGCTGACGCAGGTGCGCGAGCACAACGCGGCCCAGGCGCGGGGCCAGGCGGCGCTGGCCGGCGGCCGGCCCACGGAGGCCGTGTACTACTACCAGCAGGCAGTGGCGCTGGCCGGCCGCGGGGGACCCAGCCCAGCCCTGTTGCTCAACCTGGGGCAGGCGCAGGCGCGGGCCAGCCAGCTGGCGGGGGCCCGCACCACCTACACCCGGTTACTGGCCCCCAGCGTGCCGACCGCCATCGGCAGCACAGCGCGGCAGCAACTGGCGGCGCTACTGGTGCAGCAGCAGCAAATTGCGCAGGCTATCAGCCTGTTGCGGCAGGCGCTTAAGCTGAACCCGGCCAATGCCACGGCGCGCTATAACTACGAGGTACTGAGTCAATATCTGGCCCAGCAGCGGCCCGACAACCCCGAACTGTCCCCACCCACAGCCAGCGCTCCCGACCCTAAGCAACCCAGCCCGCGCGACTCTACGCAGCGAGAACAGGGTAGCAAAGCACCTCAGCCGGCGGATAAGGAAGGGGCCGACCGCCCCGGCCAGGCCCCCGACCCCACGCAGCCCCCGGCGGGCGGCCCCACCGCCGCGCCCCAGCCCAGCGCCGCCGGCCAGCCCGACCGCCAGCGCCCCACGCCCAGTACGGGCACCAGCGCCAACGGCGGCTTCCGGCCCGGCGCGGGGGAGGCCCGGCCCCTGCCCAGCGGCACCGCGCCCGGCCGCCAGCGGGGCCTCGATGCCAGCGCGGCTAGCGGCACCAGCGCGCCCGCCGGCCAGGGCCAGCGGCCCGGCACCGAAGTAGCCACCGACGCCGATTTGCAGCTACAAACGCAGCGCGAGCGCCTGAAAGCCATGAACCTGACGCCCGCCCAGGCCCAGCAGGTGCTCGATGCGCTGCGGGCCGACGAGCAGCAATACTTGCAGCAGCGCCCCCGCCCGCGCCAGGGCGAGGCCCCCGCCCCCGGCCAGCCCACCTGGTGAGCGAACCACAGCGGCCGCCGTACTTTTGAGGAAACAAACGAAGGTTTGTTAGTTTTTGGGTGGGGCCAGTTGGCTGCGCGTACTACTGCGCGAACCGCTCCTACCTGACTACCACTTGTTTTCGATTTTCTTTATTCCCACCCCTCCTGTATATGCAAGTAAAAGAAGTAGTTATCGTAGCCGCCGTGCGCACGCCGATTGGCTCATTTGGCGGCGCGCTGGCCTCGCTCTCGGCCACCGAACTGGGCGCAATTGCTCTGAAAGGTGCTTTAGACAAGGCCGGGGTGGCTCCTGAGCTAGTGGAGCAGGTGATTATGGGCAACGTGATTTCGGCCAACCTGGGCCAGGCTCCGGCCCGGCAGGCGGCCAAGAAAGCGGGTTTGCCCGATACCGTGGAGTGCACCACCGTGAACAAGGTCTGCGCCTCGGGCTCCAAGGCCATTATGTATGCTGCGCAGGCGATTATGCTGGGCCAGGCCGAAGTTATTCTGGCTGGGGGCATGGAGAGCATGAGCAACGTGCCCTACTACCTCGACAAAGCCCGCTTCGGCGCTAAGTACGGTAATGGCCAGATGATTGACGGCCTGGTGCGCGACGGCCTCTGGGACCCTTACCACGACTACGCCATGGGCAACGCGGCCGACGCCACGGCCGCGCACTATGGCATCACTCGCGAGGAGCAGGATGCCTTTGCGCGCCAGAGCTACGAGCGCAGTGCCGCCGCCGCCCAGGCTGGTAAAAAGAAGGAAGAGATTGTGCCCGTGACGATTACGGTGCGCGGCAAGGAAACCATCGTCAGCGACGACGAGGAGTACACCAAAGTGCAGTTTGAGAAGTTTGCGGGCCTAAAGGCGGCCTTCACCAAGGAAGGCACCGTGACGGCGGCCAACGCCTCCACCCTCAACGACGGCGCGGCCGCCGTGCTGCTCATGAGCCGCGAAAAAGCGGAGGAGCTGGGCATCAAGCCGCTGGCGCTCATCCGCGGCTTTGCCGATGCCGAGCAGGCGCCGGAGTGGTTCACCACCACGCCGGCCATCGCCATTCCGAAGGCGTTGAAGAATGCTGGCCTAGCCGCCAGCGACGTTGATTTTTACGAAATCAACGAGGCGTTTTCGGTGGTTTCGCTGGCTAACAACAAGCTACTCAACCTAGAAGGCACCAAAGTAAACGTGTACGGCGGGGCCGTGAGCCTGGGCCACCCGCTGGGGGCTTCGGGCGCGCGCATCGTGACCACGCTGCTGAGCGTGCTGCAACAGGAAGGCGGCAAAATCGGCGTCACCGGCATTTGCAACGGCGGCGGCGGGGCCAGCTCCATTGTGTTGGAGAAGCTGTAAGCGCGAGGTTAAAGAAGGTTTTGCAAGATTGGAAGGGGGTTTCGCCTGGTTTTCGGACTGGGCGAAACCCCCTTTTTTTGCCCTAAAATGAGCTTGGTCAGGCGAGAGATGCGAAAAGATGAGTAGGTTAGCGGCGCTATTCATCTTTCATGCTGTTGCTTATGAAGCACTTACCTGCTTTTTCACTCACTTCTTGCTGGCCGGTACTGGCCGCGGGGCTCCTACTGAGTTCGTGCAGCCCGCGCGCCGGGTCGGTGATGACGACCCCACCAGCGGCTACGGCCACGGTAGCGGAGGCCGCGGCGGTGCCCGCCGCACCGGCTTTTCAGATTCCGGTGGAATATTATACCCTGCCCAATGGGCTGCGGGTGGTGCTTTCGCCCGACCACACGGCCCCCACGGCCACGGTGGCGGCGTACTACAACGTAGGCTTTCGCAACGAGCCGCGCAACCGCACGGGCTACGCGCATCTATTTGAGCACCTGATGTTTCAGGGGTCAAAAAACCTGGGCAAGATGGAATTTGTCAACCTCATTCAGCAGAATGGCGGGGCCATGAACGGCTCGACGCGCTTCGACTTTACCAACTACTTTGAGGTGGTGCCGAGCAACAAGCTCGAAACCATTTTGTGGGCCGAGGCCGACCGGATGCGCGGCACCGCCCTCACGCCGGCCAGCCTGGCCAACCAGCAGGGCGTGGTGAAAAGCGAGGTGCGCGTGAACGTGCTCAACCAGCCCTACGGCGGCTTTCCGTGGCTCGACATGCCCCAGAAAGCCAACAAGAACTGGAACAACGCGCACAATTTTTACGGCGACCTGAAGGACCTCGACGCGGCCACGCTGCCCGATGCGCAGTCGTTTTTCAAGACCTACTACTCGCCCGCCAACGCCGTGCTGGCCGTGGTGGGTGACTTTGAGCCCGCCCAGGCCAAGGCGTGGGTCGAGAAATACTACGCCAACATCCCCAGTGCCCCGCGCCCGCCCAAGCCCGACCTCACCGAGCAGCGCCAGGAAGCCGAGCAACGCTTCACCCAGGATGATAAGCTGGCTACCAAGCCCGCGCTGGCCTTCGCCTACCACATGCCCGACCGCAATACGCCGGCGTATTACGCCCTCATTCTGCTCGACCAGATTCTGTTGCAGGGTAAGGATAGCCGCCTCTACCAGGCGATGGTGCAGCGGCGCGGCCTCACCGACAACGTGAACGGCGGCATCAACTACCTCGGTAACGCCTTCAATTACAGCGGCCCCATGCTGTGGATGGGCGACCTGACCTTTGACCAGACCGTGAAGGCCGACTCGGTGGTGGGCGTGCTCGACCAGGAAATCAACCGCTTGGCCAAGGGCGGCGTGAGCCAGGCCACCCTCAACCTGGCGGTGGTGAAGCTGCGCAGCTCGCTCTACGACCAGCTCAGCGGGTCGGACAACTTTGGGCGGGCCGATTTGCTGGCCGCGTTTGCGCTGTTCGACAACGACCCCGGCCGCATCAACCGGCTGGAGGCGGAGTTTCGGAAGGTGACGCCCGAGCTGATGCAGCAAACCATCCGCGACTACCTGCGGCCCACCAACCGCACCATTCTCCTCGTCAACCCGCTGGCCAAAAGTTAATGCTTGCTATGAAAACTCTCGCTACCGGGCTGCTCCGCGCCGCCTGCTTTTCGCTGCTCGCCCTG
Organism: Hymenobacter arcticus; assembly: GCF_054779975.1. Lineage (NCBI taxonomy): Bacteria > Pseudomonadati > Bacteroidota > Cytophagia > Cytophagales > Hymenobacteraceae > Hymenobacter > Hymenobacter arcticus. The sequence continues at coordinate 586,670 of NZ_BAAGXF010000001.1, forward strand.
CCGCCGGCCCTCGCCCAAACAACGACCAAGCCGACGCCTAAAGCACCGGCTACCACCGCCAAAGCTGTGCCCGCCGCCCCAGCCGCTCCCAAGGAAACGCCCCCGCCCGGCTCGGCCCCGCGCGACTTCAAGCTGCCGCCGCGTGAGGACTTTACGCTGGCTAATGGCTTGCAGGCCAAGCTAGTGCCGTTTGGCGAGATTCCGAAGACCAGCGTGCTTATTACCATCCAGGCGGGCAACGTGCACGAGCCCGATGGGCAAACGGGCATTGCCGACCTGGTGGCGCGGCTGCTGAAGGAGGGCACGCCTACCCGCTCGGCCACCGCGCTGGCCGGGCAGGTGGCCGGTATGGGCGGCTCGCTCAGCATTAGCGCCGGGGCCGACCAAACCTACGTGCGGGCCGATTGCCTGAGCGAGTACGCGCCCCAGCTACTCACGCTGCTGGCCGATGTGGTGCAGCACCCCACCCTGCCGGCCAGCGAGCTGCCGCGCCTCACGGCCGACTTCAAGCGGCAATTGAATTTGCAGCGGGCCCAGCCGGGCTTCCAGGCCGAGCAAAAAATGCGCGAGGCCATGTACGCGGGCCACCCCTATGGCCGCCCCCTGCCCACCGATGCCCAGCTGGATGCCCTCACCCTAGCCCAGGCTAAAGCCTTCTACGACAAGGAGTACGGGGCCAAGCGCACTGCCATTTTCGTGGCCGGCAAATTTGACGCGCCGGCCTTGCACCGGGCCATTGAGACGGCGTGGGCCGCGTGGCCGGCCGGGCCCGAGCCGCTCATTCCGGTGGCCAAGGCGCTCACCAAGTCGGCGGTGCTGACCCAGGACCGGCCCAGCGCGCCGCAATCGACGCTCGTGGTTGGCTTGCCCGTTATCGACCCCACTAACCCCGACTACGTGCGGCTGCGCGTAACCAATTCGCTGCTGGGCGGTTCGTTTGGCTCGCGCATCACGCGCAACATTCGGGAAGACAAGGGCTACACGTATTCACCTTACAGCTACATAGATACGAACTACCACACCGGCCTGTGGATAGAGCAGGCCGACGTGACCACCAAGGACACCTACAACTCCTTGAAGGAGATAGTGAAGGAGATTGAGCTCCTGCAAAAAACGCCGCCCTCGGCCGCCGAGCTGAAAGGGATTCAGAACTACGAAACCGGGATGTTTGTGCTGCGCAACTCCACGCCGGGCGGTATTATCAACCAACTCAGCACCATGCACTTGCAAGGACTACCCGATACGTACCTGACGGAGCAGGTGCAGAATATCAACGCCGTGACGCCTGCGCAAGTCAGCGCTACGGCCCGCCAGTACATCCGCCCCGAGGCCATGACCACCGTGGTGGTGGGCGACCAAAAGGTGATTGCGCCCCAGCTCAAGCAGTACAAAGACTCGCTGAAAAAACCGCTGTAGCTACACCACTCAGTTGTCATTGCGAGCCTGCGAAGCAATCGCACCCTAACGACACCCACGCCAGTCGTTCATTCATCGTTCGGGTGCGATTGCTTTGCAGGCTCGCAATGACAAACGATTTTTACCAAGGCACGATGCGCAAATGTTTTGCGTTCTTGCGGCTATGCGATACCTGTTGCTCCTTTTACTGCTACCGTTGGCTTCCCAAGCCCAACGTTCTCAGCGCGTTACGATTTGGTTTGATTCCACGAAGCTGCACCCGCACGAGATATTCCGGGCGCTGGTAGCCCGCGATACCGTGATGCAGGGGCCCTACAAACGCTTTTACCCCAACGGCCGCCTCGAAGCCCAAACCCGCTACACCGACGGCAAGCGCGACTCGCTCTACGTGGAATTTCACGCCAACCGCGGGCGGCGGCTGGAGGCCACCTACGTGGCCGGCGTGCGCCAGGGCCCCTTCAAAACCTACTACGCCGATGGCAAAGTGGCCCAGGTGGGTACTTTCCTCGACGACGAGCCCAACGGACCGCTTACTACCTACTTTCCCACCGGCGAAATCAAGCTGCAAACCACCCTCGTGAAGGGCCAGCCCAACGGCGCGGTGCGCGAGCTGTATGCCAGCGGCCAAGCCGCCGCCGAGGTCACGTATGTAGACGGCCAGCCTAACGGACCGGTCAAGTTCTTTTACCCCAGCGGCAAGGTGCAGAGCGAAGGCACCTTGCGTAACGGCCTGCTGGCCAGCTCGTACAAAACGTATTTTGAGACTGGTCAGCTTGAAAGCGAGACGGTGATGGACGACAAAACCGGCAAGGGCAGCTACCGCGCCTATTACCCCACCGGCCAGCTCCAAACCGAAGGCACCTACGCCCCCGCCGCCGTGCGCGAGCGCCAAGTCACCAACAAGCTCGGCGACGACCTCACCAAGCGCGTGGCCCCCCGCACCGGCACCGCCGCCCTCGACGGCCCCGCCACCTCCTATTACGAAAGCGGCAAGGTGCGCGGCAAAATCACCTACCGCCTGGGCACGCCCACCGGCCACGGCATCGAGCTGTATGAGAGTGGCCAGATAAAGACCGAAACCGACTACGCCAACCAAGGCCGCGACCGCAAAGTGGCGCGCTACTACGATGCCCCCGGCCAGCCCCGCCAGGCCGAGGAGCAGTACAAAAACAACCGCTCGGCCAGCACCTGGCGCGAATTTTATCCCGATGGCAAAACGCCCCGGCAGGTGGAGAATTACGCCGCTACCGGTAAGCTCACCGGCGAGCGCGTGACTTACTTCGATACCGGCAAGGTGCAAACGCGTCAGCAGTTCGACATTAATGGGCTGCAAACTGGCCTAGGCCAGGAGTATTACGCCAGCGGCCAGGCCCGCAAAGAGGCCAACTACTTGAAGGGCTTGCTAGTGGGCTCCTTCCAGGAGTTTCACGAAGACGGCAGCCCAGCCGTAACGGGCCTTTATAAAAACGGCAAGCAAAGCGGCGACTGGACTTACTACAAGGCTGACGGCCACAGCATTGAGCGCCAGGTAACCTACCGCGACGGCAAGCCCGCCGGGGCTACCACCCGCACCAAGCTCAACGGCAAGCCCTACGTGCCGAAAGCGCCGGCCAAGAAAAAGTAGGGGATTAGCTAGTCGCTTCCAAAAAAACGGCTGTCATGCTGACGAAGGAAGCATGACAGCCGTTTTTATTGAAACACGGGCACCACGCGGCCTTCTTCTACTTTAAGGGCGGCGTCGTACTTCTTACCAGTTTTGGCGGAGAGGAAGCCTTTGATAACGCCCGTTTCGCCGCGGCGCAGCAGCTGTCGCAACTGCGTGTCGGTGAGCTTTTTACCGCCCCATTCGAAGGGCACCCGGAACTGGCAGTCTTCGCGGAAGCGAGAGCAGCCGAAGGCGCTGCTGCCCTTGAGCATGGTGCCCAGCCGGCACACGGGGCACGGAATCTGGCCGGGGTCGGTGGCGGTGGTGGGCTTGCTTTCGGCGGCGGGCACCAGCTCGGGGTTGAGGCTGGCATCGAGCACCAGAGCGCCGTCGAGCTTTTCGCCCGCGCCCGTCATGAAGCCCTTGATGAGCTGCGTGCGGCCTTTGGCGAAGAGGCTTTTGACTTGTGAATCGGTCAGCTTTTTGCCCAGTATTTCGGTGGGCAGCCGAAACTGGCAGCCCTCGCGGAAGCGGGCGCAGCCAAAGGCCGTTTTGCCGCGCAGGATGTGACCCGTTTTGCAAGCGGGGCAGGTGCCGAGGCCGGCGGCCGCGGGCGGGCTGCTGGCTTTGGCGGTGCTGGTGGCGGGCTGGGTTCCGGCTTTCTGCGGTGCCTTGCTGGGTGCGGTGGAGGCGGCGGTGGCCGCCGAGGTGGAGGTTACGGCCCGGCCGCTCCTATCCGTTTTCACCTCCTGCACCATCTCCCGCACCAGGCCTTTTAGCTCGTCCAGAAACTGGTCGGAGGGCAATTCGTTGCGTTCTATTTGGCGCAACTTCTTCTCCCACTGACCAGTAAGCTCCGCCGATTTTAGGGTGGGATTGCTGATGAGGCCAATCAGCTCGACGCCGGTGGGCGTGGGCAGCAGGCGCTTTTTATCGCGCCGGATGTAGTTGCGCTTGAACAGCGTTTCGATGATGGCGGCGCGGGTGCTGGGGCGGCCGATGCCGCTTTCCTTCATGGCCAGGCGCAATTCCTCGTCGTCGATGTTGCGGCCGGCCGTTTCCATGCCGCGCAGCAGGCTGGCCTCGGTGTAGTCCTTGGGCGGCTGGGTCATTTTGCTTTCCAGGCGCGGCTGGTGGGGGCCGCTTTCGCCCTTGGCGAAGCTGGGCAGCACGGTGCTTACCACGTCGTCGTCGTCGTTGCCGGTGGCCGCCTTTTCGCCGGCGGGCGCGGCGGGTTTGGGGGCCGTTTGCTGGGCCGGGTCGCCGTAGACCACGCGCCAGCCGGGGCTGAGAATCTGGCGGCCACGCACCCGAAACAGGTACTCGGCGGCCTCGGCCAGCACGGTGGTGTTGCTCACCTCGCAGTCGGGATAAAAGGCGGCAATGAAGCGGCGCACAATGATGTCGTACACGCTGCTTTCCATGCCGCCGCTCGGCCCGCCACTACCCGTCGGGATGATGGCGTGGTGGTCCGTTACCTTATTGTTATTGAATACTTTAGGCGTTTTCGGAATCTTGTTGGCCAGCAGCGGCGCGGTAAGATTCGCGTAACCGATTCCCTTCAGAATACCCGGGATTTTGGGGTACACGTCGTCGGGCAAAAACGTGGTATCAACCCGCGGGTAGCTCACGGCTTTCTTCTCGTACAGCGCCTGCACAATCTTGAGCGTGTCCTCGGCCGAAAGACTCAGCTGGTTGTTGCATTGCACTTGCAGGCTAGTGAGGTCGAACAGCCGCGGCGGCGACTCGCGGCCCTTCTTAATCTCGACGTTGGTAACGGTGAGCGGCGCGGGGCGCACGGCCTCCAGGGCCTTGTTAGCCTCGTCTTCCTTCACAAAGTAGCCCAGCGCCCGCAAGCGCGATTGCTCATCAGGCGCGTCCTGGGCCTGCTTTTGCTCAGCCTCGGTGTTGATGCGGGTGAAGGTGGTGTCGCGGTACTGCGTCTTCAGCACCCAGTAGGGCTCGGGCCGGAAGTTGGCGATTTCGTGGTGGCGGGCCACCAGCAGGGCCAGCGTGGGCGTTTGCACCCGCCCGATACTCAGCAGTTGCTTGTCCTGGTAAGTAGTGTATTTGAGGGTAAAGAGGCGCGTGGCGTTGAGGCCCAGCAGCCAGTCGCCCACAGCGCGGCTGCGCCCGGCCTGGTAGAGGCTGTCGAATTCCTTGCCGTCGCGCAGGTTATTAAATCCCTGGCGGATAGCCTCTTCCGTAAGCGACGAAATCCAGAGGCGCTTCACGGGCTTGCGGCACTTGGCCTCGTGAATCACCCAGCGCTGAATGACCTCGCCCTCCTGCCCGGCGTCGCCACAGTTGATGACCTCGGTGGCCGCGTCGAGCAGACGCTTGATGGTGTTGAACTGCTTGACCACGCCGTCGTCGCGGCGCATGAGCTTGATGCCGAACTGCTCGGGAATCATGGGTAAGTCGTGCAGGTTCCAGCGCTTCCACTCGGGGCGGTAGTCGTCGGGCTCCTTGAGCTGGCAGAAGTGGCCAAACGTCCAGGTGACCTGGTAGCCGTTGCCCTCGTAGTAGCCGTCCATGCGCCGGTCGGCCCCAATAACCTGGGCTATTTCGCGGGCCACGCTGGGCTTTTCGGCAAGGCAAACTTTCATGAATCGCAGATTTACGCTGATTGAGCAGATTTCGCAGATTTGGGGCTGCGCGGGCCGGCTCTAATCAACAAAAATACGGCGCGAAAAGGTCAGGCTGTGCGAACAGCAGGCGCGCTAGGGCATGGCTTTCGTCGGCCGAAAGTATTTAGTCTTAAGCATTCGTTTCATGTGGCGCGACAGCTGCTGCTGATACTGCGCGATTACTTTTTGCTCGTACCGGTGCCCCCATCCCCCGAAACCTATGGCCACTATGGGAATTGCCGGCAGGGTAACAAGTGCATTAAGCACAAGGTCAAGGTCGTTAGGACCAAGTACTGCAAAGCCGTTGCCACTCGAAGACCGAGGCAGCCGGTTGCTGTTCAATGCGAGCAGGGTTCCAACGGCTACAATGATTGTAGCGCCAGACACATAGCTTTGGCGCCGCCGCTTAGCCATAAATAGCCGGTGAATAGCCGCCACTGTATCGGGCGCGGCCGGCGTGAGCGTAGCCGTGGGAGTGGTAGGAAGCGCCTATGCCCGCGTGGTGGCGGGCCGGCCAGCCAGCCCCAAGGCCGTCAGCAAGAATAGCGTTTTCATAGCGCAGAAAGGAAAATTGACGGGGCGAAGTACGCAGTCAATTTTGGCGCTTCCTACTTGGCAAAACCTGGGCTAAAGTCCCGCAATTTATTAGATAAACCTTTTTGAATCAATGTGATGCGTGGGTATGAAATTCCTACAAAAGTCCGCCTTTGCAATCAATAAAGCTGGGACGCGGGCTATTTCGGTGGCGCTACCTGAAAATACTTGGGTTTCAGCCGCTCCCGGGTGGCTCGCGGGAGCTTATGGGCCAGGAAGTCCTCGCTGTCGAGCCGCTCGTTGCGGCGGCTATACCGGCCGAAGTAGAGCAGCTCGCCACCGATAACCGGAATACCCACAAACATGAGGTTGATAAACCGGATGGCTGCCCCGTCGTAGCTCCCGTATTTAGCTGGCCCTATTGCATTGCTAACCAGCGTAATAAGCACGCCGCCCCCTACCGTAGCCAGCAGCACGCGCGACCGGAACCGCCGCCTATCGCGGTAATAAGTATGGATAGCCGTGGCGGTATCGGTGTGGAGGGCCGGCGGGACCAGCGCCTCCGTTGGTAGGGCAGTAGGCAAGCTCTGGGCCCCGGCGGTCCCACGTCCCAGGCCTAAACACAGCAACAGGAGTAATAAAATGCGCATAAGGCGGGGCGTTTGGTGAGTATTTGCGGCGTTGCACAAGCAACAGCTGCCGCAATACTACTACCCAATTATTCAACCGCCGCGCCGGCACCTACCCCTACCCTATTCACTTGTTAAGGTGATACTTAAGGCGTTACTAAACTTTCTTGGACAGGGCAAAAAGGACGCTCGCCACAAGTGCCGCGCCGCCGGTCAGGGCCACGCTGGCCACCAGCCAGGTGAGGCCCTCTTTTTGGTAGCCGCGGTAGCTGGTATATAGTAGCAGCAGCCCAAACAGCGCGGCCCACCCGGCCGTGCGCCAGCTACGCTTGGCGGGTGAGGCCGGCGGGCGCACGGGCGGCGGCACTACTGGAAGCTGGCGCAGGGCGGGGTAAGCCTCCCCAACGGCCAGCGGCAAGCTAGCGAAGCCCGTGAGGGAGAGCAGGTCGGGGGGCAGGCTACTCAGCGGGCCAGGTTGAAGCTGGTCGATGGCCGTGAGCTGGTCGCGCAGGCTGACCAGCAGCTCGCCGGCCGGCCCCATGTCGGCTAAGGAATAGATATCCAAGTGGATATGGTCATCCGCGGCTGGCAGGTGCGCCAGCAGGTAGCGCACAAAATCCTGGTACGGCGCAACCAGCGCGGGGTGATGGTACGCTAGCCAGCGCTGGGCTTTGGCACCATTGGCCAGCAGTTCGGGCTGGTCGAGGTGGATATTGGTGAGGCGGGGCCAGATATCGTCCAGGCTTTCGCGCTCGTGCTCATCGCCGTTTAGCCACACGTGGTGGGCGTAGGTCCAGGTTGGCTCCGCGCGCGTTAGGGCCGCCTGGTCGAGCAAGGTTACCCAGAAAAAGGGCAGGAAGTTTTTGACGTCGAACAGTTCTTTCTCTTCGGCTTCGGCGCGGATAATCAAGTACGCATACTGTCCCATAAGTCCTTTTCGGATAATTAGTTAGCTACGCTTAGGCAAGATACGCTGCCCGGCGCTACGCCGCCCTCAGGCCTGCTTTTGCTGCGAGGTGATGAGTACCACCGAGCCCACAATAACGGCCGCCCCCACCAGCATCTGGCCCGTGAGGGCCTCGTGCAGCAGCAGCCAGCCCAGCAGCACCGCCACCACCGGGTTCACGTAGGCGTAGGTGGCCACCCGCGCCGGCGGGGCGTGTTGCAGCAGCCAGCTATACGCCGTGAACGCCACCAGCGAGCCAAACACCACCAGGTAGCCCCAGCCCAGCCACGCCGCCGCGCCAAACTGGCCGGGGTGCAGCCCGCGCCACTCGCCGGTGGCCGTGCCCAGCAGCAGCAGCAGCGCGCCGCCGCACAGCATTTGCATGCCCGAGGCCAGTACCGACGACTGGGGCCGCGGGGCCCGCAGCCCATAAATGGAGCCCGCCGCCCAGCTAAACGCCGCCACCAGCACCAAGCCCACGCCCAGCAGCTGCGCCCCGCCCCCGCCGGCCGCCAGCTGCTCGCCCACCAACAGGTACACGCCCCCAAAGCCCAGCAGCAGCCCCAGCACCACCCGGGCGCTGGGCCGCGCCTGGCCCAGCCACCACCAGCCCAGCAGCACCACCCAAAACGGCTCGCTGGCCACCAGCAGCGCCGCCAGGCTTGAGGGCAGCGTGCGCTCGGCCAGCACCACCAGGCCATTGCCGCCCACCAGCAGTAGCGCCCCCACCACTGCGCTCGTGCGCCACTGCGCCCAGGTGGGTTGCTCGTAGGTGGCCGAGGCGCGGCCCACCAGCGCCAGAATGCTGCCCGCCAGCACGAAGCGGCTGCCCGCCATCAGGAAAGGCGGCATGGTGGCAATGGCGTACTTAATGGCCAGGTACGTGGAGCCCCACAGCAGGTACACGGCCGCAAAGGCGGCGATGAGCAGGAATCGGGAGGGCTTGGCAATCATGGGGATTTCAATAAAACAAGTTGTCATTGCGAGCGCAGCGCGGCAATCACACCCGAACGATGAACGAACGACCGGCGTGGGCGTCGTGCGGGTGCGATTGCTTCGCAGGCTCGCAATGACAGATGCCCCCTACTCTACCTTTTCAGTGCCACGCGCACGCCGGCCATGAGCCAGCGGGTGGGCATTTGAGCGCCCAGTAGGTCGGAATACTTGGCGTTGAACAGGTTTTGGGCCTGGCCCACCAACCACACGCGCTCGGGCAGCAGGGCCAGGTCGAGGCGGGCGTTGAAGACGGCGTAGCTCGGCGTGAGGGTAGCCGCCAGCTGGCCGTTGGTAGGCGTGACGGTGGTGCTTTGCCCAGCGCGCTGCTTGAAGAGGCCGCCCACCGCCACCGTGAAGCGCCGGTGCGTAACGCTCACGTTGCCGGCTACCAAGTGCCGCGCCACGTTGGAGAGGTAATGCGACTGCACATCGCCTTCGGTGTTGAGGTTCACGTAGGTATAGCCCACGCTACCATCAAGGCGCAACCCTTCAGCTAGTTGCGCACGGGTCGTTACCTCCGTTTCGACACCCTGGGTGCGCACGGCAAACAGGTTTTGGGCGAAGCGGTAGGTGGCGTTGGGGTTGAGGTTGGTAAAACCGCTACCCTCAATCACCTGGTTGCCAGGCTGATTCACGTAGTCAATCAGGTTGCGGCCGTAGCGGTTGAAGTACGTGCCGCGCACCGTGAGGGCCGGCAGGGGCTGGTAGTCGAGGCCGGCCTCGTAGTTGATGGTGCGCTCGGCGCTCAGGCCAGGGTTGCCCACGTTGAAGCCGGTGGGTACCACGCCCGGCCGGATGGCCGAGTTGTACTGCTCGGTGAAGTTGGGCGCCCGAATGCCGCGGCCCACGGCCCCGCGCACGGTCAGCTTTTCGCCCAGCTGCTGGCTGGCATTAAGTTGGGGCACCACCTCGGTACCGTAGTTCTGGTCGTGGTCCAGACGCAGGGCGGCTGTCACGTTGAGGCCCGATGTGGGCGCAATGGCCGCCACCCCAAACGCCCCGGTGTGCCACACGGCGTGGTCGCCGCGGTCGTTGCTTTGCACGGCGCGGCGGTCGGCCTGGCCGCCCAGCGTAACACGCACTTTATTAGATAGTTGCAACTGGTGCTGGCCCTGCACGTTGAGGTAGTGCATGAGGTGGTCGCTGGCCACCGAGGTGGGCGTGTACACGTAGAGGTCGGTGCTGGCCGTGCCCACGATGGACAGCTCGGTGCGGGCGCGCTCGTTCCACTCGTAGCGCAGCTGGCCCTGGTACCAGTCGCGGCTGGTGGTTTCGCGGGCGCGGTCACCCACGTTGGTGGTGTAAAAATTCTGGGCGTTGAACTCGCGCCGGTCGAAGCTGGCGCGGGCGGCGGCGCTGAATTTCTCGGTGATTTGGTACGCGCCCGACAGCGAGTAGGTGTTCAGCTTGAAGTCGTTGCGCAGGCCGCCGGGCAGGTCGAGCAGCTGGCCGCTGGCCGTGTTGTTAAGAATACCGCCCGCCAGGCGCAGGCCCTTCTCCTGGCCGTAGAAGCCGGCGTTGGTGCTTTTCAGACCGTACTCGCCGGCCAGAAAGGTGCCGGCCAGCTCCACGGCATCGGGGCGGTGGGTGGCGGCGAAGGTCTTGGTCACGATGTTGATGAAGCCGCCCACGGCGTCGGGGCCGTAGAGGGCCGCGCCGGGACCGCGCACTATTTCGAGCTGCTCAATCTCGGCCGGCGTAATGGGCAGGTAGCCCGCAAAGTGGCCGGTGAGCGGGTCGTTGAGCCGCATACCATCCAGCAAAATCAGCACCTGGTTGAACGTGGAGCCGCGCAGCGTAATGTCGGCCTGGGTGCCAAAGTTGCCCCGGCTCTGCACCTCCATGGCGGGCAGCAGGCGCAGCAAATCGTCGAGCGAGGCCACCGGGTAGCGGCTCAGCGTGGCACCCGGCACAATGGTGACGTAGCGGCCGCTTTGGCCCGCCAGCTGGCCGAGGCGGGTGGCGTACACGGTTACCTCGCTCAGCTCGCGCTGGCGGGCGCTGTCGGCGGGAGTGGCCACGCGCTGGGCCTGCGCCGCCAGCGGCAGCAGCGACGTTAAGACAAGAGCACTCTGTAAAAATTGGGACATAAAAGCAGCTTGAAAACGGCCGCAAAGGTACCCGCCTCCCCCACCGAAAGCCCGCTGCCGCGGCGTTTATTTCGGCACTACCACCGGCTTTTGGCGCGTGAGCAGCAAACCCAGGCCCAGCCCCTGGCTGAACTGAATGCCGGGGTCCTGGTCGTACTGATAGAGCACGGTGCTCTGAAAATTGACGCTTAGCAGCCCGTACACCTTGGCCGTGATGGTGAGGTCGAGGCGCTGGTTGATTTCGCGCAGCCGAAACATGCCGTAGTTGGTAAATAGTAGGTAGCGGGCCTTGAAGTTGGCATTGGGCCCCAGCGGCTGGTCGAGGGTGGCCAGCACCTGGGCAGCCAGAACTTCCCAGCGGGCGCTACGGCCGGGGTTCACGCCGTACACCACGTCGGTGGGCAGGGTTTGGAAGCGGCCCAGGCTGCGCACGTAGGTGAGGCGCGGCGCAAAGGGCGACAAGCGCAGCGCAAACCGCTTATTGGGGTGATATTCAAAGCCATACGCATTGGTAATGTACGCCGGGGCCAGAAAGCTGGACACCAACCGCGGCACCTCGCCCGAGTAGTCGTAGCCGGGCGCGAATTGCGAGAGCATGTTCAGCGACACAAACGCGTTCCACTTGGGCGTGAGGGCGTGGCCGTACTTGGTATCGAGCCACAGGCGGTCGTTGGTTTTGCGGTAGCCCTGGCCGCGGGTGTACTGCCCGGCGTACAGAAAATCAGCCTCGTTGTCCCAGCTGCGTTTTTCGCGCTGGTAGTGCGCCTGGCCGTTAAACAACGTGCTCAACCCCAGCGAGGTAGCCCCGCCGCCCTTCCAGTTGTCGGATATCACCGCCTCGTTGAGGTTGACGCCCGCCTTGAGGCTGGTGCGCCAGTACGAGGTATCGGCGGGCGCGGCGGCGGCGGGAGGCGCGGGCAGCACCTGGGCCAACGCCACGGCAGGCCCCAACGTCAGCCCGGCAAAAAGTAGCTTTTTCTTCATGATGAAGTAGGATACAGGGAGTTAGAAACCTGAATAATCGGGCAGCGCGGGCGGCCACCCGCGCCGCAAACTACAAAGTTCGGCGGGCCGGCGGCGGCGACTAGTATTTTGCGGGTTCATGTCACCTACCCTCCCCGCCGCGCCTGCCCGCGCAACTGCTTATTACCCGGCGCTCACCGGCCTGCGGGCGGTGGCGGCCTACCTGGTTTTTTTTCTGCACTTCCGCCCCCTGGCCTGGCACGAGGGCTGGGTAGACCTGGTGTGCCGGCAGTTTTACCTGGGCGTGAGCATGTTTTTTGTGCTCAGCGGCTTCGTCATTGCCCACCGCTACCAGGGCAGCGTGCAGCTGAGCCGCGGCTGGTGGCGCGACTATTTCTGGCGGCGCGCGGCGCGCATCTACCCGGCCTATTTGCTGCTCAACACGTCGGTGCTGGCCCGCATCTACTGGCCCCTGCCGGCGGGCAAGGTGGGCAATTCGCTGCTGCTCATTTTCTTGAGTGAAAGCATGCTGCGCGGCTTTTCGAGCACGCTCAAGTACGTAGGCTTGCCCCAAGGCTGGTCGCTCACGCCCGAGGAATGCTTCTACTTTTCGGTGCCCGTGCTGCTGGTGCTGTGGGGGCGGCGCGGCTGGCGGGGGGCGGTGGGGTTTGTGGCGGCCGTTTTCGCTAGTGGCTTGCTAATTACTTACTTATGCCAGGGCCGGCCGGCGCTGCACGGCTTTTTTGGCTCGTATTACCACTTGTTCAACTTCACGTTTTTTGGGCGCGTGCTGGAGTTCACGCTCGGCGTGGGGCTGGCGCGCTGGTGGCGGGCCCGGCCCGCCACCAGCGCGGGGGCTACGTGGCCCTGGCGCACGCTGGCCGGGGCCCTAAGTATGGTACTACTGGTGGGCACACTGGCGGCCATCAACTCGCCCCAGCCGCCCTACGAAGGCAACCTCTACCCGTCGGCCATTGTGCTTAGTCTCGTGGCTTTTCCGCTGGCTACGGGGCTGCTGCTGGCGGGGCTGCTGGCCGAAGCCAGCTGGCTGCGCCGCTGGCTGGCCACGCCGCTGCTGCAAATGCTGGGCCGCAGCTCCTACTTTTTCTACCTGTTCCACGTGGGGCTGTTTAGCATCTGGTGGCGCGGGGCCTTTGGGTGGAGCCGGCACGTGGGGTGGCAGTTTGTGGCCACTATCATCCTGGCCGAAATCGGCTATCGCTTTTTTGAGCGGCCGGTGCACCGCTGGCTGCTGGCCCGCACCACCCGGCGGCAGCACGTTATGGCTGAGCAGTCTACCTAATTTTCTTATTAACAGTTATTTACAAATAAAACGAGAACAGGAACGCCCGACTGCATAAGCTCATTCGGGCGTTCCTGTTCTCGTTTTAGGCTTGCCTAGTTGCTACGCCACGGTGGCTTAGCGCTCTTCTGCCTCCTTGGCTGGGTCTACATGCGGGCCTTCGTAGGAGTTGGCTTCGTCGTCCTTCTCCTGGGCGGCTTCTACGCCGTAAATGTGGTCTAGCTCCTCCATCACGGTGTCGCCGTGCACGTCCAGGTCTTTGAGTACGCCATCGGCAATGTCATACACGAGGCCGTGGAGGCGGGGCGGGTTGTCGCCGCGCATGGCGTTCTGGATGATGTTGGTTTTGGCTAGGTTGCGCACCTGCTCCATCACGTTGAGCTCCACGAGGCGGCGCATGCGCTGGGTATCGTCCTTGATGCGCAGCAGCTCGGTTTCGTGCAGGCGCACCACGTCGCGGATACTCACCAACCAGTTGTCAATTAGGCCGTATTGCTTGTTGCTGGCCGCCGCCGCTACACCGCCGCAGCCGTAGTGGCCCACCACCAAGATGTCCTGCACGCCCAGCACTTCCACCGCGTATTGCAGCACACTGAGCAGGTTCATGTCGGTGTGCACCACCATGTTGGCAATGTTGCGGTGCACAAACATTTCGCCCGGCCCGGTGCCCGTGATGCCCGAGGCCGGCACCCGCGAGTCGGAGCAGCCGATGAACAAGTAGCGCGGCTTCTGACCATTGGCCAGGCGCTGGAAGAACTCGGGGTCCTCGTTGTTTTTAGTGGCTACCCACTGGCGGTTGTTGGCGAGAATATCCTGGATTCCGGACATGAGAGAAGTCAGATTGGTGGGGTGTTGAGAGAGTAGAAACTGCTACGTATACGCAGCCGGGTGCGGTTCGTGTTCGGCCGCCGGCCTTATCTATAAGGCAGGCACTATCAGACTGCGCTGCCGCCGCGAGTGGGCGCTGAAGTAGCCCAGCACGCCGCCCGAAAAGTTGGATTTCGGGTTGGCCGGCGTGGTACTAAAAGCGCCCCCGGCCTGCAAGGTTTGGTTGAAGGTGCGGAAATACTCAAAGGCGTCGGGGTCCACGTTTTGCATTTCCACGCGCACGCTATCGCCGGTGGCCAGCTTATCGGCATCGTCGTTGTTGTTGTTGCCACCCCCGCCACCGCCCTGGGCGTTGAGGCCGCGCGCGTTGAGCTTGCCGTCGGTAAACTCGTCGTTTTGCAAGAAAATCGCCTTGTTGAGGCGGCCGTTGCGGTACTGCCGAAACAGGTAGTAGTTGCGCACGCCGGCCGGGTCCTGATACTCGGGCACCACCTGTATATTGATGCCCACCACGCTCTTCTGGGCCTTGAGGCTCAGCAGCGGCACCACGGGCGCGGGCAGGATGCAGGCCGCCACGTAGGCCTGGCCCTCGGTTTCCACGCGCAGCGTGTAGCGCCGGCCCGACTGGCCCGTGAGGGTGCGGCCGCGATACTGGCCGGGCGTGCTGGTTTCGGCCAGGGTTTCGCGGCCGCCCGCATCGTCGCTGAGCGTGATGGTGGCCCCGCTCACGGCCGGGAAGCTGTTGGTCTGGGTGTAATCAACGCTGCGCGACAGCAGCACGGTGCAGGGCTGGCCGTCGTCGGCCAGGTTGGCTTCGATGGCCAGCTGCGGGCTGGTGTTTTTGAGGTCGAGCGTCACCACTTTCTGGCACGAGGCGGCGGTGAGCAGGCCGGCGGCCAGGGCTAGGTGCCGAAGAGTTGAGGAGAATTGCAATTGCATAGAATAATCGTTCTGGCGGGGCGCCTCACCCCCCGGCCCCCTCTCCGAAAAGGAGAGGGGGAGCCACGGAGGCAATGGGCAATTTGTAATGAGTCATTATCAACTACTCATTGTTGATTGTTAATTTCTTATCAGGCTCCCCCTCTCCTTTTCGGAGAGGGGGCCGGGGGGTGAGGCGCCCCGCCAGAACGACAAGCCCTCACTCAAAAGCTAAAATTGTACGTGGCCGAGGGTATCATCCGAAACAAAGCCGTTTGCAGGGCCTGGGTTTTGGTGGCGTCGTCGGGGTTGGTCTCGAAAGTGATGGTGTAGGGGTTTTCGCGGCCCAGCACGTTGTAGATGGAGAAGTTCCAGCTGTGGTGCCAGCGTTTGCCCTCCTGCTGGGGCTTCTCGTAGGTAGCGCCCAGGTCGAGGCGCTGGTAGCTGGGCAGGCGGTCGCCGTTGCGCGCGCCGTAGAGGCTCACGGCCTGACCATTCACGAAGTACTTGCCAATGGGAAACGTGACGGCGTTGCCGGTGCTGCCCACAATGGTGCCCGAAAGGCTCCACTTGGGCGTGAGCTGGTAGATACCCACCACCGAAAGGTCGTGCGGACGGTCCTGGCGGGCATTAAACCAGGCCCCGGCATTGATGTCGGCAAACTGGCGCTGGCTTTTGCTGAGCGTGTAGCCCACCCAGCCGGTGAGGCGGCCGGTGTCTTTGCGCAGCAGCAGCTCGATGCCGTAGGCGCGGCCCTTGCCGTAGAGCAGGGTGCTTTCCACGTCTTGGTTGCCGTTGAGGTTGGTGCCGTCGCGGTAGTCCACCTGGCGTTGCAGCCATTTGTAGTACACCTCGGCCGAAAACGAGTACTCGCCCGTGGTACCCAGCTTGCGGAAGTAGCCCGCCGAGAGCTGGTCGGCCAGCTCGGGCTTCACGTTGAGCGAGGTGGGCACGTACAAGTCGGTGGGCGACGTGGAGGCCGAGTTGCTGAGCAGGTGCAAGTTTTGCACGTTGCGGGCGTAGCCGGCCTTGAGCGAAGTAGTGGGCGAAAGGGCGTAGCTGGCCGCAAAACGCGGCTCCAGGTTCAGGTAGGTTTTCACTACCTGTCCAGCGTTAAACACTTGACTACTAATAATTCGCCCATTCGTGTCATACGCCGAATAAGTGCCCGCGCCCAGCAGGCTGAACTGCGAGAGGCGCAGGCCGGTGGTGAAGTCGAGCTTGTCGGTGGCACTCCACTCGTGCGAGACGTAGCCGGCCGTTTCGAGCGAGTGGTTGGTGCGGTCGGCCGTGGAGTTGACCACCGCGTCGGCCGCCGCCGTGACGCGGCCCGGCGAAATGGTGTGGTAAATGGCGTTGAGGCCGAAGCGCAGCGTTTGGCGTGCGCCGGGCGAGTACTCAAAATCCTGCTTCAGGTTGAGGTCCTGAATTTTGGAGTCAATGCTGAAATCCTGCTCGTTGGCCCGAATCTTAATCTGGTACGAGTACTTGCTGAAAATGAGCGTGGTATTCGAAAACAGCTTGTCGGTAAAGAGGTGGTTGTAGCGCAGCGTGGCCGTTTGGTTGCCGTAGTTATTACCGAAGTTGTTGATACCCAGCACATCACGCCCCAGGTAGCCCGAGAAATAGAGCCGGTTGCGGTCGTTAAGGGTGTAATTGGCCTTGGCGTTGAAATCGTAGAAATACAGGCTGGCGCTCTTGGTGGTTTCATTGCGCGAGAGCTTCAAAAACACGTCGGCGTAGGTGCGCCGGCCGGTGAGCAAAAACGAGCCCTTGCCCTTCACCAGCGGCCCCTCTAAAGCTAACCTACTGGCAATAAGCCCAATACCCCCACTGCCGTGGAGCTGCTGGTTGTTGCCGTCCTTCATCTTAATATCAACCACCGACGAGAGCCGGCCGCCGTACTGGGCCGGCATGCCGCCCTTAAACACGGTCAGGTCCTTGATGGCGTCGGAGTTGAAGGTCGAGAAAAAGCCCAGCAGGTGCGAGGCATTGTACACCACGGCTTCGTCGAGCAAAATCAGGTTTTGGTCTACGTTGCCGCCGCGCACCGAGAAGCCGCTGCTGCCCTCGCCCGCCGTTTTGATGCCCGGCAGCAGGGTCAGGGTTTTTATCACGTCCTTCTCGCCAAAAAGCACCGGCACCTTGGCTATCTGCTTGATATCGAGCGTTTCGACGCCACTCTGCGCCCGGCTGATGTTGGCCTGGGCGCTGCGGCCGGTTACGACCACTTCGTTCAGCTCCTGGCCGCCGGGGGTCAGCTTGAAGTCGAGGCGCTGGCTTTTGTCGAGCGTCACTTTCCGGCGCTGGGCGGGGTAGCCCACGAAGGTGGCCTCCACGGTGTAGGTGCCGGCCGGCACGGTGAGGGTGTAAAAGCCGTAGGCATTGGCCGCCGCGCCCACGCCGGGCAGCTCCACCAGGTGCACCGACGCGCCGGTGAGGTCTTCGCCCGTCTGGGCATCCTTCACCGTGCCGCTGATGGTGACCCGCGTCTGAGCCTCAGCATTTTGGTAGCTAAACCCGGCCCCAGCCAGCAGCAGCAACCCCAGCGGCCGCCCCGCCGCGCGGCCCCAAGCGGGCCAGAAAGCACGCGGACGGTTCAGCTGGGCCCAATAAACAATAGCAAGTGGCTTCATCCCGCAAAGCTACCGGCGGCGCGCCCAGGCCACCGCGTTTGTCGGCCAAATAGCCCGAAAGCCCGGCAGAACTTACGCTGGGGCTACCCCATAGCCCGCCCCCGGCCCAAACGCCACCCGCAACGTGTGCCGCGCCCCGGCCGGCGCAAACGCGTAGCTGAGCCCAAAGCCGTAGTAGGCGCAAATTTGCTGCACAATGCTCAGGCCCAGGCCCGGCGACTCGGAGGCGGCGTTGTGTTTGCGGAAGCGCTCGAAAAACCGGGCCGGGTCGCCGCTCACCACCGGGCCGGGGTTACTGACCTCCAAGGAGTTGGCCGTGAGGTGCACCGTTATGTCGCCGCCCGGCACGTTGTGCCGGATGGCGTTGTGCAGCAGGTTGTGCAGCAGCGAATCGGCCAGGCCGGGGTGTAGCTGGCGGGGCGGGGCGGCAGCCAGGTGCAGGTGCAGCGTGAGGCCGCGGGCTTCCAGCAGCGGGGCCAGCTGGGCGGCTTTGTCGCGCACCAGGGCCGCTAGGTCGAGGGGCACGGCAGCGTGAAACTGCCCGTTTTCGATGCGACTGAGCAGGCCCAGCGCCTGGTGCAGCCTGCTCAGCCGGCGGGTGGCCCCGTAGAGGTCGGCCAGCAGCGGGGCGGCGGCGGCATCATCGGCCAGGGCGGGCAGCTGCAGCAATTGCTCTAGCTGAGCCTGCATAATGGCCAGCGGCGTCTGGGTTTCGTGGGCGGCATTGGCCGTGAATTCACGCAGGCTCTCGTAGTCGGCCACCAGGCGGTGGCTGAACTGGGTAAGCGCCTGGTTGAGCTCAGCAAATTCCTCGATTTTGGAGCCGGGCAGGTTCAGCGGCTGGTGCTGCTGCAAGTCGTAGCCGCGCAGCGTGGCCAGCGTGCGCTGAAACGGGCCCCACAGCCGCCGCGATAAGTAGCGGTGCAGCAGCGCAATACCAGCCAGCAGCAGCGCCAGCACCAGCAGCATGCTGCCCGCCGTGGCGACCAGCAGCTCGTCGGTTTCGACCAGCGACTTGCGCAGCGTCACCCACGCCGGCGCTTGCCCCGGCCCCGCCGCCCGAAACGTAAGCTGCCGGTGCGGCACCATGGCGCCCTCGGTGGGGTCGAGCAGCAGCGTATCGGAAAAGCCCAGCAGCCGGGGCCGGCTACTCACGCTGTACTGCTGCCTGTACACAGGCTCGGGCAGGGGCCGGCCGGCGGCCACGCGCTCTTCCAGCTCCAAGCGGTGGTTTTGCAGCTGCTCGCCCACCTCGTTGCGCACGGCCCGCTCAATGCCCACATACAGCACCCCGCTACCCAGCACAAACAGACCCGCGCTCAGCAGCAGGTAGTAGCGGTTGGTAGCGGCCAGGAGCTTCATTTTTAATGATTAATTTTTTAATGGTTAATGGGGGCAATAAAGAACGTCATGCTGAGCTTGCCGAAGCATCTCTACCACGCCGTTGGGAACAGTACTCCTTGCGGCGTGGTAGAGATGCTTCGGCAAGCTCAGCATGACGTTCTTTATTGCCCCCATTAACTATTAACAACCTACTCATTGCTAAGCTTATATCCCACTCCATACATCGTCCGAATGTAGTTATCCGCCCCCTTTTCCTGGAGCTTTTTGCGCAGGTTTTTGAGGTGCGTGTAAATGAAGTCGAACGAGTCGGCCGCGTCCACCGAGTCGCCGCAGAGGTGCTCGGCAATGGCTTCCTTGGTGAGCACGCGGCCGGGGTTGGCCAGCAGGTAGAGCAGCAGGTCGTACTCCTTGCGGGTGAGCGTGAGCGCCTCGCCGCGCACCTGCACCTCGGCCTGGTCGGGCCATACAGTTAAGTCTCTGAAAATCAAGTGGTTATTTCCCTGAAAGCGCCGGCGCCGGATAATGGCCCGCAGCCGAGCGTTCAATTCCGAAATATGGAAGGGCTTGGTCAGGTAGTCGTCGGCCCCCAGGTCGAGGCCAGCCACGCGGTCGTCGAGCCCGTTGCGAGCCGAGATGACGAGTACCCCAGCCGGCGAGTTGTCGGCCTTGAGCGCGCGCAGCAGGTCGAGGCCGTTGCCGTCGGGCAGCGTGAGGTCGAGCAGCACGCAATCGTAGCGGTAGAGCTTTATTTTTTCGTAGGCCTGGGTGAAGTCGGCGGCTACTTCCACCACGTAGCCGCCCTGGCGCAAGGCCTCAATGAGCGTGGAGCGCAGGGCCGGCTCGTCTTCAACTAATAGTAGTTTCATGGGTGGGGAAGGCTGATACAACCCACGAAAGAAGGTGGCAATTCTGAAGCAAACCTGGAGTTGTGCGGTAAGCTTTAGCTTGCCGTGTGAGGATGCTTCCTACGCACGGCAAGCTAAAGCTTACCACACAGCCCCCGTTACTTAGAGGGCCGCCAAGTGAGGCACAGGCCGGGCGTGTTGCCATAATAAGTGGGCATAATACCGATATCGCGGCCAATGGACTTGCGCCCCCAGCGGTTGCGGTGCGTGAGGTAAGCCAGGTGAGCGCTTAAAATGCCGAAGCCCGCGCCCGCCACCACATCGCTTTGCCAGTGCTTATCTACTATCATGCGCAGGCCAGCCACGCTGGTGGCCACGGCGTAGGCCCCCACGCCGTACCACTGGCTTTTATCGCGAAATTCGGTGTGCACGATGCTGGCCGCCAAAAACGCCTGCGCCGTGTGGCCCGACGGAAACGAGAGGTTGTCGGACCCATCGGGCCGCGTTTCCTGGCTAAGTGCTTTCACAATATACGTGCTGCTCAGCATAATGGCCTCGCTCTTGGCAATGATGAGCAGGGTGTTGAGGCGGTCGTTGCGGCCCTCTACCCCAAACAGCGTGACCGCCGCCAGCTCGGCGTAGGGCACGAAGATGAGGATGTCGGCTACGCGGGTTTGGGACGACGGAAACACGCGGTGAATATCGCGCTGGGCCTCCTGGTTGGTGTAAAAGCCGTTGCCATTGAATGTGTAGGCCCCGTAGCCGATGAGCACCGTTGGGATAGCTAATGCCTTAAACGCCTTGCTTTTAAAAAACGGCTGCTTGGCGGTAGTCGGCACCCCGAGCGGGTTCTCGTACTTGTGGGTGGTGTCGGTAGCGGCCGGCGCGTTGGCGGGGTTGAGCGGCACCTGGGCCAGCGCGGGCGTGGCGGCACTCAGCAACAGGCCCAGCACCGCCGTTCGGGTAGAGGAGAAAAATGAACGCATAGGGTAACAATAGGATAATGAACTGCGCTCTACGCAAGTCAGTCAGTTTTTGCTGCCTTTGCAAACCTACCGGCCAATTCTGAGGAAATTCTGCCCGGGCTGCCTGGCACGGGCTGGGCGCTGACCCGGTTGCCAGCACTGGCAAGCCGGGTTAGCGGCAACGTTCCCGGTAACGATAGCGCAAATAAATCGCGCCCGTTGCTTGCAGATGCCCCCCAGCGGGCCTAGTATTCCGTTGCCAAACCTGGGTTCGTGCCTGGTTTTGACTACTCACGGCTTTTGGTTGCCCAGTGGCTGTGGCCGGGCTGCCCCACTTTCCCACCCGCTTTTATGCCCCGTTTTTCGTTGTTGCCGGGGGCGCTGCTGGCCCTCGTGGCCCTGCACGCCGCCCCGGCTCAGGCCCAGGCCACCCGCCCAATGGCTGCTTCTGCTGCCTTTGCCCCTGCCCCGCCCACGCTGCCCGCCGTGCGGCAGGTGCGCTTCAAGGCCGACACCTTCAACATTCAGAAATACGGGGCCCTGGCCGATGGCCAAACCCTTAACACCCAAGCGTTTCAAAAAGCCGTAGCGGCCTGCGCTCAAGGCGGTGGGGGCACGGTGCTGGTGCCGGCCGGGCTGTGGCTCACGGGCCCCATTGTGCTGCAAAACAACGTGAACCTGCACCTGGCCACCGGTGCGCTGGTGCAGTTCACGGCCGACCACGCGCAGTATCCGCTCATCAAAACCACCTGGGAGGGCGAGGACGCCATTCGCAGCCAAGCGCCGCTGTCTGGCGTGGGGCTCACCAACATCGCCATCACCGGCAACGGCACCTTCGATGGGGCCGGCGACAGCTGGCGGCCGGTGAAGAAGAGCAAGCTCAACGAGGGCGAGTGGAAAAAGCTGGTGGCCCGCGGCGGCGTGCTCAACGAGAAAAAGGACTCGTGGTACCCCTCGGCGGCGTCGCTCAAGGGCAATATGCTGGCCGCGGCCGGCACCCCGCGCAAGAGCCTGGACCCCACGGCCTTCGACGATATTCGCGATTTTCTGCGGCCCAACATGCTGAGCCTCACCGACTGCAAGCAGATTTTGCTCGAAGATTTCGTCATTCAGAATTCCCCGGCCTGGACCATCCACCCGCTGCTGTGCCAGGACATTACGGTGCGCCGCGTGACGGCCCGCAACCCCTGGTACGGCCAGAACACCGACGCCATCGACCTCGAATCGTGCCGCAACGGCGTGCTCGACGACTGCACCTTTAGCGTGGGCGACGACGGCCTGTGCATCAAGAGCGGCCGCGACGCCGAGGGCCGCAAGCGCGGCGTGCCCACCGAAAATTTCCTCATCCAGAACTGCCGCGTGTACAGCGCCCACGGCGGCTTCGTGATTGGCTCCGAGATGTCGGGCGGCGTGCGCAATCTCATCGTGCGCAACTGCACCTTCCAAGGCACCGACGTGGGTTTGCGCTTCAAAACGGCGCGCGGCCGCGGCGGCATGGTCGAAAACATCTGGGTCGATGGCATCACCATGACCGATATTGCCGGGCAGGCCATCCTGTTTGATATGTACTACGCGGCTAAGGACCCCGTGCCCCAGCTGGGCGAGGCCACCACGCCGCCCGTTATCGCAGCGCAGCCGCTGGGCGAAGGCACGCCGCAGTTCCAGCACTTCTACATCAAAAACGTGACTTGCAAAGGCGCCGAAACTGCCATCCTGGTGCGCGGCCTGCCCGAAATGCCCATCAAGGACATCAGCCTCGAAAACATTGTGATTGAGGCTACTAAGGGCCTGGTGTGCCAAGAAGCCGAGAACATCCGCTTTAAAAACGTAACCCTGCTCACCGCCGAAACCAAGCCGGTGCTGGAAGTGCAAAACAGCAAAAACATCAGCTTCGACGGCATCAAGTACACCAGCGGCGCCGAGCTGCTGCTGCGCGTGAGCGGCGACCGCAGCCAGGATATCCGCCTCACCAACACCAACTCTAAGCTGGCTAAAAAGGGCCTGGAGCTGGGCGAGAAGGTGGGAAAAAAGGTGGTGCAGGTAGCGGCTAAGTAGGAACGCTAACGGGGCGCCTCACCCCCCGGCCCCCTCTCCGAAAAGGAGAGGGGGAGCCTGACGACAACAGGCAACTGTATCAATTGCGCACGCTCGCTGGCGCTCGGCTCCCCTTCTCCTTTTCGGAGAGGGGGCCGGGGGGTGAGGCGCCCCGTCTGAACGAAAACAACCCAACTCATCCTATGCCCTCCCCCACCCGCCTTTTCCTCACCGCTGCCCTGGCCCTGCCGCTGCTGGCCCCGGCCCAAAATGCGCCGGCCGCCATGTCGCAGCGCATGGCCGATGCCTTCATTGCCCAGCACCCCGACTCCATCGTAATTGCCAACCGCAAAACGGCCCGCTGGGACTACGAGCAGGGCCTGATGCTCAAGGCGTTGGCGCGGGTGTGGGAGCGCACCGGCGACGGCCGCTACTTCACCTACATCCGGAAGGACCTCGACCAGTTTGTGCAGCAGGATGGCAGCATCCGCACCTACAAGGCCGCCGATTATACGCTTGACAATATTGCCACCGGCCCGGCGCTGCTGCTGCTGAGCCAGCTCTCGGTGCCCGGCAACGAGAAGTACCGGCTGGCCGCCGCCAACCTGCGCAAGCAGCTGGCCGAGCAGCCGCGCACCAAGGAGGGCGGCTTCTGGCATAAGAAGGTGTACCCCAATCAGATGTGGCTCGATGGCCTCTACATGGCCGAGCCGTTTTATGCGCAGTACAGCGCCCTCACCGGCGACGCGGCCGGCCTCGACGATGTGGCCAAGCAGTTTGCGCTCATCGAAAAACGCTTGCTCGACCCCAAAACCGGCCTGCTGCGCCACGGCTACGACGAGAGCCGCGCCCAGCCCTGGGCCGACAAGGCCACCGGCCTCTCGCCCAACGCCTGGGACCGCGCCATTGGCTGGTACGCCATGGCCCTCGTGGATGTGCTCGACTACCTGCCCGCCACCAGCCCCCACCGCGCCGAGCTGGTGAAAGACCTCCAGCGCTTGGCCCCCGTACTGGCCAAGTACCAGGATGCTAAAACCGGCACCTGGAGCCTGGTAATGGGCCACGAGCAGGAAAAAGGCAACTACGCCGAAGCCTCGGGAAGCAGCATGTTTGTGTACGCGCTGGCTAAAGGCGTGCGGATGAACTACTTGGATAAAAAGTACGCCGCCGTGGCCCGCAAGGGCTACGATGGCATCCTGAAAACCTTCGTCAGCACCGAAAACGGCGCGCTGGCCCTCAATGGCACCGTGAGCGTGGGCGGCCTGGGCGGCACGCCCTACCGCGATGGCACGTTCAAGTACTACCTCAGCGAGCCGCTGCGAAAGGATGATTTGAAGGGCGTAGGCCCATTCATCCTGGCTAGCACGGAGATAGAAATAGCCCAGGAAAACGCGCTCGGCCAGGGCAAAACCGTGGGCCTGGACTATTATTTCAACCACGAACTGCGCAAAAACGTCTTCACCGGCCAGCCCGAGCAGTGGCACTACACCTGGGAGGACCGCAGCCACGGCGGCTTCTGGCTGTGGGGCACCCAGCTGCGCGAGCTGGGCGCGCGCACTGTGCCCGTGCCCACGGCCCCCACCGCTGCCAGCCTCAAAAACCTGAGCGTGTACGTGATAGTGGACCCGGATTCTAAAAAGGAGTCGCCCACGCCTAATTACGTATCACCCGCCGATGGCCAGGCCGTGGCCGACTGGGTGCGGGCCGGCGGCACGTTGGTGCTGCTCGCCAACGACACCGCCAACTGCGAAATCAAGCACTTCAACACCTTGGCGCAGCGCTTCGGCATGCAGTTCACCGACCAGAGCGTGAACATGGTGCAGGGCAGCCAATTTGAGCAGGGCCGGGTGGATTTGACCAGCGGCGCCACCGTTTTCAAGCAAGCCAAAGCGGCGTATATCAAGGAGTTGTCGGTGCTGGCGCTGCAAAGCCCGGCCCAGCCGCTAGTGACGAATAACGGCAAGGTTATCATGGCCACGGCGCAGGTGGGCAAGGGCCGCGTGCTGGCCCTCGGCGACCCGTGGCTGTACAATGAGTACACCGACGGGCGGAAAATCCCGGCCACGTTCGAGAACTTTCAGGCGGGCAAAGACCTGGGGCGCTGGCTGCTGAAGTAAGTAAGTAAGTAAGTGAGTGAGTGAGTGAGTGAGTGAGTGAGTGAGTGAGTAAAAGAACGTCATGCTGAGCTTGCCGAAGCATCTCTACCACGAGAGTAATTCAATCGTCCAACGATGCGGTAGAGATGCTTCGGCAAGCTCAGCATGACGTTCTTTTTCCTGCTTATGACGTTCCTGCGCCTGACATTCATTTTCCCGCGCCTGCCGTTCTTGCGCCTGGCGTTCAGTTCGTCATTACTCCCTGTTCATTACTCACTGCTAATTACCAACCATGCTTCTCATCCGCCACGGCCAGCCCGGCCGCGAAAAACCCGGCATCGTCCTCGATGGGCAGCGCTACGACGTTAGCGCCTTTGGCGAAGACTACAACGAAAACTTTTTTGCCAGCGATGGTCTGGCCCGGCTGGCTGCCTACGTGGCCGTGCAGCGCGAGCTACTGCTGCCCGTGCCCGCCACCGCGCGCCTGGGCCCGCCCGTGGCGCGGCCTTCCAAAATTGTGTGCGCCGGCCTCAACTACACCGACCACGCCGAGGAAATGGGCCTGGGCCTGCCCACCGAACCGGTTATTTTTCTGAAAGCCACCTCGGCCCTTTCCGGGCCCAATGACGATATTATCCTGCCCATTGGCTCGGTTAAAACCGACTGGGAAGTGGAGCTGGCCGTGGTTATTGGCAAGCGCGCCAGCTACGTGAGCGAGGTCGACGCGCTCGACTACGTAGCCGGCTACGTGCTGCACAACGACGTGAGTGAGCGCGCCTACCAGCTGGAGCGCGGCGGCACCTGGGACAAGGGCAAGGGCTGCGACACCTTCGCGCCGCTCGGCCCCTGGCTGGCCACGCCCGATGAGCTGTCCAGCCCCAAAAGCCTGCGCCTCTGGCTGTCGGTGAACGGCGAAAAGGTGCAGGACGGCAACACGGCCAACCTCATTTTTGGGGTGCCTTACCTCATCAGCTACATCAGCCAGTTTATGACGCTGCTGCCCGGCGACGTGCTCTCGACCGGCACGCCGGCCGGCGTGGGCAGCGGCCTGAAGCCGCCCCGCTTCCTGGTGCCCGGCGACGTGGTGGAACTGGGCATTACCTGCCTGGGTATCGCCCGCCAAACCGTACGCGCCCACCCGGCCGATTCACAGAATTTTTAGCGAATCGACTACTTATCGTCGTTTTAACTACAAGCTACCGAATAACTTACGGGAAGTGCGTGGCCAACCAGCAGCGCTTTTTCGGTGATTCCTTTTCGAGCAGCCAGCCAGGATTAGCAGCCGGTTTTGGCCGGCTGCCAATCGCACTACTCCGTTCTTCCATGTCCCACCCATTCCTTTTCCCTTATGCGTACACCGTTACTTTTAGGCCTGCTGGCCACCTCCGCCACCGTAGCCCTGGGCCAGGCCCGGCAAGTGGTAGTTGCCGCCGACGGCACCGGTAAATACCGCACCGTGCAGGCCGCCCTCGATGCCGTGCCCGCCGGCAACCGCACGCCGTTTACCATCTTTATCCGCAAGGGAACCTACCGCGAAAAGCTGACGCTCAATAAGAAGCAGGACTTCGTGAAGCTACTCGGCGAAGGCTCGGACCCGGCCGCCGTAGTGCTCACCTACGACGACTACAAGGGCCGGCTGGGGCCGCCTGGCGGCGACACGCTCACCACCTCCAACTCGGCCACGCTCCGGGTATTTGCCGCCGACTTTTCGGCCGAAAACCTCACTGTGCAAAACACGGCCGGGCCCGCCAAGCAGGCCGTGGCCGCCTGGGTATACGGCGACCGCGCGCAGTTCAAAAACTGTCGCTTCCTGGGTTTTCGCGACACGCTTTACCCCTATGGCTACGGCAGCCGCCAGCTCTACCAGGGCTGCTACATCGAGGGCACTACCGATGCCGTGCTGGGCTCGGCCACGGCCCTGTTTGAAGACTGCACGCTGGTGGGCAAGCCCGGCGGCACCTGCCTGCTGGCCCCCTCCACGCCCGATACCGTGCGCTACGGCTTTGTGTTGCAGCGCTGCCGCATCACGGGCGACGCCCCGGCCGGGGCCTACTTCGTAGCCCGCCCCTGGAAGCCGTTTGCCAAGGCGGTGCTGCTCAACTGCACCCTCGATGCCGTAGTGAACCCGCGCGCCTGGGACCACTGGGGCAAGGAAAGCAACAAGCAGGATACTTTTTTTGCCGAGTTTAAGTCGCTGGGCGTGGGGGCCACGCCCAAGCTGCGCGCCCCCTGGGGCCGGCAGCTCAGCCCCGAGCAGGCCGCCTTTTATACCCGCGAGCGGGTGCTGCGCGGCTGGCAGCCCACGGCCTCGCCCAATTAACACCCTTTCGCATGAAGCTTATTAGCAGTTTAGTACTCACGGCTTTGCTACTGGCTGGCAGTGGGCACCTGCGCGCCCAGGGCCGGCGCCTAGTGGTGGCGGCCGATGGCAGCGGCGACTACCGCAGCGTGCAGGCCGCCTTCGATGCCGTGCCCGACGGCAACGCCGACTGGCTAACCATCGTGGTAAAGCCCGGCACCTACAAGGAAAAGCTGACCCTGGCCGCTGGCAAAACCCACGTGCGCCTGCTGGGCGAAGATGCCACCCGCACCGTCCTCACGTTCGACAACTTCAACCAGCGCATCGACCCCGCTACGGGCAAGAACTTCGGCACTACGGGCTCGGCCAGTATTCACTTGTATGCCAATGACTTCGCGGCCGAGAACATCACCTTTGCCAACTCGGCGGGGCCGGTGGGGCAGGCCGTGGCGGCCTGGGTGGCCGGCGACCGCAGCAGCTTCCGGCACTGCCGGTTTCTGGGGTTTCAGGACACGCTCTACACCTTCGGCTTTGGCAGCCGGCAGCTGTACGAGGACTGCTACATTGAGGGCACCGTCGATTTCATCTTTGGCAGCAGCACGGCTTGGTTCGAGAACTGCGAGGTGGTGGGCAAAACGGGCGGCTTCTTCACCGCCGCCTCCACGCCCGACACCACGCGCTATGGCTACGTGTTTCACCGCTGCCGGCTGGGCGGCGCGGCCCCGGCCGGCTCCTTCTACCTGGGCCGCCCCTGGCGCCCCTATGCCAAAACCGTGTTTCTGGAGTGCGCGCTGAGCGCCATTGTGCGGCCCGAGGGCTGGGACGAATGGGGCAAGGAAACCAACAAGCAAACGACTTACTACGCCGAGTACAAGTCGCGCGGCGCGGGGGCTAGCCCACGCACCCGCGCCCCCTGGACGCACCAGCTCACCAGGGCCGAAGCCAACGCCTACACCCGCGCCGCCGTGCTACGCGGCTGGCAGCCAAGCAAGTAGGCAAGCCTGCTCAGAAAATTACTTGAACGTCATGCAGACCGCAGGGAAGCATCTTGCTCGCCCCGTTGAACGGTCGGGGTTAGTACCCCACGCGAGATGCTTCCCTGCGGTCTGCATGACGTTCTTTTTTTGCGCTTCTAGCTTCCTTCCAGGGCCTAGTACACCACCGTGAGCGAACCGGTGTACGACTTACCGTTGCCCAGCGTGATGAGGTAGTAGTAGGTGCCCACGGGGGCCGGCTGCCCGCTAATGGTACCATCCCACTCGTTGCCACGGCGGTAGCCCGAGGTTTCAAAAATCCGGTTGCCCCAGCGGTTGAGCACCGTCACTTTATTGGCGGCGTAGTCGTCGATGTGGTCGATTTGCCAGGTGTCGTCCCGGCCATCACCATTGGGGCTCAAGGCGTTGGGAATGCGCAGGCGCGGGGTCACCGTCACGGTGACGGTGCTGCTGACGGTGCAGTAGCCGCTGCCGGCCGACAGCGTGTAGGTGGTAGTGACCGTGGGCGAGGCAATGGGCCGCAGCCGGCTGGTGCCCTCAAACGACAGGCTGGCGGTAGGTGTCCAAGTTACCGGGTAGCTGCCGCTGGCCGTGCCTTCGAGCGTCACGTGGTCGCCTTCCATAATGCTTTTGTCGGGGCCCGCCTGCACAACGAGGCCTTCGATAAGACTGACCGGTATCGCATTGGAAACGAGCGTAATGGGCCCGCAGGCGGTAGTAGTGCGCAAGGCCAGCGTCACCACCTGGCCGTTGCGCAGGGTGGTGCTGGTAAATGTGCTGCCCTGGGCACCGGGCACGGCCATGCCATCTATCTGCCACTGGTAGAGGGGGTTAGCACCGGGGTCCGTCACCTTATCCACCTGAAACACTACGGGCGTGCCGGGGCACACCGGCAGCCCCGTTTGCAGGCTGATAGCCAGCGTGGGCAGCGGGGCCGGCGTGAGGCTAATAGCAACGGTGGCCGTGGCCGGGCCCGTGGTACAGGTACCAGCCGTGGGCGTAAGCTCCACGCGCACCTGGTCGCCGTTGCGCAGCGTGGTGGCTGTGTAGGTGGGACTGCTGGCTACCAGGATGTTATTCACAAACCAGCGGTAAGTGGGCGCGGCGCCGGCATTGGTGGGCATCGGGGTAAACACGAAGGGCAGGCCGGCGCACTGCGTGGCCGGGGTAGCCAGCGCCACGCCCACCGGCAGCACCGGCAGTACCCGCACGGCCACCGCATTGGAGGTAGCCGAGGCGCAGGTGCCCGACGTGGCCCGCCGCCGGTAGTGGGTGGTGGCGGCCACCGCGCCCGGCGCATAGGTGGGGCCAGTAGCGCCCGGCAGGTCGGCCCAATTCAGGTTATCCGGCGAGGTTTCCCACTGGTAGGCGTAGGTGCCCGTGCCGCCGCTGGCCGCGGCCCCGCTCGTGAGCGGCGCGGCGCTGGTGCCGGGGCACAGGGCCTGGTCGGCACCGATGGTGCCGGCCCTCAGCGCCGGGTTCACCGTCACGGCTACCGTGGCGGTGTTGGTGCAGCCCGTGGCCGGGCTGCGCACCAGCAGGGTATACACCTGGGTGATGGGCGCGCCGGTGGCATTAGGCAGCGTCACGGTAGGGTTAGCAATGGTACTGCTGCTAAGGCCCGTAGCTGGGCTCCAAGTGTAGGTATAGCCCGCCACCGGCGCGGCCCCCAACTGCACCGCAATGCCCGCGCAGGTAGCCACGGCTGGGCCCACTGCTGCCACGGGCAGCGGGTTAACCTGCACGGTCACCGGGGCCGACGCCGAGCAGTTGGTCAGGTTGGTGGTTGTGAGGGTATAGGTCTGTACAACGGCCGCGTCGGTGGTATTGGTCAGCGTTACGGTGGGGTTAGCTACCGTGCTGCTGCTGAGGCCCGTAGCGGGGCTCCAGCTATATACAAAGCCCGCTACCGGCGCGGCTCCCAGCTGCGCCGTGCTCCCCGAGCAAATGACGACGGGTAACCCCGGCACTACCACGGGCGGGGCACTCACCGTTACGGTTACCGAGCCCACGCCCACGCAGCCGGTTTGGGTATTGGTGGCGGTGAGGGTGTAGGTCTGGGTAGTGGGCGTACCGGTCGAGTTGGTCAGCGTCACGGTAGGGTTGGCTACTGTGCTACTGCTGAGGCCCGTAGCTGGGCTCCAGCTATACGCAAAGCCCGCCACCGGCGCGGCCCCCAGTTGCCCCACCGCGCCCGAGCAGATGGCGGTAATGGGGCCCACTGCCGCCACCACCGCCGGGCTCACCGTGACCGTGACCGAGTGGCTGGCCTGGCAGCTACCGGTGGCGCTGGTTTCGGTGAGGGTGTAGGTCTGGGTGATGGGCGCGCCGGTGGGGTTGGTAAGCGTGGCGATGGGGTTAGCGGCCGTAGCGCTGCTCAGGCCCGTGGCCGGGCTCCAGCTGTAGGTGCTGCCCACTACCGGGGCCGCCCCCAGGGCAACAGGCACCCCCGAGCAAGTGACGAGCCCGCTCGGGCCTGCATCGGCGGCGGGGCCGGGCAGCACCGCCACCGTTACCTGCGAGGTAGTGGCGCAGGCGGTGCTAGTGGCCAGGGCCGTAATGGTGTAAGTGGTGGTTTGGGTGGGGCTCACCACAAACGGGCCCGGCCCGGTGAGCGTAGTAGGGCCGCCCACCACGGTATAAGTAGCGCCGCCGGTGGGCGTGAGCGTGGCGCTGCTACCCCGGCAAATGTTCAGGCTGCCGGCCACGGCCAGCGCCACCGGCTGGCCCACCACCACGCCCTGCGTGACCGAGTCGGTGGGGCAGCCAAATTGCGAGGTGCCTCGCACGGTGAGCGTGCCGCCGGCACTGCCCCACTGCACCTGCACGGTGGTGGCGGTGGGGCTACCCACGAGGGTGCCACCCACCGCGCGCCAGCTTACCCGGGCGGCGCTGCCGCCGCGGGCCTCGTAGCTGTAGGGCATGCCCAGGTCGCACACCACGGCGGGCCCGCTAATGGTGGGCCCCGCCGGCTTAGTCACGGTAATGTGCAGCACCTCCACCACGGTTTTGCCGGCGCAGCCCGTATCCTTCACCGTGAGGGCCACATCATAGGGCGTGGGGCGGGCATCAGCGCAGGTAGTAGCGAAGGCGAAGGTGCCCGTAACGAGGCCGTTGGTACCGGTTACCTTGGCGGTGCCGGTGGGGTTGCCGGGGGCCACGGTGCCGGGGTCGCCGTTGAGGGTGGCCGCGTAGCCGCCGGGCCCGTCGAGCAGCTGGCTGTTGAGCGTCAGGGTCAGCGGGTGGCCATCGGCCTGGGTCACCGTGAGCGGAATGCTGAGGCTACTGCCCGCCTCAATAGTATAGTTACGGGCCATTATGGCCGGCGGCGGCAGCACCGGGGGCTTGGTAGCTGGGCACTGGGCTACTACCAGCTGCAAGTCGCGCCGGGAAGTACCGATGAGGATTTCCTGGCCGTTGATGATGCGGTACTCGTTCACATCCACGGCCACCACGTACTTGCCGCCCGCCGTGCCGGCCAGGTACTTAGCTATGCCGGTGGCGGGGTCGAGGGCCGCAAAGTTGCCCGCCGTGGTGCCAAAGGGCGTGGCGGCCGAGTAGCCATTGCTCGGCGCATAGGCAAGTTCGGGCGGCTTGGGGGTAAAGCTGCCCAGCGGCAACACACCCAGCCCGCCCACAATGCCGTAGGGCTGCCCAAACGTGTACGTGAGCCGGTCGCCATCAGCATCCACGGCGTTGTTAAGCAAAATGGTGGTGTCGCCGGCGCAGATGACGGCCACCGCCACGTCCGAAAATACCGGCGAGTGGTTGGGCAGCTGCGGGGGCTGCATAGCCACGTACAGCGTGAGGGCCTGCGCACCCGGCATGAATAAATTGGTGACGTCATTATTGCGGTTGCCGTCCGTAAACAGGGCGTAATAGCCCTTGGCCGACCGGGGCAGGTTTACCACGCCGATGAACTTTTGCACCCGGTAGGGCAACGAAGGCCCGATGATGGTGCAACCAGGCGGCACGGCCGACGACAGGCACGCCGAAACCGACGTTTGCGGGATGCTCATCATGCCCTCCTGCCTGGCGTAGGTCTGGGTATTATCGTAGTTATCGAGCGTCAGTACCACCCGGGCGTTGGTAGCTTGGTCATAAATCCCGATGCTGGCCGAGGGCCGCAACGTAAACGGGTCGGGACTGGTGGTGGCAGAGCAGTTGTTATATAGTGTCACTGTCAGCTCATAGCGCAGCGGCGCAATGGCCGGGCCGTTGGCATCGAGGTAGCGGTAGGTCATTTCGCCGCCCAGCAAGTGCGCGGCCCGCGCCGCTTGGCTCGCCCCTACCAGCAACAACACCAGCAGCAGCCGCGACCAGGCACCCAAACGAAAAAGTAAAGTTGAATTCATAGAAAAGAAAGAATAGCGACGAGTTCCTATCATGGGTTGGCCCGCAATACCCAGCTTACCGGCGGCCGGCACGCGCCACGCGTTTGGAGCGACACAACTATCAGGCAGCCTAGACTATCAATTAGCAATACAAGTTGTTGATAATCAATTATTTATGATAACATACCCGTACTGCCTGTCCTAGCGAAGCGCACTGGCAACAGTGCCGCCGCTGCGCACAGCGCAGGCGCAGCCAAAAACCCACAAAATACTTATCAACAGGTAGTTACCCGCATATTTTCACCACAATTACCACCAAGTAAGCTACTGGGGTAATGCCAGGTCGAATGGTTGCCAGCCGCTGGGCACGGCCATTGAGCAACCCAACAATGCCTAGATGATGAAGTAAAAGTAAGTTTGTTCATAGAAAAGGAGTGTGAGTGAAGGCGCTACGAAAGTACTGGCCAGGACTATTATTTATCGCTTTTATCCAATCTTTAATTTCAAAAGTCACTGCTCCTTTCGCAGTATGCCCAACGCGGCGAACCTTTTGCTGGGCCAGCCTAATTACCTTGCCGCCAATGCGCTTCTTCGTTCTATTGTGGGCCGGCTGGCTGCTACCGCTGGCCCCGGCCCTTGCCCAGGCCCCCGCGTTACCCGCTGCCAACCTGGGCATGCCGCCGGCCCGCCCCGCCACGCCGCCCCAGGTGCTGCTTATGCGCGTGGCGCAGGATGGCAGCGGCGACTACCGCACCATTCAGGAGGCCGTACTGGCCTCGCGCGACTTGTCGCAGGTCACGGTCACCATTCAGCTTAAAAACGGCATCTACCACGAGAAACTGGTGGTGCCGGCCCACAAAACCCACGTGCGGCTGGTGGGCGAAAGCGCGCTGGGCACCATCATCACCGGCAGCGACCACACCGGCGATGCGGCCGGCCACAACACCTACTCCTCGCAAACGGTACTGGTGCAGGCCAACGACTTCACGGCCGAAAACATCACCTTCGAAAACGCCGCCGGCCCCGTGGGCCAGGCCGTGGCCCTGCACGTGGACGGCGACCGCGCCACTTTTCGCCACTGCCGCATGCTCGGCAACCAGGACACGCTGTACCCCGCCGTCGAAAACAGCCGGCAGTACTACCAGGACTGCTATATCGAAGGCACCACCGATTTCATTTTCGGCACCGCCACGGCCGTGTTCGACCGCTGCGAAATCCGCAGCAAGCGCAACTCCTACATCGCGGCCGCCGCCACCACCGAGCGCCAGGCCTACGGCTTCGTATTCCGCAACTGCCGCCTCACCGCCGACACCGCCGCCCACAAGGTATTTCTGGCCCGCCCCTGGCGCCCCCACTCCCGCACGGTGTACCTGAACTGCGAGCTGGGCGCGCACATCCTGCCCGCTGGCTGGGACAATTGGCGCGACGCTGCCAACGAGCGCACCGCGTACTATGCTGAATATCAATCAACTGGCCCCGGCGCCAACGCCGCCGACCGCGTTAAGTGGTCACATCAGCTCACGGCCAAAGAAGCCAAGCGCTACAAGCTGAAGGACATTTTTGGTGGTGAAAGTGGCTGGGAGCCGCAGGAGTAGGCTATTATGTGCGCCGCTTAGCATTACATTATGATAGAGCAATTTGTCGCTCTCTATCCGAGAGGTCGGATAACATATCAGCAAACTGACTTTTTGGAGCTTACTACGGATATAGAAGTACACCGCATCAAGTTTATCGGAAAAGCCAATACACGTATAAAACGCGGCACTTACGGTGAGTTGGCTTACTTCACTGAGCACCCAGCTTTGTTCAACTACAATCATCCAATAGGCTCCATAACTATCCGGGTGAAGGAAGGGCTACCGCCGGACTTCCTGAAAGATTACGCATGCTGCCTGCATAAGTGGCGAGGCGACTGGCGTCACTTTGCTTCCTGGACTGGCTTAAGCTTTGATTCTCAAGACAGGCTGGCGCACACCCCACCACGCTACCCATACCAGCACTTGTGTCTTCCTTATTTTATCGCGGAGGAAGTTATTCTTCTCTGCCAGCAGCATGGCGTAGAAGCAAATCGAACAGGGCCACTCATTAGCCTGCCCAACCCGCTTCCACCTCCCTTACGGTTCGGTATATTATGTATCGGCTCAAGCTATGCTATCGCCAATGACTTTTATGTCAGCACGCTACGATAAATTCCCTACCCCACTCCTACCGGCCCCGCCGACGACTCCCGCACCACCAGCGTAGTCGGAATAGTGAGCGTAGCCGGCGGCGCGGCGCGGTGCTTTAGCTCAATAAGGTCGAGGAGGCGGCCCACGGCTTCCTGGCCGATTTGCTTGGCGGGCTGCACCACCGTGCTCAGCGAGGGCGACAGCATATCGGCCACCGTGAGGTTGGTAAAGCCGATGAGCGACACGTCGCCGGGGATAGCGATGCGGCGCTGGCGCAGCGCCGCCAGGCAGCCCACCGCCAGCCGGTCGCTGGCCGTGAAAAAGGCATCGGGGCGGGGCTCCAGGGCCAGCAGCTCGTCCACGAGCGGGCCTACCTCGTCGGGGCCGAAGGTACCGAAGCGCACCAGGTTTTCATCATACGGCACGCCATATTGCTCTAGGGCAGCACGGTAG
Source organism: Hymenobacter arcticus (assembly GCF_054779975.1). Lineage (NCBI taxonomy): Bacteria > Pseudomonadati > Bacteroidota > Cytophagia > Cytophagales > Hymenobacteraceae > Hymenobacter > Hymenobacter arcticus. The sequence goes on from NZ_BAAGXF010000001.1 coordinate 621,737, forward strand.
CCAGCAAGGCGCTCCTGCGTGATACTGAGCCAGGGCTGAATGGTGAGGTGCGCAATGCGCCGCCGGCCCGACTGCAACAGGTGCGCGGTAGCCGCAAAGGCCCCGCCGAAGTTGTCGGCCACCACGCGAGGCGTGTTCAGCAGCGCCGACACGCGGTCGAACTGCACGATGGGCGTGCCCTGCTGCTGCAATTCCTGCAAGTGGCTCACGTCGTTGGTTTCGCTGCTCAGCGAGATGAGCAGGCCATCGACGCGCCGGGCCAGGGCCTGGCGCAGGTTGGCCACTTCGCGGTCGTAAGCTTCGTGGGTTTGGAAGATGAGCACGTCGTAGCCGCGCTGGTTGGCCACTTCCTCAATGCCATTGATGGCCTGCGAAAAGTAATAATTCGCAATCTGCGGCACGATGACGCCAATGGCCTTGCTGCTGGCCCCCTTCAGGCTGAGCGCAATGGGATTGGGGCGGTAGTGCAGGCGCGCGGCGCACTCCATCACCAGCCGCTTGGTTTCGGCGTTGATTTCGTAGCTGTCGCGCAGCGCCCGCGACACGGTCGATACGGAGATATTCAGCTCGCGGGCAATGTCTTTGAGGGTGGCGAGTTCCAAACTAATTTCTACTTAAAGTACAATTATTAACACGTTATAAACAGCAGGCTTTGGTGGCTAAAGGTAAAGGTTAAATGAAGCGAAGCTGGACTGGCCGCCCCGCGCCGCGCCCGGCCCGCCCTACTTGGAAACGTTGCCGATAACGATTGCGCAAATAAAAACGGTCCTCGGTGCTTACCGCATCCGGTTTCGGCGCTAAACTTCGACACTAGCATCTACCCTAGGGTTGCAGCAAACACCGTTTTGTTCTCCCCAAAATCAAATCCCACCCCTCTGTATATGAGTCTTTCCGCAAGCTTTAGTCTGGCCGGCAAGCGCGCCCTCGTCACGGGGGCCGACCGCGGCATTGGCCAAGCCATTGCGCTGGGCCTGGCCGAAGCCGGGGCCGACATCATTGCCGTGTCGCGCAGCCTGCCCGAAGGCGGCGACACCGAGCAGGGCGTGCGGGCCCTGGGCCGCGAGTTTACCGGCTACCGCGCCGACCTGGGACAAGTTGCTGACTTACAACATTTTATCAAGCAAGTACAGGCCGATTTTCCGGTTATCGACATCCTGTTTAATAACGCTGGCATTATCCGCCGGGCCCCGGCCGCCGAGCACTCCGACGAGGACTGGGACGCTGTGCTGAGCGTGAACCTCGACGCGCCGTTTCGGCTGGCGCGCGCGCTGGCCGGCCCCATGCTGGCCCGCGGCAGCGGCAAAATCATCTTCACGGCCTCGTTGCTCACCTTCCAGGGTGGCATCAACGTGCCGGGCTACGCGGCCAGCAAGGGCGCCATCGGCAGCCTCACCAAGGCCCTGGCCAACGAGTGGGCTGGCAAAGGCCTGAACGTGAATGCGATAGCCCCCGGCTACGTAGCTACCGACAACACCGCCGCTCTGCGCCAGGATGCCGAGCGCAGCGCGGCCATCCTCAGCCGCATTCCGGCTGGCCGCTGGGCCGTGGCCGACGACTTCCGAGGTCCCGCCGTGTTTCTAGCCTCCGCCGCCAGCGACTACGTGCACGGCACCATCCTCACCGTGGACGGCGGCTGGATGGGACGCTAGCTTTAATGAGCAATGAATAGTGAGCAATGAGTAATGTTCTCATTATCACCACATTGCTCACTATTCATTGCTCATTGCTCACTACTTTATGAATACTCGTTTTGCCATTGGTCCCCGCGAAACTGCCAGCCTGAATACGGCCGGCTTGCGCGAGCACTTTTTGATTGAGAATATCTTCACTGCCGGCGCTATCGAGCTGACTTATACGCACTACGACCGCATGCTAGTGGGTGGCGCGCAGCCCGCCGCTGGCACGGCCCTGCCCCTGCCCTGCCCCGACGGCCTCAAGGCCAACTACTTTCTGGAGCGCCGCGAGCTAGGGGCCCTCAACGTGGGTGGCGCGGGCCGCGTGACGGTGGATAGCGTTGATTTTGAGCTCGGTAACCAGGATTGCCTGTATGTAGGCAAGGGCAGCCAGCAGGTGGTTTTTCATAGCCTCGATGACACCAACCCGGCCAAGTTTTACCTGCTTTCGGCCCCGGCCCACAAAGAGTATCCCACCGCCCGCCGCACCCAGGCCGAGGCCACGCCCGTGGAAATGGGCGCGATGGAAACCGCCAACCAGCGCACCATCTACAAGTACATTTTCAGCGAGGGCTTGCCCAGCTGCCAGCTCGTGATGGGCCTCACCCAGCTCAAGCCCGGCTCGGTGTGGAACACCATGCCCAGCCACGTACACGACCGCCGCATGGAGGCCTACCTCTACTTCAACCTGCCCGCCGGCCAGCGCGTGCTGCACCTGCTGGGCGAGCCCCAGGAAACCCGCCCGCTGTGGGTGAGCAACGAACAGGCCATTCTGTCGCCGCCATGGTCAATCCACACCGGCTGCGGTAGCTCGGCCTACGCCTTCATCTGGGGCATGGCCGGCGAAAACCTCGAATACACCGACATGGACGCCGTAGCGCTGGCCGATTTGCGCTAGCCACCCGCACTCCCGAGGGCACAGCAATAGCGCCGACGAAATTGATTTTCTTTTTCGCTGGCCGTGATTCTCACTGCCTTTGCCATTCACTTACTTTTCCAAATTTCCCACCCAACTGCTTCTGGCTGTTTTACTTATGAAAAAACATCTTCTCATGCTCTGGCTCGTGCTTTGCGGTAGCATCGGCCTGGCTTTCGCTCAAAACCGCACGGTAACCGGCGTAGTAAAGGGCTCGGATGGCGAAACCCTGCCCGGCGTAACCGTGGTGCTGAAAGGCACCACCACCGGCGCTTCGACCAGCGCCGACGGCAGTTACTCGCTGGCCGTGCCGGCCGAAAGCCGCTCGGCCACGCTGCGCTTCAGCTTCATTGGCTACGTGAGCCAAGAAGTGGCAGTGGGCACCAAATCGACGATTGACGTAGCACTAACCTCCGATACACAATCACTTGATGATGTGGTAGTTATAGGCTATCAGTCGGTGCAACGCAAGGACGTAACCGGGGCCGTGTCCTCGGTGAGCGCGCAGCAAATCAAGGACATTCCGGTGAACTCGGCGGCTGAGGCGCTGCAAGGCCGCTTGGCGGGCGTGCAGCTGAACGCCTCCGACGGGCAGCCCGGCAACCAGGGCTTCCAGGTGCGGGTGCGCGGCGGCAACTCCATTACCCAAGACAACACGCCGCTTTACGTGGTGGACGGCATTCAGGTGGAGAACGCGCTGGGCGTAATTGCTCCGCAGGACATTGCCTCGGTTGACGTGCTGAAGGACGCCTCGGCTACCGCCATCTACGGTGCCCGCGGTGCCAACGGCGTGGTTATCATCACGACCAAGGGCGGCAAGGAAGGCCGCACGGCCATTGCCTACAGCGGCTTCGGTGGCTTCCGCACCATCAGCAAGAAGCTGGATGTGCTGCAGCCGGCCGACTACGTGAACTACCAGTTTGAGCGCGCCAGCTCGATTGGCACAGCCTCGGGCGGCCTCAATATTTTTCAGAACTACTTCGGCACTACCAACTTCACTAGTGCCCGCCTCGACAGCGCCCGCAATGCGCCTTTCGTTGATTGGCAGGACCAGGTGTTTGGCCGCAAGGCCATGCAGCAGACGCACAACCTCTCGATTTCGGGTGGCAATAAGGGCACAACCTATGCCCTAAGCCTGACCAACAACAAGGAGGACGGCATTCAGCGCGGCACCGGCTACGAGCGCATGCTGGTCAACTTCCGCTTCGATAACAAGGTGAGCGACCGCTTCAAGTTTGGCCTGAATACGCGCTTCAACAACCAGGAGTCGCTGGGCGCGGGCACCGGCGCCGCCAACGGCACCGCCACCAACGGCGCTACCGTGCCCACGGGCTCCAACACCACGTCGCGCCTACGCAATACCATTCAGTACGTGCCGCTGGTGGTGCCCGCCACCAGCGGCAGCACCGCCCTCGACCCCAACGTGTTTGACGAAGATTTCCTGACCAACTCCACCCTCGTAAACCCGGTGGTGGCCATCGACAACGAGTACCGCTCGGACAAGCGCCGCACCATCAACATCGCCGCCAACGCGGCCCTCAACATCACCAAAGACCTGGTGCTGCGCTCCACGGCGGGCTTCGACATCACCGATTTCAACCTGAGCACCTTCAACGGGCGCTACTCGCCCACCATCCGGCAGCCCGGCGGCGGCTACCAGAACCTACCGTTTGCCACCATCACTACCCAGACGCAGACGACCATCAACAACTCGAACGTGCTGGACTACTCGTTCCGTAAAGAGAAGCACGTGTTGAACGCGCTGATTGGCGAGGAAACGTATCAGCAGAAGACCACCCAGCAGTTCCTGCAAACCAACTTCTTGCCCCTCAACATCACCGCCGAGCGGGCGCTGGCCAACATCAACCAGGGCGTGCTGCCCGTGGGCACGCCCGCCCAGCCGGTGCTGCCCTACACGGCCATTCCGGTCAACTACACCATCCTCTCGTACTTCGGCCGGGCCAGCTACTCGTATGACGATAAGTACCTGGCTACGCTCACGGCCCGCCGCGACGGCTCGTCTAAGTTCTTGGGCGACAACCAATACCGCGTATTCCCGGCCGCCTCGGTAGCCTGGCGCGTGTCGAAGGAATCCTTCATGCAGGACTTCAAAACGGTATCGGACCTAAAGCTGCGCCTGAGCTACGGCCAGGCCGGCAACAACCGCATTGCCGACTTCCTCACCAACCAGCTGTTTCAGAACGGCAGCGCCTCGTACTACATCAACGGCTCGCAGGTGCTGGGCTCGGCCGCAACCGGCCTGGCCAACCCCAATTTGAAGTGGGAAATCACTACCTCGCGCGACTTGGGCGTGGACCTGAGCTTGTTCAACAACCGGGTGCAGTTCACGGCCGATGCCTACTACAACACCACCAACGACCTGCTCGTGAACCGGCCCATCCCGGCCTTCCTGGGCTATACCTCACAGCTCCAGAACATCGGGCGCACGTCTAATAAGGGCCTCGAATTCCAGCTGAGCGGCACCATCATCCAGACCGAGAACTTCACGTGGTCGGCCACGGCCAACGCTTCACTCAACCGCAACCGCATCGAGGACCTGGGCCCCAGCCTGAACCAGTTTTACCTGAACTCGGGCTGGGCGGGCACGGCCGCCGGTATTCCTACCGACTACATCGCCCAGGCAGGCCAGCCGGTGGGCCTCATGTACGGCTTCGTGACCGACGGCTTCTACACTACCGCCGACTTCGAAAACTACAACGCCACTAGCGGCACCTGGACCCTGAAGGGCGGCGTGGCCAACGATGCCGGCATCCTGGGCACGGCCCTCACGCCGGGTATGCTCAAGCTGAAAGATTTGAACGGCGACGGCGCCGTGGACATCAACAACGACCGCCAGGTAATCGGCAACTCGAACCCCAAAGTGACGGGTGGCCTCAACCAGCAGTTCACCTACAAAGGCTTCGACGCCAGCGTGTTCCTGAATTTCGTGTACGGCAACCAGGTGTACAACGCCAACAAGATTGAGTTTACCTCGGCCGTAAACCCGCTCACCAACCTGCTCGCCGTGGATGCCGGCCGCTACCGCAACTACGACAACAACGGCGCGCTGGTAACCGACAAGGCCGCCTTGGATGCCCTCAACCAGAACGCCACCATCTGGACGCCCACCCGCCAGCTGTTCCTGCACTCGTGGGCCATTGAAGACGGCTCGTTCCTGCGCCTCAACAACATCACGCTGGGCTACTCGCTGCCCAAGGCGCTCATCAACCGCGCCAAGCTAACCCAGCTGCGCTTCTACGTGACGCTGAACAACTTGGCCACCTTCACCAAGTACTCGGGCTACGACCCCGAGGTGAACACGCGCCGCGCCACGGCCCTCACCCCCAACGTAGACTACGCCGCCTACCCCCGCAGCCGGGCCTTTTTGTTCGGCCTCAACCTCTCGCTTTAATTCCCACCCGCTCTAGTGTCTACTCTCATGAAATCTACTGTTATTGGCCGGGTGGCCGTTGCAGCGCTGGCCCTGGGCGGCTCGGCCGCCGCGCTCTCCTCGTGCAAGAATTTCCTCGAAATCGAGCCCACGGCCCTCAATACCACCGACGCCACGTTTAGCACGGCGGCCGGGGCTACGTCGGCCGTTATCGGCACCTATAACTACCTGGCCGGCGACAACTCGTACGGCACCCGCCTTTCCATGTATTTCCCGTATGATACCGACGAGCTGATTGGCTCGGCGGGCATCATCGACGGGGGCCGCCGCAGCATCGCCCGCTACAAGGCGCTCTCGACCAATTCGGAAATCACTAACCCCTGGAACCGCCTGTACCAAGGCATCGAGCGGGCCAATATCTGCATCGCCAACATCCCTACCTCGCCCATTTACAACGGGACCGTGGCGGCCGACACGGCCACCATGCACCGCCTCTACGGCGAGTCGCTGGCGCTGCGCGCTCAGTACTACCTGGAGCTGGTGCGCAACTGGGGCGACGTGCCCGCCCAGTTTGCCCCCACTGCCGTGGGCCAAGAAGTGAACCTGCCCAACTCGGACCGCAACGCCACGCTTAAGCGCCTGATTGACGACCTGGCCATTGCCGAAAAGCTGCTACCCTGGCGCTCGGCCGCCGGCCTGGGCAACCAGCGCTTTACCAAAGGCGCGGTGAAAGCCCTGCGGGCGCGCATTGCGCTGCAGCGCGGCGGCTACGCCTTGCAAGGCACCGCCATGACGCGGCAAGCCGACTACCTGGACTACTACCGCATTGCCCGCCAGGAGTGCCTCGACATTCTCAACAACCGCTCGCAGCACACCCTGAACGCCAGCTTCTCCGAAACGTTTCGCAGCATAAATGAGCTGCGCACCGAAACCGCCAACGAGATTATCCTGGCCGTGGGCATGGGCGGCGCGGGCGTGCAAACCGATAGCAAGCTGGGCTACTACAACGGGCCCCGCCTCACGTCGTCCACCACCTTCGGCACCACGCAGGGCGCGGTCACCATTGCCCCGCCCTACTTCTACGCCTTCGACTCGACCGACGTGCGGCGCGACGTGACCATCACGGTCTACGGCATTGCCGCCAACAATGCGCAAACCGGCGTGACGCTGGCCAACGCTACCGACGGCAAGTTTCGGCGCGACTGGCGCACGCCCGCGCTGCCCGGCACCAGCAACTACCTGGGCTACGCCTGGCCCCTCATCCGCTTTTCGGATGTGGAGCTGATGTTTGCCGAAGCCGAGAACGAGCTCAACGGCCCCACCGCCGACGCCCAGAAGGCCCTGCTCGAAGTGCGCACCCGCGCCTACGCCGGCAACACCGCCCGCGCCACCGCCGGCCTGGTGCTCACCAGCAAAGACGCCTTCTTCAACGCCCTCGTGAATGAGCGGTACCTGGAGTTTGGCTCCGAAGGCATCCGTAAGTACGACCTGCTGCGCTGGAACCTGCTGGCCACCAAGCTCGCCGATGTAAAAACCCGCATTCAAGCGCTGCAGTCGCGCACCGCGCCCTACGCCAACGTACCCCAGACGCTCTACTTCCGGGTGGTGAATAACGTGCTGCAATTTCAGCGCTCCTTCTACCGCCCCGCGCCGGCCACGGTACCCACCGGTAGCACCGCTATCGCCTGGGGCTCGGCCATCAACCCCACTTACGTAGTCAACACCCGGCCCGCCGGCGCTACCTACACCTCGGGCACCACCACCGCGGCCAGCACCGGCACCGGCCTGGCCGCCGAGTACGTAGCCGGCCAGGGCAAGGAGTTGCTGCCCATCCCGCAATCCACCATCGACACCGACCCCGCCCTCAAGCAAAACGCCGGCTACTAAAGTCAATGAGCAATGAACAGGGAGTAATGAGCAATTTATGCTTTTTGAATCACTCGCTACTTCCTGTTCATTACTCATTGCTCACTGCTCATTATCAATTGATTATGTCTATTCTATCCGAAGAATTAGTACGCACCCAGGCGGCGGGCACCACCGTGGAGCTGCCCGCGCCGGCCCTGTTCGTCTTACCCGAGAAAGTATTGCAGTTTGGTACCGGCGTGCTGCTGCGCGGCCTGCCCGATTTCCTGATTGACCAAGCCAACCGCCAAGGCATTTTCAATGGCCGGGTGGTGGTGGTGAAAAGCACCGACGGCGGCGATGCCGCCGCCTTTGCCCGCCAGGACAACCTCTACACGGTGTGCGTGCGCGGCGTGCAAGATGAGCAACTCGTCAGCCAAAACGTGGTGTGTGCGGGCATCAGCCGGGTGCTGTCGGCCAAGAGCGAATGGGCCGCGGTGCTGGATTTTGCCACCAGCCCCGATTTGCAAATCGTGCTCTCCAATACCACCGAAGTGGGCATTGTGCTCGACGAAACCGACGACGTGCGCGCCACGCCGCCGCGCTCGTTTCCGGGCAAGCTGCTGGCCGTGCTGCTGGCCCGCTACGAAGCATTCGCCGGCGCGGCTGATAAGGGCCTCGTCATTGTGCCCACCGAACTAGTGCCCGACAACGGCACCAAGCTGCGCGACATTTTGCGCGAGCTAGCCGAGCAGCAAGTGCCCGACAGCGGTTTCCTGGCCTGGCTCGAAAACGCCAATACCGTGTGTAACTCCCTGGTGGACCGCATTGTGCCCGGCCGGCCCGATGCGGCGGCCCAAGCCACGCTCAGCCAAGAGCTGGGCTACGACGACGAGCTGCTAACTATGTCGGAAGTGTACCTGCTGTGGGCCATCGAGGGCGACGAGCGGGTGCGCAACATCCTGAGCTTTCAGCAGGTGCACACGGGAGTGGTGGTGCAGCCCGACATCACCCAGCACCGCGAGCTGAAGCTGCGCCTGCTCAACGGCACGCATTCGCTGGCTTGCGGGCTGGCTGTGCTGGCGGGCATGCCCACCGTGCGCGAGGCTATGGAGGACGAGTACCTGCTCACCTACATTCACCAGTTGATGCTGGCCGATTTGCTACCCGGCATCCCCTACCCCATCGACGAGAAAACGGGCCAGCGCTTTGGCATGCAGGTGCTCGACCGCTTCCGCAACCCCGCCGTGGAGCACCGCTGGCTGGCCATTACCCTCAACTACTCGGCCAAGCTGCGCATGCGGGTAGTGCCCGATTTGCTGCACTACTACGGGCGCTTCGGGGCCGTGCCGCAGTACGTGGCGCTGGGCTTTGCGGCCTACCTGCTTTTCATGCGCGGCACCCGCCAGGCAGGCAGCGCATGGCACGGCGAAACCCAGGGCCAGGAGTACCTTATTCAGGACGAGCAGGCCGGCTACTTTGCTGACCTCTGGCAGCACCAGTCGGCCGCCAACCTGGTGCAGATTGTGCTCGGCAACGCGGCGCTCTGGGGCACCGACCTCACGGCCCTGCCCAGCTTTGCCGAGGCCGTAACGCGCTACCTCGCCCAGCTTCAGCAGGAAGGGGCCGCCGCTACGTTGGCCACGATTTTAAATAAAACGCAGCGCGCGGCGGTTTAACAGCAGTTAGTTTAAGTAGTAAGCCCTAGCGCCTGTCATTGCGAGCCGGCGAAGCAATCGCACCCAAACGATAGCCGAACGACTTGCGCCAGGGTCAGTCTGGTGCGATTGCTTCGCCGGCTCGCAATGACAAACGTTAATTATAAAATTATGAAGCACTTAGTTGCCAAAATTCACCCCGCCGACAACGTGCTCGTTGCCCTCACCGACCTGCCCATCGGTACGCCCGTCACCTGGGATGGGGTGACCGTGACGACCACCGAGAAGATACCCGCCAAGCACAAGCTAGCGCTGCACAACTTCGCCCCCGGCGACGAAATCACGATGTACGGGGTGCTGGTGGGCCGCATGGCCGCGCCCGTGGGCCAGGGCGGCCTGCTCACCACCGCCAACATCAAGCACGCCACCGACGCCTACCAGGAAGGCCAGCACCCCCACAGCTGGGCCCAGCCCGACGTAACGCAGTTTGCGGGCCGCACCTTTATGGGCTTCCACCGGGCCGACGGCCGCGTGGGCACCGCCAACTACTGGCTGGTTATCCCGCTGGTTTTCTGCGAGAACCGCAACATCCAGGTGCTCGAAGAAGCCTTGGTGAATGACCTTGGCTACGCCCGCCGCAAAAGCTACCAGCCCCAGACTCAGGCCCTGCTGGAGCTGATGCAAGCCGGCAAATCGGTAGAGGAAATACTGGCTACTGACCTGCACTCGGCCGAAATCAGCCACCAGAAAGTGAAGCCATTTCCGAACGTGGACGGCATTCGGTTTCTCAGCCACGAGGGCGGCTGCGGCGGCATCCGGCAGGATGCGCAGTCGCTGTGCGGCCTGCTGGCCGGCTACATCACCCACCCCAACGTAGCCGGCGCCACCGTGCTCAGCCTGGGCTGCCAAAACGCGCAGGCCAGCATGTTGCAGGACGAGATTGCCAAGCGCGACCCCAATTTCAGCAAGCCGCTGTTTATCCTTGACCAGCAGACTATTGGCACGGAGGAAGCGCTCGTGAGCACGGCCCTGCGCCAAACGTTTGCCGGCCTCATGCAGGCCAACCAGCAGCAGCGCCAGCCCGCGCCGCTCAGCAAGCTCACCATCGGCTTGGAGTGCGGTGGCTCCGATGGCTTCTCGGGCATTTCGGCCAACCCGGCCGTGGGCCACGTTTCGGACCTGTTGGTAGCGCTCGGCGGCTCGGTTATCCTGGCCGAATTTCCGGAGCTGTGCGGTGTGGAGCAGGAAATCGTGAATCGCTCGGTGGACCACGAAACGGCCCAGCGCTTCACCTCGCTTATGAAAGCCTACGGCGACAGCGCGGTGGCCGTGGGCTCGGGCTTCGACATGAACCCCTCGCCCGGCAACATCCGCGACGGCCTCATCACCGACGCCATGAAATCGGCGGGGGCAGCGCGCAAGGGCGGCTCGTCGCCGGTAGTAGCCGTGCTCGACTACCCCGAGCTGGTAACCAAGCCCGGCCTCAACCTCCTCTGCACGCCCGGCAACGACGTCGAAAGCACCACTGCCGAAGTGGGCTCTGGCGCCAACGTGGTGCTCTTCACCACCGGCCTGGGCACGCCCACTGGCAACCCCATTGCGCCGGTCGTTAAAATCAGCTCCAACACCAAGCTGGCCCTGCGCATGCCCGACATCATCGACGTGAACACCGGCACCGTTATCGATGGCGACGAAACCATTGAGCAGGCCGGCGCGCGCATTCTGGATTACGTTATTCAGGTAGCCAGCGGCTTGGAAGTGAGCGCCGTGCGCCACGGCCAAACCGACTTTATCCCGTGGAAGCGCGGCGTATCGCTCTAGTTATTTAGTTTCGTTTGTCTTTGCGAGCGCAACGCAGTGGAGCGCGGCAATCGCACCAGAATACTGTCGTTCGGGTATCGTGCTGGTGCGATTGCCGCGCTCCACTGCGTTGCGCTCGCAAGGACGAACGACCTGAAAATGCAATTGATAACTGCTCACTGATAATTGATAACTGAAATGACTCCCTTCCTCTCCGACGACTTCCTGCTCCAAAGCGAGACTGCGCGCACACTCTACCACCAGCACGCCGCGCCGCAGCCTATCATCGACTACCATTGCCACCTGCCGCCCGACCAGATTGCCCAAAACCGGCAGTTTGAGAACATCACCCAAATCTGGCTCTACGGCGACCACTACAAGTGGCGCGCCATGCGGACCAACGGCGTGAACGAGCGCTTCATCACCGGCGATGCTACGGACTGGGAGAAGTTTGAGAAATGGGCCGAAACGGTGCCCTACACTGTGCGCAACCCCCTCTACCACTGGACGCACCTGGAGCTGCGCCGCTACTTCGGCGTAACCGAGCTACTGAATAAGGACAGCGCCCGCCGCATCTACGACCAGTGTAACGCGCTGCTCCAAACGCCCGCGTACAGCGTGCAGGGCCTGCTGACCAAAATGAACGTGAAGGTCGTCTGCACCACCGACGACCCGGCCGACTCGCTGGAGCACCACCAGGATATTGCTGGCCAAGGCTTTGCAACACAAATCCTGCCCACCTTCCGCCCCGACAAGGCCATGACGCCCGAGGCCAGTGATTACCGCGCTTACCTGGACAAGCTGGGCGCGGCGGCTGGCGTTAACATTCAGTCGTACAAGGACTTGCAGGATTCCCTGCGCCAGCGCCACGACTTCTTCGCCGCGCAGGGTGGCCGCCTCTCCGACCACGGCCTGGAGCAGCTCTACGCCGCCGATTACACGGAGGAGCAGGTAGCCGCTATTTTCGACAAAGCTCGCAATGGCCAGGCACTGAGCACGTTAGAAATTGAGCAATTTAAATCGGCCATGCTGATTTTCCTGGCCGAGCTCGACTGGCAGAAGGGCTGGACGCAGCAGTTTCACCTGGGCGCGCTGCGCAACAACAACGCCCGCGCCCTGCGCCAGCTCGGCCCCGACACGGGTTGGGACTCGATTGGCGACTTCACCCAGGCTCAGGCCCTCTCGCGCTTCCTGGACCGCCTCGACAGCCAGGACAAGCTGGCCAAAACCATCCTCTACAACCTCAACCCCGCCGACAACGACGTGTTTGCCACCATGATTGGTGACTTTCAGGACGGCTCGGTGGCCGGCAAGATGCAGTTTGGCTCAGGCTGGTGGTTCCTCGACCAGAAGGATGGCATGGAAAAGCAGCTCAACGCCCTCAGCAACATGGGCTTGCTGAGCCGATTCGTGGGTATGCTCACCGATTCACGCAGCTTCCTCTCGTTTCCGCGGCACGAGTATTTCCGCCGCATTTTGTGCAATCTGCTGGCCCGCGATGTGGAGAACGGCGAACTGCCCGCCGAAGAGCTACCCTGGTTGGGCGAGCTGGTTGAGCGCATCAGCTACGGCAACGCCCGCGACTACTTCGGCTTCACGCCAGCAGCGGCACCGGTGAGCACCGGCGAACTGGTAGCCTAGGTGTAGCGTGGACTCTGTGAGTCCGCGCGTGGGAACGTTCGGACGATACCACGCGCGGACTCACAGAGTCCACGCTACAACCAGATTTAGCCCACTCTCCAAGCAGGCTATCGGGAACGTTTGCGTTAAAAAATGCCGAAAAAGCACCCCGAAGCACCCGTTTAGCGGCCTACCTTTCAAGTCAAATACTTTCCCGCCAACCCCAGCTTACCCCGTAGCAGGGCGCTGATTCCCACCCCATGAAGCAAGTCGTAACCTTCGGCGAAGTGATGATGCGGCTCTCGCCGCCGCTGAACTACCGGCTGCCCCAGACCGCTACCCTCGAAGTAACCTATGGCGGCGGCGACGCCAACGTAGCCGCCGCCCTCGCCCAAATGGGCGTGCCCGCCGCCCACGTATCGACCTTCCCAGCCAACGAGCTGGGCCACGCCGCCGCCAACCACCTACGCCGCTACGGCGTGGACGTCAGCCACTGCCGCTTCACCGAAGGCCACCGCCTGGGCCTCTATTTCCTGGAAGTGGGCGCCTCGCTGCGGCCCAGCCGCATCGTGTACGACCGCGCCGACTCGGCTTTTGCGCACCTCGACCCAGCCGCTTTTAATTGGGACGAAATCTTGCAAGACGCCGGCTGGCTGCACTGGACGGGTATCACACCCGCCATTTCGGCCGCCGCCGCCCAGGCCACCGCCGACGCCATTGCGACGGCGCGCCGCCTGGGTATCACCGTGTCGGCCGATGTGAACTACCGCCGCAACCTGTGGCAGTACGGCCAACGGGCGCAGGACGTGATGCCCGACCTGGTAGCCGGCTGCGATATCGTGGTCTGCACCGAAGGCGACGCCGAGGACCTGTTTGGCATCCAAGCTGAAGCTGGTACCGACAACGGCTTCGTGTCGATGAGCGAGCAATTGACTCAGCGCTTCCCGCGCATCAAGCGCGTAATTGCCACCCGCCGCCAAACTCAGAGCGCCTCACACGAGCGCATCTGCGGCTTGCTCTGGGACCAAGGCGAGTTTTTCGAAACGCCCTTCTACGACATCTCGCCGGTGGTGGACCGCATTGGGGGCGGCGACTCGTTTATCTCTGGATTTATCTACGGCTCAAACACTTACGACAGCCGCGAGCAAGTCCTGTCCTTTGCTACCATCGCCTCAGCGCTGAAGCACACCATCCACGGCGACATCAACCTGGTGACGCCCACCGAAGTCGAGCACCTCATGCAGGGCAACCTCACGGGGCGCTTGCTGCGCTGATTTTCTTATCTGTCATTGTGAGCCTGCGAAGCAATCGCACCCGCACGATACCCGCATGACTCGTTCTGATGCGATTGCTTCGCAGGCTCGCAATGACAGACGAGCTAACAGCCAAAAACCACCTTAGATGCTTAGCTCCCAAGAAGTTATTGCCCGCACGCTGCAAGCGCCGCTGGTGCCCGTTTTTTACCACGCCGATGCGGCCTATGCCCAGGCCATGGTGCAGGCCTGCTACGCGGGTGGCGTCCGGGTGTTTGAGTTTACCAACCGCGGGGCCAACGCCTTTGAGGTGTTTCAGGAGCTGGCCAAGCTGGTAGCCGACGGCTGCCCCGACCTCGTGCTGGGCATCGGCACCATTTACACGGCCGCCGATGCCGAGCGCTTTATTGCGGCAGGCGCGGCCTTCATCGTGCAGCCCGTGACCACCGCCGAGGTGGCCGCCACCTGCCAGCGCCACGACGTAGCCTGGCTGCCGGGGGCCCTCACGCCCAATGAGATACACGCCGCCACCCAGCTCGGTGCGCAAATTGTGAAGATATTCCCTGGCAACCTCGTCGGGCCCGATTACATCAAGTCGCTGCGCGGGCCCATGCCCAGCGTCAAGCTCATGGTAACGGGGGGTGTGGAGCCCACCGAGGCCAGCCTCACCGAGTGGTTTGGGGCCGGCGTGAATGTGGTAGGCATCGGTTCGCAGCTCTTTAAGGGGGCCAATGACCCGGCTACTATTACTAGCCGTGTAGCTCCGCTAATAGCGTTTTTACAAAAGCAAGCAGCTGGTAACTAGCATTATCCAATCGTTGGTCATGGCGAGTGCTGCAAAGCAGATGTCCTGACCAACAATACCCGGACGACTCGTTCTAGGGCGATTGCCGCGCTGCGCTCGCAATGACAACTGCTCATTGCTTACTACTCATTGCTCATTACCTATGAATCCCACCCTTCGCCCTTCGCCGCCCAGCCTCGATACCTCGCCCATGGGCCGGTACCGCTGGACCATCTGCTCGCTGGTGTTCTTTGCCACCACGATTAACTACCTCGACCGGGCGGTTATTTCGCTGCTGAAACCCTACCTCGAAAAGACGTTTCACTGGAATGCGGGCGACTACGCCAACATCGAGATTGCGTTCAAGCTAGCCTACGCGGTGGGCATGATTGGGGTGGGCCGCATCATCGACAAGCTGGGCACCAAGCTGGGCTACGCGCTTTCGACGGCGCTGTGGAGCCTGGCGGCCATGGGCCACGCGCTGGTGAGCAGCACGATGGGCTTCGGCATTGCGCGCGGGTTTTTGGGCATTACGGAGGCCGGCAACTTCCCGGCGGCCATTAAGACGACGGCCGAGTGGTTTCCGCAGCGCGAGCGGGCACTGGCCACGGGCATTTTCAACTCGGGCTCCAACGTGGGGGCCATCGTGGCCCCGCTCACGGTACCGCTCATTGCCGAAACCATTGGTTGGCAGTGGGCCTTCATTATCACGGGGGCGCTGGGCTTTGTGTGGCTGGTGCTGTGGATGCTGATTTACGAAACCCCGGCCGACAGCAAGCGCCTCACCAAAGCCGAGTTTGACTACATCAACGCCGATATTCCGGCGGGCCTGCCCGCCGAGGGTGTGGTGGAGGAAAAGCCCAAGACCTCGTGGGGCAAGCTGCTCACCTTTCGCCAGACCTGGGCCTTCGTGGCGGGCAAGTTCCTCACCGACCCCATCTGGTGGTTTTACCTGTTTTGGCTCCCCGATTTCCTGGGCAAGCAGTACCACCTCACGGGCACGGCCATTGCCCTGCCGGTAGCGGCCGTGTACGTGCTTTCGAGCATCGGGAGCGTGGGCGGCGGCTACCTGCCGCTGGGCTTTATGCGGCGCGGGATGCCGGCCTTCCAGGCCCGCAAAACGGCCATGCTGCTGATTGCCTTCGGCGTGTTTCCGATTGTGTTTGCGCAGTACCTGGGGCAGTTGAATATGTGGCTGGCGGTGCTGGTAATCGGCATTGCGGCGGCGGCCCACCAGGCCTGGAGCGCCAACATTTTCACCACCGTGTCCGACATGTTCCCGAAGCGCGCGGTGGCCTCGGTTACCGGCATTGGCGGCATGGCCGGCGGGCTGGGTGGCATCGCGCTCACGGCCCTGGTGCAGAAGAAAATGTTTGTGCACTATGAGGCCATCGGGCAGCTCGACAAGGCTTACTTCATCATGTTTTTGATTTGCGGCGGGGCCTACTTGCTGGCCTGGGTTATCATGTTTGCGCTGGTGCCGCGCATGGAGCCCATTCAACTCGACGAGAGTGATATTATTACCACTGCGTAACCAACTTACTATGAAACAGTTAGCTTCTACCCTGGCCCTGTTGGCGCTGCCGCTGCTGGTCCTGGCCCAGGCTCCAGCCAAAAACAGCAAGGACCAGGCCGCCGCCCAGGAGGTCGATAAGCTGGAACGCCAGCGCTTCGCCGCCCAGGTTAGCAAAGACTTCACGTTCCTCGACAAAGCCTTTGCCGACGACCTCGTGTATACCCACAGCAACGGCAAGCAGAACAACAAAACGGAGTACCTGCAAAGCATCCGCGACGGCAAAAGCGTGTACGACAAAATCGACATCGAAAGCCTCAACGTGCGCGCCTACAACAACGGCCAGGCCGCCGCCGTGAACGGCCAAATTGTTATCTACCAGCCCAATAAGCCCGACGGCACGCCCAACGTGGCCCACCTCAAGTACGTGACGGTGCAGGTAAAAGACCCTAAAAAAGGCTGGCAAGTGGTGCTCTGGCAGTCGCAGAAGCAGCCGGAAGCCAAGTAACAACCTACAAAAGCTAGCTGTCATTGCGAGCAACGCGAAGCAATCGCACCCGAACGATACCAGCGCCTTTCGTTCTGCTAGGTCGTTCGGGTGTGATTGCTTCGCGTTGCTCGCAATGACAGCTGGCTTTTACGAATTCATACCCGATAGTTATGTCCCCTACGCTACCCTCGCACGACGAACTAGCTACCCCCGTCGGCACCACTTTGGAGCGCTATATCATGCGCAAGCAGGCCGAGTTTCCGTTTGCCACCGGTGAGCTTTCGCAGCTGCTGCGCGACCTGGCCCTGGCCAGCAAAATAATGGTGCGCGAAGTGAGCCGCGCCGGCCTCAGCGGCATTGGCGAAGTGGTGGAGCCTGAGGGCCAGCCCGCCGCCCCGCGCCACCGCCTGGGCGAGGAAGCCCACATCCGCTTCGTTCGGGCGCTCACCAACGGCCGCGAGTGCTGCGCCATCCTCAGTGAAGCCCAGGAAGAAATCATCGACACCGGCAACCACGACGGCAAGTACGTGGTGGCGCTCAACCCAATGAACGGCTCGGTGAGCCTCGATTTCAACGTGAGCACCGGCACCATTTTCAGCATCTACCGGCGCGTGAGCCGCTACGGCGGGCCCGCCCGGTCCGAAGACTTCACCCAGGGCGGGCGGGCGCAGGTAGCGGCGGGCTACATTCTCTACGGCTCCAGCGTGATGCTGGTGTACACCACCGGCCACGGCGTGGCGGGCTTTACCTACGAGCCCAGCCTGGGCGAGTTTTTCCTCTCGCACCCCAAGCTCACCATTCCGGCGCGCGGCGAGGTTTTCTCGTGCAACGAGGGCAACTGGTTTGATTTCCCAGAGTTTGCGCGCACGTTTCTCACCACTTGCAAGCAGCGCCGCTACACGGCCCGCTACGTGGGCTCGCTGGCCGCCGACTACCACCGTAACCTCTTCACGGGCGGCATTTACCTCTACCCGCCCACCGGGCAGTGGCCCAGCGGCAAGCTGCGCCTGCTCTACGAGTGCTACCCCATCGCCTTTGTAACCGAACAGGCTGGTGGCGTGGCAGTTACCGGGGCCGCTGATGTGCTCGACGTGCCCCCCACCGCTGACCTGCACCAGCGCCTGCCGCTGTTTGTGGGCTCGGCCGAGCTGGTGCGCGAGCTGCAAGCCGTGGCGGCTGCGTAAGCAACGTTCATAATCGTTTGTCATTGCGAGCCCGCGAAGCAATCGCATCCGAACGAGTCGTATGGCTATCGTTCGGGTGCGATTACTTCGCAGGCTCACAATGACAAACGGCTTTGGTTAGGGTAAGAGATTCTCAACCTCCGCTCCTATTTGCTGTTCCTGCTCTGTTCTTTCACCGATGCGCTCGCATTACACCCGGCGCCCCTCTTTCTCATGCCCAAAATCATTGCGCCCGAAGTCGAATTCAGCAAGCTGCTGAGTGATGTAAAGCAGGCCGTGCCCGAAATATTTGCCCCCAACGGCGGCTACCTCAACCTGCTCGAAGGCAAGTGGCAAGAGCCTGGCACGCCCCGCGCCTTCCACTCGCCCATCGACGGTTCCGACATTGGCGCGCTGCCCATGCTCAAGCACGACGAGGCGCTGCGCGCCGTGCGCGCCGCTAAGGCCGAAGCCGCCGCCTGGGCCGCTACCGACTTGCAGGAGCGCCGCCGCCGCGTGCAGGACTGCCTCGACCAACTGCGCCCGCACATCGGCCTGGTTAGCAAGCTGTTGATATGGGAAATCGGCAAAACCTACAAGCTGGGCTTCAACGACATCGACCGCGCCATTGAGGGCGTGCAGTGGTACGTGGAGAACATCGAAACCCTGCTCGGCGAGCGCCGCCCGCTGGGCCTCGTCAGCAACATCGCCTCTTGGAACTACCCCATGTCGGTGCTCCTGCACGCGGTGCTGGTGCAGGCGCTGGCCGGCAACGCCGTGATTGCCAAAACGCCCACTGACGGCGGCTTCATCTCGCTGAGCCTCACCTTTGCCATTGCCCGCCGCGCCGGCCTGCCGGTGAGTTTGGTGAGCGGCCCCGGCGGCGAGCTCAGCGACGTGCTGGTGAAAGACCCCGCCGTGGACTGCCTCTCCTTTGTGGGCGGGCGCTACAACGGCCGCAACATCGCCGACGCCCTCAGCCAGGAGCACAAGCGCTACATGCTGGAGATGGAGGGCGTGAACACCTACGGCATCTGGGACTACTCGCAGTGGGACTCGCTGGCCGAGCAGTTGGTGAAGGGCTATGACTACGGTAAGCAGCGTTGCACGGCCTACGTGCGCTGGGTGGTGCAGCGCGACCTGTTTCCGCAGTTTCTGGAAACCTACACCAAGGCCATCGGCAGCCTCAAGGTGGGCAACCCCACCCTGGTGGACGCGCCCGGCGACAAGCTGCCCGACCTGGCCTTTGGCCCCGTTATCAACGCGGCGCAGGCCAAGAGCCTCGACGACCTGTTTACCGATGCCAGCAAGCACGGCGCCATCCCGTTCTACCAGGGCAAGCTCGACGACAACCTCTTCCTGCCCGGCCAGGACCGCTCGGCCTACCGCGCGCCAAGGGCCCTGGTAGGCCTGCCCCGCCAGGCCGAGCTATACTTCAAAGAGCCCTTCGGCCCCATCGACACCGTGGTGCTCGTAGACCGCGTGGAGGAGCTAGTGGGCGAGATGAACATCTCGAACGGCGCGCTGGTAACCGCGCTAGGTTCCGACGATGAGAAGTGGGCCACCCGCACCAGCAAGGAGCTGCGCGCCTTCAAGGTGGGCATCAACAAGCTGCGCAGCCGCGGCGACCGCGACGAAGTGTTCGGCGGCCTCGGCGAGAGCTGGAAAGGCGCCTTCGTGGGTGGCAAGCTGCTGGTGGAAGCCGTAACGCAGGGCGCGCCCTCGCAGCCCGTGCTCGGCAACTACCCCGAAGCCACGCTGCTGCCGGAGAAAGTTTAGGCTACACTAACCAAGTCAGTAGCATTTGACCTGAAAGGCCGCTTTCTACCAAGAGAGCGGCCTTTCAGGTCAAATGCTACTTTCACCTAGTACATTGTATGCTAAACCGTTACATTCACTGGAATCCTATCAGGGTTGGGTTATCTATGTTACTACTCGGAGGGTGGCTGCTGGCGTCTATCAGCCTCACTAGTATATGGCTCACCCTCAAAGAAATATGGCCAACGGAAGTATGGCCAACCCAGTATGAGCAGGATGAACTTGCAGAATCTTCCTTGCACACAGTCACGGTGCAAGGGGTAGCAAAGCAGCCGGCCACTCCATTCAATAAAAGTGCACATCCAGCGCCAGCCAACGGGATGCTATTATTATGCAAGTGCTTTGCTGCTCCCCTTCTGCTTTTGGGTGGAGGCGTTAGTCTTGCGCGTGCACACCAAGCTCGCTACGCTCCTGATTTTAAACAGTGGGTTGCCAATGACCGACCCGTGGCCCAAGTATTTGAGCTAGAAGCCAACCAGCTACGGCTAGTGCGACCTTACCCTTTTGGAGCTTCCCTACTAGCTGGCCGATTGATGGTAGCCGCCAGTGAACTGACGGAAATTAGTGTAACTGGTAAATATGCGGTGCTGGCTAACCGGGAAAAAATTTTCTTTCGGGGCGAGCAAGCGGCGGCCGTGCTAGCTTTTGCAGAGCGCAACGGCCTCACGCGCCTAAAACGCGCTGACATTTGGCAACTGGTAGCAGCTCCCTTTGACCAAGAACAAAACCATGACTCTACTGCCGCCAACGAAACTACCCTGCTAAAATCTAATGCGCGTCCTAACGAAGTACGGCGGGCTCGGCAGGCACTTTGGTGCTGGTGGTGGCTGAGCTTACGCGGGCTGGAAGGGGATGAGTGGTATAGATACGACCACGAAGACGTTTTGTATATGACCGGATGCTCACTGCTACCACGCCGCCGTTGGTACTGGCGCACAATGGAATTAGCCTTGCGAGCACCGGCTACTACGGCGGCTTAAAATATCTTTTTTTGCCTCCGTATGCTTCGCTCTCTTCTATTGCTGCTTACGCTAGTATCTCTTACTACCCAGGCACAGGTGCTCATCCCAAATATTACCGACTGGCGGGCGCCCACTACGCTGCCCACCTACCTCTTGCAGCAGGTGCACCAGCAGTACGAGCCGCAGCGCGCCGAGCTGGCGCAGGCCATAGGGTCGGCGGCAGGCACGCGGGCGTATCGCGACTCGGCGCGGGCGCGGTTTCGGCGGGTGCTAGGGCCGCTGCCGGCGCACACGCCGCTGCGGGCGCGGGTGATGGGCACGGTGCCACAGGCGGGCTTTCGGATTGAGAAAGTCATTTATGAAAGCACGCCGCACCACCACGTCACGGCCAATCTATACGTGCCCGACGGGCCGGGCAAGCGGCCGGCGGCGCTGCTCTTTTGCGGGCACGAGCAGACGAGCAAGGCCACGCCTTCGTACCAGCTCACGGCCCGACTGCTGGCCCGCAACGGCTTCGTGGTGCTCGTAATCGACCCCGTTTCTCAGGGGGAAAGAATGCAGCTCACTGATGCCAGCGGCAGATTTCTCACCCGCGGCGGCACCACCGAGCACACCCTGCTCAATGCCGAGGCCACGCTGCTGGGCACCAACCTGCCTGCCGAGCAGCTGTGGGATAACGTGCGCAGCCTCGACTACCTGCTGACGCGCCCCGAAGTCGATGCCGCCCGCGTGGGCTGCCTCGGCAACTCGGGCGGGGCCACCCAAACAGCCTACTTCATGGCCTACGACGACCGCGTGCGGGTGGCCGCGCTGTGCAGCTACGTAGTGGCCGGCGAGCGCAACCTCACCCTCACCGGCCCCGCCGATGGCTGCGTGATGCTGCCCGGCGCCGGGGCCGCTAGCCTCGACCTGGCCGACTGGCCTATCATGTTCGCGCCCAAGCCCCTACTGCTACTCACCGGCCGCTACGACTTCGTGGACCAGACCGACATGGACGCGGTTTTTGCCGATACCCGCCGGGCCTACGCTGCGCTGGGCCCGGCCGAGAAAACCGATATCTTCACCTACGACGATGGCCACGGTATCTCGGCCCCCAAGCGGGTGGCGGCGGTGGCCTGGTTTCGGCGCTGGCTGGGGGCCGGCGGGCCGCTGGCAGCCGAAGGCACTGACCAGCCGCTGCCCGAAGCCGCCCTGCGCTGCACGGCTACCGGGCAAGTCGCTACCTCGTTTAAGGACGAGCAAAGCCTGGCGGCTATTCACTTAGCCGAAGCGCGCCGGCTGGCTAGCCACCGCCCTACCTACTCGCCCGAGACGCTGGCGGCAGTGGTGAGCCAGCAGTTGAAGCTAAGGCAACGCGCAACAGATGCGGTCAAAACGAGCATTGTGCCGGGCGACACCCTGCGCCTGCCAGGCGGCCAGGCCTGGCAGGGCCTGCTGCTGCGCCGCGACGGCGAGCCGCCCCTGCCCGCCCGGCTGCTGCTGCCAGCGCCGGGCGCACCCGCTCCTACTCGCCTAGTGCTGTGGCTACCCGGCCAGGGCATGGCCACGGTGCTGCGCGACAGCGCCGCCCGCCTGGCCGCCTACCAGCGCCAGGGTACCGCCGTGCTGCTGGCCGACCTGCGCGGCCTCGGTGAAACCACTGACCCCGTCGCCTTCAACGACCCCAAGTACTACAACCAGGAGTACCGCGACGCCCTGCTGGCCCTGCACCTGGGCCGGCCACTGCTGGCCCAGCGCGTGCTGGATGTGAGCACGTTGCTCGGGCTCATCCGCAACGATAGCCGCCTGTGGCAGCTGCCGGTGCTGCTGCGGGCCGACGGCCGGGCGGCGCTGGTGGCCCTGCACGCCGCCCTGGTGTGCCCCCAAGTGGCCAAAAAGCCCTATACCGTAACTAATGGTGGCACGCAGCCGCCTGGCGCGGGGCCCACCTGGGTGCCCCAGATTGACCAGGTGCAGGTGAGCGGCGGACCGCCCTCCTTCCAGTATTTTCTCGAAAACCCGGCCGCCAAAGATGCCTACTCGGAGGTGCTGCCCGGCGTGCTTAGCCATTACGACGTGCCCGACCTGCGCCGGGCCCTGGGCAGCCGCTTACTACCCTGATAGCTTCTTTTTATTACAGCGCAAATTATTAATAATCAACCCATTACCATTGCCAGCGATTAAGTGCAGAAGTTTTCATGAATATTTATGGGAAGGCATGCAATTCCTAAAAGTAGGAGCCGTTGGGTAAGTTGGCTACCAAAAGCAGCTGCCCACGGCAAGCTCCTCACTATCCCAACCAAACAGCTGGTCTGGCAAACAAGCAATTAGCTAGGCCAGGGGGGCCATTGGGAGAGCAGCACCCGCCAACGGGCCGCTAAGGTTGCGGGCCCGTCACCAAACGTTCACCTTTGGCCCAGTCAAGTGAGTAGGCGGCCTTCCCGGGCCCCTACCCCTGGCTACTGCTACCCTACTCTGTCCTTTCTGCGCATGAACTCAACACTTACCCCCAGCTTTCTCATCGTGCTGGCCCTGGGCCTGCAACCCAGCCTCACCAGGGCACAAGGCCCCGAGCACGCCATCCCTAGCGTTGGCGTGCTCGCTGGCGGCGGCATTGCCGCCCGGCCGCTGGTGCGCTACCTGGCCGCCACGCTGCACCTGCCGCCCGCCCAAACGGCCGCCGTGCAGCTGGCCGTGGGCAAATACCAGTGGCGTGCCCGCACCCCCGAGCACCTGGCCCAGTGCCTGGCGCAGGTATTGACGCCCACTGAGTTTGACCAGTTTTTACAGCTTCAGGACAATGCCGATGCACGCAATAACTTGCGCTGCCTGGCCCTGCGCTAACTGCTAGATAGTGGGCTCGTTACCGGTGCGGTTTTCGGGCTGCTGCACGGTGGCCAGCTGGGTATCGAGGGCTATTTCGAGCCGGTCGAGCTCCATTTCTACTTGCCGAATGGCTTCCTCGCTGAAGGTATCGGTGCGGTAGAGCTTCACCAGCAGCTTGCGCTGGTGGGCGGCCACGTCGAGGCGGCCGCGCAGCAGGTCCTCAAACGCGGTGGCCGCCTCAGCCTCGGCCCCCGTGGGGACCGCGGGCTCGGTGGTTTCATTGGCGGCAAACGTGCCCTGGAGGCGGCGCGCCTGGCGGCGCATGGTTTCGCGCAGCGTGCGCAAGGCGGGATTTTCGGCACCCGCCAAGCGGCCATCTAGGTAGGCTAAGGCATTGGTGGTGAGAGCCAAGCGCAACTCTTGCTCCTCGGCCGCACGCTCACCCGGCGACTCCTGCACCCCCAGCCGGCGCACCAGCCAGGGCAGGCTCAGGCCCTGCACCAGCAGCGTCACCAAAATGACGGTGAACGTGAGGAACAGCAGCGCGTTGCGCTGCGGAAACGGCTGGCCGTTGCCCGCCACCAGTGGCAGCGCCAGCGCCGTAGCCAGCGACACCACGCCCCGCATACCCGCCCACGACGTGATGAAGAGGTTGCGCTTGGGCGGCGTTTCGACGGTGCGGCCCAGCCAGCGCCCCAGCAGTTGCGTGAGGTACGCCACCGGAAATACCCACCCCAGCCGGATGATAATGGCCGCCGCGCTCACCAGCAGCCCATAGCCCAGCATGGGCCAGAACCGGTCCATGCCCATGCCCTCCAAAATGGTGCGCAGCTGCAAGCCAATCAGAATAAAGACCAGGCCGTTCAGTATGAACACCAGCACGTTCCAGAAGCTGCGCTTGAGCAGCCGCGTCTGGTTGTCGTAGATGTCGTGCGAGCGCCGGCTCAGCATCAACCCCATAAATACCACCGCCAGCACCCCTGACACGCCCACGTGCTCGGCCGCCAGGTAGATGCCGAAGGGCATGAGCACCGTGAGCACCGTGATGAGGGTAGGGTCGGTGAGCCGGTTTTGCACCCACGCCACGGCGTGGCCAGCTGCCCAGCCAATGGCCGCGCCGCCCAGCGCCACCACCACAAAGTGCCAGCTCGCGTCCCAGAGGCCAAACGTGCCGCTCACCACCGCCGCCACGGCGTAGCGGTAGGCAATGAGGGCCGAGGCATCGTTTACCAAGCTTTCGCCGGCCAAAATACCCGTGATGCGGCGCGGCAAGCCCAGGTCCCTGGTTACGCTGCTCGCCGCCACGGCATCGGGCGGCGAGATAATAGCCCCCAGCACAAACCCCATGGCCCAGCTAAAGCCCGGAATGAGGTAGTGCGCCAGCGCTGCCACCACCGTAGTGGAAAGCAGCACCAGCCCCACCGCCAGCAAGAAAATCGGCCGCCGGTTGGCCACAAACTCGTGCCACGACATCTGATAGCTTTCCGAATACAGCAGCGGCGGCAGGAAGATAAAGAACACCAAATCGGGGCTCAGCACCACGGCGGGCAGGCCCGGCACCAGGGCCAGCAGCCCGCCCGCCAGCACCAGCAGCAGCGGGTAGGGCAGCCGCAGCCGCGGGGCCAGCGCCGACAGGCCCACCAGCAGGGCCATCAAAAATATTATTAACGTAAGATGCTCCAAATCAATTTTATACGTAATGCGCAAGTAGAACCGACGCAAAATCGGTTGTTATTGCCGCGCTCCACTGCGTTGCGCTCGCAATAACAACCGATTTTGCGTCGGTTCTTGTAAACTTCTTTAGCACACTACATTACCCAACCAGCGCCAGCTCGCGCGGCAGCTCAAACTTCAGCTCGCGGCTCTTTTTGCGGCCGTGCAGCTGGGTCAGGAAGTCGTCGAGTTCGGGCTTGTATTCCAGCCACAGGTCTTCGTGCAAGTGCTTCGGAATGAGGTTGGTGAGGCGCACTGCCAGCCGCGCCGTGCCTACAAAAAAGCCCTGATACACGCTGTCAAACTGCCCGGTGTAGTTCTCAAAAATCAGCCGCAGCGCGTACATACTCAGGTCAATTTCGAGCTGCTTGCTCTTAGTTACGCGGCGGGCGCGGGCGGCCTCCTGCACGGCCCCGCGCAGAGCCTTCACCAAGCTCCGGTTGAGCAGCCGGCCCGTTACGGCCACGTTGAACAGCTCGTGAATGCGGTCGGCGGCAGCCTCGTACTCGCCCTCCAGCGTCACGTCGGGCAGCAGCTCGAAGCGAAACGTGTCGTAGAGCTCGGCGTCGCGGCGGGTGGCGCGCAGTATCAGCGCCTCCTTTTCCTTGTCGGAAAGGCGGGCCACGGCTTTTTTAAAGTCGGCGGTAGGAACGGGCATAACTAAAATGGGGAATCTGGAAGGAGGAAGGAAGAAGTAAGCAGCTGGCAATTCTTCCTTTCTCCTTGCTGCATTCACGCCTAAAAGTAGCGGCTGGCGGCGCTTGTCTCTTTTTTCAGGCCGAACGAAACCGCGGTCCCGGTGGTTATCAGCCAGCCCCGCGCTTTGCCGGGGCCGCCGTATTTTTGTGCCATGGCCTTCCCCGCTACCCGCCCGCAGATTGACTACGATTCCGATGTGCTGCTGCTCGAAGAAGAGCAGGAGCTGCGCACGCTCGTGGTGTATAACGACGACGTGAACACCTTCGACCACGTTATCCAGACGCTCATCGACGTGTGCGGCCACGAGCCCGAGCAGGCCGAGCAGTGCACGCTGCTCATTCACCACAAGGGCAAGTGCGCGGTCAAAAACGGTACCTTCGACGAGCTGGAGCCGCGCTGCTCGGCCATCCACGACCGGGGCATTTCGGCGGATATTGTGTAATTGTCGTTGTCATGCTGACGAAGGAAGCATCTTATCACGGCTGCTTTCGCCAGAGTTCGTAAACCCCGCGAGGTGAAGGTGATAAGGTCCTTCGCAAGCGGACGCCAGATAAGGATGACAGTATTTAGTTAATGGATTTCCCCTCCAAACTCATTGAGAACGCGGTAGTTGAGCTGGCGCGCCTGCCCGGCATCGGCAAAAAAACGGCGCTGCGCCTGGCCCTGCACCTGCTTAAGGCCGAAAGCGACACCACCGCCAACCTGGCCGAAGCGCTGGCCAAAATGCGCTTCGACATCACCTACTGCCACACCTGCCACAGCATTGCCGACAGTGAGGAGTGTAGCATTTGTGCCAACAAGCTGCGCAACCACGCCCAGGTGTGCGTGGTGGCCGACGTGCGCGACGTAATTGCCATCGAAAACACGGGCCAGTACCAGGGCGTGTACCACGTGCTGGGCGGCGTCATCTCGCCCATCGAGGGCGTGGGGCCGGCCGACTTGCAGGTTGATTCGCTGGTGGCCCGCGCCGGGGCCGAGGGCTCCGAAATCCGCGAAGTCATCCTGGCCATTTCGCCCACTATGGAGGGCGACACCACGGCCTTTTACCTCTCGCGCCGCCTGCGCGATTTCGAGCAGCTCCACATCAGCACCATCGCCCGCGGCATTCCCATGGGCGGCGAGCTCGAATATGCCGACGAAATCACGCTGGGCCGCAGCATTGTGGAGCGCCAGCGTCAGAAATAAGCGGTTATCCTTTAGCTGTTAGCTGATAGCTTTGTCGGCCTGAGTTGCTGTAGTTTAAGATAGCCGAAAAAGCTATCAGCTGACAGCTAAAGGCTAACCGCTAAAAAGTGAAGCTCTCCGTCGTTATTGTTAATTACAACGTTTGCTACTTCCTGGAGCAAACGCTGCTGTCGGTGCGGCAGGCAGTGGCGGCGCTAGGCGAGCCGGTGGAGGTTTTTGTAGTTGACAACCATTCGGCCGACGGCTCGGTGGCCATGGTGCGGGCCCGCTTCCCGGAGGTAATCGTGCTGGCCAACCAGGACAACCCCGGCTTTTCGCGGGCCAACAACCAGGCCCTGCGCCAAGCCACCGGCCAGTACCAGCTGCTGCTGAACCCCGACACGCTGGTGGAGGAAATGACCTTCCGCCGCTGCTGCGACTTTATGGATGCCCACCCCCGCTGCGGCGGCCTGGGTGTGCAAATGCTGGATGGCCAGGGCCAGTTTTTGCCCGAAAGCAAGCGCGGGCTGCCCACGCCAAAAGTGGCGTTTTATAAGATTTCTGGGTTGGCTTGGCTGTTTCCCAAGTCGCGCTCGTTTGGGCGCTACCACCTGGGTTTTCTCGACCCCGGCGAGGCCCACGAAGTAGCGGTGCTCAGCGGGGCCTTTATGCTGCTGCGGCAGGCCGCGCTGGCCGAGGTAGGCCTGCTGGACGAGGATTATTTTATGTACGGCGAGGACATTGACCTCTCGTACCGGCTCACGCGCGGCGGCTGGCAAAACTGGTACTTTCCCGGCACCCGCATTTTGCACTACAAGGGCGAAAGCACCAAGCGCACGAGCGTTAACTACGTATTTGTGTTTTACCGGGCGATGGTCATTTTTGCCCAAAAGCACTTCGCGCCCAACCGTGCCAGCCTGTTTTCAAAGCTCATTAACACCGCCATTTGGCTGCGGGCGGGCGCGGCGCTGGCGCAGCGCCTGGCCACCCTGGCCGCCCCCGTGGTGCTCGATGCGGCCTCGCTCTACGCCGGCCTCTACGCCCTCAAGGTGTACTGGGAAAACAACCAGAAGTACGTGCACACCCCCTACCCGCCGCAGTATATGCTGGTGGCCATGCCGCTCTACATTGCGGGCTGGTTGCTAACTACTTGGCTGAGTGGTGGTTATGACCAGCCTGTACGGGCCGGCCGCATGGTGCGCGGCGTAGCCGTAGGCACGGTGCTGATATCGGCCGTTTCCAATTTTTTTGATGGCTGGCGCTTTTCCAAGGCCCTCATTGTGCTGGGCGGCGTGTGGGCGGTGGCCGCCTTAGTGGGTCGCCGGCTGCTGGGCCACTGGCTGCGCTACGGCAACCTGCGCCTCAGCGAAACCCGGCCCAAAACCCTGGCCATTGTGGGCTCGCTGGCCGAAAGCCAGCGCGTGCGTCAGCTACTCACTGAAGCCCGGATACCCGCCAAAGTCATCGGGTTCGTCACGCCCGAGACCGGGACCACCACCGACCTGCCGCACCCCGACCACCTCGGCACGGTGGCCGAGCTGCCGGCGCTGCTGGAGCTGTACGACATTACGGAGCTAATTTTTTGCGGCCGCGACCTGCCCGCCAGCCAGATTATCGACCTCATGGCGCGCCTGCCCGCGCAGCCCGAAGTGGCCTACAAGATTTTGCCCACCGGCAGCCAGTACATCATCGGCAGCAGCCGCAAAGACGCGCCCGGCGACTACTATACCCTCAACCGCTCGTGGCGGCTGGCCCAGCCCGCGCAGCGCCGTAGCAAGCGCCTGCTCG
Organism: Hymenobacter arcticus; assembly: GCF_054779975.1. NCBI lineage: Bacteria > Pseudomonadati > Bacteroidota > Cytophagia > Cytophagales > Hymenobacteraceae > Hymenobacter > Hymenobacter arcticus. The sequence continues at coordinate 650,792 of NZ_BAAGXF010000001.1, forward strand.
ACCTGGTGGTGAGCGCTATTATCTTCATAATAAGCCCGTTGATTCTTTGGGGGCAGCGGCGGCCGGGCGGCTTGCTGCGCCATGTGGGGCAAGTGTTGCGCGGCCGCCGCAGCTGGGTGGGCCTGCGCTACATGCCCGAGGCCGGCCCCCAGCCCGCCGTGCTTTCGCCCGCCGACGTGGCCGCCACCACCGCCGCGCCGCTCACAGAAGCTGCCCGCTGCCGCCTGGAGCTACTCTACGCCCAGGACTACGAGCCCGGCTTCGACCTGGAGGTGCTGTGGCGCGGCTGGCGCGGACTGGGCGGCTAAGCACTTGTTTATGAATTTATTAAACTATTAAGCGGCGTCGGGGCGCAGGGCAAGCATCACGAGCAGGATTACCTGCCGGGGGTCTTTTGGCGAGAGCTTGTTTTCGAAGCTTTCCAGCTCGTAACCCTTTGCCAGACATTCTTTTACCTCCGGGAAGGCGAGTATTTCGGCTTTGCTGAACGGTACGGGGGCCTGCTTGGGACCGACTTGCTTGGTGTCGGAGAGGAAGGTGAGAATTTGGGTGGCGGGCAGGGCAGCGGGCATGAGTCGAAACTGAAATAAGGAGCACAAATTTAAGAACGGCCGGCCAGCCTGGTGCCAAAACCTGCGGGGTGCGAGACTTACCGGCCTCGCTTTGAGTGCCGCGATGAACGCACCGCGACGCGTGCCTACCGCAGCCAGGAAAGCTCACAGACTACGGGCCGACACGCACCGCACCGCCTAGCGCAGTAGCCCCGCTACGCCCTTCACTTGCAGCCGTGCCAGGCTGCGCACCCGCTCGAAGCGGGCTTGCGTGGCTTCCTGCTCCTCGTCTTTGGGCTGACGCACTGGCACTTGCGTCGCCAACCGCCCAAACACGAGCGCGGCAATATCCAGGTAGCCCAGCAGTAGCAGGTACAGCTGCTTCTTCTCGTCGTCGGCGTAGGTTTTCGTGCGGATGGCCTTGGCCAGGGTATCCAGCTGAGTGGTTTCGTCGATGAACAGGTCGCGCAGCGCCCGGTGCTGCCGGTGGTATTCGGCCAGTAGCTCGGGCTCCACTTCGGCGGCCAGGAAAGGAAAGGAATCGGTAAAAGCCACCGCTTTAACAAACGCCGCCTCCGCCTGATAAATGAGGGTCAAATGCTTTTGCAGGCTGGCCCAGAGGCCGGTGCGGGCCCGGTCGAAGGCCGTAATACTGGTTTCTGTCATAAGAGCTGCTGGGGTGGGGCCGCCTCGCTGGCAGGCCCCAGAAATAGCCCCAAAAGTAGACCGGGCCGGCAGAAATGCCCCGGGCTACTGCCTGGGAAGCGGCCGCCCAAGCGGCTGGCTCTTGGCCACCGGCTACCGGGCGGGCGGGCCCCACCGGCCAGCGCGCCCCAGCGCCTCCCCCGGCTGCCGAACTGAAAAAAGCCGGAAAATCAGGCAAATAAATGCGGCGGGGCCACCGGGAAAGGGAGGCGAGCCAATACTTTTGCTACTCGCACCTCTCTCTATCACATAAGCTTATGTCTCCCAGTACCACTAGCCCGGCCGCACCGGCCGACCCGGCTGCCTACCTGTCCGACCGCATCCTCCAGATTCAGGAATCGGCGACCATCGCGATGGCCAAAAAGAGCCGCGAGCTGGCCGCCCAGGGCGTGAACGTGATTAACCTGAGCTTCGGGGAGCCCGATTTTCAGACCCCGCAGTACATCAAGGACGCGGCCAAAAAGGCGATTGACGACGGCTACACGTTTTACACGCCGGTACCGGGCTACCTCGACCTGCGCCAAGCCATTTGCGATAAACTACTGCGCGAAAACCAGTTGACTTACCAGCCCAACCAGATTGTGGTGAGTACCGGGGCCAAGCAGGCGCTCAGCAACATCCTCATGGCGCTGGTAAATCCCGGCGATGAAGTCATCATTTTTTCGCCCTACTGGGTAAGCTACGCCGCGCAGGTAGAGCTGGCTGAGGGCGTGGCCATGCCCATCATGGGTACCCTCGAAAACGACTACAAGGTTACCGCCGACCAGTTGGCCGCCGCCATCACGCCGCGCACCAAGGCCGTGATGTATTCGTCGCCCTGCAACCCCACCGGGGCCGTATTCAGCCGCGCCGAGCTGAGTGCCATCGCCGACGTGCTGGCGCAGCACCCCGGCATTTTCGCCATCGCCGACGAGATTTACGAGTACATCAACTTCACCGACGAGCACGTGAGCTTGGCGCAGTTTGCCCATGTTAAAGACCAGGTAATCACCGTAAATGGCTTTTCGAAGGGCTACGCCATGACGGGCTGGCGCCTGGGCTACCTGGCCGCGCACCCCGCCCTGGCCGCCGCCTGCGACAAGCTGCAAAGCCAGATTACCTCCGGCACCTGCTCCATTGCGCAGCGCGCTGGCCTGGCCGCTTTGCAAGGCGGCCGCGCCTCGGCCGATGAGATGGTGACCGCCTACCGCCGCCGCCGCGACCTCGTGCTGGAGTTGGTAAAGGACATCCCCGGCCTCGTGACGCCCACGCCCGACGGCGCCTTCTACATCTTCCCCGACGTGTCGGCCTTTTTCGGCCGCACCGCGCCCGACGGCACGGTCATAAGCGACTCGTCGGACCTGGCGCTGTACCTGCTGCGCGACACGTTCGTGTCGGCCGTGAGCGGCGACTCATTTGGTGCGCCCAACTGCATCCGCTTCAGCACGGCGGCGGCCGATGACAAGCTGGCCGATGCGTTCGGGCGCATTAAGCGCAGCTTGGGCGAGCTGAAGTAGGCCGGCCATTTCATAAAAGCGCGTCCCGCTCATCCGGCATTTGCCAGATGAGCAGGACGCGCTTCGTTTTAGGCTACCTAACTTATACCTGCTGCCGGGCCTGGTCCACAATGTGCTGCAACACGCCCAGCAGCCGGGCCAGGTCGCTGATGAGATAGCGCGATTCATCAAGCGTAAATAGCTGATTTTCAAGCTTTAAAAATCGCCACTCAATGCCCGTTGTGGCGCAGCCGTAGAGAACCGGGATATGCTTTTTATCACGCTCGTTGAGGCGGGATGCCCCGATGAGTTGGGCAGCGCACTGGGCGGTTCCCCATTCTACGTCCTGCTTTTTAGCTTCGGTGATGCAAAAAATCGGGGCCTTAATCAAATCCTGCAAGCGGGTGAATGACAAGACGAAATTGCATTCGCCATTGAGGCCGCGTGCTGGCTCCACATTCAGGTTTTCGCCCGAAATAACGGCGAACTCATAGCGGTTGCGGTGGGCCAGTTCCAGCAATACGGGGCTTACAATGCGCTCGGAGCGTGATTTTTCGCTGCCAAACCCGACTTGCGTGGCCAAGCCGATAGTTTCAGTCAGCCAAGCGCTGGGCTCGGCGGCCAGGGTGGGCGCGAACAGATGGGCACCCTGAAAATCTACCCCAAACTCAGTAATCAAGCGGTCAAGCGTAAAATCACTGTAAGCCATAGCTCAAAGATACGCCCCGCCCCCGCCGTACCTTTACGGTACTTATGAACTTGCTCTCCGCCGAGAATATCTCGAAGAATTACGCCGACCGCTGGCTATTTCAAAACCTCAACTTTGGGCTGCAATTGGGGCAGCGCATTGCGTTTGTGGGCATCAATGGCACCGGCAAAACCACGCTTATGCGGGTGCTGGCCGGCCTCGAAAACCCCGATACCGGCCTCGTAACCCGCCGCCAGGGCATGCGCGTGACCTACCTGGGCCAGCAGCCCGTGTTCGACGAAAGCCTGACGGTGGAGGAAACCATCTTCGCCAGCCAGAACGACACGCTGCGCGCCGTGAAGGACTACGAGCACGTGGTGAACGACCCCAACCACGACCCCGACGACCTGCAGCGCGTGATGGAGCGCATGGACACGCTCAACGCCTGGGACTACGAGAGCCAGGTGCAGCAGATATTGGGCAAGCTGGGCATCCTGGGCGAGCTGCTGACGCGCAACGTGAGCAAGCTCTCGGGCGGACAGCGCAAGCGCGTGGCCCTGGCCCGCGTGCTCATCGAAGAGCCTGACGTACTGCTGCTTGATGAGCCTACCAACCACCTGGACCTGGCCACCATCGAGTGGCTCGAAAACCGGCTGAACTCGCCCAGCCTCACGCTGCTGATGGTGACCCACGACCGGTATTTCCTGGACAAAGTGGCCAACGAAATCGTGGAGCTCGACAAGGGCACCATGTACCGTTACCAGGGCAACTACTCCTATTTTGTGGAGAAAAAGGCCGACCGCGAAATGCGCGAAACCGTGGAGGTGGAAAAGGCCCGCAACCTCTTCCGCAAGGAGCTGGAGTGGATGCGCCGCATGCCCCAGGCGCGCGGCACCAAGCAAAAGGCCCGCATCGACGCCTTTTACGTGACCAAGGAAAAGGCCAGCACCAACCTCAGCAAGCAGCAGCTGGAGCTGAGCGTGAAAACCACCCGCCAGGGCGGCAAAATTATTGAGGCCGACGGCCTGAACAAGAAGTTTGGCGACAAGGTGGTGCTGGATGACTTCAGCTACGTGTTCAAGAAAAAGGACCGCATCGGCCTGGTAGGCCCCAACGGCGCGGGCAAGAGTACGCTGCTCAATATGCTGACTGGTAAGCTGAAGCCCGACAGCGGCACTGTGGACGTGGGCCAGACCACCGTATTTGGCTACTACACCCAGACGGAGCTGGAATTTGACCCCACCCAGCGCGTGATTGACATTGTGAAGGAAGTGGCCGAAGTGGTGGAGCTGGCCAACGGCGACGTGCTCACGGCCAGCCAGTTCCTCACGCTGTTTCTGTTTCCGCCGGCCCAGCAGTACACGCTGGTGAGCAAGCTGAGCGGTGGCGAAAAGCGCCGCCTGCAGCTGCTGCGCGTGCTGGTGAAAAACCCCAACTTCCTCATTCTTGACGAGCCCACCAACGACCTGGACCTGGGCACGCTCAACATTCTGGAAGACTTCCTGCTCAATTTTTCGGGTTGCCTGCTCATCGTGAGCCACGACCGCTACTTCCTCGACAACCTGGCCGAGCACCTGTTTGTGCTGGAGCCGGGCGGGGCCGTGCTCAACTTCCCCGGCAACTACACCGACTACCGCGACTACCTGGCCGAGCGCGAAACCGAAGCCACCCTCGAAGCCGATGAGAAAGCCGCCAAGGTGGCCCGCGCCGCCGCCAAAGTAGCCGCCGCCACGCCCGCCGCCCCCGCCCCGGTAGCGGCCCCGCCCAAGCGCCGCGCCAGCTTTGCCGAGAAGAAGGAGTTTGAGCAGTTGGAGAAGGCCATTGCCACCCTCGAAACCGAAAAGGAGCAGCTCGTGGCTAGCCTGGCCGCCGGCCAGGGCTCGCGGGAGGAACTCACGAAATGGCCCGCCCGCCTGCAAGCCGTTGATAAAGAGCTGGATGCCAAAGGCGAGCGCTGGCTGGAGCTGAGCGACTTTATGTAGCCGGCCGGCCAGTGGCCACTGCCGGGCGCAGTGCACCGGCCAGCCCACGCAAGCCTAAACAAGCGAAGGGCTATCGGCTAACATGTACATTTTGTGCATGTTAGCCGATAGCCCTTCGCTTTTAAGTACAGCACCTACGGTATCATTACAGAGCTAGGGAGACGAATCCTTACGTCTGTCGTCTGATAGATTAACCAACGACGAGACGCAAAGAGGCGGCTCTACACTAAGTATGAAACCGCGCTGATTCCATCCGTTTCGGGGCCGCTACCGGATAACCCTGCTGGTAACTCGGCAGTATAGCTGCTCGTATCCCTTGTTGCTCAGCTACGCTGCTAACCCGCGCTACCAGATGGAAAAGAATATCGTTGTAAATGGAACTACCTACCTCCTTAAGTCGATAACTGGCAAGGTGTTGAACACCACCAAGTCACTGGAAACCAGCGTGCAGGGTAGCGTGAGCGGCGGTGGCGGCCGCCTACGCGAAGGCTCGGGCAAGCTAAAGCCGGTGGACCTCAACCTGGCCTCCACGACCATTGTGCACGACCAGTTTTTTCTGGAAGATGCAAACGGGCAAGAGCATTCATTTCAGTTACAGGGGTTTAACCTGGCTTGCCGCGAAGGCAACTCGCTGACTGTCGTGTGGGCCATCAAGGCTGGGCAGCAGCGCGGCCCGTACGTGGCCGTGGTCAACAACACCACGCAAACCCGTTTTTACAACGAAAAGGCGCTAGACAACTTGAGTAGCCCCAGCTTTTTATTGTATCTGCTGGGTTTCCTGGCCGCTATCGCGGTCGAATTCAGCATTTTTTCGGGGTTTTGGCTGCTGCTGGTTCTGTTCAGCATCACGGCGTTTGTATTCCCCGCCATTTATGGCACGAAGACCGGCAAGGGTGTCAATGTTTTCAAAAGCAATATTTGAGGAAATGACTTAGCGCCCTCCGTGGCTCACCCTTACCCTATCTTACTGCTATTCTGACTTTTATCAAGCCAATATCTATCCAAATCGCCAACACCCGCGCGGCCGAGGCGCTCGTGGCCGCCCGCTACGGCCTCACCCCGGCCGAGGTGGCGCAAGTGGGCGCGGCCAGCGGGGGCTAGCTGGTGGGCAGCCGCGAAAACCCCCGCTCGCCCTTTTCAGTAAGGTAGCCCGAGGGCAGTTGGGCTGCCCCTACCCCATTCCCGCCCCCTTCCGTTGTTGCGCATGGCCGACCAAGTTATCTTTTCCCAGCCCTACGGCCGCGTGTTGGTCGATGCCACCGTGCCGTGCGTTATCACGCAGTGGCTGGCCTTTGCCAACGCCACCGAGTTTGTGGCTATGCAGGGCTTTGCCCTGGAATACTTTGAGGCGCACTCGACGCCCGCGCGGCCCTGGGGCTGGGTCGGCGACGTGCGCCAGATGAGCGCCATCCCTGACAAGGCCCAGCAGTGGCTGCTCACCGATTTCAACCCCCGCGCCCTGGCTGCGGGCCTGCGCGAGGTGAGCGTGGTGCTAGCCACCAGCATCTTTGGCCAGCTCGCCACCCAGCGCTACGCCCAGGAAACCCGCCAGGCCCCGGCCGAGCGCACGCTAACCACCAGCTTCGCCGATTCGCTGGCGGGAGCCAAGGAAAACGCCCGGCGCGGGCTGGCCCAGCTGTAGCGGGGGCTAGAAGGCAACTGGGCATGGTCTGAGAAGAACAGGGCTACCAACTAAAAGAACGTCATGCTGAACTTGTCGAAGCATCTCTACCACACCGTTAGGATTACTAACCTAAGCGGCATGGTAGAGATGCTTCGACAAGCTCAGCATGACGTTCTTTTTTACCCTAAAATCTGTTATATAACAGATTTACTGCACCTTACGCCTTCCAGAGCTCGTGCTCCTGGCCTTTGCTGGTGGTGAGGATGAAGCGGGGTGGGTTGGCGCGCAGCACGAGGCGCACGCGGCCGGGGTACTTCTCCGAGTCAATCCAAACGCCGTCTTCCTTCTGGGGCTTGTCGGTGGCGGGCAGGTAGGCGGTGGGCAGCAGCACGTCGGTATCGGACTTTAGCTCGAGGTGCACCTTTTCGAGGGCCGCTTCGAGGTCGGGGCCGTAGTCGTCGTTGAAGTCGTCTTCGAGGTCGTGGAGCGACTCCTCCACGTCGTCGTAGCGGGCATCGTCGTAGGTGAGCGTGTGCAGCTCGGCTTTCTTTTCAATCAGGGCCAGTAGGGCGGCGTTCAGGTCGGCGGCGTTCATCGGGGCAGGCAGGGGAAAAGCGAAAGGAAGTAGATGCGGCACAAATTTGCGCACGAAAAGGCAAATGGGCGGCCCAACCACCGGGGCCGGGCGGCCGTTAAGTCGGCCATGCCCCTTTCCTACGCGCTAGTTTTGCTTACGCTGCTGGCCCTGCTGGCGGTTTTTTACCGCTACCTCACCGCCGATAGTCGCCGCCGCCAAGCGGCGCTGGCCACTCCTTTTCCGGGGGACTGGCGCACGCTACTGCTTGAGAACGTGGCCTTTTACCGGGGCCTCAGCGCCGAAGACCAGGCGCGCTTCGAGCAGGCCATGCAGCTTTTTCTGGCCCGCACCCGCCTCACTGGCATCCAAACGGAGGTCGATGACCTCACGCGGGTGCTCACGGCGGCGGCGGCCGTTATTCCGGTGTTTGGCTTCCCCGGCTGGGAATACCTCACGCTGCACGAGGTGCTGATAGTGCCCGACGCCTGGCAGCTCGAAACCCGGCCCGACCAGGAGGTGGCGGCGCTGCAAGGCACGCTGCTGGGCTCGGTGCAGCGCTTCCAGACCTCGCAGTACATGCGTCTGAGCCGCGCCGCTCTGGTGCAGGGCTTCACCGACCCCGAGGACCGGCGCAACGTGGGCGTGCACGAGTTTGCCCACCTCGTCGACGAGGCCGATGGCGAGATTGACGGCGTGCCCGGCGCGGGCCTGCCACCCGCCCTGCGCCCCGCCTGGGTGGCCGTGATGCAGCGCGAGCTGGCCGCCATCCGGGCCGGCCGCTCTGACATCGACCCCTACGCCGGCACCAACGAGGCCGAGTTTTTCGCGGTGGTGAACGAGGCTTTTTTCGAGCGCCCCGAGAAGCTCAAGGAGCAGCACCACGAGTTATACGACCTGCTCAGCAAGGCCCTGCACCAGCACCCTGCGCAAACCCTCACGGCCCACGGCAGCCACCTCGACCCGCGCCAGTGGCTGCGCCAGCTGCGCGCCAAAAAGCAGCTGCTGGGCCGCAACTCGCCCTGCCCCTGCGGCAGCGGCCGGAAGTACAAGGAGTGTCATTTGGCGCTGGCGGCGTAGGCTGGGTGTAGCAACATGAAACAGGACTAATATTGCGAGTAGATTAGACAGCTATTGTCTGATTGCCCAATTTTTACTCCTACTAAATTTGCGTACTTCTACTCCTTGGTTATTGCTGGTAATGGGGCTACTGGCTGGCATTCAACACGCTGCCGCACAGGGCGTTTACTACGTGCCAGCGCCCAAAGCCCAGGCCAACCTGCTAGCCGGCCCCGCCTACGTGGCCCGCCTGGTTGATGCCCGGCGGCAGCGCACCATTATCGGCTGGGTGATGGCCAGCGGCTCGCCCCTGCACCAACCGGTGATGTTTCGGGAGGGCTTGCTCGCCGCGCTCCGCCCCTTTCTGACGCGCTACGTACCTGGCCAGCCCGGCGCGGTGCCCCTGGTGATGCGGCTGACCGGCCTGGAAATAGCCGAGCGAACGGACCGGTTTAGCAAGACGGCGCTGGCTGGCCTCACCGCCGATTTCTACGCCCCGCAGCCCGACAGCAGCTACCGGCTGGTGGCCCACTTTGCGCAGGCCGGCGATGCCACCGGCTCGCACGCGGCCAATGTGGGTGAGCTACTGCTGGCCGCCGCCGTGCAGGCCCGCAACCAGAGCCACTGGCCCGGCGCCGGCCCCAGTTACCCGGCCGCCTACGTGCTGGCCGCCGAAGCCCACCCTGCCGAGGCCCTGCCCGTGCTGCTGCCGGCCGCACAGCCCCAGCCGGGCTACTACCACAGCCTGACTGAGTTTTGGAACAACCAGCCCGCCGAGCCGGGCCCGCCCATCGTGGAGGCCCGGCCCTACCAGGGCAGCGAATGGGCCGGCGAGAACGAGGTGAAGCCCTATCGCCGCAACGCAGCCGGCAAGCTGGCCCTGGCCACCGATGTGTGGGGGTTTTGCGATGGCCAGCACTTCTACATCAGGCAGGGGCAGTCTTTTTGCCAGCTGCAGCAGCAGGGGCAGGATTTTGTTTTTTACGGCCGCATCGGCCAGGACCCGCAGTTTCGGGCGGCTACCTCCAACCGGTCAACCGCCGCTTCGTGGGCCGGCATCGCGGGCATGGCACTCGCCAACGTTGCGGCCACTGCGGCCGATAAGCGGGTGCTCTTCACGCTGAGCCTGCTCACTGGCAATGTCAGCCTAGACCAGCCTAGTCTGAATACCAGCGAGGTGACGGCCCGGCCCACCCACCTCTTCATCTACCGCCCGCGCAGTGCCAAGGGCCCGCCGGTGCGCATTCGCCTGGCCGCCGGCCAGCCCGCGCAGGAGCTGGCGGCCGGCGACTACCTGACTTTTGAGCCGGCCAGCGACCAGCCGGTGCAGGTGTACCTGGTGCCCGCTACCGGCCCCGAGGTCAGCCTGGTCGTAACGCCCACTGCCGACGCCCCCACCTACCTCGAGTGTCGCCCCGCCGAAGCCACCCCGCTCCGCCAGGTAAAGGACGACGCGGGCGCGGAGGCCGTTACGCGGCTGGTGCGGTAGCCGCCCCAATTAGGCTAACTCCGTGGCCGGGTCCCAAAACAGCTTTTTGAAGTCCACTACTACGTCGGCTTCCACCCGCACACCCTCGGCCTCCAGGCGCTCCTGCATGGCGGTGGGCGTGGGGAAATGGTGCCGCCCCGTGAGCTGCCCCAGCCGGTTGACGACGCGGTGGGCGGGCACGGGCGCGTCTTTTTTCAGCGTCACGGCGTCGAGGTTGGCGGCCATGAGGGCGTAGCCCACGGCCCGCGAGCCGTGCTTGGCGCCCAGGTAGTGGGCAATGGCCCCGTAGTTGGTGACGCGGCCCGGCGGTACCAGGCGCACCACCTCGTGCACGTCGGCAAAGTAGTTGCGCTCGGGCGCAGGAGCAGCTTGGGTAGCGGAGGCGGAGGAAAGGGCGGGCGAAGCGGGCTTTTTCATGGCGGTGAAAATACGGGCCGGGCGGCGCAACCCCCGGCCGGCGGGGCACGTCATTGCGCCCGCGCACTGAACCCGAACGGTGCGGCTCCTGTTGACCGCCTCCCGGCCGGCAGCCCACGTTTTGCTACGCGGACTGCTGATTACCACTTACTTCCCCGTATGCGCTTTTTTTCCGCGGCCCTATCCCACACCACGCCGCTCGTACTAGCCGGGGCCCTGGCCCTGCTCGCCGGCTGCCACGCCAAACCCGACGAAGCCAAGGGTGGCAAAGGCGGCAAGAAGGACACCGGCCCCGCCCTGGTCGATGTACTAGTGGCCCGCCCCTCCACCGTAACCGACTCGGTAGAAGCCAACGGCACGATAGTCGCCAACGACTTTGTGGAGCTGCATCCCGAAGTGAACGGCCGCCTCACGTTTTTGCAAGTAAATGAAGGCCAACGTGTTACGAAAGGTAGCGTCATTGCCCGCATCAACGATGCCGACTTGCAGGCCCAGCTCCAGAAAACGCGGGCGCTGCTGCAAGTATCGCGCCTCTCGCAAACCCGCCTGCAAACGCTGCTGAAAGTGCAGGGCGTGAACCAGGCCGACTACGACTTGGCCGTGAGCCAGGTGCGCAGCAACGAGGCCGACGCCGCCTACTCGCAGGCCATGATTGCCAAAACTGTCATTCGGGCGCCCTTCACCGGCGTGCTGGGCTTGCGCCAGGTGAGCCCCGGGGCCTACGTGACGCCCGCCACCATCATCGCCACGCTGCAAGCCGACACCAAGCTCAAGGTCGATTTCACTTTGCCCGAAGCCAGCGGCAGCGTGGTGCACCCCGGCACCGTGGTGTCGGTGCACCTAGCCGGCAACCCGCCGCGCCGTTACCCCGCCACCGTGCTGGCCCAGGAAAGCCAGGTCAACCAAACCACCCGCAACCTCACCGTGCGCGCCCTGCTGCCACCCGGCGCGCAGGTGAGCCCCGGCAGCTTTGCCCGCGTGAGCGTGCCCACCGGCGCGGCCCGCCGCAGCGTGCTGCTGCCCACCAACGCCCTGCTACCCGGCGACAAGTCGGACCAGGTAGTGCTCGTCAAAAACGGCAAGGCCGTGCTGCGCGACGTGCGCACCGGCGACCGCCAGAACGACCAAATCGCTATCATCAGCGGCCTGGCCGCCGGCGACTCGGTAGTAACTAATGGAGTACTGTTTGCGCAGGCCGGCAAGCCGGTGAAGGTGCGCAAGGCGAAAGCGAAGAACTGACGGAGCGCCTGTCATTGCGAGCGCAACGCAGTGGAGCGCGGCAATCTTTCCTTGGTCGTCCTCGGCAGCTGATTACTAACCCTATCGTGAAGGAAAGATTGCCGCGCTCCACTGCGTTGCGCTCGCAATGACAGCCGATTGTTGATTAACACGTATTGATTAGCAGCTAGTTATAAAGCATGAACATATCCGAACTATCCCTGAAGCGACCCGTGCTCGCCACGGTTTTCAACCTGCTGCTGCTGCTGTTTGGCGGGGTGGGCTTCTCGTTTCTGGCCCTGCGCGACTATCCGGCCATCGACCCGCCCATTATTAGCGTAAGTACTTCGTACACAGGGGCTAACGCCGACGTAATTGAGAACCAGATAACGGAGCCGCTGGAAAAGCAGATTAACGGTATTCCGGGCATTAAGTCCATTACCAGTAGCTCGTCGCTGGGGTCGAGCAACATCACGGTTGAGTTCAACCTGGGGGTTGATTTGGAGGCCGCTGCCTCCGACGTGCGCGACAAGGTGGGCCAGGGCGTGCGCTCGCTGCCGCAGGATATTGATGCGCCGCCGGTGGTGGCCAAGTCGGATGCCAACTCCGACAACATCCTCATTTTGGCCGTGCAGAGCCGCACCAAGAGCTTGATGGACCTGAGCGACTTTGCTGAGAACAACTTGCAGCAGCGCTTCCAGACCATTAACGGGGTGTCGGCCATCAACATTTTTGGGCAGCAGCGCTACGCCATGCGCCTGTGGCTCGACCCGGCCAAGATGGACGCCTACCAGGTGTCGTTCACCAACGTGCAGCAGGCCCTCAACGCCGAAAACGTGGAGGTGCCGGCCGGCAAAATCTACGGCGGCAACACCGAGCTGACCATCCGCACGATGGCCCGCTTCTCCACGGAAGAGCAGTTTCGCACCCTCATTTTGCGCGAAGACAAAAGCGGCATTGTGCGCCTCGGCGACGTGGCCCGCATTGTGCTGGGCCCCGAAAGCTACGAGCAGGCCTGGAAGGTAAACGGGGCTTACGCTGTGGGCTTGGCCATTGTGCCCCAGCCGGGCTCCAACTACGTGGAGATTGCCGAAGAATTCAACAAGCGCCTGGCCGAGGTGCAGAAGGAAAATAAGTCCGACATCCAGATGCGGATACTGACCGACAACACCAAGATTGTGCGCAACTCGATTGAGGAAGTGGAGGAAACGCTCCTCATCTCGTTTGGGCTGGTGGTGCTGGTTATCTTCTTCTTTTTCCGCAACTGGCTCACGGCCCTGCGCCCGCTCATCGATATTCCAATTTCGCTGATTGCCACGTTTTTCGTGATGTACCTGGCGGGCTTCACCATCAATATTCTCACGCTGCTGGGCATTGTGCTGGCCACCGGCCTGGTGGTGGACGATGGTATTGTGGTGACGGAGAACATCTTCCGCAAGCTCGAAGAGGGCATGAACATCAAGGACGCGGCGCGCGAGGGCAGCAAGGAGATTTTTTTCGCCGTTATCGCCACGTCGCTCACGCTGGCGGTGGTGTTTCTGCCGGTGATATTTCTGGAAGGCTTTACCGGGCGCTTGTTCCGCGAGTTTGGGGTGGTGGTGGCCGGCGCGGTGCTGATTTCGGCCTTCGTGTCGCTCACCATCACGCCGGTGCTCAACGTGGTGCTGCACCGCGAAAACAAAGGAGGCGGTAGCGGCCACGGCAAGCTCTACGACCGCACGGAGCCCTTTTTCAAGGGCATGGAAAGCGGGTACGGGCGCATCGTGGGCAAGTTTCTGCGAGTGCGCTCGCTGGCCTGGGTGGTGGTGGCGGCCTGCGCAGGCATTATCTTCTTCATTGGCAAGAGCTTACCTACCGAGCTGGCCCCGCTCGAAGACCGCAGCAGCGTGCGCCTGACCCTGACCGGGCCGGAGGGCACGAGCTTCTCGGCAATGGAGAAAATCAGCGACCAGGTGGCGGCGTTCGTCAACGATTCGGTGCCCGAAAACGACTTCGTGTTTGCCCGCACGCCCGCCGGTGGCAGCGTGAACACCGCGCAGGTACGCGCTGGCCTCGTGCCGCCCGACCAGCGCAAGCGCACCCAGGAGCAAATAGCCAAGTACCTGACCAAGAACACCAAGCGCTTCAACGACGCCCGCATTTTCGTGGTGCAGGAGCAAACCATTGCCGTGGGCTCGGGAGCCAAAAGCAGCGTACCGGTGCAGTTTGTGCTGCAAACCACCGACCTCGAACAAATCCGCGCAGCGCTGCCTAAGTTCTTGGCCGCCGCCCAGCAAGACCCCACGTTTCAGAACGTGGACGCCAACCTCAAGTTCAACAAGCCCGAGGTGCAGCTGACCTTTGACCGCCTGAAAATCAGGGATCTGGGCCTGACCACGCAGGATGTGGCCGCCGCCGTGCAGGGTGCCTTCGGGGGCCGGCGCATGGCCTACTTCCTGCGCGATGGCCGGCAGTACCAGGTTATCGGGCAGGTGGACCGCGGGGCCCGCAGCGCCCCCAACGACATCAGCCGCCTCTACGTCACCAACAGCCGGGGCGAGAGCATCCCGCTGTCGGCGGTGGTGCACCAAACGGAGAACTCCAACCCCAGCACGCTCTTCCACTTCAACCGCTTTAAAGCGGCCACCATTTCGGCGCAGCTGGCCGAGGGCAAAACGGTGGGCGACGGCGTGCGCGCCATGCAGGCCATCGCCGACAAAACCCTGGACCCCGACGTGTTTCAAACGGCCCTTACGGGCTCGTCGCGCGACTTTGCCGAGAGCGCGGGCAACACTACGTTTGCCTTCATCCTGGCGCTGGTGCTGATTTATTTGCTGCTGGCCGCGCAGTTTGAGAGCTTCCGCGACCCGCTCATTATTCTGCTCACGGTGCCGCTGGCGCTGGCGGGCGCGCTGCTCAGCCTGTGGGTTTTTGGGCAGACTATCAACATCTTCTCGCAAATCGGGATGATTATGCTCATTGGCCTCGTGACCAAAAACGGCATTCTCATCGTGGAGTTTGCCAACCACCAGCGCGACGCCGGCCTGCCCCTGCGCGAGGCCGTGCAGCTAGCGGCCCAGCAGCGCCTGCGCCCCATTTTGATGACCTCACTGGCCACCGCGCTCGGCGCGCTACCCATTGCCATGAGCCTGGGCGCGGCCAGCACCAGCCGCAAGCCGCTGGGCACCGTTATTGTGGGTGGCATCCTGTTCTCGCTGGTACTCACGCTGTTAGTTATTCCGGCCATCTACACATTCATTGCCAAGGAGCACAAGCCGGTAGCGGCGGAGGGCGAAGCCGTGGCGGCGCACGAGCCGGCGGAGGTGGCGGCGTAGCGGGCACCCACGTAACTTCTTATTAAAGAACGTCATGCTGAACGCAGGGAAGCATCTCTACCACGCCGCGTGGGTTGGTAATCCAATGAAGCGGTAGAGATGCTTCACTGCGTTCAGCATGACAACGATTGTTTTCGATTACTATGAAGTCCTTGTTTAGCAGCCTCTTGCTGTCCACGCTATCCCTCACCACCCTGGCCCAAACGGCGCCGGCCACCACGCCGCGCGCGCCTGAAGGCCCGGCCCCCGGCCCCACGCTGACGCTGCACGATGCCCTGACCACGGCACTCAAAAACAGCCTTGACATCCAAATCAGCCAGACCAACGTGGAGGTGCAGGAGCTGCAAAACAACGCGGGCTTTGCGGGCGCGCTGCCCAATGTGGCCTTCAACGCCAGCAACAACGTGGTGGTTAACAACACGCAGCAGCAGTTCAACACCGGCGACCCGCGCTCGGCCACGGGGGCTCGCTCCACGCAGTACAACGTGGGGCTGGCTGGCACCTACCTGCTCTACAACGGCGGCCGGGTGGTAGCCACCCGCAAGCGGCTCAATGAGCTGGCTCAAATCAGCCAGCTCCAGCTCAACTCGACGGTGCAGAACGTGCTGGCCGACGTGAGCCTGAAATACTACGCCGTGGTGCAGCAGCAGCGCTACATCCGCACCCTGGAGGCCTCGGTGGAGGTATCGCGCCAGAAGCTGCGCCTCATTGAGGCGCGGCAGGCCGTGGGCCTGGCCAACAACGCCGATAAGTTTCAGGCCCAGCTCGACCTGAACGCCCAGCTGCTCACCCAGCAGCAGCAGGTGCTGGCCGCCCAGCAAGCCACCGCCGACCTGCTGCGCGCCCTCACCCTGGACCTCGATCAAGCCGTGGCCGTGGAAGACACCATTCCGGTGGACCGCTCGCTGAGTTGGGCCCAGTTGCAAGGCGCCCTCGACAAAAACCCCGACCTGCTGGCTGCCGAGCGTCAAGTACGGGTCAATGAATTGATTGAGCGCGAAACCCGCGCCAATCGCTACCCTTCGCTGGGCCTGAACGCGGGCACAAACTTCGCCCGCGCCCAGAACGCGGTGGGCAACACGCTCTTCAACCAGAGCTACGGGCCATATGCCGGGCTGGGCGTGTCGGTCCCCATTTACAGCGGCGGCGTCAATAAAAAGCTGGTTGATATCGCCCGCCTCAACACCCGCACCACCGAGCTGCAACGCAACGCCTTGCAGCGCACCTACCGCCTCAACGCGCTCAAAGCCTGGGAGTCGTATGAGAAACAGCTCAGCCTCGTTACCACCGCCGAGCAGAGCTACACCACCGCCCGCCAGCTGCTCAAGCTGGTGCAAATGCGCCTCGACGCGGGCCTTTCCACGCTGGTTGATGTGCGCATTGCCCAGCAAAGCTTCGAGGATGCCGGCTACCGGCTCGTTAATTATCGCTACGCCGCCAAGTCGGCCGAGATTACGCTGCGGCAGTTGGCGGCGCTACTCACGCCGTAATAGCGTAACGCCATAACGCAGTAGCGCGAAGCTCTGCTTCGTGCGCGAGCAACGCGAGCAGGCGGAACCGGACGATTCCGGACACCATGCTCGCGTTGCTCGCGCACGAAGCAGAGCTTCGCGCTACCTCTTCTAATTCTCGTTGTTACGCACCGCCTCGTCGCGGTTGAGCTTGGTGAGAAACGACTTGGTAATGGCCGTTTCGCTTTCGTAGCCTTTGCGGCGCTCGTTGGCAGCGGCGCTTTCGCCGGCGGCGGGCAGGGCGCGGTTCACCCAGGCTAGCACGTCGGTGGTTACGCCGGGCATAATGCCGTGGAAACCCGCCAGTAGCTTGGCTGGCAACGACAATATCAACTCGCCGTCGCCGCGGCGCACGGCGTTCCAGATGCGGCGGGCGGCCTGCTCGGCGCTCATGGTGAAGCCCGGCAGCGCGTCGGCTACGCTAAACCAGGCGTACTCTTTTTCGTGATTGCCCTTCACGTCGGCGTTTTGGGCGCTGCCGGTGCGCAGCAGGCCGGGGCACACGGTGGTCACGTAAATACCGTGCTGATTGAGCTCGGCCCGGAAGCCCTCCGATAAGCCCACCAGTGCAAACTTGCTCGCGCTGTACGCCGTGAGGTGCGGAATGGCCACCTTGCCGCCCAGCGACGAAATGTTGATGATGCGCCCCTCGCCGCGCCGCCGCATGCTCGGCAGCACCGCCTGCATGGCGTGAAACGGAGCCCAGAAGTGCGTATTCATGGCATCCTCAAAGTCGCGGGTGTCCATGTTTTCCAGCGGCCCACCGATGATGATGCCCGCGTTGTTGATGAGCACATCCACGGCCCCCAGGCGGCTTTCGACCTCGGTTACCAGGCTGCGGACTTCGGCGGCATCGGTGAGGTCGCGGGCCAGGGCCAGCACGGTGCTTTCGGGGCCGCCGTAGCGCAGCAGGTCCTGGCGGGCGCGGGCCAGCTCCTGCTCATCGCGGGCGCAAATGGCCACGCGGGCCCCTTCGAGCACCGCCTGCCGAGCCAGCACGAGGCCTAGGCCGCGCGAGCCGCCGGTAATTAGTACGGTGCGCCCCGTGAGTTCATACGAGCCCCGGCGGTTGCGCCAAACGGTGGTTGCCAGGGCGGCCACGCCCAGGCCAGCGGCCCAAAGCCAAGAAGAAGAACGGGAGGTGGGTTTCATGCTACGCTTTATGGATTTGGGGCCGAAAGGTTGCGTTGTGGGGGCCCAGTTGCACCTTTACGAATAAAGCTCACCGTTTTTCTTCCTCAATGTGGCCAATCGGACTTTTTTGCCGGTGGTTGAAAAAAACAGCCAGGTGCATCTTTACGCACGGGCAATCAGCGCCCACCCTCTTGCTTGAATACACCGCTACTCATTATACTCATTTTGCTGGGCTGTCTGTCAGGGGCAACAGTACTAGTGTTTTTAATAGGTACGCTGCACGAGGGGGGCCACGCGCTGGCGGCGCTGCTGCCACAGTCGGGCCCCGTAACGGTGCATCTGGGCACCTACGCGTGGCCCATCGGCAATTGGCAGCTCCGGCTAGGCCGCCTGCACGTATACTTGGCTCGCAGCATTTTGTGGCGTGGGGGCTGTTGCCAGGCCCCAGCTATGGCGCAGGTACGGTGGCGGGAAGCATTATTTATCCTGGCCGGCCCCCTGCTGCCGCTGCTGCTGACGGGCTTGGTGGCTTGGCTGCCAGGCAGACAAAAACCCTCCTTTGGGGCGGATGGGTACGTACTTTGGCTTGTGGGCCACACGGCGGCCCGGGCCGCCCTAGCTATTGCCGGCCTGGGGGCAGCCTACAACCTACTGCCCCTGCGCAAAGGGATTTTACTAGCCGATGGCCGCTCCATCCCCAACGATGGCCGGCAGCTGCTGAACGTGTGGCGGCGCCCCCGGCTCAATGCCGCCCTCAACGCCCAGTTGGCCTAAGCCGAGGCCCATCGCCAGGCCGGCGAGTATGCCGCCAGTGCCGCCCTCTACGCGCAGGTGCTGGCGCGGGCCATACCCACGCCCGCGCTGCTGCGGCCGAGCATTTTTGTGCTGCTGCAAGCTAGTCGCTATGCCGAAGCCCTGGCTCTAAGCACCAAATACCACCAGCTATTTGCCGCCGGGCAGACCGATGGGGACCGATTTACCCACGCGCTACTGCTCTCGCGTACCGGGCAGCACGAGCTGGCGCTAGCCGCCTGCACGGCCCTCATCGAGCAGCCCCAGCCCTACCCCATCGCCTACGTAAACCGGGGCTATACCTATAATCTGCTGGGCCAGCATACGCTGGCTTTGGCTGATTTCGACCAGTCCCTGACCCTGGCGGTGGAGCCTTCCTACGTCCACGCCAACCGAGGCCTAGCCCTGCTCAAGCTCGGCCAAACAGCGGCTGGCCTAGCGGCCATCGCCCACAGCCTAGCCCTCGACCCAGCCAATGCCTACGCCCACCGCAATCTGGGCATCTACCACCTCGACCGGGGCGAATACGCCGCGGCGCTGGCGCTTTTTGAGCAGGCCGGCCAGCTTGACCCCACCACGCACGGACTAGCCGAATACACCCAAAAAGCCCGCCAGCACTCAGAAGAAACCTCCGGCGCTGGCGGGCTTACGTACTAGTGATCAGCGCTTACGCGCCCAGCTTCTCCTGGAAGTAAGCCATCGTGAGGGCCCAGGCCTCGGCGGCGGCGTCCTTGTTGTAGCTCGGGCGCTCGTCGCAGTTGAAGCCGTGGTCGGCGTAGGAGATAACCGTGTTGATGTAGGGCTTGCCGGCAGCTTCCACAGCATCAATCACTTGCGTAATTTGCTCTTTGGAAATGTGCTCGTCGAGCCCGCCCCAGAAGAAGAGGTGCGGTGCGTGCAGGTCTTTGGCCATGGCCGTGCGCGTGTGGGTGCCGCCGCCGTAGTACGACACGGCCGCCACCAGCGGCAGGGTAGCATTGGCAATGAAGGCCACCTGGCCACCTAGGCAAAAGCCGATAGCGCCAATTTTGTCTTTCTGCACGTTGTCCTGGCTTTGCAGCCAGTCGTAGGCAGCCCGCAGGTCCTGGGTCAAGCCCTCGGGCGTGATGGCCTGGTAGTGCGGCATGGCCAGCGTAGCAAACTCAGCGTACGGAATTTCGAGACCCGGCTCGGCGGTGCGGTGAAACAGCTCGGGGGCTACCACCACGTAGCCGGCGGCGGCCAGGCGGTCGGCCACGTTACGGATGTGGCCGTTCACACCGAAGGCTTCCTGGCACAGGATGATGCCGGGCGCGGCGGTTTTGGACTGGGACTGGGCTACGTAGGCGTGGGCCTGGGTGCCGTCGGCAACGGTTAGCACCAGCGAATTGGGAGTGGACATGGAAAGGGGGAAATGGGGGTTTGGAGCGGTGAACAAGGCGACGGAGGCCGATGTTTTATGCTACTCTATCCCAGTTTTTCTATCCGAATCGTATCTCCCTGTGGCTTCCTCCCCCACCCTGCGCCTCAGCGTGCTCGACCAATCGCCGGTGCGGCCTGGTGCCACCGCCCGCCAGGCCCTGCTCGAAACCACCCAGCTAGCCCAACTCGCTGACCAACTGGGCTATACTCGCTATTGGGTGAGCGAGCACCACAACACTACTACCCTGGCCGGCCCCGCGCCCGAGGTGCTGCTGGCCCACCTGGGCGCGCACACCCAGCGCATCCGGCTGGGCTCGGGCGGCGTGATGCTGCCCCACTACTCGGCCCTGAAGGTGGCCGAAAACTTCAAGATGCTCGAAGCCCTGCACCCCGGCCGCATCGACCTGGGCCTGGGCCGCGCGCCGGGGGCCGACCGCCTCACCGCCTACGCCCTCAACCCCAGCAATAAGTTTAAGGAAGAAGACTTTCTGGAGCAACTAGTTGATTTGCAGGCCTATCTGCGTGACGATGCCACGCCCGAAACCATTCACGAGCGCGTGCAGGCCATTCCGCACATCGACACCCAGCCGGCCTTGTGGCTGCTCAGCTCCAGCGGGCAGAGCGGGTTGTTTGCGGCGCGGCTGGGCATGGCCTTCACGTTTGCGCAGTTTATCAACCCCAGCGGCGGGCCGGCGGCGGTGCGCACCTACCGCGCAGAGTTTCGGCCCTCGCCCGAGCTGGCCGCGCCCCAGGCCAGCGTAGCGATTTTCGCGCTGTGCGCCGACACTGAGGAGAAAGCCAACGCCCTAGCCAAGGCCATGTACTTGCAGCTGCTGCGCTTCGACCAGGGCCTGCGCGGCCCCTTCCCCAGCGCCGCCGAAACAGCCGCCTACGTGTTCAGCCCCGAGGAGCTGGCCCGCCTGGCCTATCATAAGGGCCGCGTGGTGAGCGGCACGCCCGCGCAACTGCGCCCACACCTGCTGCGTATTGCCGCCGCCTGCGGGGTCGAGGAGCTGCTGCTCACTAGCATCACCGCCGACTTTGACGACCGCCTGCGCTCGTATGAGCTGCTGGCCGAGGTGTTTGAGCTGACGCCAACCGGCACGGTGGTAGCCGAGGAAGTGCTGCTGGATTAGACCAGCCCTGTGCGGTTTTTACTGATTAGGATACGAGCGCCTTGGCAGCAAGGGTTCGCATCAGCCCTGCTTGCGCTGCGCTCGCTAGACTTGGTCAAAGCGCTTGTCGGAAGCTGCTGCTTATTTCTTACGGAGCAGCTAGCTGAGCCCCTGAGGAAACCCTTTCCGGGCCTACTCAGTAGGTAGCAGCATGAAAATAGCTCGTATGCTACTTGTCGCGGGCCTGGGATTACTGGCTGGCTGCACCATCTCTGATAATGAGCAAGCGGGACTCGATGAAATCGAGAGACTGTATGGGGGCCACGTCAGCTTCAAAATCGGTACCGTGGCCTCCACCAAGCCGAACGATGTGCAGGGTAAGGTGCTCGAAATAGATGTAAAAGACGCCGACATCACCCGGTACGGCGACAACCTTGGCCTGCCCGCTTCTAAAAGCGCGCTGCTCATGTACCGGCACATGAGCGCGGCGGAAAAAGCCGACTACGACGGCCTGCAAGTGCTGCTGCAAAACGGCCCCAACGGCCGCAAATTCAATTTCAGGATGCCCGTGCTGGCCCGGGCCGAGCAGGCCGACACACGCCTAAAAATCCTTCTCGATGCCTGGCGCCAGCACCAGTACCAGACGGTAGCCAACGCCTGGAACCAAGCGGCGCTAACTGGCCCATACCGCGCCGGACTAGTGGAAGCGGTGGCCCACCAAGGCGAGAAAATCGGGCCTATTGCCGGCTTCACCCCCGAGGGCTACATTGGGCGTGCAACCCCCGTCAACGGCCACGCGGAGGAGCTGGTGAACGTGTATGTTACCATCGCCGCGCCCACGGGAAGCACGCGCCAGATGCTGTTCTGCGTCAACCCCCAGCTGGCGGTTGGCGAGCAGTTCTTGTACGGACTAGAATTTCTCAGGCCACCGTTTGCTTCCAGGTAAGGGCTTCTGCGTCGGCAGAAGGCATCTGCTTCCGGCGTTGGCGTCGCCCCTGCGTCCGGCTTAGCCAGGGCTATGTGGGCAAACAACCAGGGTTGCGATGCCGCAGGTTTTTCCGCAGGCTCTTGGCTAACCCTGGTTTATTTACTTTTATTCTAAATAAAAAAAAGGCTCTTAACCAGCGTTTTTTCCTTAATATCATTTTAATTTTCAACATCTTACTTCTTTTTTCTGCGTTTTTAAATCAGTAACTATCTAGGGTTCTCTCGTTTATTATTTGGAATGTTTCTAAACTCAGTACGACATTTGTACTCCGTTGAACGATTCTAAATAAGCGTATGCGTAACCTTTCCACTCTGCTCCTGCTCACTAGCGTTGCCTTGCCGGCCCTCGGCCAGGCGCAGGCCCCGGCCGAACCCACTGCTGCCAGCCGCCACCAGCGCGGGGGCACCATTCGGGGCGTTATTCGCACCAGCGATGGCAACCCGGCCGCTTTTGTGAGCGTGGGCATTCCGAAGTCGGGCAAGGGCGCTAACACGGCCGAAGATGGCTCGTTCGCTATTACGGGCGTGGAGCCGGGCACCCACGAGCTGCAAGTGTCGTTTGTGGGCTTGCAGCCGCAGCGCCAGACCGTGACGGTGGCGGCGGGCCAGACTACCAAAGCCGACTTTGCCCTTAGCGAAAGCACGGCCCAGCTCAACGAAGTAGTGGTGACGGGCGGCACGGCCGTTGTCAACCGGCCGGCCTCAGCCAGCAAGGCCGACCTCGCGCCCCTCGACCAGCCCCAAAGCATTGGCGTAGTGACGAGCACGGTCATTGCCGACCAGCAGATAAACCGCCTCGGCGATGCCCTGCGCAACGTGAGCGGCGTGTCCTTGACGCAGCAGCGCGGCGGCGTGGCCGAAACGTTTTCGGCCCGCGGCTCCAGCATCGGCGTGGCCGGCTCGGGCGGCAGCATCTTCAAAAACGGCTTGCTTTCTAATACCCAGGGCTTTCCCGATGCCAGTACTCTGGAGTCGGTGGAGGTGCTGAAAGGCGCGGCGGCGCTACTCTACGGCAACGTGTCGGGCGGCCTCATTATCAACACCGTAACCAAGAAGCCGCGCTACAACTGGGGCGGCTCGGTGGAGATGCGGGCAGGCAGCAACAGCTTCTACAAGCCGATTGTGGACGTGTACGGGCCGCTGACCAAAAACCTGGCCTTTCGGGTGGTAGGCACCTACGAAAACGCCAAGAGCTACCGCGACGTGGTGCAGTCGAAGCGCTTTTTCGTGAACCCTTCGCTGCAATACAAATTTGGCGAGAACACCGACCTGCTGGTGCAGGGCGACTACCTGCGCTCCGACATCACGCCCGATGCGGGGGTGGGCATCATCAACCAAAACGTGGATGCCCGCCTGCCAGACGGCATTTCGCGCGGCAACTTCATCAACGCGAAGTGGGCGTATAACGTGACCGACCAGGCCAGCGCCTCGGCCGTGCTCAACCACCGCTTCTCCGACCAGTGGCGCTTCAACGCCATTGCCGGCCTCATGGATACCCGCGTGCACGGCCTGGGCGTGGCCGTGCCCAACGGCAACATTGCCGCCAACGGCGACTGGGGCCGCAGCCTGAGCGGCGTGCAAACGGCTGAGCGTGACTACAATGGCCAGCTTAACCTGAACGGCAAGTTTGAAACCGGCCCCCTCACCCACCAGCTGCTGGTGGGCGCCGACGCCCTGCGCATCGTCACCAACAACGCTTCGGGCTACGCCTACTATGGGCAGGACGGCCGGCCCGTAACATCGCGGACCACCAACGGCATCAGCTACAACTACGACCTCATCAACATCAGCGACCGCACCAAGTACGCGGAGCGCACCGATGGTATGCTCTACAACGTGACGGGCTACACCGTGGCGCCCTCGTACCGCTTCGGTGGCTACGTGCAGGACCTGATTACCGTGCTACCCATGCTGAAGGTGCTGGGCGGCGTGCGCTACTCGTACCAGAACGTGCTGCAAACCAGCCTCACCAACACCCTCACCGGCGTGCAAACCGCCGGACCCGCGGCCGACAAGTCGGACCGGGCGTGGTCGCCAAAGGGGGCGCTAATTTTCCAGCCGCTGCCCACGCTTTCGTTCTACACCAGCTACGCCAATAACTTCATTACCAACGCCGGCCTGGTCGATAACAACCTGCAGCCGCTGCGGCCTTCCTACGTGAACCAGTACGAAGCCGGCGTGAAAACGGAGCTGTTTGGCAGCCGCCTGTTTGCCAATGCCGCCGTGTACCGCTACCGCAACAGCAACCTGGCCCAAACTACCTTCACGCTGGCTGACGGCACCGCCACCACCCTCACCACCGTGCGTGAGCTGAGCGGCGAAACCACCAGCGACGGCGTGGACCTCGACGTCAGCGGCAGTATCTCGAAGGACTTTTACTTCAACGTGGGTTACGCCTACAACTTCGCCCGCTTCACCCGCACCACGGGCGTAGTAGGCACCCAAATTGAGGGCGAGCGCCTCACCAACAACCCGGCCAACACGGCCAACGGCTCCGTTTTCTACACCTTCAGCCAGCCCGGCCTGCGGGGTATAAAAGTGGGGGCGTCGGCCTTCTACACGGGCCAGCGCCTGGGCGGCAACAACAACGCCGTGCTCGACCCTATCACCCTGCAGCCCACCCTGGCCAACGGCTCGGCCAACCCCCGCTACGTGCCCTACTACAGCCGCACGATTTCGCTCGCCGGCTACACCACGGTTGACCTGTCGGTGGGCTACACCTACAGCCACTACTCCATCCTGGCCAAGGTTTCGAACATCGGCAACACGCTCAGCTACCTGGTGCACGACCGGTACAGCATCAACCCCATTGCCCCGCGCCAGTTCATGACCACGGTCGCCTACCGGTTTTAATATAGGTTGATTAGTTGAAAAGCCCCCCGCTGCCAGTGCGTAGCGGGAGGCTTTTAATTTTTATTTATATAGATTGAAATAGAACGTCATGCTGAGCTTGCCGAAGCATCTCTACCACGCCAGTAGGTTAGTAATCCTCCCGGCGTGGTAGAGATGCTTCGACAAGCTCAGCATGACGTTCTGTTTATTTCGCATTAATTTACAAATCAATTACTTACCTACCCCCAGCACCTCCCACCCAAGCTTCAAAATAAACGCGCTCACCACCCCCAGAAACAGCACCCGCACGAAGCCCGTACCGCGCCGCAGCGCCAGCCGGGCCCCCAGCGACGAGCCCAGCACGTTGCACACCGCCATGGGCAGGGCCACGCGGTAGAGCACCTGCCCGGTCGAGACGAAGTAGGCCAGCCCGGCGATGTTAGTAGCAATATTGACCACTTTGGCCGAGGCCGAGGCCGCCAGAAAGTCGTACCCAAAGAGCCCCACGAACGCAAACAGCAGCAAGCTGCCCGTGCCCGGCCCGAAAAAGCCGTCGTAAAACCCGATGGCCGCCCCCAGCGCCACGCCCGTCCATAGCTCGCGGCTGCCCGCCAGGCGCGGCGCGTGCAGGCTGCCAAAGTCCTTGCGCCAGAAGGTGTAGGCGGCCATCAGCACCAGCAGGGCCAGTACCAGCGGCTTCACCAGCTCCTTGTTGAGGCCGCTCACGGCACGCGCGCCCAGCAGCGCAAAGCAGCCCGCCACCACCGCCGCCACGGCCACCGTGCGCCACCGGATGGGCACGCCGTTGAGGCCCTTTAAGTAGCGCTGGGCACTGGCCAGCGTGCCGGCCAGGCTAGCTACTTTGCCGGTGCCCAGCACCGTGGGCACCGGCACCTCGGGCAGCAGCAGCAGCAACGCGGGCAGCTGAATGAGGCCGCCGCCGCCCACCATGCCATCGATAAACCCCGCCAAGAAAGCGAAAAAACACAGCAGCGGCAATACGGCAATAGTCGGCATAATGCCCGCAAAAGTACGCGGCACTCCATTGGGCCGCATCCTTCACCAATAAGTCATTGCAAAGTTAATTTTCCAGGTAGTACCTTGATAATCAGACTTTCGGAATTAGCACCCTGCCTTTACTGAACTTACCTTTTACATGAAAAACTTCGCTACTTTCGCAGTGGCCGGGCTGGCTTGCCTGGCGGCGGGCGCGGCCCAGGCCCAAACGGCCCCGGTGCTGGGCACCTACCAGGTGGGCGCTACCACCGTCACGGCCTCGGCCCTCGCCACGGGCCTGCACGTGCCGTGGGAGCTGGTGTGGGGCCCCGACAACTTCATTTGGATGACCGAGCGCAACGGCCGCCTCAGCCGCGTGAACCCCACCACCGGGCAGGTGCTGCCGCTACTCACCATCGGCGAGGTAACCGAAACCGGCGAAAGCGGCCTGCTGGGCCTAGCCCTGCACCCCGACCTGCTCACCACCGCGCCCTACGTGTACGTGGTGTACAACTACACCGCGAGCGGCGCGCTCAAGGAAAAGCTGGTGCGCCTCACGTATTCGGCCAGCGCGGGCACGCTGAGCAGCCCGCTCGTGCTGCTCGATAACATCACGTCGGTGCCCACGCACAACGGCTCGCGGCTGCTCATCCTGCCCGACCGCACGCTGCTAATGACCACCGGCGACGCCCAAAACCAGCCCGAAGCCCAAAGTACTACTTCGCTCAACGGCAAAATCCTGCGCCTGAACCTGGATGGTACCGCCGCCGCCGACAACCCCACGCCCGGCAGCCGCCTCTACACCTTTGGCCACCGCAACCCGCAGGGCCTGGTGCGCGCCCCCTCGGGCAAAATCTACAGCTCAGAGCACGGCGCCAACAACGACGACGAAATCAACCTCATCGAGCCCGGCCGCAATTACGGCTGGCCCACCGTGGAGGGCTTCTGCAACCTAGCCGCCGAGCAAACCTTTTGCACCGCCAACAACGTGCGCGAGCCGCTAACTGCTTACACGCCCACCATTGCCCCGGCTGGTATCACCTACTACAACCACCCCGCCGTGCCCGGCTGGAACAACTCGCTGCTACTTGCCAGCCTCAAGGCCGGCACCTTCCGGCAGCTCCAGCTCAGCGCCGACGGCACTCAGCTAACCACCCAAACCGACCTGTGGGCCGGCACCTACGGCCGCCTGCGCAGCGTGTGCGTGTCGCCCCAGGGCCGCGTGTACGTCGGCACCAGCAACCAGGATGGCCGCGGCGCCCCCGCCGCCACCGACGACCGTATCATCGTGCTCGAAAACCGCGCCTACGTGCTGGCGGCCGCCACTCCTAGCGCCGCCCCGGCCTTCACCATTGCGCCCAACCCAGCCGCCGCCCGCGCCACATTGCGCCGCCCCACTACTAGCACTACCGCCGCCGTGCGCGTGCTCGACGCCCTGGGTCGCCCGGTGCGCCAGTCCGCTTTTGCCGCCGGCCAGGCCGATTTGGAACTGTCGCTCAGCGGCTTAGCTAGCGGTGTGTACGTGGTGGAGCTGGCCGCGCCGGCGGCGCCGCCCAGCCGCTCGCGGCTGGTGGTGCAGTAGGGTTAGTGGCCCATGAGGTCACGCGTAGTATCGCCCTCCCCAGCCGACCCCACCCCCAGCCCCTCCCCTTCGGGAGAGGGGAGCCTAACGATTTTTGGCCGCGCCACCGTGGCTCCCCTCTCCCGAAGGGGAGGGGCTGGGGGTGGGGTCGGCTGGGGAGGGCGACTACCTGCACTGGAATAAAAGAGCATGTCATAAAAGGTATGACGTGCTTTTTTATTCCAGTCTTTTATCTACTACCTAAAATGGCGGCTCCTCCCCAAAGCTATTGCTTTTGGGGAATGGCACCGCCGCGGGCGCATCGTTCATGCGGCTACCCAAGCGAATGGTATTCGGCGCGAAGCCGCCGCCCGGCGCGGGCCCGCCGGGGGGCTCCGCGTCGAAGTTGCTGGTCGGAAACGAGTTGGGCGAGTACGAAGCCGCCGCGTCGCCAAAGCCGCCGTCGCCGGCTCCGTCGAACCCATCAAGGTCGGCAAACTTGGTGAAGCGGCCGATGAACTTGAGCTGCACCGTTTCGAGCGAGCCGTTGCGGTGCTTGGCAATGATAACCTCACCCATGCCCTGAGTCGGGTTACCCATCTCGTCCTCGGTAATCTTGTAGTATTCAGGGCGATACAGGAAGATAACCATGTCGGCATCCTGCTCAATAGAGCCTGATTCACGAAGGTCACTGAGCTGCGGCTTCTTGTCGCCACCCCGCGTTTCCACCGAGCGTGACAACTGCGACAGGGCAATAACCGGGATGTTCAACTCCTTGGCAATGCCCTTGAGCGCCCGCGAAATACTAGCAATTTCCTGCTCGCGGTTGCCGCCCGGCCGGCCGGCCTCGCCCCCGCTCATCAACTGCAAGTAATCGACGATAACCAGCTGAATATCGTGCTGCGCCTTGAGGCGGCGGCACTTGGCCCGCAGCTCCCGGATACTGAGCGCGGGCGTGTCGTCAATAAAAATGGGGGCCGACGAGAGCGCCGAAATCTTGTGGTTGAGCTGCGCCCACTCGTAGTCGGCCAGATTGCCCTTCTTGATTTTCTCCGAGTCCAGCTCCGCCTCGGCCGAAATCAGACGATTTACGAGTTGTAGCGACGACATTTCCAGCGAGAAAATGGCGACTGCTTTCTTGAAATCCACGGCCGCGTTGCGCATTGCCGACACTACAAAGGCAGTTTTTCCCATGCCCGGCCGAGCCGCAATAATCACTAAGTCAGAGGGTTGCCAGCCGCTCGTCACGCGGTCGAGGGCCGAGAAGCCGGTGGGCACGCCGGTGAGGCCGTCCTTCTGGTGCTTCTTTTCTTCGAGTTCCTTGATGGCCTTCACCATCAGGTCCTGCATCGAATCGACGCCCTTGCGCATGTTGTCTTCCGACACCTGGAACACGTTTTTCTCCGTCGAGTCGAGCAGCTCAAACGCGTCGGTGGTGTCTTCGTAGGCGTCGCGCAGAATGTCGTGGGCCGTGCTGATGAGCTCGCGCTTCACGGCCGCTTCCAGAATTTTGCGGGCGTGCGACTCGATGTGGGCAGCCGAGTTGATGTGCATGGTGAGGCCAGCCACGTAGCCCACGCCGCCGGCCAGCTCCAGCTCGCCCAGCTCGCGCAGCTGCTGCACCACGGTGAGCTGGTCAATGGGCTCCTGCTTGTCAAACAACGTGCTGATGGCCTTATAGATACGCTGGTGCTTATCGGCGTAGAAGCTGTGCACTTTCAGGATATCGACCACCGTAGTAAGGGCGTCCTTTTCCAGCATAAGCGCGCCTAGCACGGCGGCTTCCATTTCGAGGCGTTGGGGGGGCAGCTTGCCAGTGGGCGACATGGGCAACTGCCGCGCGCCGCGCCCACCCTGGAAGGTGGCCGCAGCGCGAGCGGCTGATTGCTTGACGCGGTCGTCCGAGCGGTCGTTCATGAGGGAGGGGGTGAGCGGGGGCAAAAGGCAGGTAGGAGAGCGAAGGCCACCCAGCCGCAAAGTGGCCGGGCCGGGAAGGGCCTGGACTAACAAAGCTAACTTAAAAGTGCCCGAAAAGAATGCCACTGGCCGCCGCTACCCGCGGGGTTATGGCTGGGGCCGACCGGGACCGCAGCCGTACTTTCGCGCCCTGCAAACGGCTGGCAACACGGGGTTTAGCCCCCGGTTTTCGGCCGGGGCGCGGCGGGTAGCCTAGGGCGTGAGCTAGCAGATTACACACAGCAACTACTTAATAATCAGAAATTTGGAAACTATTCACCTCATCGCCGTGGGCGGCAGTATCATGCACAACCTGGCGCTGGCCCTGCACCAGCGCGGCACCCAGGTCACGGGCTCCGACGACGAGATTTTTGAGCCGGCCCGCACCCGGCTGGCCGCCGCCGGCATTTTACCTACCGAAGAGGGCTGGTTTGCCGAGAAGGTGCACGCCGGGCTCTCGGCCGTGATTGTGGGCATGCACGCCCGGGCCGACAACCCCGAGCTGCTGCGTGCCCAGGAACTGGGCCTGAAAGTGTATTCCTTCCCCGAGTACATCTACGAGGCCAGCAAGGACAAGCAACGGGTCGTGATTGGCGGCTCGCACGGCAAAACGAGCATCACGGCGCTGATTCTGCACGTGCTGCGGTTTCACGGGCGCAAGTTTGATTACGCGGTGGGCGCGCAGCTGGCGGGCTTCGACCTGATGGTACAACTCACGGACGATGCGCCGATTATCATTATCGAGGGCGACGAGTATCTGTCCTCCCCCATCGACCGACGGCCCAAGTTTCACCTCTACCAGCACCACATCGGCGTGATTTCGGGCATCAGCTGGGACCACATCAACGTGTTTCCGACCGAGGAAATCTACCGCGCGCAGTTCGAGATTTTTGCCCGCCAAACGCCCAAGGCCGGCGTGCTTATCTACGACCGCGACGACGAGCAAACCCAGCTCGTGGCCGTGCCCAGCAGCCCCGACGTGACCTACGTGGGCTACGGCCCGCACGAAAACGTAATCCGCGACGGCCGCACGTTTTTAATTACCAAGAAGGACGAGGAAGTACCCATTCAGGTGTTTGGCGAGCACAACCTGCGCAATATTTCGGCGGCCAAGGAGGTCTGCAAGCAGCTGGGCATCAAGGGTAAGGACTTTTACAAGGCCGTGGCCACCTTCAAGGGCGCGGCGCGGCGCTTGGAGCTGGTGCAGCAGGGCGCTACCTCGGTGGTGTACAAAGACTTTGCCCACGCGCCCAGCAAGCTGCGCGCCACGGCCACGGCTTTCAAGCGGCAGTTTCCCCAGCGCAAGCTGGTGGCATGCCTGGAGTTGCACACATTCAGCTCGCTCAACCCGGCCTTTTTGCCACAGTATGCGCACTGCTTCGACGCGCCCGACGTGGCGGTGGTGTACTTCAACCCCCACGTGCTGGAGCACAAGCGCTTGCCCCCGCTGGCCGCCGAAGCCGTAGCCACCGCGTTTGCCCGGCCCGACCTAAAAGTGTTCACCGATAGCCGGGCGCTGGCCGAGTTTCTGCACGCCCAACAGTGGGCCGATACGAATCTGCTGCTGATGACCTCGGGCACGTTTGATGGCTTAGATTTGAGCGAGTTAGCTGCCGAAGTCACGGCCTAGCTCAAGGCGCTCGGCCAAGCGGCTTGCGTGGTGGCCAAATACTTTTCTACTTCTGCCAAGCCATGCCGCCCCACACGCTCACCCAATTCGTCAAAACCGGCCTGCTACTGCTCGCCATTGTAGCGGCGGCAGTGGTGGCGGCGGCGCGCTACCGCCACCTGCCGCCCAACCTGCGGGCGCTGGCGTGGCTCACGTGGTTTGAGCTACCGCTGGAAGTGGTGGCCACCGGCCTGGGCTGGCTGCATTATAACAACTTGTTTATCATGCCCTTCTACACGGTGGGCGAACTGTGGCTGCTCAGTCTGGTGTATGGCCGCACGGTGCAGGCCACCACGCTTAGCCGGGCCATGCCGTGGCTGGTGGCGGCCTTTGCAACTTACGTGCTGGTTGATAACGTACTAGCGCCCGACCTGACGTGGTTTAAGCCCGTGCAGCAGGTCACGCAAAGCCTGCTGATACTGAGCATGGTGGGGCTTTATTTTCGTGAGCTGCTGCACGAGCTGCGCGTGCCACACCTGGAGCGGGAGCCCCTGTTTTGGGTGTCGGTGGGGCTGGCGCTGTATTTTTTGGGCTACATCCTCATTGCCCTCTTCAGCAACTACATGCTGCAACACTACTCCCTGCAATTCAACAAGAATATCTGGAGCATTCACTTCGTGCTGAGCCTGGTGCTGCATAGCTCCTACGCGTGGGCGCTGCGCTTGCAGCCCGCCAGGGCCACCGCGGGCCAGCCGGCCGCGTGGGTTTCGCGCACCGGCGACTACTTTAAGCGCTTGGTTGAACGGATTTCGGCGCGCTCAGCACCTAAAAATTTCTGAAAAAAAGCCCGCTATTCAACGGGCTTTTTTACGGACTTAGGGCGGCCGCTGTCGTTGGCGAGCAGCACGGCCAAGGCGGTGAGGGTTAGGCGCAGGGCCCACTTGGCGGCGCGGCTCATTTGGTGGGTTTGAGGGTGGGCACGTCGGGCAGGGCGGTGGCAAATACCTCGTTGGCGGGCAGGATTTTCATGGTGCAGCTGCTGCCGCCCGAGTTATCGTCGCAGGTGGTACCGATGATGTGGCCATCCTCAAAATCGAAGTAGCAGCTGGGGCAGCCCACGCCCGAAATAACGTAGCGACTGGCGCTGGGCGTGAGGTAGTAGGTGCTGTCGTCGGTGGCGCGCAGGGGCAGCGCAATAGCCCGGTAGCTGCCGTTGTTGTGGCCCAGGCCGATGAGGTAATACACGGGGCTAACCGCGTCGCTACCAGGCGCTTTGCGCACCTGAATGCGGTCGATAACGGTGCCGTCGTGAAACTGCCGGATGAGGGCCGCCGCCATCACCGACTGCGCCAGCTTGTACTTCACCGTACCGTTGCCATCGAGATGCATTACCTGGTGGCTGGCCGCCGAGCCCGACAGCGCCGCACCGGGTACATCGCTCATGCGCTGGGCGCGGTTGGCCGGGTTGCTGTCTTCCTTCGTGCGGATGGTTTCGCACGAGCTGAGCAGCAGCAAGCCGCTAAGCACGCCCAGCAAAAGCAAGCCAAATAAGCGAGGCAATGTACGCATAGTATTGATTAGTAGTTAATTATCAAATAAGCGAACTAGAAATGGAGCGTCGTAATTTTTTCTTTCCTCGCAGCCTGGCTAAATACGTTGCTGACGAGCAGAAGGATTACCGCGCTCCACTTGGCACAGAATGGGCGGCGGGGCTAGCGCGGCTTGTAGTACTTGAGGGCCTCTGGCAGCTGCGCCTGAATATCGGCAATGCGGGTGGCGTCGGCGGGGTGGTCGGACAGAAATTCGGGGGTATTGCTCTGGCTTTGGGCGGCCATGCGCTCCCAGAACGGCACGGCACCGCTGGGGTTGTAGCCCGCCATGGCCATAAAAATCAGGCCTAGATGGTCGGCCTCGCTTTCCTGGCGGCGGCTGAATTTGAGCAGGCCCACCTGCGTGCCCATGCCCACGGCCTGCTGAAACAGGTTTTTAGTGGCGGTCGGGTTTTGCGAGAGCGCCGTAGACAGCGCCGCGCCGCCCACCTGGGCCGCCAGCTGGTCGCTCATGCGCTCGGCCCCGTGCTTGGCCACGGCGTGCGAAATTTCGTGGGCCATTACCACGGCCAGGCCGGTTTCGTCCTTGGTAAGGGGCAAGATGCCCGAGTACACGGCCACCTTGCCGCCGGGCATGCACCAGGCGTTCACCGTTTTGGGGTCGTCGATGAGGTTAAATTCCCACTGGTAGCCCTCTAGCTGTGCCGACTGGCCCTGCTGCTTGAAATACAGCTCCACGGCCTGCGAAATGCGCTGGCCCACGCGCCGCACCTCGGCCACCTCGGCGGCATTGGTCGAGAGCTTGGCTTCGCCCAGGGTTTGCTTGTACTGGGTGATAGCCAGCGTGTTCATCTCGCTATCCGACACCAGGCTGAGTTGGCGGCGGCCCGTGATGGGCACCGTGGTGCAGCCGGCGGCGAGCAGGCAGCTGGCCAGGACGATTTTTTTAAACATGAGAAAGTAGTAGTAAGGGTTGGAGGTAGAGTAGGATAAGCCAGCTGGCGAGTAGCCAAAAGCAAGCCATTCTGGGCACTGGCC
This sequence comes from Hymenobacter arcticus, assembly GCF_054779975.1. Classification (NCBI taxonomy): domain Bacteria; kingdom Pseudomonadati; phylum Bacteroidota; class Cytophagia; order Cytophagales; family Hymenobacteraceae; genus Hymenobacter; species Hymenobacter arcticus. Next base: position 684,370 of record NZ_BAAGXF010000001.1, read on the forward strand.
GGCAGGGGCTATACGCAACCGGGCGGGGGGAATGTTTACTTTGTGGAGGCAGGGGCCGCGCCGCGGGCCAGCCGCCGGCCCCGCCCCTGCCCTCCTCCCCCGTTTTTAGCTATCCCCGTCCACATGAAAATTATCTGCATCGGCCGCAACTACGCCGACCACATTGCCGAGCTGCAAAACGAAACGCCCAGCGCCCCCGTCATTTTTCTGAAGCCCGAAACCGCGCTGGTGCAGCGCGGCCAGCCGTTTTTCGTGCCTGATTTCTCCAAAGACGTGCACCACGAGCTGGAGTTGGTGCTGCGCATCTGTAAAAACGGCCGCCACGTGGAGGAGCAGTTTGCCCATACCTATTTCGACGCCATTGGCCTGGGCATCGACTTCACGGCCCGCGACCTGCAAAGCGAGCTCAAGAAAAAAGGCCTGCCCTGGGAGCTGGCCAAGGCCTTCGACGGCTCGGCCCCGGTGTCGCCCACGTTCAAGCCCGTGGCCGATTTCCCCGATTTTGCCAACATCAACTTCAAGCTGGAAGTGAACGGCGAGGTGCGCCAGCAGGGCAACTCGGGCCTCATGCTGCACCCGTTTGCCAAGATTATCGCCTTCGCATCGCAGTACTTCACCCTCAAGCAGGGCGACCTTATTTTCACGGGCACGCCCGCCGGCGTGGGCCCCGTGCAGCCCGGCGACGAGCTGATAGGCTACCTGGAGGGCGAAAAAATTCTGGCAGTACCCGTGCGCTAGCATGTGTAGCGTGGACTCTGCGAGTCCGCGCGTTGAACGACCTACGCGCGGACTCGCAGAGTCCACGCTACCTCCCAGCCCTGCTATCCAATTTACGTTATTTTGTTGATTATCAATTTAGTGCGCCGGCTATCCTTGCCGGCGCTCGGTGGCTTGCTGTTGCTGGCTACCGCCGGCCACGGCCAGGACGATGGCCAGGACGACACCACCGCCCGCCGGGCCAGCGGCCCCATCAGGCCGGCCGCGGCGGCCGGCCAGGTGGCAGTGCCACCCGGCTACTTCCTGTTTCCGATTGCGCCGGGGCAGCCGGGCTTTTTGGCGGCCAGCATGGGCGAGTTGCGGCCCAACCACTTCCACGGCGGCCTCGACATCAAGACGGGCAGCGTGGTGAACCGGCCCGTGTTCGCGGCGGCCGACGGCTACATCTCGCGCCTCAAGCAGTCGTCGTTTGGCTACGGCAACGTGCTGTATATCACCCATCCCAACGGCCTGACCACCGTGTACGGCCACCTCAACAAGTTTGAGGGGGCCGTGGGGGCCGAGCTGCTGCGCCAGCAATACGAAAAGCAGACCTACGAGCTGGAGCTGTTTTTCGACAAAGGCCAGTTTCCGGTGCGGCGCGGCGAGGAGGTGGCGCTGTCGGGCAACACCGGCGGCTCGGCCGGTCCGCACGTGCACTGGGAAGTGCGCGATGCCCAGGACCGCCAGCTGAACCCCTTGCAGTGGGGCGGCTTCGCGGAAATTCAGGACCACACCGGGCCTACGCTGCAAGCGCTGGCCGTGGAGCCGCTGGCCATTGGCTCGCGGGTGCGCGGGCGCTTCGAGCGGGCACTGCTAGTGCCCAAGTTGCAGCCCGTGCCCGGCGCGGCCACCACCTGGCCCGATACCGTGGCCTGCTTCGGGCCAGTGGGTTTGCTGTTGCAGGGCTTCGATAGGTTTGACGGGGCCTGGAACAAGAACGGCATCCAGCGCGTGACGGTGCGCGTGAATGGCCAGCCGCACTACCAGCACGTCATCGACGCGGTGCCGTTTCCGAGCGGCACCCGGCAGGTGAATAACTTCGTGGACTTTGCCTACGCCCGCACCGCTGGCCGCACCCTGCAAAAGCTGTGGGTGGATGAGGGCAACGACCTGCCCTTCTACACCCCGCCCGGCATCGGCCAGGGCAAGCTCGACGTGGAAGCCGGCAAGGTGTACAGCATTGATTTTGAGCTGGCTGACGCCTACAATAATAAGGCCACGGCTCACCTCGTGCTGAAGGGCGAAAAGCCCCTCGACTACGCTAAACTGCCCGGCGCGGCGGCCGCCCCCGCCGCCCGGCCCAAGCTCAGCTACGACATCACCCGCAACCTGCTGCGCGCCACGGCCCTCCACGCCCCCACCGACACGGCTGGGCTGCCCGCGCAGTTGCTGCTGCGGCGCGGCGGCCGCCAAATGGCGCTGCGCCCCAGCTACTCGGTGGGCGCGGCCACTACCTACCTCTATGACCTGCGCGCCGGCCTGCCCGATTCGCTGCTGCTGGGCGGCACCCGCGTGGCCTTCGACCGGCAGGTAATGATTCCGGCCAACCAGGAAACGAGCTACGCCACGCCCTACGCCAACCTGGTTTTTGGTTCGCAAACACTCTTTTCGCCCCTCTACCTCAGCACCTTGCACCGGGCCAATGCCGGCCCCACCGCTCCCGAAAGCTGGATTATCGGCACGGCGCTGGTGCCGCTCTACCTGCCCCTGCGCCTCACCCTCAAGCCCACCACCCTACCCGCCGACCGCCGCCGCACCGCCATCTACAGCGTGTCGGCCAACGGCGGCCGTGCCTACGTGGGCGGCTCCTGGAACGCCGACAGCACCCAGCTCTCGGCCAACCTCAAGCAGTTTGGCCAGTTCCGCCTCTACACCGATACCAAAGCGCCCGAGGGCCGGCTGCTGGGCCGCGCTGGGGGGCAGCTCACCTTCCGGGTGGGCGACGACATGTCGGGGCTGGCCTCGTATAAATTGCTCATCGGCGGACGCTTTCGGCTGCTGCGCTACGAGTACAAGAATGCCACGCTCTTCACCGTGGCCGGCGATACGCTAGGGCCCGCCCTGCGCGGCCCCGCCGAGCTGCGCCTCACCGACCAGGCTGGTAATGAGCGAGTTATTCCGCTGACGTTGTAAAACCCGTTTGTCATTGCGAGCGCAACGCAGTGGAGCGTGGCAATGACCTGATTTCTAACTCATACCCCATCACCTTATGCTTCCCGAACCCGGCACCCCCGCCCCCGACTTTACCGCGCCCGACCAGCACGGCAACCCCTTTACCCTGAGTAGCTTGCGCGGCAAGCGCGTGGCACTGTACTTCTACCCCAAGGACGATACGCCCGGCTGCACCGCCCAGGCCTGCAACCTGCGCGACAACGAGAGTATGCTCGCCGCTCAAGGCATTAAAGTGGTGGGGGTGAGCACCGACGATGCCGCCTCACACGGCAAGTTTGCGGCGAAATACGACCTCAATTTCCCGCTCGTGGCCGATGCCGACAAGGCCATCGTAACCGCCTACGGCGTGTGGCAGGAAAAGAAAAACTACGGCAAAACCTACTGGGGTACCGTGCGCACCACGTTTCTCATTGATGCTAATGGCCTGATTGAGAAGGTTATCAAGCGGCCTGACACCAAGGAGCACGCGGCGCAAGTGCTGAAGTAGCCATTTGAGTAAACAAAACAGAACGTCATGCTGAGCTTGCCGAAGCATCTCTACCACGCCAGTAGGTTTGTAACCCTAACGGCGTGGTAGAGATGCTTCGGCAAGCTCAGCATGACGTTCTATTTTGCGTTAATTACCCTTCATTCACCAGCAAAATCTTCCCAATGTGCGTGCTACTCACCATCAACTCCTGCGCTTTAGCGGCCTCGGCCAGCGGGAACGTTTTGTAAATCACCGGCTTGAATTGCCCACTAGCGGCCAGCGGCCACACGCGCTGCTCCACTTCAGCCGCCAGCGCGGCCTTGAAATCAGCGGAGCGCGGGCGCAGCATGCTGCCGCTCACGCGCAGGCGCTTGGTCATAATATCAAGCAGGTTGATTTCGACCTTGCTGCCCTGCATGGCGTTGATGTATTGCAGGCGGCCGTCGGGCGCGAGCAGGCGCAGGTTTTTGGCGGTGTAGTCGCCGCCCACCATGTCGAGGATAACGTCGATTTTCTCCTCTTTAAAGGCCTCCTCAAAATCCTCTTCCTTGTAGTTGACGCAGCGGGCGGCCCCAAACTTCTCGCAGTCGCGGCACTTATCGGCCGAGCCGGCAGTGGCCAGCACCCGGCTCCCCAGTGCTTTGGCTAGTTGAATGAGCGTGAGGCCGATACCGCTGCTGCCGCCGTGCACCAGCACCGTTTCGCCGGGCAGCAGGGCGGCCGTTTGAAATACGTTGGCCCACACCGTGAACACGGTTTCGGGCAGGCTCGCGGCTTCTTCGAGCGACCAGCCGGCGGGTACCGGCAGGCAGTGCCGGGCATCCACGGCCACATACTCGGCGTAGGCGCCTTCGCTCACGAGGGCGCACACGGTGTCGCCCACGCGCCAGCGCGGGGCGGCGGCCCCCACCTCCGCTACCTCGCCGGCTACTTCAAGGCCGGGTATGGTGCCGGCCACGGGCGCACCGCCGTACTTGCCCTCGCGCAGGGCAATATCGGAGCGGTTGAGGCCGGTGGCGCGCACTTTTAGCAGCACTTCGTGGGCGGCGGGCACGGGCCGGGGGCGCTCTTGCAGCTGCAATACTTCGGGGCCGCCGGGGCGGGTAATGACGATGGCTTTCATGAGGAGAAGGGATACTAAACGGTAAGTAGCTTGACTACTAACGGATTGGCTTGGCCAGCCGGAAAAGATGGGGCAGCCCGCCCCCACCCGATACGCGAACAACCCGTTCGGGTGGGCTGTTCAGGGACGATTGTTTGGGACGCTTCCCCGTAAAGACCACCACTCACCAGCACCCAAGACCCCTTTTATCATGGAAAAACTAACCGGAAAAGTCGCCCTCGTAACGGGCGCAGGCAAGGGCATCGGCAAGGCAATAGCCGTTGCGCTGGCCCACGAAGGCGTACACGTGGGCCTGCTCGCTCGCTCGGCCGACCAGCTCGCCGAAGTAGCCGCTGAGCTGCAAAAGCTGGGCGTGAAAACCAGCGTGGCCACCGCCGACGTGGCCGACGAAGCCGCCGTGAACGCCGCCGTGGCCCACATCACCGGCGAGCTGGGCCCGCTCGACATCCTGATTAACAACGCCGGCATCGGCACGTTTGCCAAGTTTCTGGACATGCCAACGGCCGACTGGGAGCACATTATCCGGGTGAACCTGCTGGGCGTGTACTACGTGACCCGCGCCGCACTGCCCGCCATGATTGAGCGGCAGTCGGGCGACATCATCAACATTTCCTCGACCTCGGGCCTGCGCGCAGCGGCGGGCAGCAGCGCCTACAGCGCCTCCAAGTTTGCCGTGATGGGTTTGAGCGAGGCCCTGATGCAGGAAGTGCGCAAGCACAACATCCGCGTATCGGCCCTCACGCCCAGCACGGTAGCTACTGAGCTAGCTATCAGCAACAACCTCACCGATGGCAACCCCGACAAAGTGATGCAGCCCGAGGATATTGCTGAGTTTATCGTTAGTCAGCTGAAGCTGAACCGGCGCATTTTTGTGAAGGAAGCGGGGCTGTGGTCGACTAACCCGTAGCCCGAGAGGCCAGCAAAATAAGGGACTGTCATGCTGACGAAGGAAGCATCCTATCAGGCCAGAACATATCGTTCGGCGGGGATAAGGTGCTTCCTTCGTCAGCATGACAGTTTCTATTTAAAACCAAGCCCCCTGCAACAGCGCATGTGTGCAAAAAACTACATACCGGCATCAGGTAGCCAACCCCTACCCCGCCGCTTATGTATCAACTTGTACTCGCCCTGCTGCTGTGCTGGCTGGCGCTGCCCGTGCTGGCCCAGCAACAGCTGGCCAAAGCCCGCCAGAGTAGCTACCTCACCAAAGTTTTTCGGCTGACCGAAGACCAGGCGCGCCGCCTCTATGAGCGCGGCCTGCAAAGCGCCCGGCCCGACTTCTTCACGGTGCCCGTCGATTCTTTCCCCACCGACCAACTGGCATCACGGTGGCGGCCGCTGCCTCTGGGCTATTACCTGGTGGCCCACACCGAAGGCCCCCAGCTGGTGTACTGGCTGCGCGCCGAAACCAGCCGCACCGTGGAAGTCATTGACAACCAGCGCGACCTGAGCCTGACGGTGCGCGACTCGCTGGGCCGCCTGCTGCCCGATGCGCGGGTGGCTGTGGCCGGCCGGCCCCTCCCCTACGACCCCACCACCCACGCCTACCACCGCGCCCGCGGGGCCCGGCCCGGCCTGGTGGCCGTGACCGTGGGCGGGCGCACCACCTTTCACCCGCTGGCCCCGCCGGCTACCAACCCGCGCGGCAGCTGGGCGTTGCGCGCCGGGCGGCGGGTGGTATTTGGGCGGCCGCTGGGCTACCTCACGGTGCCTGTGTGGCGCACGGCGCAGGCGCTGCGGCACCCCGGCCAAGCCACTACCGGGCTGGTGGGGCTGCTGCGCTCGCCCTTTAGCGAGGACCTGCGCGGCCAGCGCCAAAGCCAGCGGCAATACGAGAACCGCGAGCGCTGGCTCAGCTACCTCCTCCTCAGCCAGCCGCGCTACCGGCCCACCGGCGACACCCTGCGCCTGAAGGCGCGCGTGCTGCGCCGCCGCAATGGTCGGCCCAGCACCCAGCCCCTCACGCTGTGGCTGAGCGGCGGCGGCCTGGGCCGCCGCAAGCGCCTGGCCGTGCTGCGGCCCGTGCGGCCCGGCTCGTACGAGTACAGCCTGCCACTGACCGACACGCTGGGCCTGCGCGTGGGCACCAGTGCCAACTTGTATCTGGAAGACAGCCAGGAACATACCGTGGCCGAGGGCAGCTTCCGCTTTGAAGACTACGAGCTCAAAAACGACCACTACGCCCTGCGCCTGCTGGCCGATAAACCCTGGCGCGGCCAGCCGCAGGCCGTGTTTTTGCGCGGCAGCGATGCTAACGAGCTCAACCTGCCCGATGCGCGGGTGCGGCTGGCGGTGCTGCCCGCCGCCGCGCCGGGGCTGCTGCCTACGCGCCGGCTTTTCGTGCCCGACACCCTCTGGACCCACGCCCAACTGCTTGACCCGCTGGGCGAAACGCGGGTGAACATTCCGGCGCGCATCTTCCCCGACCTGGACCTGAGCTACGCGGTGCAGGCCACGTTTCTGACTTCGGATAACGAGCGGCACGTCGAAACCATTGGCCTGCCCTACCGGCGCGACCCCGGCCGGCTGTACCTGGAGCTGGGCGCCGACTCGGTGCGCCTGCGCTTTGATTCGCTGGGCGTGAGCCAGCCCCACCGCGCCCGCCTCACCATCAACCTAGCCGACTACGCCCCTGGCACCAGCGGTGCGGTGAACATGGACGTGCGGCTGCCCCTGGCGCTGCCCCTCAACTTGCTGGCCACCAGCTACGAGCTGCGCGATGCGCTGGACCGGGTCGATTACCTGCACCTGGATGAGAACAACGCGGACCTAACCCTGCGCGCCGACCGCCGCGACTCGCTGCGCCTGGCCGTGACCAACCCGCACCGCCTGCCTTTTTGGTACTACGTGTACCAGGGCAACACCCTGCGCTATCAGGGCTATACTACTGATTATAAGCTGACTACCAAGGACCCGAGCCCGGCCGCCTGGCACGTGTCGCTGCACTACGACTGGGGCGGCGAGCGCCGCGCGGCCGAGTACACGGTGGGCGCGCCGCAGCCGCAGCTCACCATCACCACCACGCAGCCCGACGTGGCCTACCCCGGCCAGCGCCTGCGCCTGGGCATCGCCGTGACGGACGAGACCGGCCGGCCCGTGCCCAACGCCGACCTCACGGCCTACGCCTACACCAGCAAGTTTGGGCAAAGCGAGGTGCCCGCGCTGCCCCGCTTTGCGCCGCGGCCGGTGCCGGGCCGGGTGGCGCGCCAGCGCTTCACGCTCAGCGCGGGCTTTGGTGAAAGCGCGACCACGCGGCCGCTAGACTGGCCCACGTGGCGGCATCAGCTGGGGCTCGACTCGCTGCAATTCTACCATTTTTTGTACCCCGAAAGCGGGGCGTTTTACGAGTACCAGCCGGCCCCCGGCGGGCTCACGCAGGTGGCGGCGTTCGTGGTCGATTCGGGCCGGGTGCAGGCCCCCATTGCGGTGTACGTGGATGGCGAACCAGCTTACATTCACGACATTAACCTGAAACAGCCCTACACGGCCCTGGCCGATAGCGGCTTCCATACCCTCAGCATTCGCACGCGCAACCAATTCGTTACGCTGCGCGGCGTGTACCTGCGGCACTTGCACAAGCTCACGCTCAGCCTCGACGTGAACCACCCCTGCGCCGAGCTAACCGTGGAGGCCCGCCCCGCCACGCTGGGGGCCGACGAGCTGCTGACCCTGCGCCGCACGGTGCTGGCCGTGTCCAATACCAACAACGCCACCCTGCGGCAGGGCAACGCGTTGCGGCCGCTCGATTACAACGCGACCACGGGTGGGTTGCTGGTGGCAGGGCCTTTCCGGCCCGATTCCATTCTGCTGCGCTACCGCGAGGATGGGCAGCGGCGCAAGTTTTTGTTTGAGCCGCTCTACGACTACCAGTTCAGCCCCGGCGTGCTCAAGCTGACCTGCCTCGACCCCGGCCGCCTGGGGTCGCTCAGCGGCGCGGGCTTCCCACTGAAGCTGCCGCTCGGTGACTTTGCGTACACCGAAAGCGATTTTTCGCACGGCCCTTTTGCTCCTTATTCTACTGTGGAACAGCGGGTTATTCACCCCCGCGCCCGGCCCGTGCTCACCAACCCGGCTACCACGCCCGCCGGCCAGGGCCGCCTGGAGCTACGCCGCCCGCTGCCCCTGGCCCGGCAGCCCGATGCGCTGCCCGCCGTCCTCTACACCCTGCTCACCCGGCCCGACCAGCCCAAGTTTCGGCGCTTGCAGGCGGGCTTAGCGGTGCTGCACGCCCTACCGCCCGGCCGCTACCGCGCGGCCGTGCTGCTGGCCGACAGCACCTGCCTGGCCCCGAAGGAGTTGATTCTGGTGGAAGCTAACGGCCAGACTTACTACCAGTTGCAACTTACCGACCGTCAGCCGGCCGGCGCGCTCAGCCACCGCATCAACCAACTGCTGTGGCAGCTGGGGCAGCCCCTTACGGCCAAAGCTGCGGCCGCCGAGCGCCGCGAGATACGGGTGGAGCAGCCCACGCAGGCCCAGCCGGGCTGGCGCCTGCTGCGCGGCCGCGTGCTCGACCATGCCACCGAGGAGGGCCTACCCGGCGTAACGGTGCTGGCCAAGGGCACCACCGTGGGCACCTCCACGGCCGCCGATGGCAGCTTTTCGCTGCGGGTGCCGCTCACGGTGCAGGCCCTCACGTTTTCCTTCATCGGCTTCGTCACGCAGGAGCAGCCCATCGGCTACGATGGCCTTTTTGCGGTAAGTATGCTGACCGACGTGAAGCAACTGAATGAAGCAGTGGTAGTTGGCTACGCCACCATGAGGCGGTCCGACCTCACGGGCAGTGTCAGCACCGTACGCGGGCTAGAAGGCCGGGTGGCCGGCGTATTTATCACCGGGGCACCGGGTGCGAGTATTATGATTCGGGGCACGACCTCGCTGGCGCTGAATGCAGAGCCGCTGTATATTGTTAATGGCCTGCCCTTTAACGGTAATATGGCCGACATCGCCCCGGCTGATATTCTGGATATAAAGGTATTGAAAGGCCCCGCGGCGATGAGCCTCTACGGCGCGCGGGCCAGCAACGGGGTTATTCTACTCACGCTCCGCAAGGGCGCTACGCTGGCGGGCCAGGCCGTGGGCCCCGCCGCCGACCAGCTGCCCGGCCAGGATGCGCGCCTAGCGCTGCGCCGCCGCTTCCGCGATTATGCCTGGTGGCGGCCCACCCTGGTGACCGATGCCCAGGGCCACGCCCGCACCGACGTGGTGCTGCCCGACGACCTCACGAGCTGGGACACCTTCGTGGTGGGCTCCGACGGGCGCGGGCGCGTGGGCACCGCCACCAGCCGGCTACGCGCCTTCAAAGCGCTGCTGGCCACCCTAACCGTGCCACGCTTTCTGGTGGCCGGCGACCGCGCCCAGGTGCTGGGCAAAGCGCTTAATTATCAGTCGGATACGGCGCAGGTCACCACCACTTTCCGGGTGGGGGGGCAGGTAGTGCGTCGCCAGGCCCGCCGCGTGAGCAGCGCCGTTATCGACACGCTCACTGTAACCGCCCCGGCAGCGGCCGACTCGTTGCAGCTCACCTTCGGCCTGGAGCAAGCCAGCGGCTACGCCGATGGCGAGCAGCGCACCCTGCCGGTGCTGCCGGTGGGCACCCGCGAGCGGGTGGGCACCTACGCCGTACTCACCGCTGCCGACACCACCCTGGCCCTGCCCCTCGACCCGCGCCTGGGCCCCGCCACGCTGCGCCTCGAAAGCGACGCGCTCCCCACCCTGCTGGCCGAGATTCACCACCTGCAAGACTACGCCTACCTCTGCAACGAGCAGGCCGCCTCGCGCCTCCAGGGCCTGCTGCTGGAGCAGCGTATTCGCGCGGCGCAGGGCCAGCAGTTCAAGTACCAGAAAATTATCAACTTTCTCATTAAGAAGCTATTGTATGGCCGCGAGCAGGCCACCGGCATCTGGGGCACGTGGGCGGCGGCCACCGGCAGCCCTTGGGCTACCGTGCACGTAGTGGAGGCGCTGCTGGCCGCCGGACAGGCCGGCTACGCCGTCAAGCTCGACCGCAACCCCCTCATTGCCTACCTCTTGCGCGAGCTGGATGCCAGCCTGAGTACTCCCACCGCCACCCACCGCTACGCCGGCTATTTCCAAAATAACGACGACCAAATCCGGCTGCTGAAGCTGCTACACGACCTCGGGGCCGCGGCTCCCTACGCTACTTACCTGCGGCGCATCGAAACGCTCGCGCCCCTTGCGCCGCGCCGCCCGCCCCTCGACCGCTACCTGGCCCTCGCCGAATTGCGCCAGCAGCTGGGCCTGCCCTACCAGCTCGATAGCCTGCGCCACTACCGCCTGCACACCGCGCTGGGCGGCGTGTTCTACGCCGATACGCTGCACGCCAGCACGTATTACCGCTACCTGCTCACCGACCGGGTGGGCACCAGCCTGCTGGCCTACCGCGTGCTGCGCCAGCAGGGCGGCCACGCGGCCGAGCTGGCGCGCATCCGCACGTTTTTGCTGGGGCTGCGCGGCGGCGGCTACTGGCACAGCACCTACGAAACGGCCCAAATCCTGACCACCGTCGGCCCCGATTTGCTGGGGCCGGGGCCCGGCGGCGCTACGGCGCAGGTTCGGCTCAGCGGCAGCCCGGCGCTGCCGGCCGGGCCCGTTACGCAGTTTCCGCTGGCGCTCACGCTGCCCGCCGGCACCGGGCCGCTCGCGCTGCGCAAGCAGGGCGGCCTGCCCGTGTACGCCACTGCCTACCAAACCCGCTGGAACCCCGCCCCCGAGGCCGTGGCCGCCACGTTCACCGTCACGACCACGCTGGCTGGCCAGGCCGGCCGCCGCGTGGCGCTGCCCGCCGGCAAGCCCGCCGAGCTGCTCATCACGGTTGATGTGGCCGCCGAGGCGCGCTACGTGGTGCTGGAAGTGCCTATTCCGGCCGGCTGCTCTTACGGCGACCCGGCGCCCACCAACCGGCTGGAGGTGCACCGCGAATACCTTCAGCACCAGGCCGGTATCTTCATTGACTTGCTGCCGGTGGGCCGCCACACGTTCCGCATTGCCTTGCAGCCGCGCTACCGGGGCAGCTACACCCTCAACCCCGCCCGGGCCGAACTGCTTTACTTCCCCACCAAGTTTGGCCGCTCGGCCAGCAAGCGGGTGATTATCAAGTAAGTAGGGTGGACTCTGTGAGTCCGCGCGTGGGGACGTTGAACAATAGCATTGCGCAACGTTCCCACGCACGGACACACAGAGTCCACGCTACCTCCTTCCTACTCCACGTGAAAGAGCACCTTCACGGCCGTCACAAAAAAGTTGACGCCGATGGCCAGCGTGAGAAAGCCCATGATGCGGGCCAGCGCGGCCATGCCCGGCCGGCCCATCAGCCTGGTGAGGCGCAGCGAGGATACCAGAATGAGAAACGCCGCCGCCGCCACCAGCGCAAAGCCCAGCACCGTCATGGCCTTGTCGGCATACGTGGGCCGGATGAGGCCGATGCACAGCGCCATCGAGCCCGGCCCCGAGAGCATAGGCATGGCCAGCGGCGTAAAGCTGATATCATCTTTAAGCTTGCTTTCTTCCAGGGCATCGGGGCCCACGCGGTCGCGGCTGGCACCGGGCGTGAGCAGGTCGAAGGCCGAGCGCATGAGCAGGATGCCCCCCGCGATGCGCAGGTGCTGAATGTTGATACCGAAGAAGTTAAGAATGTACTGCCCCCCAAAAAAAGCCACCGACAATATCGCTACCATGTACACGCACGAGCGCAGGGCGGTGGCCGTGCGGTCTGAGTTGCTGTCGTCGGCGGTCAGGGTCAGGAACATCGGCATGGCCCCAAAGGGGTTGACGACCGAGAACAAGGTGGTGAAGGTGGCAATCAGAACTTCCATGCCGTAAAGGTATTAGCGGGGTAAGGTGGTTGCGGAGCTTGGCTTCCCGTATGACAGGCTTTTTTGGACTTTGGCGGCAGCCGCCCATCTTTGCGGCTACTTCCGCACCCCGCACTACTTTCACCCGTGCCCACTCTTTATTTTATCCTGCACGGCCTGGGGCTCGTGCTGGGCGGCGCTGGCCTGCTGGCTACGCTGCTCCCCCTGCTCCGCCAAACTGCCTGGTGGATTCGGGTGTGCGACTTTCCGCGCCTGCAAATAGTGGCCGGCCTGCTGCTCAGTTTGTTACTGCTCAGTCTGCCCGGCGATAGGCTGTGGCTGGCGCACTCGCCGCTGACCGTGGCGGCGCTGGGAGTGGCCGTGGGCTACCAGGCTTCGCGCATCTGGCCTTACACGCCCTGGCATGGCAAGCAGGTGCAGGACAGCCAGCGCCGGCCCGACGACCCCAACCACCTCAGCCTACTGGTTACCAACGTATTGATGGACAACCGCGATGCCTCGCGCTGCCTGGGCGTCATCCGTGAGTACCAGCCCGATATTGTGCTAGCCGTCGAAACCGACGAGTGGTGGCTGAGCCAATTGCAAGGCATTACCCACGAGTATCCGCACACCTGCCACGCCCCGCTGCCCAACACCTACGGCATGCTCGTGTTTTCGCGCTTACCCCTGCTAACCAAGGAGATGCAGTATATTCTCGACTCTGGCATTCCGTCGTTTCACGGGCGGGTGCGGCTGCCCAGCGGCGTGGAGGCCAACCTGCACTTTGTGCACCCCAAGCCCCCCGCCCCCAAAGAATCTAAAACCAGCACCCGGCGCGATGCCGAGTTGCTGCTGGTGGGCCGCGCCATTCAGGCGCACGACGGCCCCACCGTGGTAGCCGGCGACCTCAACGACGTGGCCTGGTCGCACACCTCCGAGCTGTTTCGGCGGCTGGCGCGGCTCCTCGACCCGCGCGTGGGCCGGGGCCTGCTGCCTACCTTTCACGCCGACCACAAGCTGCTGCGCTGGCCCCTCGACCACGTGTTTCACTCGGCCCACTTCCGGGTGCAGCGCATGGAGCGGCTGCCCCACATCGGCTCCGACCACTTCCCCATCTTCATTCGCCTCAGCTACGAGCCCCAGGGCTGGGAGGCGCAGGAGGCCGAACTGGAAGCCCCCGACGCCGAAGACCGCCTCGAAGCCCGCGAAAAAATCAACGACGCCCTCACCGAAGGCCCGGCCGACTAACCAGTACCCCGCCAAACGAAGTAACCCGCCCGGCTTTCCTCTCAAGGAATACCGGGCGGGTTACTTCGTTTTATAATTTCCTATCTGTAAGCCAGTTATAACTTCTGAGCAGCGGGCTTGGCGGGCTTCACCCGCGAGTCGGCCTGCACGGTGGGGCGGGCGGGCTTGGCAGTGGCCACGGGCACCGCCTGGCGGCGAATGAGCGAGCTGAGGCGGCCCCGGCTGTTGCGCGTAATGGGGCGCACGTTCAGCACTACGCGCTTGCGGTGCAGGTCGCCAAAGCCCAGGGCGAAGTTGCGCAGTGCGGGCAGCGCGTCGTTGCCCAGCAGCTTGTAGGTGTTCATCTCAAAGTCGAAAGGCACGCGTACCGAATCGCGGGGGGGTAGCTCCAGGGCCAGCGGCATGCGGCCGGCCCCCAGTTCCTTGCCATCGACCAGCACCGTGTAGTCGAGGCCCGTGATGGCGGTGGCTTCCAGGTTGGGGTTGTAGGCGTTGAGCTGCAAGCGCATTTTCAGCGGCAAGCTCTTATTCACGTAACCCTCAATAAGTTGGTTGCGGCGCGGCAAGTCTACGTCGGTGGGGGTGCGCAGCTTCAGCACGTCCAGGGTGCCGAGGCTGGCTTGCTCTACGACGCGTACTTTCACCTCGGGCTGCACGTTGGGGGCACCCTCCTGGCGGGTTTCGCGCAGCGTACAACTCGACGCCACTAGCAGCGCTACGGCGGGCAAAAGCAAGGTAAAACGACGAATAGATAGCATAACGGTAACTATTTTCATAACGCGACCTACGAAACAGGTCAGCTAATCGGTTGGCAAAGCACTGAAATAAAAATCATGCCGGGAACCTATTTTCGCCAAACTTCCTCTGCCGCCGGTTGCACCCACTGCGCAGGCAGCTTAAAGGAAACTGCCTAGCTCGGAAATGTTACCTCTTCAACTGCCAAGCAAACCCGGTTTTGCCTCTACAAACAGAGGCGGTGACTTGCCAGTTAAAATGCTACTTAGATTAGAAGTTGCCGCAAATAATTTCCGGTTGGTAATTACCAGGCAAGTTAGAGTATCTCAAGGGCTCTCACAAATAGCCACCTTCAAATTATACAAACCTATTTTTACTCTCTATTTTATACAAAGTACTACTGACAAGTTTTTTACGAATTACCAACGGTCATTTTTTCTTTATAAAATTCTACTAAATCTTAGTTACTGCCCAGGTAAAAAAATTGTTTTTTTCGCCGATTTCTACTTAATTATTAGTAAGACTTTGGGCGACCCGCACGCTGACTACCACTAGCAGCATTATAATAGCCAGCACCAGGATACGCAGCCCATGCACCCGGTCGGTGGCGCTGTAGGCATATACGCGCCGGCCGTCGGGCAGCTGCCTGCGGTGGAAGTACAGCTGCCAGCCAATGAGCAGCCCAAAGAACCCACCTAGCAACGCCGATAGGTAGCCGCCTAGTATCCAGATTTTGTGGTTCTTATCGGGCTGGGCCAGATCGGCCACGCGGTGCTGGCGCAACAGCCGCAGGGTGTCGGGCGATACGTCACGGCCGCGCTGCCGCAGCAGCTGGCCCGCCAGCGCCACGTCAAAGCTGCTCCACTCGTCGGGCTTCACCAGCAGGTCAAACAGCTCCTCGTCGGAAAAGCTGAACAGGTAGTGGTTGGGGTCGGCCTGGCTAATGGCGTGCTGGTTCAGGTCGGCCAGCAGCTGGCTGGCTGGCTCAAAATCGGCCAGCTGGAGCTTCACGATAAACTTGCTGGTCAACTGGTTATTGGCAAACGACGGGTCGAAGGCCACCTGGCCATTATCGGCGGCCGTGCGGGCCAGAATGCCTTGCCGGGCCAGCAGGGCCAGCAGTGGCTGCGCCGCGTCGGCGGAGGCGAAGGTCTGGAAATCCCGAAAGTCCGTGCTGGCCTCGAAAATAGTATCGGCGTGGATGTCCTGGGCGTAGGCCGGCGTGTCGTCGAAGTACTCGCCATCATCGCCCTGCACCCGAGCCCCAAACGCCCGCGCCACGGCCAACATCTTCCCCAAAATCTCCTCGTCGGGGTTCTTCACTGTCACGTGGTCTTCCTCGTGGCTAAACCACGCGTAGTTACCCGCGCGCCCATTTTTGGAGTAGGCCAGCCACACGCATAGTCCCGCTGACTTGGGGTGCAGCGTCGTATCGGGGCCGTCTAACGGGGCCGGGGCTTCGGCACGGTTATCCAGCTTCATTTCGGGGTCAGCAGCAACGTACTCTAGCCACTCATTCAGCGAGATAGCCGCGTCATCGTCCTCATCAGCCCAGCTTGCCGCTTTGCGGGTAATGTGTACATCGTAGCCCATGCGTATTCAAAACAATAAAAGTGTGCTGCGAATAAACGCCAAAAGGCCGGGAGCGTACGCTCCCGGCCTTTTCAAGCAAGCTAATTAAAGCTGCGTCAGCAACTCAATCAGCGAAAATCAGCGATTATTTGCCGTCTACTTCTTCGTAGTCTACGTCAGTTACGTGGTCACCGGCGGGCTGGCCCTGGGCACCGCCCTGGCCACCATCAGCGCCGGGGAAGCCCTGGCCGCCGTCCTGGCCACCTTGGGCACCAGCGGCCGCGTACATCTCCTGCGAAGCAGCTTCCCAGGCCTTGTTCAGCGCGGCTACGCCGGCTTCGATGGCAGGCAGGTCCTTGCTTTCGTGGGCTTTCTTGAGGTCAGCCAGTGCGCCTTCCACGGCGGTTTTGTTGCCGCCGCTCAGCTTGTCGCCAAACTCCTTCAACTGCTTCTCAGTCTGGAAGATGAGCGAGTCGGCGTCGTTGGTTTTCTTGATGCGGTCGGCTTCGGCTTTGTCCGATTCGGCGTTGGCCGTGGCCTCGGTGCGCATGCGCTCGATGTCGGCGTCGGACAAACCGCTGCTGGCTTCGATGCGGATTTTCTGCTCTTTGCCGGTGCCTTTGTCCTTGGCCGTTACGTTGAGGATACCGTTGGCATCGATGTCGAAGATTACCTCAATCTGCGGTACGCCGCGGGGGGCGGGCGGAATGCTGTCGAGGTGAAACTTGCCGATGGTGCGGTTCTGGCTGGCCAATGGGCGCTCGCCTTGCAGCACGTGGATTTCCACCGAAGGCTGCGAATCCGAAGCCGTCGAGAAAGTCTCCGATTTCTTGGTCGGGATAGTGGTGTTCGACTCGATGAGCTTGGTCATTACGCCGCCCATCGTCTCAATGCCCAGCGAGAGCGGGGTCACGTCGAGCAGAAGCACGTCCTTCACCTCGCCGGTGAGCACACCGCCCTGGATGGCGGCGCCAATGGCCACTACTTCGTCGGGGTTCACGCCTTTCGAAGGCTTCTTGCCGAAAAACTTCTCCACTTCCTCCTGGATGCGGGGAATGCGGGTCGAGCCACCCACGAGGATAACCTCATCGACTTGCGAGGCCGACAGGCCGGCGTCTTGCAGCGCTTTTTTGCAGGGCTCCATCGAGCGGCGCACGAGGTCGTCGCTGAGCTGCTCAAACTTGGCGCGGCTCAGCTTGACCACCAGGTGCTTGGGGCCGCTGGCGGTTGCCGTGATGTAGGGCAGGTTGATTTCGGTTTCGTTGGAGCTCGACAGCTCGATTTTGGCTTTCTCAGCGGCTTCTTTCAAGCGCTGGAGGGCCATGGCATCGTTGCGGAGGTCGAGGCCTTCGTTTTCGCTCTTGAACTGGTCGGCCAAAAAGTCGATAATAACCTGGTCGAAGTCGTCGCCGCCGAGGTGGGTGTCCCCGTTGGTGCTCAGTACTTCAAACACACCATCGCCCAGCTCCAGGATAGAAATATCGAACGTGCCACCACCGAGGTCGTACACGGCGATTTTCTGGTCTTTGTGCTTCTTGTCCAAGCCGTAGGCCAGCGCAGCGGCCGTAGGCTCGTTGATAATACGCTTTACATCGAGGCCTGCAATGGCCCCAGCTTCCTTGGTAGCTTGGCGCTGGGCATCGTTGAAGTAAGCCGGCACCGTAATAACGGCTTCGGTAACGGGCTGACCCAGATAGTCTTCGGCAGTCTGCTTCATTTTCTGAAGCACCATGGCCGAGATTTCCTGGGGCGTGTAGTTGCGGTCACCGATTTTAACGGCAATGGTGCTGTTGGCGCCGGGCGTCAGGTCGTAGGCTACGTACTTGCTCTCGGCCGAAACCTCCGAAAACTGACGGCCCATGAAGCGCTTGATGCTGGCGATGGTGTTCTTGGGGTTGGTAACGGCCTGGCGCTTAGCGGGGTCGCCTACCTTGCGCTCACCCTTGCCATTGTCGAGAAACGCGACAATCGACGGGGTGGTGCGGCGGCCTTCGGAGTTTGGAATAACGACCGGCTCGTTGCCTTCCATTACGGCGACGCACGAGTTGGTGGTGCCCAAGTCAATACCGATGATTTTGCCCATGATGGTGGGGTGCTGAGGTTTAAAAGTGAGGTGGTGTCGGGGTTGGAGGTAGGGCCGTGGGGCCGCTGCGTGCTCACTTACAAGCCGCGTACCAGCCGCGTTTTTCTGCCACTTTGGCGCACTAAACAGCCGCGGCGGCGGGGCGGCTGCCAGGGCGGCGGCCCCGCCGGGCGGCTGGCGCGGCGACACTGCCGAAGTTGCCGCCAGCGCTTTACTAGCAAGGCCCCCCGTTTTACCGGCTATTTTGGGCCGTTGGGCTAAAGAGTTCTTATCCTTTTTTAAGTTGGCGCTAGCTTAGCCGGAGTTTTTACTAAGCGCTCTTTTGTAACGAGCACCAACATACTACCACTCATTTTTCAACCATATATGAAGAACCTTTTCTTCGCTGCACTCGCTACCCTTGCCTTGGCTTCTGCCTGCAAAAAAGACGACAACTCTACGCCGGCCATGAAGCAGGTATCGGCGACGCTGTCGCCGGCCAATGAAATACCGGCCGTTAAGACGGCCCCGGCGGCGGCGGGTACTATGACCGGCACCTACGACCCCACTACCAAGGTGTTAACGTACGCAGTTACTTTCTCAGGGCTCACGGGTAATGCGACAGCTGCCCACCTTCACTTTGGCGACACCAAGCATACGACGGCTGCCCCAACGGTAC
Source organism: Hymenobacter arcticus (assembly GCF_054779975.1). Lineage (NCBI taxonomy): Bacteria > Pseudomonadati > Bacteroidota > Cytophagia > Cytophagales > Hymenobacteraceae > Hymenobacter > Hymenobacter arcticus. Next base: position 703,003 of record NZ_BAAGXF010000001.1, read on the forward strand.
CGTTTGCAGGTGTGCCGGCCGCTACCAGCGGCACGTTTAACGGCACGGCTACGCTGACTCCGGCGCAGGCCGACTCGCTGGTGGTGGGTAAGCTATACGCCAACGTCCACACGCCTAATAACAGTGGCGGCGAAATTCGCGCTAACCTAGTAGTCAAGTAAGTTCTATTACCTTTTAGCTGCTAATAGTAGGCCAACTGATACAACAGTGGCTGACTTATTATTAGTATCGGTAACTACCCAGTAGTTTACTAACCAGAAGAGCCAGCTAAATAAATATTAGCTGGCTCTTCTGGTTAGTAAACTATCGAAAAATTTAAGGAATTTCGTTTTCGGTCGGTATTAAGCTAACTGGTTCGACACTTAGGGATACAAATCCTGCTGAGCCACCCATTGCTAGGTCATAAATATTATATGCCCCATAGTAAAGGCCATTGTTATCCATAAACTCACTACCATAAGACGAGTTTACACTAAGAACAATTGGGTCGTAAAAATAAGAGGTTTGCTCGCCTAAATCTGTAGAGCCAGTTGTGTATTGAACAGTCACTACCTTCTGGTCTGTTGTAGAAGCACTCGCGCCAAATTTAGCGCCAGACTTTATTACTGCACCAAACGAAGCATTATATTCAAAATTAGCTGCATAAGTAGTTGAAGTAGTCTCTTGTTTTGTAGTATTAACTACTTGATTTTCCTCAAAAACATGATAAGTCCATGCAGTACCAAAATTTTGCAAATCCCAGGCGGCTATAGTAATGTTTGGATTGAAATCAGTTCTGGGTGTAACTGATGTAACTGTATAGTAAAAACCCGACTTGCTGTAGCTAATATTGTACAAAGTTGTAGGACTCGCACCAAAACGGAAAGTTTTCTGAGGAAGAGTACCATCCTTTGGGTTACAAAGAATTGATATCATAAACTCGAACTGTCCATCCGTCCAAATAACAGGACCTGCAAATGAATAACTTCCTACCTGCGGAGTCGTTGGGTCATCTGGGTCACCAGACATACGCATAATCCCACTATTGCTAAGACGAAAATTACGCATCGTTTCTCTAAAATGGTCGTTAAATCTGCCTTTAGGATTATTAGGTTTAATTCCATAATAAACATAGTCTCGCTGCCACTGTGTATTAGGATTGTTCATATCAATATGATATCCATTAAGCACTTTCTGTGCCACACCGCTAGTATTACTATCGTAACCTACCGAAATTCCAAGACGGTTGGTAGCTACAGGCGGGTTATCCTTAGTTGTACTACCGTGACCAACAACATTATTCCCTGTGCTATGATGAATACCGTCAAAGGCAGACGCAGTGAAGCTAAAAGAAAATTTCTGATTTTGGTAGAATGGACTTAGCGAAAACTCCCCAGCGTTTTTGGTATTTGAATTTACCCTTACACGCTCATTTTGCTTTACTACTACTACGGGAAAACCAGGAATATTACCTGGCTGAATTATTGTTTCCTGCCCGCTCTCATCGTAGAGAGGCACTTTGTTATTACCCAACCGGCGTACAGCTACTTTAGGGACTTCTTGGTCAGCCTGCCAAGTTTCCGGCGAGAAGCCACTTGGCAATGTGGGAACAAGAATAGTCAACAAAGGCATTTTATCTTCAATAGCAACGAGTTCATCGGCAGTTAAATAATGTGCAACTCTATCGTGTAGCGTTTCACCTTTGCCAATTGGCATGTCCTTTACCATCTGGTATAGAACATCGTTGTCTAAATCAAACATCTTCAAGCTTTCGGCCTGAAGATGTTTGCGAATCTCTGGGTCGGCTGCCAGAGCTTTACTCAAAGCCTTACCGAATGTTACTTGAAGTTGATTAGTGATTTCAGGTGTCATTGCTACATTAGGAGAAGCTGGCAACTACTCCTTGTTGCAGGATTGTAAGCAACTCATCAGAGCAGCTAAAGAGGCGAGTGTAATGACTTTTTTGTTCATACACGAACGTTGATTTAGGTAAATATTTGGGGAAAAGGAAATAACGATGCTAATGTACTAAGTTATAAACTAAATTTTTGCGTTACGTTCTATTATAAAAAATTCATTTACGAAGTAAAAAACAGTAATAAAGTTTTGATTATCAAAACTTTATATTAGTAAAGCTCAAAAACATGCATTAGATTTTTATTTAAAAAATCATAATTTATATTAAATATTTTTTATTATCTTATTGTTTCTTAATAAATTACACCTGATTATGTTTTAAAGCTAGTCGTTACCCAGTGGCCGACTTATTGTGCGTCGGAGTAAGTCGTAGCGCGCAACTTTACAAGGCTAGCGCCCATCTTTGGCGCTATAATCCTGCTACCCCTCCCCCTCCTCACCCCATGAAACTTCTTTCCGCCGCCTTGCTGCCGGTCTGCCTGCTGCTGGCCGTAGTGGCCCAGGCCCAGGCGCCCACCACACCCACGGCCGCGCCCAACGCCCCGTACCAACCCTCGGCTACCAAAACCAACGACTTAGTGCACACTAAGTTGGCCGTGCGCTTCGACTACGCCAAGCGCTACCTCTACGGGCAGGAATGGGTGACGCTGAAACCCCACGCCATAGCCACCGACACGCTGCGCCTCGATGCCCAGGGCATGGACATTAAGACGGTAGCCCTGATGAACGGCACCGCCCAGAAGCCGCTCAAGTTTGACTATTCGGATAAGAACAACCTGCACATCAACCTGGGCCGCTTGTTTAAGCCGGGCGAGGAATACGTGGTGTACATCGAGTACACAGCCAAGCCCGATGAGTTGCAAGTGCAAGGTTCCCAGGCTATTACCGATGCCAAGGGCCTGTACTTCATCAACCCCGACAGCGCAGTGAAGGGCAAGCCGGTGCAAATCTGGACGCAGGGCGAGACGCAAAGCTCGTCGGCCTGGTTTCCGACCATCGACCGGCCCAACCAGAAGACGACCGAGGAAATTGCCATGACCGTGCCGGCCAAGTACGTGACGCTCAGCAACGGCAAGCTGGTGAGCCAGGTGCCCGCCGGCCCCGGCCTGCGCACCGACACCTGGAAAATGGATTTGCCCCACGCGCCCTACCTGTTTATGATGGCGGTGGGCGACTTCAAAATATACAAGGACACCTGGCGCGGCAAGGAAGTCAACTACTACCTCGAACCCAAGTACGCGCCCTTTGCCAAGCAGATTTTTGGCAATACGCCCGACATGCTGGAGTTTTTCAGCGAGCGCCTGGGCGTGGAGTATCCGTGGAACAAGTACGCCCAGATTGTGGCCCGCGACTACGTGAGTGGCGCCATGGAAAACACCAGCGCCACCCTGCACGGCGAGCAAGTGCAGATGGACGGCCGCGAGTTGCTCGACCGCGAGTACAGCAGCGAGTCGGTGATTGCGCACGAGCTGTTTCACCAGTGGTTTGGCGACTACGTCACGGCCGAGTCGTGGTCCAACATCACGGTAAACGAGTCGATGGCTGACTTTTCGGAGGCCCTCTACGCCCAGCACAAGTACGGCCAGGACGCCGCCGACGCGCACAATTACCGCTACCTGAAGTCGTACTTGGGCAGCGCCCGCGACGCCAGCAAGGACCTGGTGCGCTTCCACTACAACAACCGCGAGGACGTGTTTGACCTCGTGAGCTACCAGAAGGGCGGAGCCATTGTGCAGATGCTGCGCACCTACCTGGGCGACGACGTATTCTTTGCTGGCCTCAAGAAGTACCTGACCGACAATAAGTTCGGCAACGGCGAAGCGCACCAGATGCGCCTGGCCATGGAAGCCGTGTCGGGCCAGGACCTGAACTGGTTCTACAACCAGTGGTACTTCGGTAGCGGCCAGCCGGTGGTGACCATTGATTACGCCTGGGACGCGGCCACCAAGACCCAGAACGTGACCATCAAGCAGACCCAAGCCGACAAGGTATTCCGGTTGCCGCTGGCCATCGACTACTACATAAATGGTAAAGCCCAGCGCCAGAACATCACGATGACGCAGGCCACCCAGACGTTTAGCATGGCGCTGGCCGCCAAGCCCGAGCTGGTAAACGTGGACGCCGAGAAATTCACGCTCTGGCAGAAAACCGACAACAAGCCCGTCACCGAGTCGCTGTATCAGTACGGCCACGCGCCGCTGTACGTAGACCGCCGCGAGGCCCTCGACGCCGCCCTGGCCGTGCAAACCACCAACCCCGCCGCCCGCGCCGTAGTGCTGGCCGCCCTCAAAGACAAGTTCTACGGCCTGCGCATTGCCGCCATTAATGGCCTGAAGCTCGACAACGCCGCCATGGCCAAAGCCGCTGCCCCCGAGCTGCGCAAGCTGGCCGCGTCCGACACCGAAACCCGCGTGCGCGCCGCGGCCCTGGTGGCCCTGGGCCAGCTGAAAGACAAGAAAGACAGCAAGTTGCTGACGGCCGCGCTCGGCAGCCAGTCGTACGGTATCCAGAGCGCGGGCCTGCAAGCCCTGGGCGAGATTGATGCGCCGATGGCGTTAACCCGGGCCAAAGCCCTAGAAACCGACGAGCACCTGGCTGGCGCCGTTACCACCGTGTATGCCATGCACGGTGGGCAGGAGCAGTGGAACTACATCCGCACGAGCTACGATGCCGCCTCGGGCCGCGGCCGCTACAACTACATTCAGCCCATGACCCAGATGCTGGGCCGCCTCGACGACCCCACCGCGTTTGCCGAGGATGTGGACCGCCTGCAAAAGCTGGCCATGGTACCGCAGCTGCGCGCCTACGGCCTGGATAAGCGCCTGGCCGATGCCATTCAGAAAGGTGCCGCCGCCCAGGCAGGCAAGCCCAACGCCGCTAAGAACCAGGCTACGGCCGCCGCGGCCGTGCAAGCTATTCAGGCCGCTAAATAAGCATGAAGGTTAGCTGAAGCGCTGGTAATTAAGCACTAGTAGTGAAGGGGTAAAAGCAGCGGCCGCTGCTTTTACCCCTTTATTATTCAGGCCCTAGCTGCAAAAGGCAACGCCCTACGGTGAACTATCCCCGCGGGTTACGTGTCGGGTAGGCTATGCGCAAGACCACTCCGCTGGTGCTGGCTGCCCTGCTCGCAGGCCGCCTCACCCCCGCCCTGGCCCAAAACACGCCGGAAGAAAGCAACCCTAATGGCGACACACCTTTTGTGCAGCACGTGCGGCCCGACCGCCCCGGCCAGACCATTACGGCGGGCGTACTACGAGCGGGTGAGTTTCAGCTCGAAACTGGTATTCAGCGCTTTACGCCCCGCTCGGGCGTGGGCGTGAGCAGCAACGTCAACACGTTACGCATCGGCTTTTGGAACAGCATGGAGTTACGCGTGACCCAACCCTACGTGTTTGGCACGCCCACCCCCACGCAGCCCGGCAGCGAAATACCCACCCTGCGCACCGACTCGGTAGGCTGGGCCCCACTCACCGTGGGCGTGAAGCTGATGCTGACACCCGACCGGGCCAGCCGCTTCCAAGCCTCACTGCTGGCCGAGGCCAGCTTACCCAACACCGGCCAGAATGGCCTACGCCGCACCACCTGGGCCCCCGCCGGCCGCCTGCTGCTGAGCCAGCAACTGGGCCGCCGCGCCGCCCTGGAGGGCAACTTCGGCTTTGTGCAGTCGGGTCTCACCATGACCGACTTGTTTAACGGCCAGATTGGCGGGCAGTACATCGGCTCGCTGGCCCTCACGGCCCCTATTGGCAACAAGGCCGGCTACTTTGTGGAAGGCTACGGCCGCGGCCGCGACGGCCTGACCACCGGTGCCACCGCCGGCCTCTACTACCGGCCCTGGACCGGCCTGCGCTTTGATGCCACGGCCGGCCGCATCCTGGGCGGCCTGAACGCGGGCGCCAATACCGTGGGCGTGGGCATGGCCTTGCGCCTGGGTGGCAACCAGCACTAACCGTTGCGGTTAGCGTGGCAGCGGCAGCCCCTGGCTCCGCCCGCGCACAATGCATGCATGTACCTCTAGCCAGCCCGCCACGTATATTGGCGAGCTGGCCTTTTTTTTGGCTTCCTGACCCACCTTCCGCTATGCGCTTCCAAGCTTTTTTTCTGCCCTGCCTTCTCGTACTTGGCGCTGCCTGCCAGCGCACCGACCGCGGCAATTCCAGCCCGTTGGGCAGTTCCACATCCACCATCACCACCGCCGATGCCCCGCTGCGCGAAACCCGCTGGGTGCTGCGCCAAGTGGCCGGGCAGCCCATTGCGGCCGTGCCGGCCAATGGGCAGGAGCCATTTTTGCGCATCACGGCCGCAGGCACAGCCGAGGGCCAGGGCAGCTGCAACACCTTCCGGGGCGGCATGGAGCCGGCCACCAACGACGGGGAGCTGAAGTTTGCGCCCCTCCTGAGCACCCGCATGGCCTGCCCGGCCCTCGCTACCGAGCAGCAATTTTCCCAGGCCCTCAATACCACGCGCGCCTACCGCATCAGCGGCGATACGCTAATGCTGTATGCTAACGCTGAGCGCAGTGGCCAGCCACTGGCCCGGCTGGAGGCCGTGTACCTGCGCTAGGCAGCTAGTCTTTTTCGGGGGCAATGCGGGTCGGCGTTTGCTGGCCCGCCACAATGCCGCGGGCGCTGCGCGCAATGGCCGAGATTACAGCCGTCATGTTGGCCACATCCAGGCTGCTCACTTCGTCATCCACGCTGTGGTATAGCTTATCGGTCGGAATTTGGTCGGTGCTGATGGTGTGGGCCGGCACGCCCAGCCGGGCCAGCGTGGCATTGTCGGAGCGGTAAAACAGGTTTTGCTCGGGGTATGGGTCGGGCTCAAACTTGAAGCCCGTGCCCTTGAGGTTGGCTTGCAGCAGCTTACCAAAGTCTGAGCGGTCGTAGCCGGTAATAAACGCGGTTTTCGGCCCAAACTTGGCAGGCTTGCCAATCATCTCGATGTTGAACATGGCCGCTAAGTCCTTTGGGTCAAGCTGCTTGGAGAAATAGGTAGCCCCGTAGCCCCCAATTTCTTCGCCCGTGAAGGCCACAAAAATCAGCGGCCGGGCATTGTCGTCGCGCTTTTTGAAATATTCGGCCAGGGCTACCACGGCCGTAGTGCCGCTAGCATCGTCGTCAGCCCCGTTGGCGATGGAGTCGCCGGCCGTGGGCTTGATGATGCCCAGGTGGTCGTAGTGGCCCGAAAAAATAACGTCTTCTTTAGCCCGCGCTGCGCTGTGGCCGGGCAGGTAGCCCACCACGTTGCGCAGCGTCAGGGTTCTGGCGGCGGTAGTGGCTGCCACCCGGTAAGTGGCTGGGGCCGCCGACACTGCCGCCAGCGCTACCACGCACGAATACGCGTTGGTAGCTGCCTCCTTGTGCAGCTGCGGGCCGGCGAACCTCCCCGCCAGGCGCTTAAACAGGTCGGCTTGGGCGGGGTCTACCAGCACTAGTAGGTTTTTGGTAGGATTGAAAATCTCCTGAAAGTGCGGTTGCAGCTTGTCGGTGGGCCCTAGTACCAGCACCTCCACGGCGTCCTTCTCCGTCCAGCTCAGCTGTGGCTGCGTGGTGATGGCCAGCGCATTGCCGGCCGGCAGCGCCTGGCCGCCCAGCGTCACTTGCACGCCCGCCGTAGTCGTTTCATAAGCCGGAAATTCCTGCATGAAGCCCGTCAAACCCGGCAGCGGCTGCAAGCCAATGCGGGTAAACTCGGCGGTCAAAAACTCGGCAGCTTTCCTATTGCCAGGGCCGGCAGTGGGGCGGCCCCCCATATCATCGGCGGCCAGCGCAGTCAGTACCCGCTCCACCGTGGCGGCCGATACTGCTTTCTTGGTTTGGGCCGCGGCCGTCAGGGAACTCACTGCCAGGCAGCTCAGTAGCAACGTGGTACGCATATTCTGCAAGTATTTTATTATCAGTTATTTAGGCTCGAAAATTTATGCCGGAGCTTGTTGCGGAAGCCGCTGCTCTAGCGCCCAGGGGCCGCCACCAGCGGCTCCAGTTCGGCCACGGCCTGCACCATCTCAGCCTCGGAGTTGAGGCCACCTTTGCGCACTTTGAGCGCCGCCAGGGCGGGGCCATAGGCGGCCAGCGCCCGCTCTAGGCTGGCGCGCTTCAGGCGCAGGGGCGAGAAGCGGCTGTCGCTGGGCCAGCGCAGGAAGTACTGCGCCTCTTCCACCAGCGCCCCGGGCGTGTGGGCCGTGTACGAGTCGTTGCCGGTGGAGGGCTTGGTCATTTCCTTATGCAAGTACTTGACCAGTTGCACGTTTTTGCCTTCCACCAGCACTTCGGCGCAGGTGCCGGCCACGTCGGGCGGCGCAATGGGAAAGTTGATGAAGTGCCGGGCCGGCTCCAGCAACCGGAACTCGCGCACCTGATTCATGGGCAGCAGCACCGAGTCGCCCTGCGGGCGGCGCACCCGCAGCTCCTGCCGGTACAGGTCGTACTTGAGCGGCACCGTAGTAGCGTGCTGGTTGCCGGCCAGCAGCAGCTCGCCGGGCCGCCAGCCCGCATACAGCATGGGCGAACCCAGCAGGCCCTCGTCGCGGTTGGAGAAAGCAATGTCGGTACGATTGCCCAGCACGTTAGACATGTTTTGGGTTGTCTGCATTGTTTCCTTCACAACGCCTTGGGCACCGGCAGTCAGCGACAAAAGAGACAGGGGTAAAAGCAAGTTTCTGTACATATCCTCTGGACTAATTCATTGGCTTAAATTTTCCGATAAAAATATACTAACCAGGCTCCTACTCCACCGTCAGCACCAGGTCATCGGCCTGCACGCGGGCACCTTCGCCCAACGCGAGGCTGCCCACGGTGAGGTCGGCGGGCGCGGTGATGGTGGTTTCCATTTTCATGGCTTCGATAACGAACAGCGGCGTGTTCTTGATTACCTGCTGGCCGGCGGCTATCAGCACCTTGCTCAGCATGCCTTGCAGGGGCGCGCCAATTTGCTTGGCGTTGGCCTTGTCGGCCTTTTGGTTGTGCACGGTTTTAACCTCCACGTGCTGGTCACGCACTTCAAGGTTGCGCGTTTGGCCGTTGAGGGCGAAGAAAACGGTGCGCATCCCCTCCTCATTGACCGGGCCGATGGACTGGAGCCGGATGATAATGGTTTTGCCCCGCGCAATGGTGATGATGGTTTCTTCACCCTCCTTCAGGCCGAAGAAGAACACCGGCGTCGAGATGCGGCTCACGTCGCCGTAGTCCTGCCGAAACTTCCAGTAATCGGCAAATACCTTGGGATAGAGCAAGCTAGAGAGCAGGTCGGTAAACTGCGCGTAGGGGTGCTCCTTCTCAAAGGCGGCCCATTCCTGGTCGAAATCAATGGGCGCGAGGTGGTCGTTGGGCCGGTCGGTGAAGGGCTTCTCCTCGCGCAGCACGGCGTGCTGAATGTCGGCGGGCCACCCGCCTAGCGGCTGGCCAATGTCGCCGCGCAGCAGCTCGCGCACCGACTCCGGAAAGCTCAGGCTTTCGCCCTTGCTTATCACTTCCTCGGGCGTTAAGTTGTTGGAAACCATGAACAACGCCAGGTCGCCCACTACCTTCGACGAGGGCGTCACTTTCGGAATATCGCCCAGCAGCTGGTTGGCATCGTGAAAGCGCTGCTTCACTTCCTCAAATTTGTCGAGCAAACCCAGCGCCGCCGCCTGGGGCCGCAGGTTGGAGTACTGCCCGCCCGGAATCTCGTGCTCAAACACCTCCGCCGTGCTGGCAAGCAGGCCCGACTCGAAGGGGTAATACTGCTCGCGCAGGGCCTCCCAATAGTCGCTAAACTCGTTAAGGCTGTGCTGGTTGAATTCGCGGTGGCGCGGCGTGTGCCGAAACATCTCCACCGCCGAGTTGAAGTTGGGCTGCGAAGTGAGGCCCGAGAGGCCACCCAGCGCCACGTCAATCACGTTCACGCCCGCCTCCACCGCCTTGAGATAAGTAGCTGCCTGCAAGCCACTTGTATCGTGGGTATGCAAATGAATGGGCAGCTTCACGGTTTCGCGCAGCGCCGTAATCAGCTCCTGCGCCGCGTAGGGCTTCAGCAGGCCCGCCATGTCTTTGATGCAGAGGATATGCGCGCCCGCGTCTTCCAGCTGCTTGGCCAACGTGGTGTAATACTGCAAGTTATACTTGGGCCGGCTGGCGTCCATAATGTCGCCAGTGTAGCAGATGCTGCCCTCGGCCAGGCCGGTGGTTTGCTGGCGCACAAACTGAATGCAGGCCTCCATGCCCTTCATCCAGTTCAATGAGTCGAAAATGCGGAATACGTCTACGCCCTTCGCGCCAGCCTCGGCCACGAAGCGCTCGGTCAGGTTGTCCGGGTACGCCTTGTAGCCCACGCCGTTGGCGCCGCGAATCAGCATTTGGAGCAGAATATTGGGCACCGCCTCGCGCAGCCGGGTGAGGCGCGCCCAGGGGTCTTCGTGCAAAAAGCGCAACGCCACGTCGAACGTGGCCCCGCCCCACACCTCCAGCGAGAAGGTTTGGGGGTGCTGGCGGGCGTAGCGGTCGGCCACCTTCAGCATGTCGATGGTGCGCATGCGGGTGGCCAGCAGGCTCTGGTGGGCGTCGCGCAGCGTGGTATCGGTGTAGTGAATGAGCGGCTCGGCACGCAGCCACTCACCTAATTTCTCGGGGCCCAGTTCCTGCAGTTTCTGGCGGGTGCCGGGCGCGGGCGGTTGGCTAAGGTCGGCGGCGGGCAGCGGTACGCGGCGCACCTGGCGGCGCTCGTCCACGCGGCCGGCCACGTCGGGGTTGCCATTTATCACCACCTCGCCGATGTAGTGCAGCAGGCGCGTGGCCCGGTCGAGCCGGGTCTTGAATTGCAGCAGCTCGGGGTTATCCTTGATAAAATCAACCGTGGCATGCCCGGCCTGAAACTCGGGGTTGCGCACGATATTCTGCAAGAACTGCATGTTCGTCTTCACCCCGCGCACCCGAAACTCGTCCAGGGTACGCAGCATTTTTTGGGCCGCGCCGGCCAGCGTGGGCGCGTGCGCCGACACCTTCACCAGCAGCGAATCGAAAAACGGCGAAATAATAGCACCTTGGTACACAGACCCTTGGTCAAGGCGAATACCGAAGCCGCCCGCCGAGCGGTAGGCCACAATGGTGCCGTAGTCGGGCTTAAAATCGTTGGTGGCATCTTCCGTCGTGATGCGGCACTGCACGGCCACGCCCATGCGCGGCACCACCACGTCGGGCCCCAGCCCAATTTCGGGCGACTCCAGCGGGTAGCCGCAGGCAATGTAAATCTGGGTTTTCACGATGTCTACGCCCGTTATCATCTCGGTCACCGTGTGCTCGACCTGGATGCGGGGATTGACTTCAATAAAATAAATGCGGTCCAGCTCGGGGTTTACCAGAAATTCCACGGTGCCCACGTTGTCGTAGCCCACCGCCTTGCCAATCTTCAACGCGTACTCGTACAGGCGGTTACGTAGCGAATCGGTAAGGTCCACGGCGGGCGCTACTTCCACCACTTTCTGGAAGCGGCGCTGCACCGAGCAGTCGCGCTCGTAGAGGTGCGTGAGGTGGCCGTGCTGGTCGCCCACCAGCTGCACCTCGATGTGCTTGGGCCGCTCCACAAACTTTTCGAGGAACACTGTGTCGTCGCCAAAAGCGTTCAGCGCCTCATTTCGGGCCTCAAAGAAGCCTTTTTGGAGCTGCTCATCATCGCGAATCACGCGCATGCCGCGCCCGCCGCCGCCGCTGGCCGCCTTCAGCATCGCGGGGTAGCCGATGCGGTGCGCCTCGGTCAGCGCCACGTCGATGTCCACTAGGTCGGCCTCGCTGCTCTCGATGAGCGGCACCTCACATTTCAGGGCCACCGCCTTGGCGGCCACCTTGTCGCCGAGCGCCTCCATCACTTCAGGGCGCGGGCCCACGAAGATGATGTTCTCCTCGCGGCAGCGCCGGGCCAGGTTGGCATTCTCGCTCAAAAACCCGTAGCCGGGGTGAATGGCCTCCACCCCGTTCTCCTTCGCCACCGCGATAATCGCCTCAATATCAAGGTACGGGCGCAGCGGCTCGTCGTCGCCACCAATCTGGTAGGCCTCGTCGGCCTTGTAACGGTGCAGCGAGTTACGGTCCTCATAGGTGTAGATGCCAACCGTGGAAATGCCCAGCTCAGTGGCGGCGCGGAACACGCGGATGGCTATTTCGCCACGGTTGGCGACGAGCAGCTTCGTGATTTTCATACGGGTTTTGGGAGAAAGTAGCAGCGGTTTGGCGGCTAAGCTACGCCGGGGCCTGCCAGCTTCCTACCCCTACTCTTCCGAAGCGCCGCCCACCCAGGGCAGCCGCGCCCGCACCTGCTGCACGCGGGCGCTCAGTTCGGCCAGGCCCGGCCGGTGCACGCTGCCCAGGTGCGTGGTGGCAAATTTCTTGTGCGGCACGTAGGTACCCGCGTCCACGGCCTGCCCCACCTGCTTATAGGCATCCCGAAACGGCACCCCGCGCTGAATGAGCTGGTTGATATTCTCGACCGAGAAAATGGCGTCGTACTTCGGCTGGTCAATCACGCCCGGCACCACTTCCAGCACCGGCACCGCAAAGAGCAGAATATCCAGAATATTGGCAAACTGCGTCATCGGCCGAAATAATATCTCCTTCAAAATCTGAAAATCGCGGTGGTAGCCACTGGGCAGATTATTGATGGTGAGAATAATGTCGTTCGGCAACGCTTGCAGCCGGTTGCAATGCGCCCGCACCAGCTCAAACACGTCGGGGTTTTTCTTGTGCGGCATAATGCTGGAGCCGGTTGTAAACTCCTTGGGCAGCTTCACAAAACCCAAATCCTGGCTGTTGTACAGCACCAGGTCATAAGCCAATTTACTCAGCGTGCCCGCCACGCCCGCAATCGCAAAAGCCAGCGTTTTCTCGGTTTTGCCGCGCAGCATTTGCGCGCCCACCGCGCTGATGGCCAGGTTGCCAAAACCCATTTCCCGCGTCGTCTGCTCGCGGTCAATGCCGAAGCTGCTGCCGAAACCCGCGCCCGAGCCCAGCGGATTGTGGTCGGCCACGGTGTGCGCCGCTTCCAACAAACTCATATCCAGAACTAAATGCTCAGCATACGCCCCAAACCATAGACCAAAGCTGCTCGGCATCGCCGCCTGAAAATGCGTGTAGCCGGGCAATAAAGCGTCCTTGTATTTCTCACCCTGCCGAATTAATAAATCGGCTAATTCCAGGATTTTCGTGCCGATTTTCTCGGTGTAATCCTTAATAAATAATTGAATCGCCGTCAATACCTGGTCGTTGCGCGAGCGTGCCGTATGGATTTTTTTGCCCGCGTCGCCAAATTTATCGGTCAGGTAATATTCAATTTTGGAATGAACGTCTTCAAACTCCGGCTCGATAACAAATGTGCCGTTTTCGACCTGCGCCAATAGCTCGTCCAGACCGGTAATTAATTGCCCTTCCTCCTCCTTGGAAATCAAGCCGATGCTGGCCAGCATTTTCGCTTGCGCCTTGGATGCTTGCATATCAAACTGCGCCAAATACATGTCCAGCTCACGGTCCTGCCCTACCGTGAACTGCTCAATTTTATCGTTGACGGAGAAGCCTTTTTCCCAGATTTTCATAACGCGAGGTTTCGCAAGGTTAAAAGAGGTTTCACAAGGTTTCGCTAAAGCTTAGATAAGGCATTGCAATTGCGAAACCTTGCGCTTAAAAATCAGTCAGCAGCTCGATATAATCTGCAATACCGGCGCGAATTTCACTGAGCAGAATATACTCGTCCGGCGCGTGCGAGCGGGCGCTATCGCCGGGGCCCATTTTCAGGGTATCGAAGCTCATTAATGCCTGGTCGGAGAGCGTAGGCGAGCCGTAGGTATGCTTGCCCATGGCCACCGCCCGGCGCACAATCGGGTGTTCTAGGCTTAATCCGGAAGACTGCAAATGCGTGGAGCGCGGCGTGATATCGGCCTGCACGTGGGCCCGCACCGTGGCCAGGATTTCCTCATTCGAGTAGCACTCGTTGGTGCGAATATCTACCACGTAGCGGCACTCATCGGGCACCACGTTGTGCTGCGTGCCCGCGCTGATTTGCGTCACCGTCATTTTCACGGGGCCAAGCAAATTCGACACCTGCGAAAACTGGTACGTGCGCAGCCAATGAATATCGTCCAGCGCTTTGTAGAGCGCATTGTCGCCTTCGTCGCGGGCGGCGTGGCCGGTGCGGCCGTGCGCCACGCCATCGAGCACCAGCAAGCCTTTTTCGGCCACGGCGGCGTGCATGCCGGTCGGCTCACCCACAATACCGAGGTCAATTTTACCTAATTCGGGCAGAATACTTTTGATGCCATTGGCCCCCGATATTTCCTCCTCCGCCGTGATGGCGCAGATTAAATTAAACGCCGTGTTTTGGTCGTAGAAATACCGGAATACCGCCAGCAAGCTTACTGCTGAGGCGCCCGCGTCGTTACTGCCCAGGCCCGTCAATTTATCGCCTTCCAGCACCGCGCCGAAGGGCGGGTACGTCCAGGCCACACCCGGCTTCACGGTGTCGTGGTGCGAGTTTAATAAAATGGTGGGTTTTTGCGCGTCAAACTGGCGGCTCACTGCCCACACGTTATTACCCTGCCTCTGAACCGGGATACCGTGTTGCGCCAGAGAACTCACCAAAATACCGGCTGTGCCAGCTTCTTCGCGCGAAAACGAGGGTGTTTGAATTAATTGCTTTAGCAATTCAATCGCGTCGTTGCTCAGCTGCGCAATTACTTCAGGCATAGCACCGTGCGTAAATCAGAATTAATATGTAGGGCATGGCCGATAATTACCTGCGATACACCCTGGTTAAGCGCCGCAAAGGCATTTTCGAGTTTCGGCAGCATGCCATCGGCAATAATTCCTTGGTGTTTTAATTCGGCGTACGTAGCCGAATTAATTTCGGGAATTACCGAATTATCATCGGCTACATCGCGTAGTACGCCGTTTTTCTCGAAGCAGTAATGCAGCGTTACGTCGTACTCCAGAGCCAGCGCCACGGCCACGGCCGAAGCAATAGTATCGGCATTGGTATTTAATAATTGGCCCTGTCCATCGTGGATAATGGGGCACAGCACGGGCGTCATACCGGCTTCTAACAAGCTTTTTAGCAGGGTATTATCGACGCTTGCCGGCGTGAGGTCGCCCACGAAGCCGTAGTCAATATCCTTTACTTGGCGCTTGTGACCCTGAATGACGTTGCCATCGGCCCCGCTCAGGCCGAGCGCGTTCACGCCCAGCTTTTGCAATTCGGCCACTACCTGCTTGTTGGTTTTACCGGCGTAAAACATCGTCACAATATCGAGCGTGGCGGCGTCGGTGATGCGGCGGCCGTTCACGAGCTGCGGCTCTATGCCCAGCTCGCGCATCATGGTACTGGCGCCTTTGCCACCGCCGTGCACTAGGATGCGGGGGCCGTCGGCCTGGGCCAACAGCGCCAGAAATTTGGTCAGCTCAATGGCATCGTCAATAATGCCGCCCCCAATTTTATAAATAGTTACCTGCGGCTTGTTCATAATTTGTTCATCGCCAGGCCCTGCGCTGCTGGCGAAAAAAAACGCTTTTTCTATTGCGGGCAAAAGTAGGAACTTTTACCTTTGTGGCTCCATTATGGCCCCTGGTTTGCTAGCTCATTGGCTGGCCCCCTGGCTGTTTTACTGCAATGACTTACTTGGTTCGCGCCACTCTTCAGCTTTCTGCCCCGGCCCTTTTGGGTGGCGAAAGCGTGCGCCCACTAGTTAGTGCTTTGCTGCGACGACCCTAGCCGGCTTCAACCGCCGGGTGCTGGCTGCGAGCTAGCCATGCTGAGCCACCGCTAACGCGCTCAGCTACTTACCGATAGATTTCGGGTTTTCTGCCCTAACTCGCGTGGTGCGAGGGCCGGTAAACTGCGTCTCTTTCCTAAGTCTTTCTTCCTTACTAATGACAATACGGGTTGCGACAGCAGCAGACGCGCAGTACGCGGACTTGCTGTGTCAATGGTACATCGAATCGGCGAAGCAGCGCGGCACCGGCATCGCCAAGCGGGAGCCGGAGTACGTGAAATCTAAAATGCTGCAAGGCAACGCCGTAATCGCGTTCGTGGACGACGAGCTGGCGGGTTTTTGCTACATCGAAACCTTCGAGAGCGGCAAGTTCGTGGCCAATTCGGGCCTCGTGGTGAACACCGAATTGCGCAAGCACGGCTTGGGCCGCGCCATTAAGCGGGCGGTCTTCAACCTTTCGCGCACCAAGTACCCGGACGCCAAGATTTTCGGCATCACCACCAGCCTGGCGGTGATGAAAATCAACAGCGACTTGGGCTATAAGCCGGTGACGTTCTCGGAGTTAACTACCAGCGAAGACTTCTGGAAAGGCTGCAAGAGCTGCAAAAACTTCGGCATTCTGATGGAAAACGAGCGCAAAATGTGCCTCTGTACCGGTATGGTGTTCGACGACATTACCGCGCCGCTGCCCGAGCCGGAAACCAACGCTGAAACTCCTTCTTCGACTTCTACTATTTCTGAATAATGAAAAAAAAGGCAATTGTAGCGTACAGCGGCGGCCTCGATACGTCGTACTGCGTGGTGAACCTCTCGCGAGAGCATGACCTCGAAATCCACACCGTTATCGTGAACTCGGGCGGTTTTTCGGCCGAGGAGTTGGCAGCCATCGAAAAGCGCGCTTACGAGCTGGGCTCGGTGAAGCACGAGGTAATTGACATTACCGAACGCTTTTACCACGATTGCCTGCGCTACCTGCTGTTTGGCAACGTGTTGAAAAACGACACGTATCCGCTGAGCGTGAGCGCCGAGCGCATGTTTCAGGCGCTCGCCATTGCCGAGTATGCCAAGCGCGAAAACGCCGAGTACATCGTGCACGGCAGCACCGGGGCCGGCAACGACCAAGTACGATTCGACGTGGCCTTCGCCGTTATTTCGCCTGATACCGAGATTATTACACCCATCCGCGACCAGAAGCTATCGCGCCAGGCCGAGATTCAATATTTGCAGGACCAGGGCTTTGAAATGAGCTGGGAGAAGGCCAAATACTCCATCAACCGGGGCATTTGGGGCACCAGCGTGGGCGGCGTCGAAACGCTGACTTCGCGCCAGGCGCTGCCCGAAAGCGCCTACCCCACCCAGCTCTCCAAAACCGAGCCCAGCCAGCTGGAAATTACCTTCGAGAAAGGCGAGCCCGTGGCCCTCAACGGCCAGCGCATGGACGCCGTGTCGCTCATTCAGCAGATTAACGATATCGCCGGGGCCTACGCCATCGGCCGTGATACGCACGTGGGCGATACCATTCTGGGCATCAAGGGCCGCGTGGGTTTCGAGGCCCCGGCGGCGCTACTGCTCATCAAGGCGCACCACTTGCTGGAAAAGCACACGCTTTCGCGCTGGCAGCAGCTGCACAAGGAACCGGTGGCCACTTGGTACGGCACGCTGCTGCACGAGGCGCAGTACCTCGACCCGGCCATGCGCGACTTTGAAGCCTTCCTGGTGTCGTCGCAGGAGCGCGTGACGGGCACGGTGTTCGTCGAGCTGCGTCCCTATCACTTTGAGCTGCTGGGCATTGAGTCGAAATACGACATGATGCAATCGAAGGTGGCGACTTATGGCGAGGAGAACAATGCGTGGGATTCGCGCGACGCGCGGGGCTTTATTAAGATTTTTGGCAACCAGTTGAAAATTCACGCTAGCCTGAGTGATGAGCAAGTATAAAGCCGGCATCGTGGGTGGTGCTGGCTACACAGCTGGCGAACTTGTGCGACTGCTATTGCACCATCCGGAGGTAGAAATATCGGCTGTAGTCAGTTCAACTCAAGCAGGCTTGCCTCTTCACACAGTGCATGACGACCTGCTGGGAGATACTGATTTAGTATTCGAAAGTGAACTAACAGGCGGTGAAGATGTAGTTTTTCTTTGCTTGGGTCATGGCAATTCCCGCAAGTTTCTAGAAGAAGCTGCCATCCCATACGGCACAAAGGTTGTCGACCTGAGTAATGATTTCAGACTAGCAGCGGATAGTCATACACTGGGCCGACGCTTTGTCTATGGACTACCGGAGGTAAATCGTGAGGAAATTCGCCAAGCGGGCAGCATTGCAAATCCAGGCTGCTTTGCTTCGGCCATCCAACTAGCCCTATTGCCGCTGGCGGCGGCCGGGCACTTGCAGGCGGCCGTGCACGTGTCGGCCATCACGGGCAGCACGGGCGCGGGCCGGGGCCTGGCCGAAACGACCGGCTACACCTGGCGCACGGGCAACGTATCGGTTTATAAAGCCTTCACGCACCAGCACTTAGGCGAGATTGGCGAAACGCTGACGCACTTGCAGCCGGGCTTCGAGCAGCCGATTAATTTTATCCCCTACCGCGGCAATTTTACCCGCGGCATCTTCGCTTCGGTTTATACCACCTGCGAACTTTTAATACCAGAGGTACAAAAACTGTACTCCGATTATTATCAGGATGCGCCATTCACGGTGGTTTCGGACAAGGAAATCCATCTGAAACAGGTAGTTAACACCAACAAGTGTCTGCTGCACCTGGAGAAGCACGGCAACCAGCTCCTGATTACCGCTGCTCTGGACAACTTGCTAAAAGGCGCATCGGGCCAGGCAGTACAGAATATGAACCTGCTGTTTGGGCTGGAGGAAACGATGGGTTTGGGGATTAAGGCTTCGTATTTTTAAGCTATCAGAATGTCAATAATAAGACTGTCATGCTGAGCTTGCCGAAGCATCTCTACCGCCCTACCTAATGGTAGTAGTATTACGAATTTTAAACATCTTGTAATTTTTGTTTTTCAGACATTTTCTTATTGCTCGACTAATGAAAAAGTGCCCTTTCTGCTCCGAGATGATTCAAGACGATGCTATTAAGTGCCGCCATTGCAACGAGTGGCTTGACAAGAAGCCAACTGGTGGATTTATGCAAGCCGTGGCCTCTACTGAAAAGTTTTTCTCAGGGAAGATTAAGGAATATCAGGAGAAGCAACAGGCTCACTTGTATTGGCCCACACAGGACAAGCCTTTGAAGGTAAAAAACGTCAGTTTCTTTCCAGATAGATTAACGTTTGATGATAATGAATACATATACTCAACTATTGAAGCTGTTTATTATTTACCAACAATTTCGACTTCGATGCTAGGAAGTGACAGGGGTGCAACGTTTATGATTGGCGGTGTAAATACTAAAGACGGTCAGACAAAAATAATTGTCTTAACATCTAGTATGACAGGGGTCATAAAAGGTTCACTCAACAAAAAGGAATACGAGCAACTTAATATTGCTCACGAAATTATCGCAAAAAGCTCTTTGACAAACAGAATTAATAAAGAGTTGCGAGAACTTGAGGAGAAGGGATATTTCACTTATAATGAAAATAAATTTTATGCAAATGGCGACCTTTTCAATAAGAAAGGAAAGCTTATTGCAAATTTAAAAACTGCGTTTAAAGAAGGTAATGTTTCTCTAGGAACTGTCTGGTCTAGTGCCAAACGCACTTCGACAAATCCCTACGAGTTTTCAATAAATTCTGGAGCACCTAAAATAAAGTTTTTAGGTATGGAATCCGGCAGTAAAATCAGTTTTGAAGCGGTTTCCAATCATGACGTTTTCAAATACCTACTATCGTACTTTCAAGACAATGGACAATATCCTAGTAGCTACGAAATAGACAACTAACTAAACCATGAACCTCTTCGACGTTTATCCCCTCGTCAACATCACGCCCGTGAAGGCGCTCGGCGCCAAGCTGTGGGACGATAAAGGCCAGGAATACCTGGATTTCTACGGCGGGCACGCCGTTATTTCCATTGGCCATAGCCACCCGCACTACGTGCAGCGCCTCACCGAGCAGCTGCAAAACATCGGCTTCTACTCCAACTCGGTGCAGATTCCGATTCAGCGCGAGCTGGCCACGAAGCTGGGCGAGGTGTCGGGCTACCCCGACTACGCGCTGTTTTTGTGCAACTCGGGGGCCGAGGCCAACGAGAATGCGCTGAAGCTGGCCTCTTTCCACACGGGCAAAAAGCGGGTTATCGCGTTTAAGGGCGGGTTTCACGGCCGCACGTCGGGCGCGGTGGCAGCCACCGACAACCCCAAAATCATTGCCCCCTTCAACGCCGACCACCTCGTTTCCTTCCTGGAATACGACTTGCAGGCGGTTATTGAGGTGCTGCGCGGCGGCGACGTGTGCGCCGTCATCGTGGAGCCCATTCAGGGGGTAGGCGGCATCATCATGCCGCCCGATGAGTTTCTGGTGGGCCTCTCGCTGGTATGCGGCGCGCACGGCGCACTACTCATCGCCGATGAGGTGCAGTGCGGCTACGGCCGCAGCGGCAAGTTTTTTGCCCACCAGTGGGCCGGCATCCGGCCCGATATCATCTCGGTGGCCAAGGGCATGGGCAACGGCTTCCCCATCGGCGGCATCCTCATTGCGCCGCAGTACAAGGCCTCCTATGGCCTGCTGGGCACCACGTTTGGCGGCAACCACCTGGCCTGCGCGGCTGCCCTGGCCGTGCTCGAAGTAATGCAAGACGAGCACCTGCTGGCCCACGCCGCCGCCATGGGCGACCACCTGCGCCGCGAGCTGCTGGCCCACGCAGGCGCCCAGGAAATCCGGGGCCGCGGCCTGATGGTGGGCATCAAGTACGACTTCCCCATCAAGGAAATCCGCGACAAGCTATTGGCCGACTTCCACATTTTTGTGGGCAACGCCTCCGACCCCACGGTGCTGCGGCTGCTGCCGCCGCTGAATATCACGAAGGCCGAGGTTGACCGATTTTTGGAAGCGCTGTTTGCGCTGACGGAGAAGTCGATAGAAGTCATTCACCAAGCTTCGGCATTGGATTAATAGGATATAGAGACGCAATATATTGCGTCTCTTTGTTTGTCGGCCCGTACCAGAACGACGCATACTAACATGGTCTGCGACGAGGAAGGCTTAATAACTTTGCGTCTCTAAAACAGCAACAACTTAGATGTTCCAACCAGTAAAACTCATCCTCGAAGACGGCACCGAAATTCAGGGCGAATCCTTCGGTGCGTTCACCTCCGCCGCGGGCGAAGTGGTGTTCAGCACGGCCATGACCGGCTACCCCGAAAACCTCACCGACCCGTCCTTCGCCGGCCAGATTCTGGTGCTCACCACCCCCATGGTGGGCAACTACGGCGTGCCCGGCGAGGAGCTATACGAGTCGATTTCCACCATTTTCGAGTCCGACAAAATCCACATTGCCGGGCTCGTGGTGAGCTACTACTCCGAGGAGCACAGCCACTGGCACGCCGCCAAAAGCCTCGGCGACTGGCTCAAGGAGTACAACATACCCGGCATTTTTGGCGTCGATACCCGCATGCTCACCAAGAAGCTGCGCGAGAAAGGCGCCATGCTGGGCAAAATCGTGGCCGAAACCGACGTGCCCCTGCACGACCCCAACCTCGACAACCTAGTAGCTCAGGTGAGCCCGGCCGGCGTGCAGCACTACGGCAGCGGCCAGCACAAAATCGTGCTCGTGGACTGCGGCACCAAAACCAACATCATCCGCTGCTTCCTAGAGCGCGACGTGGAGCTGATTCGGGTGCCCTGGGACTACGATTTCACCACGTTGGACTACGACGGCCTGTTCCTGAGCAACGGCCCCGGCGACCCCAAAATGTGCGAAGCCACCATCGCTCATCTGCAAAAAGCCCTGCAACAGGACAAGCCGATTTTCGGCATCTGCCTGGGCAGCCAGCTGATGGGCTTGGCCGCGGGCGGCGATACCTTCAAGCTGAAATACGGCCACCGCAGCCACAACCAGCCCGTGAAGCTCACCGGCACCCAGCACTGCTACATCACCAGCCAAAACCACGGCTTCGCGGTCGATACCGAAACACTACCGGCTGATTGGAACATGCTGTTCGAGAACCTGAACGACGGCACCTGCGAAGGCATCAAGCACAAAACCAAGCCGTTCTTCTCCACCCAGTTTCACCCCGAAGCCGCCGGCGGCCCGCAGGATACGGAGTTTCTGTTTGATGACTTTTTGAGAGCAGTGGTAGAGTATAAGGAGGGACAGGCGAAGTAGAAACGCTACAGACAGAGCAAAGTAGAATCACCTATTTACAGTTTGTATTAGCCGCAAGCTTGCTTAATTAAGCAAGTAGGCTACTTTATCTGAGCCGCTTCGAAAAAGCCTTGATAAAATCCTCGTAACTATTTGTTTCTACTAAACTCTTATGAAGTTTTCTGTGATAAGCGTTTGCTTTAATCTTATAACCAAGAAAGCTGCGAACCTCAAACATCATACGCATAACTATTCCAAAGAGCAACACCACAGCTGGTATCGTTATTATTAAAAATACAGCGGATAAGAACCCACTGTTTTTGGTAAAAGGCTCGAGCAGCGCTGACAGACCGCATACCACAGCTAAGCACAATGCCATTTTCAACTCCCACTTCATAAAGGACCAATCAGCAATCCCAAACAGCTTAGCATCGGGTTCAAATTGCAATGCTTCACGCAAGTGATTGTACAACTCCCTATCAATGACTAGCCCTTTGAAAGTGTGAGAAGTATACTGAACGTTAATGGCCATGAGTAAATCCAGATGAGTACGAGACTAAGTAGACGCCAAATTAAAGCCCAAATTTTGGAAGTATTTGCCTCGTCAAATTAGGCATTCGCTTCAGTAGAGAACTCATGCGTTCTGTACTTTGCTCAGCATGACGTTCAATATTAACTGACCCTTACAACGGTCTGTTACCCAACCCTTAGAATGAACAAACCCAACAAAGTTCTCATCCTTGGTTCCGGCGCCCTCAAAATTGGCGAGGCCGGGGAGTTCGATTATTCCGGCTCGCAGGCCCTCAAGGCGCTGAAGGAGGAAGGCATCCGCACCATCCTCATCAACCCCAACATTGCCACCGTACAGACGTCGGACAACATTGCCGACGACGTGTACTTCCTGCCCGTGACGCCCTACTTCGTGGAGGAAGTCATCAAAAAGGAGCAGCCCGATGGCATTCTGGTGGCCTTTGGCGGCCAAACGGCGCTGAACTGCGCCGTGGCCCTGTACCGCGCCGGCGTGTTTGAGAAGTACAACGTGCAGGTGCTGGGCACGCCCGTGCAGAGCATCATCGACACCGAGGACCGGGATATTTTCAAGGAGAAGCTGGAGCAGATTGGCGTGCTCTCGGCCCGCAGCGTGGCCGTGACGACGATGGACGATGCGCTGGCGGCGGGCGAGAAAATCGGGTTCCCCATCATCGTGCGGGCGGCGTTTGCGCTGGGCGGCCTGGGCAGCGGCTTCGCCAACAACATGGACGAGCTGCGCGAGCTGGCCCAAAAATCCTTCACCACTTCCGACCAGATTCTGGTGGAAGAGTCGCTGAAGGGCTGGAAGGAAGTGGAGTACGAAGTAGTGCGCGATGCCTATGATAACTGCATCACGGTCTGCAACATGGAGAACTTCGACCCCATCGGCATTCACACCGGCGAGAGCATCGTAGTGGCCCCGTCGCAGACGCTCAGCAACCGCGAGTACCACAAACTGCGCACCATCGGCATCCAGACCATCCGGCACCTGGGCATCGTGGGCGAGTGCAACATTCAGTACGCGCTGGACCCCGTTTCGGAAGATTACCGCGTGATTGAGGTGAACGCACGCCTGTCGCGCTCCTCGGCGCTGGCTTCCAAGGCTACGGGCTACCCGCTGGCCTTCGTGGCCGCCAAGTTGAGCCTGGGTTACTCGCTGGCCGAGCTGAAAAACAGCGTTACACAGACGACTTCGGCCTTTTTCGAGCCGGCGCTCGACTACGTGGTGGTGAAGCTGCCACGCTGGGATTTGGGCAAATTTGCGGGCGTTAACCGCCAGATTGGCAGCGCCATGAAGAGCGTGGGCGAGGTCATGGCCATCGGCAAATCCTTTGAGGAAGCCATTCAGAAAGGCCTGCGGATGCTGGATACCGGCAAGCGCGGCTTCGTGGCCAACCGCCCTGAGGACGAGCTAGACCACGCCGCCATCGACCAGCTCCTGAGCGAGCCCAACGAGGAGCGCATCTTCGCCATCAACAGCGCCTTTGAGGCCGGCTACACGCTGGAGCAAGTACACCAGCTGACCAAGATTGACCACTGGTTTTTGCAGCGTTTGTACACCATTTTCGAGCTGGGCAATCAACTAGCTGCCGGCCGCTCTGCGGGCCTCGATGGCTTGGAAACCAAGCTACTGCGCGACGTAAAAAAGGCTGGTTTCTCCGACCAGCAGATTGCCGTGAAGCTGCTGGGCGAGGGCGACGTGAAGGCCGATGAGTTGCTGGTGCGCGCCCGTCGCAAGGCCCTGGGCGTGCTGCCGGTGGTGAAGCAGATTGACACGTTGGCGGCCGAATTCCCGGCCAAAACCAACTACCTCTACACCACTTACCACGGCACCGAAAACGACCTGACGCGCGAGACCGCGCAGTCGGTGGTGGTGCTGGGCTCGGGCGTGTACCGCATCGGCTCGTCGGTGGAGTTTGACTGGTGCGGCGTGCAGGCCGTGCAAACGGCGGCGGCCGAGGGCTACAAAACCATCATTATCAACTACAACCCCGAAACCGTTTCGACCGACTACGACGTGTCGGACCGGCTGTATTTCGAGGAGCTGAGCTTCGAGCGGGTGATGGACATCCTGGATTTTGAGCAGCCCGGCGGCGTGATTCTGAGCACCGGCGGCCAGATTCCCAACAACCTCGCCACCCGCCTGGCCGACGCCCACGCGCCCATTCTGGGCACCGCGCCAGCGCGCATCGATGAGGCCGAAAACCGCCACAAGTTCTCCAGCATCATGGACGAGCTGGGCATTGCCCAGCCGCGCTGGAAGGAGCTGACCTCGCTGGAAGCCATGAATGCATTCGTGCGCGAAGTCGGCTTCCCGGTGCTCATCCGGCCGAGCTACGTGCTGTCGGGTGCCGCCATGAACGTGGTGTCCAACACCTTCGAGCTGGAAGCCTTTTTGCAAACCGCCGTGGAGGTGAGCGACGAGTACCCGGTGGTGGTGTCGGAATTCATCCAGGAAGCCAAGGAAATTGAGCTGGATGCCGTGGCCGACCACGGCGACATCGTGAGCTATGCCATCTCGGAACACGTGGAGTTTGCCGGCGTACACTCCGGCGACGCCACCATGTACTACCCACCCCAACGGGTGTACGTGGGCACCATCCGCAAGCTGAAAATCATCGCCGAAAAGATTGCCAAGCGCTACGAAATCAGCGGCCCGTTCAACATCCAGTTTCTGGAAAAAAACGGCGAAATTCGGGTGATTGAGTGCAACATCCGCGCCTCGCGCAGCTACCCCTTCGTGTCGAAAATATCGGGTAACAACCTCATCAAAAAAGCCACGCAAATCCTGCTGGGCAAACACGTAGAGCGCGACGAAAGCGAGCGGATTTACGACCTGCCCTTCGTGGGCGTGAAGGCCCCGCAGTTCTCTTTCACCCGCCTGCCCGGTGCCGACCCGGTGCTGCGCGTCGATATGGTGAGCACCGGCGAAGTCGGCTGCCTGGGCGACACCGCCGAGGAAGCGCTGCTGAAATCGATGCTGAGCGTGGGCTACAAAATCCCGCAGAAAACGGTGCTCATTTCCGGCGGCCCCATTATCTCCAAAGTGGCCCTGCTCGCGCCCGCCGCGCTGCTCATCAAAAAGGGCTACACCGTGTACGCCACCCAGGGCACGCACCGCTTCTTCGCCGAAAACGGCATTCCCAGCAGCCTGCTCTTCTGGCCCGATGAATTGCAGGAGCCCAACGTGCTGACGTATCTGAAGGAAAAGAAAATCGACCTGGTCATTAATATCCCCAAAAACCTCTCGAAAGGCGAGTTGGATAACGACTACAAAATCCGCCGCACGTCCGTGGATTTCGGCGTCGGTTTGCTGACGAATGCGCGGCTGGCGAAGGCGTTTATTCAGGCTTTCTGCTCACTGGAGATGAAGGACTTGAAGATTAAGAGCTGGAACGAGTATAAGGCGATGTAAATTGATAGCGCAGATTCTTTTGAGTCTGCGCTTTTTATATGGAACAGTTTCTTCACTTAAAGGCTATTTGGGAACAGAGAAAAATCCGGTCTGAATGGACAGCAAGCGAATCTGGTATTTTAAAATTCGAAACTGACCGCAACGTAAAATTTCCGGAAGATTTACGTAGCTACTTCAACCTTGTAAATGGTATGGACGGTGAAGTGGATGACGATTTCTATGAATTTTATTCACTGAATAAAATCAAAGACGTTGTCACTCAGCTCGGCGAATATCATGGAATTCCAAGGCACAGCGACATACTACATGAGATAGAGCATGCTGAGATGTGCTTTGTATTTGCTGATTATTCAATCAGTCTTATTGTCTACGCTATTCGGCTAAGCAATGTAAATACCGCTAAAAACGAAGTGTATGCAATATGCGGCGGTATTCATAAAGTCATAGCAGAGTCATTTTCAGATTTCATTTCTCTGTATCTAGCGAATTCTGATAATTTACTGATTTGACTTTACCAAAGATGTTATTTTAGTCAGCACCCGTCATAAAGTAGTTTAAGTACATTTGCCCTACCGCACGGTTTTTCCACCTCACCATACGGCTGCTCCTGAAAAGGTGAAGCCCCCGGTGCAGGAACACCGAAGGCTTCGAAGAAGAAGGTGGAATCTCACCTAACTTCTCGGTCCAATGAGTAAGAAGCGGGCGGCGAAGATATAGAAGCAGCTTTTCGGTTGCGCTCCGTTTATTACCTTTGAAACTAACCGACCAATTACTTGGTAATAGTAACGTCATGAAAACAACTGCATCACCCAACCCTCAAACGCCCCCGAAAGCCGCGCCCAAGCCCGGTTTTATCGGCACGGCGCTGCGGATGAAGCAGGAAGCCGATGCGGCCATCAAGCGCGGTGATGTGGCCCGCCTGAAAGAGCAAGGCTACAAGTTCCTGACGTTTGATGCCTGAGCCGTACCCGGTGACGGTGGCCGATGGCATCTTCCGCTTCACTACCGACCACGCTATCCCCTATTCGGCCCGCTTTCTGGAAATGCCTTTGCCGGCAGATGTCCAGTTGGCGGGCCTTGTTTTTGACTTTTCCTTTTTTCCGGATGGCCCGACTGTTGGCCCCGAGGATGCCCGCGTGGCGGCCACGCTATTTTACCTCATCTGGCGATTCTTCGAAACGCAACGCGCGTATATTCTGCTGTACATCTGCGAATCGAGCGATGAAAAGCATTTTGCCAGGCAGCGTCTTTTCACGCGTTGGCGGCTGGTGAACGACCGAGTCGGGCAGTTTCAGCAGTTGCCCATCGAGATAACTGCTAGTGAGCCGGCTATTGTGGGCGGCTTATTATTCCGACAAGACCACCCGTTGCGTACGGAAATCATCGCTTTTCTGCGAGCTGAGATTCAACTGTGCACTGAGGCGAAAGGCCAGTAATTTTGCGCTTTGCCTCATTATCCGCGGACTCTTCAGAATCTGCGCTACAATCCATGAAAAACTTCACTTCTTTCGCCGATGCGGGCGACTACAAAGCATTATTACAGAAGGCTTTGGAAATCAAAGCCAATCCCTACGGCTATCAGCACGTGGGCAAGAATAAAACCGTCGGGCTGATATTTTTCAATCCTAGCCTGCGCACCCGTCTCAGCAGCCTGAAGGCCGCCTACAACCTGGGCGCGCAAGCCTGGGTGCTGAACGCCGGGGCCGACTCGTGGACGCTGGAAATGGCCGACGGCGCGGTGATGAACGGCACCACGCAGGAGCACATCAAGGATGCCATCGCGGTGATGAGCGAGTATTGCGACGTGCTGGGCGTGCGCACTTTCCCCACGCTCAAGGACAAGGAGGCCGATTACAGCGAGGAGGTGCTGCGCAAGATTATGCAGTACGCCACGGTGCCGGTTATCAGCCTGGAAAGCGCCACACTGCACCCCTTGCAGTCGTTTGCTGACCTGATTACGGTGGCCGAAACCAAGCAGAAGGAGCGCGTGAAAGTGGTGCTCACCTGGGCCCCGCACGTGCGCGCCCTGCCGCAGTGCGTGCCCAACTCGTTCTGCGACTGGTTTGCGGAAATCGACTGGGTCGATTTTGTCATCACCCACCCGCACGGCTACGAGCTGGACCCAAAGTTCACGAAGGGCGCGACCATCGAGTACGACCAGCGCAAGGCTCTGGCAGGGGCCGACTACGTGCAGGCCAAAAACTGGAGCAGCTACCACGACTACGGTCAGGTGCTGAGCAACGACCCCAGCTGGATGCTCACGCCCGAGCACATGAACCTAACCGATAGCGGCAAATTTATCCACTGCCTGCCCGTGCGCCGCAACGTGGAAGTAGCTGATGCCGTGCTCGATGCGCCGGGCTCGCTCATCATTCAGGAAGCTGGCAACCGGACGTTCTCCATGCAGACGGTGCTGCACGAGCTGCTGAAGTAGGTTTGTAGAACGGAGTGGCACTCCGTTCCCATAAGGACAATGACTAACGAGAAACGGGGTGTCACCCCGTTCTACATTCGCTTTGGATTCCACGATTATCATCCGCCCCATCGCGCCTGGCGATAACGCAGCCCTGGCCAGCGCCATCCGCGATACGCTCGCCGAGTTTGGCGCGGCCAAGCCCGGCACCGCGTACTACGACGACGCCACAGACCACCTCGATGAGCTATTCAGCCAGACGCCCCGCAGCGCCTATTTCGTGGCCGAAGTGGCTGGCAAAGTCCTCGGTGGCGGCGGCATCTTCCCCACCACTGGCCTGCCCGCCGACACCGTGGAGCTGGTGAAGCTTTACCTGCGCCCCGCCGCCCGCGGCCGGGGCGTGGGCAAGGCCCTCATCGACTACTGCCTGCAAGCCGCCCGCGATGCCGGCTACGCCCGCGTGTACCTCGAAACTACTGATGAGCTGACCCAGGCCATCCCGCTCTACGAACGGTTGGGCTTCACCTATCTAACTGCACCACTGGGCGATAGCGGCCACTTCGGCTGCCAGATTTGGATGATTCGGGCGGTGTAGATTTTACTACCAGCTTAGCAAAACCCGTCTGTCATGCTCATCTAGCGTCCGCTTGCGAAGCATCTTATCGCGCCCGAACAACTTGTTCGGGCGCGATAGGATGCTTCGCAAGCGGACGCTAAATGAGCATGACAGACGGGTTTTTATTAAATACTTCGTGCATAGCCTCCTACCCCTCTTATTCGCCCTCGTAGTGGGCATGGGCCACGCCTTCGAGCCCGACCACCTGCTGGCGGTAAGCACCCTCGTGGCGCGCCACGACCGGCTGGGGCCGGCCCTGCGCGACGGGCTGTTCTGGGGCCTGGGGCACACCACCATGCTGGTGCTGTTTGGGTCGGTTATCATTTTCAGCCGGGCCACCTGGCTGCACTCGGGCTACTTTGAGGCGGCGGTGGGCGTGATGCTAATCGGCCTGGGCATCAGCCGCTTGCTGGATAAAAATTCGTACCAGTCGTTTCAAAAGCCGCCGCGGCAGGCGGGCTTTGCCTACACCGTGGGGCTGGTGCACGGGCTGGCCGGCAGCGGGGCGCTGGTGCTGGCCGTGCTCAGCGTCATTCCGCGCCCGGCGGGGGCGGTGGCCTACATTCTCTTATTTGGCCTGGGCTCGGTGCTGGGGATGCTGGCGGCGGTGAGCCTGATGCGCGTGCCCTTCACGCTGCGCATGCGGGCCGGGCGGCAGCTACGGGCCGGCGCGGTGGTGCTGTCGGCGGCACTGAGCGTGGGGTACGGGGGGTGGTTGGTGTGGGTGAATTGTTAGATGGGTGAATTGGTGGATGGTTAAATTGGCTGACGAACTACTTGATTGGCAGCTCTTACATTGAGCTGATTATGGAGCAACCTGATGAAAATCTGGCTCAGGAGCCGCCGAAGAAATACCTGCGGCTGGGCGACCTAGAGTGCTACCGCGTCAGCTTTGCGTTAAGCAATCGCGTGTGGGAAATAGTGGCCAAATGGCCGCCACTCGCCCAACGAACCGTCGGCGAGCAATTTATTCGCGCCGCTGACAGCATTTCGGCTAATATTGCGGAGGGCTTTGGGCGCTACAGCAAGAAAGACAAAATCAGGTTTTACCGAATTGCCAACGGCTCTTTATTCGAATGCCTCGACTGGAATGAGAAGGCCAAAGTCCGCCAGCTACTTTCACTTGAAGAGTATCAGCATCTTTTTACCGAATTTCAACGCCTCCCAAGATTGCTGAATTGGTTGATAAGCTATACTAACGAGAAACTGAAAAAGTAATGGTTGAATGGGTGGAATGCTAGATGGTTGAATTGGGTAGCTCGACTACTACCTAATCTGCTGAATAGTAGCCCAACAGCCAATTCAACCATCCGCCAGCTCACCCATTCAGCAGTCCATCAGCCAATTCAACAATCCAGCAGTCCACCCATTCAACCAAGATGCACCTCGCCCCCAAAGACCTCGACAAGCTGGTACTGCACCAGGCCGGCGTAGTGGCCCAGAAGCGCTACGCCCGCGGCCTGCGCCTCAACTACCCCGAGGCCGCCGCCCTGCTCGCCACCCAGCTGCTGGAGTTTATCCGCGACGGCGAGTCGGTGGCCGCGCTCATGGATAAGGGCAAGCAGCTGCTGGGCTTCAACGACGTGCTGGAGGGCGTGGCCCAGCTGCTGGCCGAGGTGCAGGTAGAGGGCACCTTCCCCGACGGCACCAAGCTCGTGACCGTGCACCAGCCCATTTGCCGCGAGCACGGCGCGCCCGAGCTGGCCCTCTACGGCAGTGGTCTCAGCCGCACGGCCCCGGCCGCTGCCCCCGCGCCCGCCGCCGTGCCGGGCGAGTACCTGCTGGCCGAGGGCGACATCATCCTGAACGAAAACCGCGCGGTAATTGAGCTGGAGGTGCTCAACCGGGGCGACCGGCCGGTGCAGGTGGGCTCGCACTACCCCTTCTTCGAAACCAACGCGGGACTGGACTTCGACCGGGCGGCGGCCTTCGGCTACCGCCTGCACATCCCGGCCGGCACGGCGGTGCGCTTCGAGCCGGGCGAGCGCAAGCGCGTGCAGCTGGTAGCGCTGGCCGGCGAGCGCCGCGTCTACGGCGGCAACGGCTGGATTGATGGCCCGCTCGATGAGGCCGGCAAGCAACAGGCGCTCGGGAAGCTGGGAGTTTAGTTATGAAAAGCTCCGAACTCTACCGTAAGCTGCTGAAAGACGGCTGGTATAAAATCGCCCAATCGGGCAGCCACATCAAGCTGGCGCACGCTACCAAGAAAGCCCTCACCCGCAGCGGCTACTTGGAGTTTCCGCTGCACGGCAGCGCCGAGGTCGGCAAGGGACTGGCCGCAATGCTGCTGAAACAGGCGGGCTTGAAATAGCATGAGAAACTTTCGATAGCCTTGCCCAGGTTTTACTTGCCAGGTAATATATTTACTACCTACACCTAGCCAGCCATGAAAAAGTACGAGATGATAGTGGAGCGCACTCCCACCGGCTATAGCGCTTACAACGAGGGCGAAGGTGCCTATACAATAGGAACGAGCTTCGAGGAGCTAAGGGCCAACATGGTAGAAGTACTCAACTTGGCCCTGAGCGACACCGGCCGCACCATCGGCATCGAGGACGTGAAAATTACCTACGACCTGAAATCGTTTTTCGACGCCTACAAGGTTATCAACGCCGCCGCGCTGGCCAAGCGCCTGGGCATGACCCAAAGCCTGCTCGGCCAGTATATTGCCGGCAACAAAAAACCCAGCCCCACCCAGACGCGCCGGATTCTGGAAGGTGTGCGCGCCGTGGGCCGCGAGCTGGCCGAAATGGACTTCGCCTTCTAATGCCGCAGCCGGGCGAGCGCAAGCGCGTGCAGCTGGTAGTGCTGGCCGGCGAGCGCCGCGTCTACGGCGGCAACGGCTGGATTGATGGCCCGCTCGATGAGGCCGGCAAGCAGCAGGCGCTCGGGAAGCTGGGGTAACTTTCTAATTATTCAGAGTATTTCGTCAAATAAAGTGGTTAATTATTACCAGGTTTTAGGCTTAACCCAAAACTGCACAACTGAAGATATTAAAAAAGCATACAAAACGCATGCTAAAAAGATACACCCAG
The DNA here is from genome assembly GCF_054779975.1 of Hymenobacter arcticus. Lineage (NCBI taxonomy): Bacteria > Pseudomonadati > Bacteroidota > Cytophagia > Cytophagales > Hymenobacteraceae > Hymenobacter > Hymenobacter arcticus. Next base: position 734,897 of record NZ_BAAGXF010000001.1, read on the forward strand.
ATTTGCACCTAAATGATGTTTTCTTTAAAGAAAGATTTCAAGAAGTCTTATTAGCTTATGAAACATTAGTTGACAGCCAGAAGAGAAGCAGATACGACAGAGAGTTTTTCGATAATAAGTCGCATAGCAATAAAAAGTCCGATTCTTCAAAAACCGAACGTTTTATTAACGAGCAACTCAAAAAACAACTTACCGAAGAGCAAGACAAAGTTTTTAACCTAAGAAATTCACTTAATCAAGAGCGCGAGAAAATCGATTCTTTGCAAATTAAATATGAGGATTTTAAAAGAAAATATTCTATCTTAGAAAAAAGTCATTCGCTTTTAGAAAAAAGAGTCAAACGAAAAGATTACATCAAAGGCGCAGTTAAAAGTATCATTTTATTTTTTATAAATGTAATAAACTTTTTAAAGCGCAACAAAATACGATTTTATATCTCAGGCGCAACTATTCTAGTATTATACTTTTCCTACGAACTATTCAAGCCTAAACCTGCTGAGCTTGTCATAGGAACAGAATACCCTAAATTACGAGCTTTTGCGGCGCAAGGTCAGTGGACTAAGATTATACAACGGGTAGATTCTTCGCTGCACTCTGGTAGCGTTATTGATACTTCAAAATCTTACATTTATGGCACTACAAAAAATTACAAGACTCTTGAAAAGGCTGATTTAATATTTATGCGTGCTTACGCAAAGCATACAATTCAGAATGATACTGGTGCTACAAAAGATTACAATGAAGCAATTAGGATTAGGAAAAAGCCGGATAGCTGGGATTATACATATCGTGGGCAGTTAATGCTAAAACTTGACAACAGAGCAGAGGCTTATGAAGATTTTATCCAATCGTTAGCGATAAACCCAGCTGACACGCGAGCAAGAAATCTACGCTATCACATGCTAGTCGATGATAGAAGATTTGACGAAGCTTTATCCGACGCTAGGGTGCTGCAACGCACGTTTCCTAATGATACAACAGCACTTTTGATGCTTGGAAATTGCCTTGATGATACGTCAAGAAAGGATTCTGCTTGTATAGTATGGAGCAAAGCTGTGGAGCTAGGTTCACACTTGGCCTTATTTAACAAAAATCTACTTTGTAGATACAGGAATTATTAATCTTAATTAAAGTCCCATGTCCCTACCCCTTTCTCGGCAGGCGTATGCCGCTATGTATGGCCCGACCGTGGGCGACCGGGTGCGCCTGGGCGATACCGACCTGCTGCTGGAGGTCGAGCGCGACTACTGCGTGTACGGCGAGGAATGCAAGTTTGGCGGCGGCAAAACCCTGCGCGACGGCATGGGGCAGGCGGCCGGCATCGGGCCCGGAGGCGCGCTCGACTTGCTGATTACCAATGCGCTGGTACTCGACTACACCGGTGTGTACAAGGCCGATATCGGCATCAAGGGCGGGCGCATCGTGGGCATTGGCAAGGCGGGCAACCCGCACATCATGCCCGGCGTGACGGCCGGCATGGTGGTGGGCGTGACCACCGAAGTGGTGGCCGGCGAGGGGCACATCCTCACGGCGGGCGGCATCGACTGCCACATCCACTTCATTTGCCCGCAGCAGATAACCGAGGCGCTGGCCTCGGGCGTGACCACGATGGTGGGCGGCGGCACCGGTCCGGCCGCCGGCACCACGGCCACCACCTGCACGCCGGGCGCGTTTTATATCGAGCTGATGCTCAAGGCCACCGACGCTTTCCCCATGAATTTCGGGTTTTTGGGCAAGGGCAACTCTTCGAAGCCCGAGGGGCTGGCCGAGCAGGTAGAGGCCGGGGCGCTGGGCTTTAAGCTGCACGAGGACTGGGGCACCACCCCCGCCGCGATTGATAACTGCCTGACTATCGCCGATAAGTACGACGTGCAGGTGTGCATTCACACCGATACACTCAACGAGAGCGGCTTCGTGGAGAACTCGGTGGCGGCCTTCAAGGGCCGCACCATCCACTCGTACCACACGGAGGGCGCGGGCGGCGGGCACGCGCCCGACATCATCAAGATTTGCGGCGAGCCCAACGTCATTCCGTCGAGTACCAACCCCACGCGGCCGTTCACGGTGAACACCATCGACGAGCACCTCGACATGCTGCTCGTGTGCCACCACCTCGACAAGAACATCCCCGAGGACGTGGCCTTTGCCGAGAGCCGCATCCGCCCCGAAACCATTGCCGCCGAGGACATTCTGCACGACATGGGCGCGCTGAGCATCATTAGCTCCGACTCGCAGGCCATGGGCCGGGTGGGCGAGGTAATTACCCGCACCTGGCAAACGGCCCACAAGATGCGCCAGCAGCGCGGCCCCCTGCCCGAAGACGCCGACGCTAGCCGCCCGAACGACAACTTCCGCGCCCGCCGCTACGTGGCCAAGTACACCATCAACCCCGCCCGCGCCCACGGCATGGCCCACGAAATCGGCTCCGTCGAAATTGGTAAGCTGGCCGATTTGGTGCTCTGGAAGCCGGCCCTGTTCGGCTCGCGGCCGGAAATGATTCTCAAAGGCGGCGTGATAGTGCAGGCCCAGATGGGCGACCCCAACGCCTCCATTCCGACGCCGCAGCCCTCGTTTTCGCGGCCCATGTTCGGGGCGTATGGCGGAGGCGTAGGGTATTGCTCAGTGGCGTTCGTATCGGGCGCTTCGCTGGAAAAGGTTTCTTCGGAATATGGCCTCAGCAAGCGCGTGGTGGCGGTGAAAGGCTGCCGCACGGTGGCCAAGAAAGACATGGCGCTGAACGACTACCTACCCAACATTTCGGTGGACCCGGAGACGTACCGGGTGATGGTGGATGGCGTGCACCTGACGTGCGAGCCGGCGCAGACACTGCCGCTGGCGCAGCTGTATAATCTGTTTTAGAAGAGCATTGTAGGACGGTGTAACTTTTGCTTACACTTTTGTGTAAAGTAGTGTAATTTTGTACAACTAATAAGGGCACCGACCTACCGGCCGATGCCCTTACCGAAACTACCTGAGCAAATGAGAGAGCAACAAGAGGCCTGCGCCTTTTGCTATCCCTTTCAGAAGCTCAAAAACAAGCGGCACAAACCACTTATTTACCAGTTTCTTCGCGCTGTCCTTTTTCATCTCCTCAGAAGTAAAGGGTTTTGCATTAACCCCCACACTTCTCGAAGCCCTGACTGTTAGCGCAGCCGGGGCTTCTCTTTTTGCAGAGTAGCCGTAGGCTGGGGGACGTACCAAACGCGAGTGCGGCAAAGATAGACTCCTGCCCCACCAGCCGCTTGCTTTTCAGCGGCAGCGAGGGCAACTTCGCCAGCCCGCAGCCAGCTACCTGCCCGCCGCGGCCCTTACTACACCAACTACCTTATTGTGAGTATTTTATACCTCATACTTATGCCTCTTTATCCAGCAACACCTCGGGGGGGAGCTGGCGCTGAAAGTGCTGTTGCAACAGGGTATTGATTTTTTCGCGGGTGAGGGGCTTGGTGACGCAGTTGGCCACCGAAAGCTCGGCCAGGCGCGACTGGTCGCGGGGGTGCACCGAGGTGGTAAGCACCACGATGACAGGCGGCGGCGTGGCGGGCTGCACGTAGGCTTCCAGAAATTCTACCCCGCCCATCACGGGCATATGCACATCGAGCAGCACCAGGGCCGGCACCAGGGCCTCGTCGGCTTCGGCAAGCAGGGCCAGGGCCTCCTCCCCGTTTTCGGCCACCAGGCAGTGGTCGGTTACGCCCAGGCTGAGCAGCAGCTGCTCGTGCAGAAAATTGGTGGTGGGGTCGTCGTCGACCAACAAGATGCAGGGGAGTTTTTGCATAAATCTTAATGCAATAGTAAACAATGGGTTATCTATCTACGATAATTCTTCCGGCGGGGCTGGAAATGCGTGCGGCAACGCCACCACAAAGGTGGAGCCCACCCCCGGCTGGCTCTGCACCGTGACGGTGCCGCCCGCGTTTTCGACAATGCGCTTGACCATGTAGAGGCCCACGCCCGAGCCGGGCACGTGCGCGTGCAGGCGCTGAAACAGGCCGAAGAGCTTGCCCTGCTGCTTCTCGCTCAGGCCCAGGCCATTGTCCTGCACCTCCAGCAGCGTGCTGCTGCCGGTGCTGTAGCAGCGCAGCTTTACGTGGGGCGGCCGGCCGGGCTGGTGGTACTTCACGGCGTTGCTGAGCAGGTTGTAGACCACCGAGCGCAGGTGCTGGGGCGTGAACGAGATGGTGGCGCAGGCCGTGAGGTCTAGCGTGAGCTGGGCATCGGTGGCCTCAAACTCGGGAGCTAGGTCGAGGCGCACGGCCTCCACCACGGCGGCCAGGTTGAGGGGCTCGGCGGGCTCGGCGTGGGCTTGCTGCAAGCGCGAGAGGTCGGTGAGCTGGGCAATGGTAAGCTGAAAGCGCTCGATGGACCCCCGCATCATGTCCAGCACGCGGGGCACCAGGCCGGCCTGCCGGGCCTCGGCGGGCAGCTGCTTACGAAGCAGCAGCAGCAGGCCTTCGATGTTGGAGATGGGCGCTTTGAGGTCGTGCGAGGCGGTGTAGATAAAGTTGTCCAGGTCGGCGTTGGTGCGGGTGAGGTGGGCGTTGGTGGTGCGCAGCTCGGCGTTGGCCTGGGCCAGCTGCTGGCGGGCCAGCACGCGCTGGCTCACATCGGTGGCCACTATCACCACGGCCGTCACCTGCCCTTGCTCATTGATAAGAGGCTGATAGACAAAGTGAAAATATACCTTTTCGGACCTTCCCTGCCGCACTAGTTGCGCGGGGAGCTCCTGGGCCACAAAGGGCATGCCCGTGCGCCGCACCTCATCGAGGATGTGCGGGTAGCCCTGGTCCACTACCTCCGGCAGCACTTCAAACAGGGGCTGCCTCAGCACCTCGGCCAGAGAGCGGCCCCACAGCTCACAAATGGCCGGGTTGGCCACCTCCACCACGTAGGTGGGGCCCGCCAGCAGGGCCAGGGCCACGGGGGCCTGCTCAAACACGGTTTGCATGCGGGCCAGGCCGGCGTCGCGCTCCTGGCGCGCGCGCACCTGCTCGCTCACGTCGTAGGCAAAAACGGAAACGCCCGTAATCACCCCGTTTTCGTGGTAGGCCTGGTACGTAAAGTTGAAGTAGCGCACCAGCGGCGGGCCGGTGGGCTGGGTGATGACCAGCGGCAATTCGGTGCCCGAAAAGGCTTCGCCCGTTTCATATACCCGCGCCACCAGCTCCAGAAAGCCCTGCGGCCCGGCTTCGGGGAGGGCATCGGCCATGCGGCGGCCATGCAGCTCGCGGCCGGGAAACAAGCCCGCAAAAGCTTCGTTCAGGTAGTCGTACCGAAACTCGGGCCCGTACATGAGGGCCACCAGGGCGGGTGTTTGGGCAAATACCTGGTAATACGTTTCGCGCTCCTGTGCCCGGCGCTGCACGGCGGCCAGCACTTCGGCCTGCAGGGCTTCGGCACGCTGCTGCTCCCGCACCTGGGCCGTAACGTCTATGCCAAATACCAGCACCCCGTTGATGCGGCTGTGCTCGTCGTAGCAGGCCTGCCCCACACCCCGGAAGTAGAAATCGGCCGGCGGACTGCCAGGGTGCTGCACCAGGGGCAAGTGTAGGCACGTTTCCTCGTGGGTTTCGCCGGTGGCGTACACGCGCTGCAGCAGCTGCCACACGGGGTGGCTGGCCAGTTCGGGCAGGGCCGTGAGCAGGGGCAGCCCCAGCAGCGGGCGGCCCGGTAGCAGTGCCTGCAAGATGGGGTTAATGAACTCAAACACCAGCCCGGGCCCGTTGAGCACGCAGATGGCGGCCGGGGCTTGCTCAAAAAAGCGCTCTAGGCGCTGGCGCTCGCGCTCGGAGGCGGCGCGGGCTTGCTGGGCCTCGGCCACGCCGGCGGCCACGCGGCATTCCAGCTCCTGGTTGAGCAGGTGCACCTGGCGGCGGGCCAGCACCTGCTCCGTCACGTCGTTGGCAATGGTGAGCACGCCCGTTACCTGGTTCTGCTCGTTGAGCAAAGGCTGGTACACAATGTTGAAGTAGCCGGCCACCAGCTCCCCGTTGCGCGGCACAAGCAACTCCAGCTCCTGCCCCCGCAGCGGCGTGCGCGTGCGCATTACCTGGTGCAGCAGCTCGTCAAATCCTTTGCCTTGCAGCTGGGGCAGGGCTTCGAGCAGGGGGCGGCCCAGTAGCTCGTGCGGCGGGTGGCCCCACACCTCGCCCGCAGTAGCATTGAAGGCCACCAGGCGCAGGTCGGGCCCCTCCACGTAGCTGATGGGCACCGGGGCCTGCTGAATAATGGCCTGCAGCTGCTGCCGCTGCGTTTCGGCTTCGGCGCGGGCGGCCCGGGCCTCGCGGGTGCGCGCCTGCACGCGGGTTTCCAGCTCTTCGTTGAGCTGCTGCACCTGGCGGCGCGCGCGCACCTGCTGCGTCACGTCAACGGCGAAGATGAGCACGCCGTCGATGACCTCGTGCGCGCCGTAGCGCGCCTGGTAAAGGCAGTTGAAATAATGGTCTGCCAGCTGGCCGCCGGGGGCGGTGGGCAGTTGCCGGCACACCTCGCGGCCCTGGCAGGTGCGGCCCGTGTTGTACACGCTATGCAGCAGGGCCAGCAGGGCCGGCCCATCTTCGCCCGAGTACACGTCTTGCAGCGGCCGGCCCAGCAGGGGCATACCCGGAAATAATTGCTGGTATACGGGGTTTACCAACTCGTGCACCAGCGCGGGGCCGTCGAGAATGCAGATGGCCACCGGCGACTGCTCAAACAGGCGCTCCAGGCGCTGGCGCTGGCGCTCCGCCTCGGCCCGGGCCTGCTGGGCCTCGGCCACGCCGGCCGCCACGCGGGCCGCCAGCTCCTCGTTGAGCTGCTGCAGCTGCCGGCGGGCCAGCACCTGCTCCGTTACATCGAAAGCAAAAATAGCAACGCCCACCACCTGGCCGTGCTCGTGGTAGGCTTGGTACGTAAAGTTGAAGTAACAGGTGTGCGGCGGCTGGTTGGCGTATATGCCAATAACCATTGGCTTTTCGGCCTCTGTATACGTGTTGCCCGTCTCGTACACGCGGTCTAGCCGGGCCAGTGAGTTCTGCTTGTCCAGCTCGGGCAGCGCCTCGGCCACGCGGCGCCCCAGCAGCTCGCGGCCCGGCATCAGCCGCCGATACGCCGCGTTGTAGTATTCAAACTCATGGTGTGGCCCGCGCATCAGGCAAATTGCGGCCGGGGCTTGCTCATACATTTGGTAGCGCGCAGCGGGCACCGCCGGGGCAGGTGCCTCGGCAAACAGCAGCATCAGGTGGGCGTCCTGGCGCTGGGCCGTTACGTGCCAGCCGCCGCGGCCGTCTTCGTAGCGGTGTGGCGGGCTGGGCTGGCCGGCGGCAGCTTCGGCAAACGCTGCGCGGCAAAAGGCCAGCAGCGCCGGCTGCGGGTACGCGGGGCCCAGCAGGGTGCCGGCCGGCTGCGCGGGTAGCTCCAGCAGGCGCTGGGCGGCGGGGTTGAGCCGCACGTAGGCAAAGTCAACCAGGTTTGTCGGGTCGGCCTCGGCATACACGGGCCTCAACTGCACCACCCCTTCCCGCAGGGCATCCAGCAGCAGCGCCGGTAAGACCAGGGCGGCAGGGGTAGGATGGATGGGAAAAGTCATGGCGCAGCGCAAATGCCAGGTAGGATAATCACAAGGTAGGTTGCAAGTACAAGCTTGCAAAATAGCCGCATCCAACACAGGCGCACGCCTTTTTTGTGCAGCTAATCAACTAGTTAGCATTTTTACAAGTCATTGCCCTTCTACGGTCCTCGGCAGTGCTGGGCTAAAGCGTTTTTTGGGTGCCGGCTGGCAGCCAAATATAAGTTATTAAGCTATTACTCCGCACAGTTTTTCTACCGGCTACCCGGCGCAGCCCTCCCCAAAATGCCTCGCCAACCCTAGCCCTGTCGCCGCCGGGGCCGCCCCGTCCGGCGCCGCGGCGTAGCTTGCCCACCCATCTCGCTCCCCGTGCCCCAACTCGCCCGCTTGCTCCACCTCGCCGATTCGGCGCTGCCCACCGGCTCCTTCGCCTACTCCTACGGCCTGGAAAGCAGCCTCACCTTTGGCCTGGTGCGCACCGAAACGGAGTTTCGGGCCTACCTCTATTCGTTTCTCCAGCAAGCAGTTAGCTTCGAGTTGCCGTTTATTACCTCGGCTATCTTATTAATTGATAACGAGTTAGATAATTTACTCACTGAGTACGATGCCCAGCTGCTCGCGCCCGCATTGCACCGCGCCAGCCTCACGCAGGGCAAAAACTGGCTCAAGCTGCTCGATTCATTTTATCCCGAAGCCGGGCTGGCCCAGCTGGGCGAAGAACTAGCGCGGCGGCAAGTACCCGCGCATTTTGTGCCGTTATTCGGCCTGAGCCTGGGCAAAACCGGTTTTGCCCAGGCTGCTATTCAGGCTACTTACCTGCACCTGGTCCTGCGCGACCAGCTGAGCGCGGCCATTCGCCTGGGCTTCATCGGGCCGATGGCGGGGCACCGGCTGCAACACGATTTTTACGCCGTTTTTGATAATTTGCTGAGCGCGGCGGATATTCGGCCCTACACCGAGGCCACGCGCTGCACCGTGCTGCTCGACGTGGCCCAGCTGCTGCACGACGACATTTACTCGCGGCTGTTTCAAAACTGACTATCGTTTAAGAAGTTACCGCTGAGGTACGCAGTGGTAACTTCGTAGAATAACCCGCCCACCTATGGCTTTCGTCGATAAGCTCGCCCTCCTTCTGCACGGCCACAGCCACGAGGCCCTGGAGTCGCCCGGCGACTTTGCCGCCCGCGAAACGCGGCGGCTGCCGCCCTACCGCAACTTCCGCAAGCGCGCCTTTACGGTGGGCATCGGCGGGCCGGTGGGCACCGGCAAAACGGCCCTGCTCAAGGCGTTGTGCGAAAACCTGCGGGGCGACTACCGCCTGGGCGTGGTCACCAACGATATTTTTACCCGTGAGGATGCCGAGTTTCTCATCCGCGAGAGCGCCCTCACCGCCGACCGCATCGTGGGTGTCGAAACCGGTGGCTGCCCCCACGCCGCCATCCGGGAAGACATTTCGCTGAACATGGACGCGCTCGAAGGCCTGATGTTACGGTTTGATAATCAAATCGATTACCTATTTGTAGAAAGCGGCGGCGACAACCTGGCCGCCCACTTCAGCCGCGAGCTGGTCGATTACTCCATTTACGTCATCGACGTGTCGGGCGGCGACAAAATTCCGCGCAAGGGTGGGCCCGGTATTACGCAGTCTGACCTATTGATTATCAATAAGATAGACCTGGCCCCATTGGTAAAGGCCGACCTTGCCGTAATGGACCGCGATTCAAAAAAAATGCGTGGTGATGGGCCCTTTGTGTTTGCCCGCGCCTCCGATGGCCATAACTTAGCCGCCATCATCGAGCACATTCACTCGGCCCGGGCCCGCGCCCTGGCCGCCGTGCGCGAAGACCGCCGCTAACTACTTAGCCTGCTGTTTGCTGGCGGCGGCGTATCTTACTCTGCGGTTTGCGCACCCACTGCGCCAAACTGCCCCGGCAACGGCTGACTTTGTTAGCCCGCGCTTCTACCCTCTCCCTCCCCTCCCCCACCCATCACGGATGCCGATTTTCGGCACTAGCCTCGCTGTTTTTTCGAAAGCAGCTTGGGGCCAGCGCCGCGAAGCCGTGCCCGGCCCGGAAGTAGCGCGGACTTTCCGTCCGCGAGCACTAAACGCCCCAAGTCGCGGACTGAAAGTCCGCGCTGCAGCTCGCCTAATTTCTACTTGAAATGACCACGCCCACTCTTTACCGGCCCGAGTTTGAGCACGATGCGTGCGGCACGGGCTTCATTACGTACATCGACGGGCGCAAGAGCCACCAGATTGTGGCCGACGCCCTCACTATGCTCGCCAATATGGAGCACCGCGGCGCGTGCGGCTGCGATTCCGACTCGGGCGACGGCGCGGGCGTGCTCATTCAGCTGCCGCACTGGTTTTTGCTGGAGGAGTGCGTGAAGCACGGCATCCGGCTGCCCGAGCCGGGCGGCTACGGCGTGGGCATGGTGTTTTTCCCGAAGGACTCCACGCTGCGCGAAGGCACCCGCGCCATCATCGCGGCGGCGGCGCAGCAGCTGGGCATTCCGGTGCTGGGCTACCGGCCGGTGCCGGTGCGCACCGCGGGCATCGGCGTCACGGCCCTATCGGCCGAGCCGGTGATGGAGCAGCTGTTTCTGGCGCGGCCCACTGGGGTGACTACGGAGGCCGACTTCGACCGCAAGCTATACGTGTTGCGTCGGTTGATTATCAAGAACTTGAAGGAGCAGCTGCCGACGGCGATGGAGGCGTTTTACTTCGCTTCGCTCTCGTGCCGCACCATTGTGTACAAGGGGCAGTTGACCACTTATCAGGTGGGCATGTACTACCCCGACCTGAGCGACGAGCGTGTGACGTCGGCGTTTGGGCTGGTGCACTCGCGCTTTTCGACCAATACCATGCCCTCATGGCGGCTGGCGCAGCCCTTTCGCTATCTCGCTCATAATGGGGAGATTAACACGTTGCGCGGCAACCTCAACTGGTTCTATGCCGGCCTGCCTACCTATACCTCGCCCTACTTTTCGGCGGAGGAAATGGAGATTTTGCTGCCCGTAATTGACGCGGGCCAGTCGGACTCGGCCTGCCTCGATAACATCGTGGAATTGCTCACGCACTGCGGCCGCTCGCTGCCCCACGTGCTGATGATGCTGGTGCCCGAGGCCTGGGACGGCAACGAGCAGATGGACCCGCTCAAAAAGGCGTTCTACGAGTTTCACGCCACCTTTATGGCCCCCTGGGACGGCCCGGCGGCGCTCAACTTCACCGATGGCAACCTGGTGGGCGCCATGCTCGACCGCAACGGCCTGCGGCCTTTGCGCTACGCCATCACCAACGACGGGCGCGTATTGGTGGCCTCCGAGGCGGGCACGCTGCCGCTGGCCCCGGAGACGATTATCAAGAAGGGCCGCTTGCAGCCGGGCAAAATGTTTGTGGTGGATATGGCCGCCGGCCGCATCCTCACCGACCGCGAAATAAAGGCGCAAGCCGCTGGGCAGCAGCCCTATGGCACCTGGCTGGATAACTACCAGATTCGGATGGAAGACCTGGCCGAGCCGCGCCTCACCTTCACCGACCTCGGCGCGGAGGCCGTGATGAAATTCCAGCAGGCCTTCGGCTACACCCGCGAAGACCTCGAAACCATCATCGCCCCGATGGCCCTGGAAGCCAAGGAACCCATCGGCTCGATGGGCGTGGACGTGCCCCTGGCCGTACTCTCCGACCAGCCGCAGCACCTGAGCAGCTACTTCAAGCAGTTTTTTGCGCAGGTCACCAACCCGCCCATCGACCCCATCCGCGAGCGGCTGGTGATGAGCCTGGCCACCTTCATCGGCAACAACGGCAACATCCTGGACGAGGACCCGCGCCACTGCCACTGCGTGGCCGCCAAGCAGCCCATCCTCAGCAACCGTGAGCTCGAAAAGCTGCGCAGCATCGACACTGGCTCGTTTCAGGCCAAAACCCTGCAAACCTATTTCAAGGCCGACGGCAAGCCGGGCGCCTTGCAGCGCGGCGTAGAGCGCCTGTGCCGCTACGCACAAGATGCAGTGGATGACGGCTTTGAGGTACTCATTCTTTCCGACCGGGCCATGGACTCGGAGCACGCACCCATTCCGTCGCTGCTGGCGGTGTCGGCGGTGCATCACCACCTCATCAAGCGCGGCATGCGCGGCTCGGTGGGCCTGGTGGTAGAGGCCGGCGACGTGTGGGAAGTGCATCATTTTGCCTGCCTGCTGTCGTTTGGGGCCACGGCGATTAACCCGTATTTAGCGCTGGCGACCATCCAGACGCGCCACGCGGCGGGGCTGCTAGGCGCCGATTTGCCGGCCGAAAAGCTGGCCTACAACTACATCAAGGCGGTGTGCGACGGGCTGCTGAAGATTTTCTCGAAGATGGGAATTTCGACCTTGCAGAGCTACCACGGCGCACAAGTATTTGAAATACTGGGACTTAATCAAAGCGTGGTGGACCAGTATTTCACCGGCGCCGTGACCCGTATTCAGGGGTTGGGGCTGGATGAAATTGCTAAAGAAACGCTCTACAAGCACCACCACGGCTACAAGCAGGAAAGCACGGTGGGCCCCGAACTGCTCGACGCGGGCGGCGTGTACCAGTGGCGGCGCAAGGGCGAGGCCCACATGTTCAACCCTGAAACGGTGCACCTGCTGCAACACGCCACGCGCACGGGTAATTATCAGACGTACAAGAAGTACGCCCAGCTGCTGAACGAGCACCCCAACCAGCTCTTTACCATTAGGGGGCTTTTGGGCTTCGCCAAGCACCGGCCCAGCATTGCCCTCGAAGAAGTGGAGCCGGCCGAGGCGCTGATGAAGCGCTTTGCCACCGGCGCCATGTCGTTTGGCAGCATCTCGCACGAGGCGCACAGCACGCTAGCCATCGCCATGAATCGCATCGGCGGCAAGAGCAATACCGGTGAGGGCGGCGAAGACCCGCTGCGCTACGAGCACATGGAAAACGGCGACTCCATGCGCTCGGCCATCAAGCAAATCGCCTCGGCCCGCTTCGGCGTCACGGCGCATTATCTCACCAACGCCGACGAGCTGCAAATAAAAATGGCCCAGGGCGCCAAGCCCGGCGAGGGCGGCCAACTGCCTGGCCACAAGGTAGATGACTGGATTGCGAAGGTGCGCCACGCCACGCCCGGCGTGGGGTTGATTTCGCCCCCACCGCACCACGATATCTACTCCATCGAAGACCTGGCGCAACTGATTTTCGACCTCAAAAACGCCAACCGCGCCGCCCGCATCAACGTGAAGCTGGTGAGCAAGGCGGGCGTGGGGACCATCGCGGCCGGCGTGGCCAAGGCGCACGCCGACGTAATTCTCATCTCGGGCTACGACGGCGGCACGGGCGCGTCGCCGCTTAGCAGCATCCGCCACGCTGGCCTACCCTGGGAGCTGGGCCTGGCAGAAGCGCACCAGACACTGCTGCGCAATCAGCTCCGCAGCCGCGTAGTGCTGCAAGCCGACGGCCAGCTCAAAACCGGCCGCGACCTCGCCGTGGCCGCCCTGCTGGGGGCGGAAGAATTTGGCGTGGCCACGGCCGCCCTCATCGCGGGCGGCTGCATCATGATGCGCAAGTGCCACCTCAACACCTGCCCGGTGGGCGTGGCTACCCAAGACCCCGAGCTGCGTAAGTTGTTCAGTGGCAAGCCCGAGCACATCGTCAACCTCTTCCGCTTTTTGGCCGAAGAGCTGCGCGAAATCATGGCCGAGCTGGGCTTCCGTACCCTTAACGAAATGGTGGGCCGCAGCGAATTCCTGAAAGTGAACCCCGACGCCGGCCACTGGAAAGCCAAGCTTATCGACCTCGACGCGGTGCTGCACCCGGCCCCCAACATCTCGGGCGGCACCCTCTACAACAGCGAAAGCCAGGACCACGGCATCGCCGAAGTACTTGACTGGCAACTACTAGCCCACGCCCAGCCCGCGCTGGAGCGCCAGGAAATGGTAACGGGCGAATTCGCCGTGAAGAACACCGACCGCACCATCGGCACGCTGCTCTCCAACGAGATTGCCAAGCGCTACCACGCCGCCGGCCTGCCCGCCGATACCATCCGCTACAAGTTCACTGGCTCGGCCGGGCAGAGCTTCGGCGCGTTCTCGGCCAGCGGCCTGACTTTCAAGCTCGAAGGCGAAGCCAACGACTACGTGGGCAAGGGCCTGAGCGGGGCGCGGCTGGCTATTTTCCCGCCCGCCGCCAGCACATTTATTCCCGAGAATAACATCCTCATCGGCAACGTGGCGCTCTACGGCGCAACTTCGGGCGAGCTTTACGTGCGCGGCAAGGCGGGCGAGCGCTTCGCGGTGCGCAACTCGGGCGCCACGGCCGTAGTCGAGGGCGTGGGCGACCACGGCTGCGAGTACATGACCGGCGGCCGGGTGCTGGTACTGGGTGGCACGGGCCGCAATTTTGCCGCCGGCATGAGCGGCGGCCTGGCTTGGGTATACGACCCCGCCGGCCAGTTTCCCGTGAACTGCAACCCCGACATGGTAGCCCTCGAAGGCCTCACCGAAACGGACGAGGCGGAGATTCAGGCTCTGCTCAAGCAGCACGTGGAGCTGACGGGCAGCCACTTGGCTAATTACCTGCTGGGCAACTGGGAGGAGGAAGCGGGGCGGTTTGTGAAGGTGTTCCCGCTGGAGTATAAGCGGGTGCTGGAGAAGGTGGTGAAGGTGGCCTAACGGGGCGCCTCACCCCCCGGCCCCCTCTCCGAAAAGGAGAGGAGGATGCTATTGTCAAGTAGAAATCAGGATAAGTTTGCAATGGTAGAAGTACATGGCTGGATTACGTTGCGATATAGCGACTACCATTCAGAAATTGTTGAACAAGAGAACTTTTTGTACACATTTAAGCAATTTCTTCTCAAGCATTGTGCATGGGTACTTAGCGACCAAGAAGGGCAGAGTGGTAGTCTGATTAGCCGCAACGGTTTAGATTGTTTTACTCTAAACGTGCAGCATAATCATCCTGGCAGTCCTTTCTATCCTTTGGATATTTTTACTTGGGTCGCCGAGAATTCAACTGGTAGCTATGGGATGCTTTATTTCCATGATGACGAAGATGCAATACATCATAATGAATTTCAAGTCTTCGTTTTAAAACGAGGAAAACTTGTCAAAGCAAACGACCATTTCCTGTCGCCTTATGTCGAAGAGGTCGAAAAAGAATACGACGAGAGCAATCCCCCAAAAGATTAACTTTCAATCCAATTAAAATAACTCCCAAACCCGCCTAGGCTCTCTCTCCCCCGCAGGATTCTGCGGATAAAGCAGAGTGGGGTCGGGGGGTGGGGCTGCACCCATGGGCAACATCACCGGTTTCAAAGAATACCCGCGCACCGCGCCGCCCAAAGCGGCCCCGACCGAGCGCGTCTCCCACTACCAGGAATTCATCGGCCTCTACCCCGAAAAGGAGCTGCACCACCAGGCAGCGCGCTGCATGAACTGCGGCGTACCGTTCTGTCACTCAGGCTGTCCGCTGGGCAATATCATCCCCGAGTTCAACGAGGCGGTGTACCGGCAAGACTGGCGCGAGGCCTACGACATCCTCTCGGCCACCAACAATTTTCCCGAGTTTACGGGCCGCATCTGCCCCGCGCCCTGCGAGTCGGCGTGCGTGCTGAGCATCCACAGCGCGCCGGTGGCCATTGAGGAAATCGAGAAGCACATCATCGAAATCGCCTTCGAGAAGGGCTACGTGCAGCCCACCGCGCCGGTGCTCAAAACCGGCAAAACGGTGGCCGTAGTCGGCTCTGGCCCGGCCGGCATGGCCGTGGCGGCGCAGCTCACCGAGGCCGGCCACACCGTGACAGTATTTGAGCGCGACCCGCACGCAGGCGGCCTCATGCGCTACGGCGTGCCCGATTTCAAGCTGGAGAAATGGGTGATTGAGCGCCGCATCAAGCTGCTCGAAGACGCCGGCGTGACCTTTCGTTACAACGTGGAAATCGGCCGCGACATCTCGGCCGACGAGCTGCGCCGCGCCTTCGATTCGGTGGTGCTGGCCGGCGGGGCCTCGGCCCCGCGCGAGCTGCCCCTGCCCGGACGCGACCTCAAAGGCATTCACTACGCGATGGAGTATCTGACGCAACAAAACCGCCGCGTGAGCGACACGCCCGTCGACAGCGAGCACATCCTGGCCGATGGCCTCGACGTGGTGGTAATTGGCAGCGGCGACACGGGCTCCGACTGCGTGGGCACCGCCAACCGCCAGCAGGCCAAGTCGGTAGCGCAGTTTGCCATGATGCACCAGCCCGGCGAAGAGCGCCCGGCCCACACGCCCTGGCCGCTCTACCCCACCGTGTTCCGCACTAGCAGCTCGCACGAGGAGGGCTGCCAGCGCTACTGGGGCGTGAACACCAAAGCCTTCCTGGGCGACGAAAATGGGGAGGTGCGCGCCCTGCTTGTGAGCGATGTAACCTGGGAAACCGACGACCTGGGCCGCCGCGTCCGCTTCGAGGAAGTGCCCGGCTCCGACCGCGAAATCCCGTGCCAGCTGGTGCTGCTGGCCCTGGGCTTCACCGGGCCCGCCAACGCGGGCCTGCTCGGCCAGCTAGGCGTAACACTGGATGAGCGCGGCAACGTGCACGCCCCCGAAACCACCTACCACACCAGTGTCCCCGGCGTGTTCGTGGCCGGCGACATGCGCCGTGGCCAGTCGCTCATCGTCTGGGCCATCTCGGAAGGCCGCGAGGCGGCCCGGCAAGTCGATATGTATTTGATGGGCAAAACAAACTTGCCGAGCAAGAACGCGGTGGGGATGTTTGGGTGAGGGTTATTTGGGTTTAGTGCAAAAGAGAAGCCCCGGAAGCAGTTGCTTTCAGGGCTTCTTCTCTAAGAATTTATCGTCAACTGAGGATACACAACTTTTTTAATATAATCCATAATCCAGTCACCTGCTTGAAGCAGCAATACCTCACGTTTTCTTAATTCTTCTAAGACCCGTTTCTTAAGATTAAGGTCAAAATTTAGATTAACTACGCTGCCGTCGCTAACACTATTATCATAGACAATAACGCACATCGCATCAAGCAATACATATTTCTTATTTACAAGTGTTTCAGAGTCGTCAAGAACGGCAAGAATAATTTCTAAATATTGCTCATCAGCCAATAACAACTCTTCATCCTGCGGCATCAAGTGAATTTCTTTGTCCCTTGCCCACTCAGTGAGTAACTCTTGGTCTAATGTTGGCAAGTGATAAGAAACGGTAAATTTCTCTTCAAAACATCTAGGGCATTTCAGTCCAAGTATTTTATTAATGTTAACGAGTTCAAAAGCAGCTTCTCGCTTTGAAACAGAAACCTGTTCTTCAAATTTACAATTTGAGCAAGTTCTCTCGATTTTATAGTCGCTTTTCACTTGTGCTAGTATTGTACTTAAACTGCCTTATTTGCCTCTGTAAAGTAGCTAGATTTTACGTTGTATCAGCTCTATAGCTACAAATTTACAACTGCTTGCTAACCAGCACCCCGCTGTACGAATACCCATTCACATTCACGCCTTGCAGCGGCACCAGCGAGATGCCCCGGCGGCTCGCCACCTTGTGCAGCTGCGGCACCACTACGCCCATGGTGGCCCCCACGGCGTAGCCCACGATATTATCGGAGAGGAAATGCTTACCGGCCTGAATGCGGAAATAGGCCACGGCGGCGGGCACCACGGCCGCCGCGCCCCACACGTAAGGCTGGGCCGGCGAGTCGGGGTTATAATCGTGGAAAACCTTGGCAGCGAAGAACGTAGCGGCGGCCGTATGCGCGGTGTGGCCCGCAAAAAATGAGTTGGTTTGGATGTGGCCGTTGCGTAGGTCGCCGCCCCCGGAGCCGTAGAGGAAGGGCCGGTAGCGCGGGATATTGCCAATGGAAGTGGTAAACAGGGCATCGGCGGCCAGCACGGTTTGCACGTAGAGCGCCAGCGTTTGCCCGTAGTGGCTGCGAATGGCGGGGCTCAGGGCCAGTAGGCCGGGGGCAACGACCAGCGTGGGGTAGCAGAGCAAGTCGCTGGCCGTCTGGGCGCTTTCGCTGTAATAGCCCGCCGAAAAGCGGTCAAACTTGGGCACGTCGTTCTTGTTGAGCGCGGCCAGCTCGGTGTTACTGAGGCCATCGCGCTGCATGGAGCGGTAGAGGCCAAAGCTGCTCACGGCCAGCTCGCCAGCAATGATGGGCGCATCGAGGGCAAAGCGCGTGCGGTAGGGCGAGCGGGCCGTTTGGGCCACGCCGGAGATGCTGGCCAGCCCTAAGGCGCCGGTAATTAACAGCGTAGAAAGAGGCTTCATAAGGCAAAAAATGAAGCTAAAACGCAGGGCTTCCTACTATGGTTATTGGAGAAGCACCCGCGACTTCCGGAAATAGCAGCGCTTGGTAATATGCTACGAACTCGCGTAGCAACGAGTATATGTCACGCAGCTCAAAGTAAGCTGGGCTAGCACCACTTACTTCCACAAAGCCAGCCTGCCGATACAGCATTTTGGTACGGCTGATGTGGTAAAACTGTGATACTACCACGATACTCCGGATGGGCAGCTTCGACCGCAGTAGCACCGTGTTGCGCACGGTCTGCTGCGTGTTGTTGCCGGCATTATCCACTATAATTGCGGCATCGGGTACGCCGTGAATGCGCAGATATTCCCGCATTTTAGTGCCCTCCTGAAATCCCTCTTTACCCAGCCCGCCGCTGACCAACAGGCGCGGCACGCGGCCACTGCGATAAAGCGCTAATCCGCAGGCCAGGCGCTGGGCAAGCCGCTCAGACAGCGTGCCATCCTCGTTGACTTTGTTGCCGAGAATAACGCCAATATCGGCGCGCTGCCGGCCGTCGCGCAGGCCATCCAGCGAGATGAACACTGTGTGCACCAGCAGCCAAGCTAGTAGAAAGCCCAGGCCATATTTCACCTTTGGAAGCCAGGAAGAATGACGCGGCATAACTTACTGACTATTAGTACTTACGCTGCAAGACATTAAATCCCAGCAAATTATCAGCCGCCACTACCGCCGCCACCGCCTGATACACCGGCTCCAAATCGCGCCGCGACATACCCAGTGCCCGCACCAGCAGCACGTTGTCGCGGGCCTGGGTTACGGCCACCACGTAGGGGCGGCCGGCCAGGCTGGCGTGCAGCTCGGTTTGGCCGGGCGGCGGCAGCTGGCGCAGCGCGGCGGCTAGCTGCCGAAACTGTGCGCCGGCCGGCGGGCCCACCAGGTAGATATTCAGCGCCGACTGGTAGGACCCGAATGTGGCCTGCGAAGTTGCCAGGTGCTCCTCGGGCCGCAGGGCGAAGCGGTCGAGCAGCGCCAGGCGGCCGGCCACGCTCACGCGCAGCTCGGTAGCGAAGGTGGTGAAGGCGAAGCTTTCGCCCAGGTCGGTGCGGCCGGCGTGGTACCAGTCGGCCAGCAGCAGGGTGGCGGTGGGGGCCAGGTGCCAGTGCTGGGCCTGGTGGTAGCGGCTGGCGGCCTGGGGCACCAGCGGGTCGGGCAGTACCACGGCCAGGGCGTTTTCGGCCAGGTGGCCTTCGGTAATCTGCTCGGCCTGCTGACCATCTATCGACTTGAAAATGCGGGTATTAGCCTGGGTGGTAAGCAGCAGGCGGCTACTTTCTTCACAGCGCACGCGCAGCCGGATGCGGTCGCCGGCTACCAGGCCGCCGCCGTAGCTGGCCAGCACGGCGTGGCAGGCGGGGCCAGTCGACTTCGGGTTGATAATCTTGAGCGGCTGCACGCTGCGGCTACCCACGAGCCGCGACTGCTGCCGCACCTGCGCCACGGTGAGCGCGCTCCAGGCGGTGGCGTCATCGGCGGGCAGCACGCAGCTTGGAGGGGGCGGGCCGCTGGGTAGGGAAGGAACTGGGGGCATCGGCGCAAATGTCAGCACGATTGTCAGGCATTGCTTTACACCGACGGGCGGGCGCGCGCTACTCGGCTTTGCGTAGCTCTTCAGGCTCGAAAATGCGGGCCACTTTGCGCTTGCGCTCCACCAGCTGGAAGGTGGCGCGGTCCTCCCGTTCGCTCCAGTAAATATCGGAAATCAGACCCTGGTGGGCAGGTTGGCCGGGAGCGGGCCGTACCTCTTCTACCAAATCGCCAAAGCCGAAAGCGGGCTTGTTATACAGCTCTTTGAATAGCTCGCCACGTACCAGAAACTGCTGCTCGTCGTAGCGCAGCGTTATCCAGTCGGAGTCATCGTCGAGGTCACTCACTTTCTCAAATACCTTCCCCACCGGCTCCAGCAGCTCAAACGAGCGGCGGTTGGCGGGGTGCAGGTAACGGTAGCCATACTCGGGCGACCAGGCATACAAACCAAAAACAACGGGACGGGGACGGGGCATATTAGGTAAAGAACGGGCGTAGCCGCCCTACTAACCGCAACTAGCCGGCCGGGGTTACCGCTGGCCAGCCGGCTGCCTGCAATTGCCCCCCGGCTGAGGGAGTTAACAATTTGCTAACATTGGCGCGGGCCATCCGGCGGGCTATACTGCTATTTTTGCTAATCATTCCATTAGCATTCACTTTTTACCTCTTGCATTTGCAAATACTTTTATGCAAAACCTCTCTTCCTTTTTGCAGCAGCTGGGGCTGCTGAGCGCGGCCGCGGGCCTGCTGAGCATCTCCACGGCCCAGGCCCAAGCGCCCCGCGCTTTTACGGCGGGCAACTACGTGGTAGCCCGCGTGGGTGATGGCACGGCCGCGCTAACCTCAGCGGCCACGGCTACTTTCCTGCTTGAATACACGGCGGCGGGCGGGCTGGTGCAAACTATTGCCCTGCCCGTGGCCGATGCCAGCCCCAACCTGGCCCTCACTGAAACCGGGTCGTCGGGTACCGATGCCGGCCTCACGCGCTCGGCCGATGGCCGCTACCTCGTGTTGCCCGGCTACAACGCCCCTCCCGGCACCCTGACGCTCGCCAACACTGCCTCGGCCACCACCAACCGGCTTATTGGGCGCATCGCGGCCGATGGCACCATCAACACCACCACCCGCATTACAGATGCGTTCAGCGGTACCACGTCGGCGGGGGCAAATATTCGTGGGGCAGCCTCGGCCAATGGGTCAGCCTTTTATGCCGTGGGCAACTCGGGCGGCGTAGTTTACGTGCCGCTGGCTAACACCGCCGCCAGCACCACTATTTCGACCGGCTCCCCCACCAACGACCGGGTAATCAACATCTTTGGGGGTAATTTATACGTCACCTCCGGCTCAACGCCTACCTACGGCGTATCGCAGGTGGGCACGGGCCTGCCCACCACCAGTGGCCAGGCCCAAACGCTGCTGACCAACGTAGTGCCCACTGGTGGCACGGCCGTAGCGGCTAGCCCATATTCCTTCTTTTTCACCGACCAAAGCCCTGCCGTGGCGGGCCCCGATGTGCTGTACGTAGCTGATGATGGCAATGCTACTACTACGCCCGGCGGCATCCAGAAGTGGAGTCTGGTGGGTACAACCTGGACGCTGAATGGCACCATCGGCACTTCCGCCGCCGCCTTGCGCGGCCTCACGGGCAGCACCAGCGGCACCACCGTTACGCTGCTGGCTACCAGTGCCAGCAGCCTGTATGCCGTGACCGACAACGCGGGCTACAACGCTGCCCCCAGCACCCTTGCCCTACCCGCCGCCATTGCTACGGCCGGTAATAACACGGCGTTTCGCGGCGTGGCCCCCGCCCCGGTGGCCACGGCCCTGGCCGCCCGCCCCGAAGCCACCCAGGGCCAGCTAGCCCTCTACCCCAACCCGGCCCAGGATGTGCTCACCATCAGCCTGGCTACGGGCTCGGCGGCCGGCCACCTCGCCGAAGTGCGCGACCTGCTGGGCCGCCCCGTGCGCACGGCTACCCTGCCCGCCTCGGGCCAGCTGAGCCTGGCTGGCCTGGCCGCCGGCAGCTACCTGCTCACCGTGGATGGCAGCCTAACCCACCGCATTAGCAAGGTTGATTAACTAGCTGACCTTTAGATTTTTATACAAAAAAAGCCTCCGCAAGCGGGGGCTTTTTTTGTGCCCATTTGGGCCGGTGGTAGTGCTACGGCTGTGTAGCACTTGAAATTAAATTTAGTTGCCGGATGTGCGAATGTCAAAATGCATTTTACTGATAATCAATACTTTATTTTACAAATCAAGTAGCAGACTCACTTAATTGACTTTTCGGATGAATAAAAAGCATTAAAAAGCTAATTCTGAACTAGCGTGCAGCTGGTCCTTAGTATCTTTGAGATTGATTTCTTTGATTATTCTTCATAGTTCCTCTTACGCACTGACACTTTTTATGGAAACAGCGTTTACCCATTTCTCTTTTTTGCGGCGCTACTCGGCGTATCTATTGGCTTTACTACTGCTTCCCCTGCTGGGCTGGGGGCAGTCACCGGTCGTGATTAGCCAAGTATATGGTGGTGGCGGCAATGGTGGGGCCTCTTTCAACCGCGATTTTGTGGAGTTGCACAATATTTCATCAAGTAGCCAGTCGCTGGCCGGGCTATCCGTGCAGTACGCAGCAGCCGGCAGCAGCAGCAGTTGGAGCAGCGTCTCACTGTCTGGCTCTATCGTGGCCGGAGGCTACTACTTGATAGGCGGGAGTATCACTGCGGCAGGCGGCGCAGCGTTACCAACTCCGGAGGCATCTGGTTTGCCCAACTTGGCGGCTGGGTCGGGTAAGGTTGCTTTAATTACTGGCACTGCCACTTTAACAGGTGCGTGCCCGACAGCCAACTTACTTGACCTTGTGGGCTATGGCTCATCTACTACTTGTTTTGAAGGTACGGGAGCAGCCCCTGGGCCAAGTGATAATACGCTTGCCATAACACGCAAAAACAACGGTTGTACTGATAGTAATAACAATGGCGCTGACTTCACGCTGGTAGCCGCGGCACCCCGCAACTCTGCTACTACGGCCACTGTTTGCCCGGCCACCCCAACCATCACCAGCTTCACACCCGCTAGCGGCCCAATAAATTCGGTGGTTACCGTCACGGGTGCGGGCTTCACGGGGGCTACCGCCGTCCGGTTCAATAATACGGCGGCGGCCAGCTTCAGCGTGACGGATGCCAGCACCCTCGTGGCCACGGTGGCGGTGGGCACTACCACCGGCCTGCTCAGCGTGACCACCCCCGGCGGCACGGCCACGTCGGCCACCAACTTTACGATAACGGCCACGCCCACAACGTTTTATAGCAAAGCCAGCGGGGCGCTCAACCTGCCCGCCTCGTTTGGGGCAAACGCAGATGGCAGCGGGGCGGCCCCGGTCAACTTTGCGGCCAGCAACACGGCTTATGTTGTCAATGGCTTAAACCGCTCTTTCACTGCCGATTGGGTTATTACCGGCACGGGCTCCAAGGTAGTGCTGGCGGCCAATGCCTCGCTCATTATTCCGCCCAGCTACACGCTTACGGGTGGGCTGGACCAGGCGGCCGGCAGCACGCTTATTATTCAAAACAGCACCGCCGCCGCCTACACCAATATCAGGCAGGGCGTGCAGGATGCCAGCAGCACCATCGACTTTGCGCAGGCCGGCGACTATACGTTACCCACTTTGCCTACGGCGAGTGGCTTCGCCCTGCAAAACCTGAAGCTGACCGGTGGCACCAAGCGCTTTGCCCGGGATGCAAGTGCTTCCAGAAACGGCACCGTAGTGCCTGGAACCCTAACGCTCGACGCTGCCCTGGTGGCGGGGGCTATTGCCACTGCTGCGCCCTCTTTTCCCTCTACCATTACCTTGCGGGGCAACCTTACGCTACTCAATAGCGCTTCGTTCCTGCCTGTTTCTGACAACAAAATCTTCCTTAAACTCTTGTCTGCTAGCCCACAGACCCTGACGGGCAACGGCAACGACATCATTCTGCTCGAGTTAGATGCGATAACTTCGGGCGGAGGGGCTATCCTTTCGGACACTGGTGGCAGCACCAACCTGGAACTGGGCAATGCCGTGACAGGTGGCTACTTTTTGGCAACTGGTACCACCTTGCAGCTCAACGCCAACACGCTAAAATTCACCAGCGGCGGCCAGGCCACAATCTTTGAAGGTAACACCGCTACGAATGGCCTGGGCACCATTACGCCGTCGGCCTCCTCCTCTATAGACCTGGAGAATACCGGTAGTAGCCTTACTGGCACGCTGCGCCTGACACCCGGCGCTACCACGGTAAACAACTTCCGTTTTTCTTCCATTAATGACGTATTGGAAATCCCGTCAAATCTGACAGTTAATGGCTTGCTCACACTAGATAAAGGCAGCATCCATATCGGCAATACAAACACCCTCACTCTCAACGGCACAACTACCCGCACCAGCGGTACCCTCAACGGCGCGGCCACTATGAACCTGGTTATTGGCGGTGCCGGCCCCTTGGGCAGCCTGGCATTTGAGCCAAGTTTTCAGCAGCTTAACAACTTCACGCTCAATCGCTCAGCCAGTAGCACGGCTACCCTGGCCAGCCCCCTCACGGTGGGCGGCACCCTCACGCTCACGGCGGGCCTGCTGGCTACCGATGCTACCAACGTGCTAACGCTGCCCGCCGCCGCCACGGTGGCGGGCGGCTCGGATGCCAGCTTTGTAAACGGGCCGCTGGTGCGGTTGGTAGGGCCGGTGAGCAACGCCACTGCCTACGTTTTTCCGGTGGGCAAAGGCGCGGCGTACCGGCCCCTCACGCTGACCATCCGCACGCAAACCAGCACGACGTATTACCGGGCCGAGCAGCTGGAGGGCCGGCCCACCCCCGCCACGCTGGCCAGCCCCGATGCCAGTGGCACCGACTTGGCCCGCATCAGCCGGGTGCGGTCGTTCACGCTTAGCCCGTTTGCCGCCGCGCCTGGTGCCGCATCGGTGCCCACGCAGCCAGCGGGCTTTGCGGGCAGCGTCACGCTCACCTTTGGTACCGATGATGGCGTAACCGCGCCCAACGACCTCGGCTTGGTAGTGGCCAAGCGCGCCGACAGCACCGTGCCCTGGGCCAACGTGGGCAACGCGGGCGTGGCCACCACCACTCCCGGCCCCACGGCCAGTGGCACCATCATGTCGGGCAATATCACCTCGTTTTCTGACTTCACCCTGGGGGCTACGAATAGCGATAACCTCAACGCTGTAAACCCCTTACCGGTGCATCTGACCAGCTTCACGGCCACCCGCGAGGCCCGCGGCGTGCAGGTAGTTTGGGCCACTGCTTCGGAGCTGGGCAGCGCCCGCTTTGTGGTCGAGCGCTCGCCCGATGGCCGCGCATTTGTGGCCGTGGCCAGCGTGGCGGCGCAGGGCCGTAGCGCGCAGGCCCATACCTACACCACCCTCGACCGCCCCGCCCCCGTAGCGCGCCTCTACTACCGCCTGCGGCAGGTTGACGCCGATAGCACCGTGGCCTACTCGCCCACCGTGGCCGTGGCCGCTACCGCACCTGCTACCCCCGAGTTGGTGCTGGCCCCCAGCCCCGCCCACGACTACCTCGGCCTGCTCACCGAGCAGCCCACCGCTTACCTGGTGCGCACGGCCCTCGGCCAAACGGTGCTGAGCGGCACCACGCGGGCCGGCACCACTGCGCTGGCCGTGGCCGGGCTGCCGGCCGGCGTCTACCTGCTGGAACTGCACACCGATGCGGGCCGGGTGGTGCGCCGCTTCGTGAAAGAATAACGCCTCCCTTCACCAGCAAAAAGACCCTGCGCAGCTTCTTGCGCAGGGTCTTTTTGCTGGTGGGTCTTAGCAATACTTAAACCGATTGGTAGCTGGTGGCCACCCGGCGGGCCGGCGGCTGGTCGCTGGCTTGCTGGTCGCGCAGCCAAGCCTGGGCGTTGGCGGCGTTGTCGAAATAGAACGGAAAGATAGTGTGGGCCGCCGCCCGGCGTAGCAGCAGCTCGGTGCGACCATCTTCCACCTGAGGCCGCTGGCCGGGCCGCACCACGCAGGCAATGAACAGCGGCTGGCCCAGCGCCGCGCTGGCCTGCGGAATGAACCACTCGCCAAACCACCGCACAAAGGCTTCATCGTGCCAGTCGCGCCGCTGCATGTCGAGGAGCCAGAAGCGGCACGCCCCGTGCGCCTGGGCCACGGCCAGCAGCTGGGTGTAGCAAGCGGGCAGGGTGGCGGCGGCCACCGGCCCGGCCCAGCTGCCGCGCAGCGTGGCGGTGGCGGGCTCGTAGGCGCAGGTAAATTTATCGGGGGGTAGCGCAACGTCCATAGGCAACAGGCTGCTCGCAAAGGGTAGCCTATCCTATGTAAGGCGATAAGCTGGGCAGGGTGGGCGCGCAACCGCGCCGGGCGGGCGATAGTTCCCCTGGCCCGGCAATTTGCTAGCCGGCTTAGTGGCGGCGGCGGCGGGCATATCCTAATCCGGTTAGCCTGCGTACAAGCCTCACTTAACCTGCCAGCCGCGCCGGTGAGGCTCAGCATTACAGAGCCCGCGCGGGGGCTTTTTTTTATGTCTACCCCTACCCTTTCTAAGGCAAAGGCCGCCAAAGCAGCGGCTCCTGGTGCTACCGCTACTCCTACCGCTTCGGCTAAAACTACTGCTACCCCTGCGCCAACTGCCCCCGTGCGCGATGGCTTCGGGGCCCTGCCCCACGCGGCGGGCACCACCTTCCGGGTATGGGCGCCGGCCGCCACGGCCGTGTCAGTCATTGGCACATTCAACGACTGGGACAGCGCCGCCCACCCCTTGCGGGCCGAGGCCGATGGCAACTGGGCCGCCGACCTGCCCGGCGTAAAAGCTGGCGACGGCTACAAATTTGCCCTCACCACGCCCGCTGGCGAGCTGACCCGCAACGACCCCTACGCCCGCGCCGTCACCAACTCGGCCGGCCACTCGCTGGTATTTGATACCCAGGACTTTGACTGGGAAGGCGACAGCTTTCAAATGCCCGTCTGGAACGACCTCATTATCTACGAGTTACACATCGGCACTTTCAATGCCAAGGAAGCCGGCCACCCCGGCACCTTCCGCGACGTGATTGAGCGCCTCGGCTACCTGCAAAGCCTGGGCATCAACTGCATCGAGATTATGCCCGCCACCGAGTTTCCAGGCGCATATTCGTGGGGCTACAACCCCTCTAATCCCTTCGCGCTGGAAAGCGATTACGGCGGAGCCGAAGCCTTCCGCGAGCTGGTGAAGGCCGCCCACCAACACGGCATCGCCGTGATTCTGGATGTGGTGTACAACCACTTCGGCCCCGGCGACCTCGACCTGTGGCAGTTTGATGGCTGGCAGGAAAACGACGGCGGCGGCATTTATTTTTACAACGACTGGCGCGCCGAAACGCCCTGGGGCCACAACCGCCCCGACTACGGCCGCCCCGAGGTGCGCCGCTACATCTTGGACAATGCCCTGATGTGGGTGGAAGACTACCATTGCGACGGCCTGCGTATGGATGCCATTGCCTTCATTCGCAACGTGAAAGGCGAAGAAGACCCCGGTGCCGACCTGCCCGATGGCTGGACGCTGATGCGCTGGCTGAACGAGGAAATCCGCAATCGCCAGCCCTGGAAAATCACCATCGCCGAAGACCTGCGCGGCAACCCCGCCATTACCGCCGCCATCGAGCAGGGCGGCGAGGGCTTCTCGGCCCAGTGGTCGTCGTCGTTTATCTATCCGATACACGAAGCGCTCAAAACCTTTGCCGATGCCGACCGTGACATGCACGCCGTGAGCCGCGCCGTGTGCACAGCCTACAATGGCGATGCCTTCCAGCGCGTTATCTACACCGAAAGCCACGATGAAGTGGCCAACGGCAAGAGCCGCCTGCCCGAGGAAATAGTGCCCGGCGATGTGGAGAACTACTTTGCCAAGAAGCGCACCGTGCTCGGCGCGGCCCTCACGCTCACGGCCCCCGGCATCCCGATGCTGTTTCAGGGCCAGGAGTTTCTGGCTCCTGGCGCGTTCAACGATACCGAGCCGCTGGAGTGGGACTGGGCCGAGGCGCACGCCGGCCTCACCGAGCTCTACCGCGACCTCATTGCCCTGCGGCGCGACCTGCACGGCGTGACGCCCGGCCTGCGCGGCCAGGGCTGCCAGGTGTTTCACATCAACGACACGGACAAAGTCATTGCCTTTGCCCGCTGGGATGGCAAGGTGGAGGACGCCACTATCGTAATCGCCAACTTCGCCAACCGCATGCACGAAAACTATACCATCGGCCTGCCCGCCGCCGGTAGCTGGACGGTGCGTTTCAATTCAGACTGGGCGGGCTATGATGCTGACTTTCAAGATTTCCCCACTTCGGGTACCGAAGCCCAGGCTGGCAAGTACGACGGCTACCCGCAGCACGGCAGCTTCGCGCTGGGGCCCTACGCGGTAGTGGTGCTGTCGCGCTAACCCGATTTCCTAGCCAGGCAAAAGCCCCGGAACGGTGACGTGCTTACGTCATCGTTCCGGGGCTTTTACTTGGGCTACTTTATTCCGCGCTGCTCAGGGCTGCTGGCCATCCAGGGCCAGGTTGAGGCGCAGCACGCTCACCCGCGCCGGCCCCATAAAGCCCAGCCACGGGCCTTGCACTTGCGCAGCTACCAGGGCGCGCACCTGGGCGGCGGGCAGGCGGCGGGCCTGCGCCACGCGGGCCACCTGCACGTAGGCAGCCTCGGGCGAGAGGTCGGGGTCGAGGCCCGA
The DNA here is from genome assembly GCF_054779975.1 of Hymenobacter arcticus. NCBI lineage: Bacteria > Pseudomonadati > Bacteroidota > Cytophagia > Cytophagales > Hymenobacteraceae > Hymenobacter > Hymenobacter arcticus. The sequence continues at coordinate 762,988 of NZ_BAAGXF010000001.1, forward strand.
GGCGGAGGCCGTTACCAGCTCTACGGGCACCTGCTGGCGCGTAACGGTGGGGTTTTTCAGTAAAAAGGTATCGAGGCGGGCGCGCACGGCCGCCAGAAAATCGGGGTTGGCCGGCCCCAGGTTAGACGCCCCGGTGGCGGCCGCATTGTAGCCCACCGCCGAGGGCCGCCCCTGGAAATAGCGCGCCTGCGTGAACTGCTGGCCAATGCGAGCGAAGCCCACCGTGCGGCCGTTTACTACCACCGGCGAGCCGGCCGCCCGCTCGGGCAGCAGCTTGCCCACCGCCCACAGCAAGCCGGGGAAAGCAAAGCCGAAAATCAGCAGCAGCAGGCCACTCAGGATAATCGGACGAAAAAAATCAGTCATGACAAGGAGTTGGTAAGGAGGCGATTTAATGATTTTTCTCTCTGCACAAGGAAGGTCATGCTGACAATAGGAAGCATCTTGGTCGCTTCGTCAAACGGCCCGGCAGAAGCGGTAGAGATGCTTCCTGTCGTCAGCATGACCTTCCTTTTGACAATAATTATTAGCTAACTTATTGTCAATCAATCTTGTACATAACAAGCAATCTACTTGCCCCCGAAATGCTCGGCCAGCGGCCCCAGCGTGAGAGCCGGGAAAAACAGCAGCGCCCCCAGAATGCCGATAACCACCAGCAGCAGCACCCCAAACGTGAGGCTGTCGAGCCGGATGGCGCCCGCGCCCGGCTCGGTGTAGGGCTTGGCTTGCAGGCGGGACGCAATAAACAGCGCCCCCAGCAGCGGCACAAAGCGCCCGCTGAGCATGGCCAGGCACGGCACCAGGTTCCAGAACGGCGTGTTGCTGGCCAGCGACCCGAAACCCGAGCCGTTGCCGGCCGCCGCCGAAATCAGCTCGTAGAGCATGGCCGTGAAGCCGTGCGCGCCGGGGTTGCCGAGCCACTTGAGGGTGGTGGGCGCGGCGGGCGTGCTGGCCCAGGCCCAGGCGGCCAGGGCGGCGCTGGCCAGCACCACCACCGGCTGGGCCACGGCCACTACCGTGGCGGCCTGCATTTCGGGGGCCTCAATCTTTTTGCCCAGCACCTCGGGCGAGCGGCCCACCATGAGGCTGGCCACGAAGGCGGCGATAACGAGGTAGATAAAGAAGTTGAGGAAGCCGGTACCGAGCCCGCCAAAAAAGGCGTCAATCTGCATCAGCAGCATAAATGGCACCTGGGTGAGGGGCTGGAAGCTGTCTTGGGCCCCGGCCAGCGTGCCGGCCGGCACGGCCATGTTCAGGGCGTTGTAGTAGGCGGTGTGAAACACGCCGAAGCGGATTTCCTTGCCCTCCAGGTTGCCGGCGCGGGCATCGAGGCCGAGGGCGGCCACGGCGGGGTTGCTGTGCAGCTCGGCCACCACGGCGGGCACCAGCAGCAGGAGCAGCCCGGCCGTCATCACCCCAAAAACCAGCACCGCAAACCGGGTGCGCTTCAAATAAAAGCCCACCATAAACACGAAGGCCATGGGCAGCAGCAGCACCGCGAAGTGGTGCAGCACGAAGGCCGCAAAATCGGGCGTTTCGAAGGGGTGGGCGCAGTTGGGCCCGAAGAACCCGGCCCCGTTCGAGCCCAGCTCCTTGATGGCCAGGAGGGCCGCTACCGGGCCGCGCGCCACGGTGCCCGCCACGCCTTCGAGCGAGGTGAAGTGGCCGGCCCCGGCAAACGTCATGGGCACGCCGGTGAGCAGAAACAGCACCGAAAACCCGAAGCACAGCGGCAGCAGCACCAGCACGCAGGAGCGCACGAGGTCCTGGTAAAAATTGCCCACGCCGACTGTCTTCCCTTCGCGCTGGCCCAGGGCGCGCACCACCGCCACGCCCACCGCCAGGCTGGTACCCGCGCTCACAAACTGCAAAAACGTGAACACCGCCAGCTGGGCGAAGTACGAGGCCCCGGTTTCGCCGGCGTAGTGCTGGGCATTGGTGCTGGTGATAAAGCTCACGGCCGTGTGCAGGGCCTGGGTCAGCTCCATGGCCGGGATGTGGTCGGGGTTCCAGAAGGGTAATCTATTCTGAACCAACAGGATAACCACGGCCCACAGCAGCCATACCCCGTTCACGGCCAGCAGCGCCCGCAGGTACTGGCCCAGCGTCATGCTGTGCGCGGGCCGGATGCCGGCCACCCGGTAGCAGCCCCGCTCCAGGGCCGTGAGGAAGTGCAGCAGCGTGCGCTCGCTCGCATACACGCGGGCCAGGTAGCGGCCCACCGGCCAGGCCAGCAGCGCCGGCAACACAAAGAGCAGCAGCGCATTAAAAATAGACATGTTGGGTTTTTAGTTTCTGGTTCCTGGTTTGGGGTTCCTGGTTTCTGGTGGGAGGCGATGGTCATTGCGAGCCTGCGAAGCAATCGCACCTGAACGAGTCGTGCGGGTGTCGTGCGGGTGCGATTGCTTCGCTGCGCTCGCAATGCCCACCGCCTCCCACCAGAAACCAGGAACTTAAAAGTGCACAATCAGGTCGAGGGCGGCGGTAAACTGGTCGCGGCGGGTGCCTTTGTCGTAGGCCAGCAGGCCGGCGGCGTAGGCGTGGTCGTAGCGGGCCTCGGGGCGGAGGGTGAACAGGCCACCCCCAAAGTGCCGGATGTAGCCGATGGTGTGGCTGCTGTACACGGTTTTATTGCCGGTGCGCTGCCCGTCGATGTCATCCAGCAAGTCATTGCGCACCGATAGGTAGCTCGTGGGCGAAAGCAGCACCTGGAAATAGTTGACGGCCGCCACCGACTCGGACAGGCCCGGAATGAGCGCCCCCGCCCCCGCGCCGGCCCAGGGCCGGTCGGGCCCTTCGATAACGGTGCCGCCGGCCAGCGCGTCGTGCTGCCAGAGGTAGTACACCTCCGTCATCATGTGCACCTTGGGGCTGAAGCGGTGGCCCCAGGTAGCCACGCCCATTTGCACGTTGTCGTGGTTTTTGGAGTAGCTGCCCTCGCCCAGCGAGTTGATGCCCCCGAAGATGGAGTTATTATTATTCTTGGCCACCCAGCGCACAAACGCCTGGCCGTTGAGCTTGGCCGACTCGCTCCAGGGCACCAGCTCGTTGCCGGCGTGCACGCCCAGCTCCACCGTTACCTGGGGCGAGAGGCGCAGCGCGGCCAGCGCCCCGGTAAACGTGAAGGGGTCGTAGCTGAAGGTAAGCGAGTGGCTGAACAGGTAGTTGTCGGGCGCGAGCTGGGCCTCGATATCGGGCGGCGAAATGTAGCGGCCCACCCGCAGCGTGAGGCCCTGGGCCACCTTGGGCACGTAGAGCGTCACGTACTGCTCAATGGGGTCGAAGCCGTAGAGGTTGTTTTTCTTCAGCAGCTGGTTTGAAAACAGGCCCTTGGCCAGCGTGTAGCGGTAGTCGATGCCGTAGAGGTACGACGAGCGGAAGCCCCAGTCCACGTGGTCGGTCTGCATGGTATTCATTATCCGCTCAAACCGGATAACGGCCTGGCTCATCACCAGCTTGTTGGGCTGGATGTTGTAGGCCACCGGAATGTTGGAATTCTTCGACGTGCTGAACGTGTACGACGGGTTCAGCCAGCCATACACCCGGTACTTGCTGCTGGCCTGGCCGCCCAGCGCCTTTTGCAGCGGGTAGAGGGCCGTTTTGTCGGGGGCCCCAATAACGGGGCCCACCCACTCGCCGCTCGGAAACGGCAGCGACGGCAGTGGGGCGGGCAAGGCCCGGCCGTTGGTAGTGCGGGTGGTGGTATCGGCGGGGGGCGGGTTGCCGCCGCCGGTGCCGGTCAGCGATACCTGCCCGGCGGCAAAGGCGCTGCTCAATAGCAGGCCCGTAACTAAACTAAAACTCATGGTGCGGAAAAACACTGAACGTGTTACCGCCCCATTGCCAACACGGTACCAATCCGCAAAAACCGGCCTACTGAAGCCCTGTTGGCCTTTTTAGCTACCCACACGGCCTAGCGAAATGCTAGGCCCACGTGTAAAACGCTAGGCCGCTACCGGCGTGGCCGGCGCGGGCCGTTGCAGGCGCTTGGCCAGCGGCCCAATGGTGAGGCCCTGCCCCAGAATGGACACCACCACCACCACGTAGGTGATGCCCACCAGCAGCTCGCGCGGCATGGCGGGCGGCAGTGAAAGCGCCAGCGCCACCGAAATGCCGCCCCGCAACCCGCCCCAGGTGAGCACCGTGAGGCTGTGGCCGGTAAAATGCTGCCGCAGCTGCGGCAAACTCAGCGGCAAGCCCACCGACACCAGCCGGGCCACCAGCACCATGGCCACCGTGCACAGCCCCACCAGCACGTGCAGCCAGCTGATGTGGAGCACCAGTATCTCCAGGCCCATTAGCACGAAAAGCAGGGCGTTGAGAATCTCGTCCAGCATTTCCCAGAATTTATCCACGTACTCACGGGTGGTGTCCGACATGTCGCGCCGGCCCTTCGAGCCGATGACCAGGCCGGCCACCACCATGGCCAGCGGCCCCGAGGTGTGCAGGTAAATGGCCAGCGTGTTGCCGCCCAGCACCAGGGCCAGGGTAATGAGCACCTCGATTTTGTAGTTGTCGATGGACGTGAGCAGCCAGTGCGCCGCGTAGCCCAGGCCCGCGCCCAGCGCCAGCCCGCCCAGGCCCTCGCGCAGCAGCAGCGTCAGCACGTGCCCGGCCCCCACGTCCTCCCCCCCACCGCCGGCCAGCGCCAGCACGGTGGCAAACAGCACCACGCCCACCCCATCGTTGAACAATGACTCGCCCACAATCTGAATTTCGAGCTCCTTGGGCAGCCCCACCTGCGTGAGAATGCCCATCACGGCAATGGGGTCGGTGGGCGAGATGAGGGCACCAAACAGCAGGCAGTAGATAAAATCGAGGGGCAGCCCAAACAGCGGCAGCAGCAAATACAGCCCGCAGCCTATCATGCCCGTCGAAATGAGGGTGCCCACCGTGGCTAGCAGCAGCACCGGCACGCGCTGCCGCCCCAGGCTGCGCCCATCCAGGTGAATGGCCCCCGCAAACAGCAACAGGCTCAGCATGGCCTGCATCAGCACGGCGTTGAAATCGATGGTACGCACTACTTCCACTACTTGCAGCACCACGGGCACGCCCAGCCGCCCCAGCCCTACCAGCCCCAGCGACGACACCAGCGCCAGCACCATCAGCCCGATGGTGGCCGGCAGGTGCAAAAAGCGAAAATTGAGGTAAGCAAAGGCCGCGGCTACCACCAGCAGCAGCGAAAACGTGTAGTATAACTCCATAGCAACGGACCCAAAACCCAGTAAATTTCGCCGGCCGGCGGGCCAACAGCTGGCGGGCACCCGCCGCAAATATCCGGCGTTTTGCCCGTTGGTGCAGACATGGGGCATAGTCCCGCCGCTTTCCGATAGCCGTTAACTTCTACCGCCGGGCGCCCGGCGCGTGGCTAATCCAAGTTGCGGACCAGCGTACCGCGGAGGAAGGTTTAAGCCTGACGGGCCCCTTAGCCGGTCCGCCGGCGCGAACCGGCCGACCGGTTGTCGTTGACCGGTACGGGGCTGCGCAACGACAACCGGTCGGCCGGCTCGCGCCGGCGGACCGGGGAGCATGTGCCCGTCACGGGCGCCTCCCCCCCGGCCGCGGAGGGCGAGAGGTCAGAACTTACCTGCGCCGGGGGCCGGGCTGCCCGGTAGAAGTCAACGGCTCTCCGCCCCCCTCACTAGGTGGCATTGCTAGCAAATTGCAATCCGCCCTAGCAAAACGCTAGGCCCGCGCTAGCCAGTAATTTAATTAATTTATAGTCAACTTTTTAATTGACAATAAGTTGCAAACCACCTAACCCGTTGCGGCATTAGCTTTGTTACTACTGGCCCGAGCCTTTTATATGTAGTCCGGCAACTGGTCGAACTGCGGCTGGCCTCTCTCCCTGGCAGTAGCACGCCGGGCGAGAGGCCCTGGCCGGCGGCCCGCCGCGCGGGTGGCCGACCTTTGCTACAACATTGCGCGGGCCACCGCTTTCGGGCTGGGTTGCGGCGCTCGCTTTCTGCTTATGAATCTGAAGACCAAGATTACCGTCGGCTTTTTGGCGGTGCTACTGCTGCTGGCGGGCGTGGGGGCCTACACCCTCTACTCGCTTAAGCAGCTCGACCGCTCGGCCATCAACGTACTGAAAGACAACCTCTACTCGGTAGAGCTGGGCCAGCAGCTTACGGCGGCCCTCGACCAATTGGCCCCGGCCCAGCAGCAGCACTACCTCACGGCGACCGCCCCGGCCGGCTATGATGCCACGGTGCGCCAGGGCCTGGGCCAGTTTCGGCGGGCGCTCACCCGCGAGGCCGGCAACATTACCGAGCCCGGCGAGCGCGAGGTGGTCGATTCGCTCACCCGCACTTTTAGCGCCTACCAGCAGCTGCTGGCCGCGCCGGTGCCCGAGCGGCCCACCGATTATTATTTTGCCCGCGTGCTGCCGCAGCACCAGCTGCTGCGCGCCCAGACCGCCCGCATGGTGCAGCTCAACCTGACGGCCCTCACCCGCAAAAACGAAGCCTCGGCCCGCCAGGCCACCCAGGTTATCCGCTACACGCTGGCCATGCTCGTCTTCAGCGGACTAGTCATCCTGTTTTTCGTGCTCAGCGTGCCTGAGTCGGCCGTGACGCCCCTGCGCCGGCTGCTGGCCAGCATCGACCAGGCAAACCGCCAAGACTTCTCGTCCACGATTGAGGAAGGCGGGCGCGACGAGCTGGGCCAGGTGGCGCGGGCGTTCAACCGCCTGCTGGGCCAGCTGCAAGACTACCGCACTTCCACCCTGGCCCAGCTCACGGCCGAGCGCAACCGCGTGGCCAGCGTGGTCAACACCCTGGATGAGGGCCTGCTGCTGGTGGATGAAAACCGCCGTATTATCGTGGCCAACCCCGTCATCAGCAGCTTATTGGGCCTGCCCGTGGAGCAGCTCGTGGGCCGCGCCGCCGACGAGCTGGCCCAGCAAAACACCCTCTTTGGCCAGCTGCTACCCTACCTCGATACGCCTGCGGCCCAGCGCGCCCAGCAAAACGCCGTTTTCACCCTGTCCCAGCACGGGGAGGAGGCTTATTTCCGGCTGCTGGCCCACGATGTATTGAGCTTCAACCCAGCCCTCGATAAGCTGGAATTCACGGGTTCGGTGCTCACGCTGCGCAACGTGTCGGAATACAAGAAGCTGGACCAGGCCAAGTGGCACTTTCTGGCCCAGGTGTCGCAGGGGCTGCAAACGCCGCTCGCTGGTATGCAGCTCAGCCTCAAGCGCTTGCAGGAAGGCGCGGCGGGCTCGCTCACCCCCGAGCAGCAAAATATCACCTACACCCTGGCGCGCGAAAACAAGCAGCTGCTTAAGGTAGTGGGCGAGCTGCTGGATGTGTCGCGGCTAGAGCTGGGCACCATTCAACTCAACTTCCAGGGGGTGCGCCTGCACACGCTGGTGCAGTTCGTGGCCGATACCATTCAGCCGCAGCTGCAACCCAAGCGGCTGGTGCTCGATGTGCAGGTGCCCGATACGCTGCCCGCGGTGCGCGCCGACCTCGAAAAGACTACCTGGGTGCTGCTCAGCCTGTTGGCCAATGCCATTCGCTACTCGCACATGCAGGACCACCTGCGCATCGAAGCCCGCCTGGCCGGCGCCGGCCAACTGGTGCGGGTGAGCGTGCACGACCAGGGCCCCGGCATCGACCCGGCCAACCAGGACAAGATATTCCAGCGCTTTGCGCAGATACCCACCCAGGGCGGCTCGGGCCTGGGCCTCAGCATTGCCCGCGAGTTTGTGGCCAGCCAGGGCGGCGAGCTGGGGGTGGAAAGCGTGGTGGGCCAGGGCAGCACGTTTTGGTTTACGCTGCCCCTGGCCGGGCCAGTGGCAGCGTAAACCATTGTTTACAAACGTTATACCGGGGCCTGGTCGTAGCGCTCGTCGGCCAGCGTGGGCCACCCACCCTCAAACACAAACTCGGCCAGCGGCTTGCGGGTGCGCGGGGCCAGTTCGCGCTCGCGCAGGCCGTCGGGCAGCGTGTCGGCCGGGCCGGGGTAGCCAATGGTGAATACGGCAACCGGCTGGTAGTCGGCCGGAATATGAAAGGCCGCGCGGGCCGCGTCCTGCGAGAAGCCGGCCATCTGGTGAATCTGCAAGCCTAGCTCCACGCCCTGCACGGCCAGCGTGGCCATGGCCTGGCCCACGTCGTGGGTAGCCCAGGCATTGGGATTGTTATCGTGCGAAAACGTGGTTTTGGCAATGCTGATGGCCAGCACGGGCGCTTCCTTGGCCCACAGCTGGTTGAACGGCGCCAGCGTGCCCAGAATTTTGTCAAACGCCTCGGCGCTAGTGGCTTTGCTACCTACTACAAAGCGCCAGGGCTGCTCGCCAAAGCACGAAGAAGCCGAGCCGGCGGCCACAAAAAGCTGCTGCAACGCCTCGGCCGCTACCGGCTGGGCGGTGTAGGCGCGGGGGCTGCGGCGCTGCGCCAACTGGGGCAAAATGGGGTGCTCGGTCGGGAGCACATTGAGAAGGTCGGCCATGAGGTAGCGGGAAAAATTGCGTGAGCCGGGTAAACCGGGAAGCACTTGATTTGATTTATAAGGCGGGCCTTCACTTCATTTAATATACTTATTGACAGCACTTTACACACTAGTGCAGCGTAGCTTAGCAGCGGTTGCTACGCCCCCACGGGCCACTCGCGCACCAGCTGGCACTGGGCGGGGGTTTCCGGCGATTTGGTGTCGCTTTTGGCATCGGTGCGGCGCAGGTGCTGCACAAAGTCCAGGGCCCGCTGCCCGGTGGCGTAGCCGTGCCGGGCCAAAAAGCAGCCCACCACCGTGCCGGTGCGCCCGCGGCCGCCCCAGCAGTGCACGTAGGCGGGCTGGCCCGCCGCCAGGGACGCATCAAGCGCATTTAGAATGCGTTGCATATGCTCCGCAGCGGGCACGTCGAGGTCCACAATGGGCAGGCGGTGGGCGGTGGCGGCCACGCCCAGGGTGGCGGCCTCCTCAGCCAATTCGCGCTCGTAGCCCGGAATTATTGCGCCGTCGTAGTTCTGCTCATCGTCGTGCATGAGGTTGACGAACGTGCGGATACCCTGCCCCAGCAGGGCGCGCAGCTGCCGGCGGGTGCCGGCAGGGTCGGGCTTCACGGGCACGTAGCCGGCCAGCAGCTGGCCGGGCAGCACCCAGTAGGCGCGGTCGAAAGGTAAAACGGGGGAAGGAACGGAAGTCGGAAACGCATCAGCCATGCCCCAAAGAAACGCAGTGGCCTGGTTAGGAAGGAAGCGGGAGAGCACAGCTACTGCTGAGTTTAGACGCACGCGGAGCGTCTGTCATTGCGAGCAACGCGAAGCAATCGCATCCGGACGACACCCGCGCCAGTCGTTCGGATGCGATTGCTTCGCGTTGCTCGCAATGACAAACGTCTTTTGCGTAAGCCCTACTCAAATGCGCTGCTTGCATTGGATAGTCCGCGCTGCACCCAAAATTGAAACTCGCGTTAGCCAACGGCACCGCCCGCCGCTACGTTAGGGAGCTATGACTAAAGCCGTTTTCATTGCTACTGCGGAGCCTTACAGTGGCAAATCGCTCGTCACGCTGGGGCTCGTGAACATGCTGCTGGGCCAAACGCGGCAGGTGGGCTACTTCAAGCCCCTCATCGACTACGACCCGGCGCAGCAGCCCGACCCGCACCTGGCCACCATCAGCAGCTACTTTAAGCTGCCGCTGCCCGCGGCCAGCACCTACGCCTACACCCGCGCCGAGGCCCTGCACCTGCTCGAAACCGGGGCCCAGGGCGAGCTCATCGACACGGTTATTCGCAAGTTCAAGCACTGGGAGGACACCTGCGATTTTACGGTGGTGGAGGGCAGCGACTTCGTGGGGCCGGGCACCGCCTTTGAGTTCGATGCCAACGTGTCGATTGCCAAAAACTTAGGCGTGCCCGTTATCCTGGTGGTATCGGGGCAGGGCAAGAGCAGGGCCCAAGTAGTGAGCGCGGTGCTCACCACACTGCGCAACTTCGAGAGCCGCGAGGTGCCCGTGCTGCTGGTGGTGGCCAACCGCATTGCCCCCGCCCAGGCCGATGATGTGCAGGCCCTGCTGCGCAGCCAACTGCCGGCCGAGGTGCTGCTGGCCCTCATCCCCGACGACCCCAACCTGCTGCACCCCACCATGCGCGAAATTCAGGCCGGGCTGGGTGCCAAGCTGCTCTTTGGCGAGGCCGGCCTGGGCAACCAGGTCGACAACTACGTTATCGGGGCCATGCAGGTGCCCAATTTTCTTAACTACCTCAAGGATAACGTGTTAATTGTGACGCCCGGCGACCGCGGCGACATCATCGTGTGTGCCTTGCAGGCCAACCTGTCGGCCAGCTACCCCAAGGTGGCGGGCATCGTGCTTTCGACCGGCTCGGAGCCCGACGAGCCCGTGCGCCGCCTGCTGGAGGGTTTGCCCAATGCGGTGCCCATCCTGGCCGTGTCCACCGGCACCTTCGAAACCACCACGCGGGTGAGCGCCATTCGCTCGCGCCTCACGCCCGATAATCCGAAGAAGATTCAGCTGGCCATCAGCACCTTCGATCGCTACGTGGATGTGCCGGCGCTGCGGGAAAAGCTGGTCAGCTTCCAGCCCGAAGGCCTGACGCCCCACATGTTTCAGTACCGGCTGCTGCAATGGGCCAAGCGCGCCCGCCGCCACATTGTACTGCCCGAGGGCAACGACGACCGCATTCTGCGCGCCGCCGCCCAGCTGCTGCAGCAAGACGTGGTGGACCTCACCATCTTGGGCGACCCGGCCGCGGTGGCCGCGGCCATCAAGCGCCTGGGCCTGACCATGCCGCCCGAGCACCTGCGCATCATCGACCCGGTGAATTCGGCGCTGTACGCGGGCTACGTCGAGGCGTTTTATGAGCTGCGCAAGGACAAGGGCGTCAACCACGACATGGCCCGCGACCTGCTGCGCGACGTGTCGTACTTCGGCTCGATGATGGTGTACCAGGGCGATGCCGACGGCATGGTGTCGGGGGCGGTGCACACCACGCAGCACACCATCCGGCCGGCCCTGCAGTTTATCAAAACCAAGCCTGGCGTATCGGTGGTGTCGTCGGTATTTTTTATGTGCCTGCCCGACCGCGTGGCCGTGTTCGGCGACTGCGCCGTGAATCCTAATCCCACGGCCGAGCAGCTGGCCGAAATCGCCATCTCGTCGGCCGATAGCGCCGCCGCCTTCGGCATCGAGCCGCGCGTAGCTATGCTCTCGTACTCGTCGGGCACCTCTGGGGCGGGCGCCGATGTGGAGAAAGTGCGCCAAGCCACCGAGCTGGTGCGCCAGCGCCGCCCCGACCTCAAAGTGGACGGCCCCATCCAGTACGACGCGGCCGTGGACCCGCTGGTGGGCCGCCAGAAGCTGCCCGGCTCTGAAGTGGCGGGCCAGGCCAGCGTGCTCATCTTCCCCGACCTCAACACCGGCAACAACACCTACAAGGCCGTGCAGCGCGAAACCGGCGCACTGGCCATCGGCCCCGTGCTGCAAGGCCTCAACAAGCCCGTGAACGACCTCAGCCGCGGCTGCACCGTGGACGACGTGTTCAACACCGTGGTAATCACCGCTATTCAAAGCCAGCAGGGCTGATTGTGTTGAGAATCATTTGTCATCTAGGACTTACGGAACATCGTTTGTCATTGCGAGCACAGCGAAGCAATCGCATCCGAACGACGCTCGAACGACTCGTTCTGGTACGATTGCTTCGCTGTGCTCACAATGACAAACAGCTTTTAACGGCTGATTAATAGCTTAATAACTATACAACGTGAACATTTTCGTCGTCAATTCCGGCAGCAGCTCCATCAAATACCAGCTCTTCCGCTGGCCCGTGGAGCAGCCCGTATGCAGCGGGCTGGTCGAGCGCGTGGGCTCGGCGCAAGCCACGATTACGCACCGGGTTTTCAACTTGCAAGCCCCGGCCAGCCCGCCCACCGAAACCCAGCTAACCCTGCCGCTGGCCGACCACGAAGCGGGCTTGCACGAAGTGGTGCGCCTGCTCACCGCCGCGCCCCAGGGCGTTATTCAGGACCCGGCCGACGTGGCAGTGGTGGGGCACCGGGTGGTGCACGGGGGCGAGTCGTTTGCCGAGGCCACACCCATCACGCCCGCCGTGAAGGCCGAGATTAAGCGGCTATTTACGCTGGCCCCGCTGCACAACCCGGCCAACTACCTGGGCATTGAAGTAGCCGAGCGCGTGTTTCCGCGGGCCCGGCAGGTGGCGGTGTTCGACACGGCTTTCCACCAGACGCTGCCCGAGCACGCCTTTCGCTACGCCCTGCCCACGGCCCTCTACACCGAGCAGCGCATCCGCAAGTACGGCTTTCACGGCACCAGCCACCAGTACGTGGCCGCCCAGGCCGCCGCTTACCTAGATAAGCCTGATGCGCGCCTTATCACCATTCACCTCGGCAACGGGTGCAGCGTGGCGGCGGTGCGCGGCGGCCAGAGCCTGGATACCAGCATGGGATTCAGCCCGTTGGCCGGCCTGGTGATGGGCACCCGCTCCGGCGACGTCGACCCGTCGGTGCTGCTGCACCTGCTCGGGCCGCTGGGCTACACGGTAGAGCAGGTCAACACCCTGCTCAACAAGGAAAGCGGCATGCTGGGTCTCACCGGCGCTAACGACATGCGCGACATTACTACCGCCCTGGCCGCCGGCGATGCCCGCGCCGCGCTGGCCTACGACCTGTACGCCTACCGCATCCGCCAGTACATCGGGGCCTACGCGGCCGTGCTCAACGGCCTGGATGCCATCGTGTTCACGGCCGGTGTGGGCGAAAATGACGCCCTGGTGCGCGCGCGGGTCTGCCAGGACATGGAGTTTTTTGGCTTAATCCTGGACGAAGCCAAAAACCAGCAGCGCACCCCTGGCCTGCGGGAGCTAAATGCGCCGGAAGGTCAGGTAAAAATCCTGGTCATCCCCACCGCCGAAGAGCTGGAAATTGCGCGGCAATGCGCCAGCCTAGTTAGCGGCTAGGCCGTAGTAATGCGTAAGCGGCCATATCTCAGCTACTGCGCTTTCTACTAGGCAGCGTACTTTGGCGCAAGCTAATGCTAGCCCCTACATTCGTCCTACTCATAATTTTCGCCTCCTCCCACCCGCTATGCAGCCCCAGCCCCACGCGCCCGAAGCCTTGTTTCCCGATTCCTTGCTCATCGAAGTGGCCTGGGAAGTATGCAACCAGGTGGGTGGCATCTATACCGTTATCCGCTCCAAGGTGCCAGCTACCATGCCGGCCTGGGGTGGGCGCTACTGCCTGCTAGGCCCCTACTTTCCGCAGCAGGCCCAGGGGGAGTTTGAGAGCTACGACGACGACCAGCTGGCTGGCATGAACGACCCCTACGCCCAGGCCGTGCGCACGCTGCGCGCCCAAGGCATGGACATTTGCCTCGGGGTGTGGCTCGTCACGGGCCGGCCCCGCACGGTGCTCATCAACCCGTTTCAGAAGTACAATGAGCTGGGCACGCTGAAAAGTGACCTCTGGCGCGACCACCAGATACCCGCCCCCGACAACGATGACCTGCTGCACCAGGTTATCGCCTTTGGCCACCTGGCTACTCAGTTTATCGAAACCGTAGCCCGCCAAACGGTCAACCAGTGGAAGGTAGTGGCCCATTTCCACGAGTGGATGACGGGCGTGGCCATTCCAGAGCTACGCCGCCGCCAAGCCCCTGTGCACCTGGTATTTACCACGCACGCCACGCTGCTGGGCCGCTACCTGGCCATGAACGACCCCGAGTTCTACGACCACCTCATGCTGGTGGACTGGCGCACCCAGGCGCGCCACTTCAACATTGAGCCGGCCGTGAGCATGGAGCGCGCCGCCGCCCACGGCAGCCACGTGTTCACCACCGTGAGCGAGCTGACCGTGCGCGAATGCATCTATTTACTGGATAGGATACCCGATGCGGTGCTGCCCAACGGCCTCAACATCGAGCGCTTCGTGGCCCTGCACGAGTTTCAAAACCTGCACAAGCTCTACAAGGATAAAATCCACGAGTTTGTGATGGCCCACTTCTTCCAGAGCTACTCCTTCGACCTCGACCAGACGCTGTACCTGTTCACGTCGGGCCGTTACGAGTATCATAATAAGGGCTTCGACCTGACCCTGGAGGCCCTGGCCCGCCTCAACCACCGCCTGCAAGCCAGCGGCCTGGAAGGCCAGGTAGTCATGTTTTTCATCACCAAGCGGCCCTACACTAGCATCAACCCGCTGGTGCTGCAAAGCCGCGCCCAGCTGGAGGAAGTGCGCCAAACCTGCCGGGCCATTGAGGAGCAGGTGGGCGAGCGGCTGTTTTACGCCGCCGCCGCCAGCGCCGACCACCGCCTGCCCGACCTCGACAGCATGGTGGACGACTACTGGAAGCTGCGCTATCGCCGCGGCCTGCAAAGCTGGAAAACCTCGGCCCTGCCCTCCGTCATTACCCACAACCTGGTGAACGATCAGGACGATGATATCCTGAACTTCGTGCGCCGCGCCAACTTGGTCAACAACCAGCACGACCGCGTGAAAATCGTGTATCATCCTGATTTTGTGAGTACTACCTCACCTTTGTTTGGTATGGACTACGGGCAGTTTGTGCGCGGCTGCCACCTGGGCGTGTTCCCCAGCTACTACGAGCCCTGGGGCTACACCCCGCTGGAGTGCGCCGCCCGTGGCGTGCCGGCCATCACCAGTGACCTCTCCGGCTTCGGCGACTACGTGCAAAAAAACGTGCCCGAGCACGAGGACAAGGGCATTTTTGTGGTGCGCCGCCAGGAGCGCAGCTTCGACCAGTCGGCCGAGGAGCTTACTGATATGCTCTGGAATTTTGTGCTGCTAAGCCGCCGCGACCGCATCAGCCAGCGCAACCGGGTGGAAAGCTCAGCCGACATTTTTGACTGGAAAAACCTGCGCGTGTATTACGACCGCGCCTATGCGCTGGCGCTGGAGCGGCAGTAGGGTGTCGTTCAATAAGTTATCGCAGAGATTCGCCGCGGTAAACCGCTGAGAACAGACGTTGAACAGCTCAGCGAACCTCTGCGGTAACTTCCCGAACGACACCCGCATGAAAAAGCTATTCGCCTTCCTCCTCCTACCCGCCGCTGCCCTCGCCCACGAGTTCTGGCTGCAACCCACCAGCTACCGGGTAGCGGTGGGCGCGGCCGTGCCGCTGCGGCTGCTGGTGGGCCAGAACTTTGCGGGCGAAACCTGGCCCCGCCCCACGCGCCGGGTGCGCCGCTTCGTGCGCATGGGTCCCAGCGGCGCGGCCGACTCCACCGACCTACGCCCGGCCCTGCTGGCCGATTCGGTAACCCCGGCCATGCGCTGCCCCACACCGGGTACCCACCTGGTGGCGCTCACCAGCCAGCCCGCTTTTATGGAGCTGCCCGCTGCCCAGTTCACTGCCTACCTACGCGAAGAAGGCTTGGGCCCGGCCCTGCGCCAGCGCGAAGAGGACGGCCAAACCGCTACCAAGCCCGGCCGCGAGGCCTACCGCCGCTGCGCCAAGGCGCTAGTGCTGGCCACCAGCGGCCCCCGGCTAGCCCCAGCCGCAGCCGACACTGCTTTTCGCCGGGTGCTGGGGCTGCCCCTGGAGCTGGTGCCCGAGCAAAACCCTTACCGCCTGCGGCCCGGCGCGGCCCTCACAGTGCGCGTGCTGGCCCAAGGCCAGCCCGTGCCGGGCGCGCTGGTGCAGGTGTGGCAAGCCGAAATTCGTTCGAGCGCGCAACCATCTGCCGCGCCAATTGTTAGCCACTTCACTACCCACACCAATGCCCAGGGCCGGGTGCTGCTGCGCCTGCCTGGGGCCGGCCCCTACCTGCTGGCCACCGTGCGCATGGAGGCTGCCCCACCCCAACTGGCCAACCGGGCCGATTGGCTGAGCACCTGGGCCTCGCTTACCTTCGGCGGGCCGCTCACGGCAGCTGAAAAGCATTAGTCGCACCTTACCAAGTAGTTAGCGCTATGCGTGCGGCTGCGCTTACTTCTGCGTTTTCCTTTTTATCCTTACCTTCGCTTCTCAGCACCAAATCTCATTCTCCCGCCGCGGTTTTTATGAAGTACTCCATCGATAAAAAAGAAAGCTATACCGTCATCACCATTGATGAAAAAAAGCTTGATACGACCGTTGCGCCTGACCTAAAATCGGAGTTTGTTAAGCTCAACGCGGAAGGCAGTAACAACCTGATACTCGACCTGCAAAACGTAAAATACACCGACTCGTCGGGGCTCAGCAGTATCCTCATTGCCAACCGCCTCTGCAACTCAACAGGCGGCCTGCTCGTGCTCACCGGCCTGCAAGACCACGTGCTGAAGCTCATTACCATCAGCAAGCTGGAGTCGGTGCTGCACATCCTGCCCACCGTGGAGGAAGGCATCGACCGCATCTTTTTGCACGCCATCGAGCGCGACCTGACCGATAAAGAATAGTTTTTTCACTAAGCTGTTAGCCGTTAGCTATTAGCTGTTGGCTTCTCATTTCTATGAGAGCCGGCACCTGATAGCTAGCGGTTATACTTTTTCAGAAGCTACTCGTTGGTTCATTTCGTGAAAAAGCTAACAGCTAATAGCCAACGGCTAACAGCTAAACGCCAGTGACTTTTGAGCTTCAGATATTAGGTAGTGGCTCGGCCACGCCGATGGTGGGCCGCCACCCCACGGCGCAGCTGCTGGCCGTGGGCGAGGGCCGCTACCTCATCGACTGCGGCGAGGGCACGCAATTGCGGCTGCTGGAGCATCGCCGCCGCCTGAGCTCACTGCGGGTTATTTTCATTTCGCACCTGCATGGCGACCATTACCTGGGTTTGTTTGGCCTACTGAGCACGCTCAGTCTGCAAGGCCGCCAGGAGCCGCTGACGGTGGTGGGCCCGCCCGGCCTGGAGCTGGTAGTTACCACCCAGGCCCTGCACTCGCGCATGCAGCCCCACTACGACATCACTTTCGTGCCCGTCGATACCGAGGCCCACAGCGTGGTGTACGAGGATGCCCTGGTGCGGGTGTGGTCGCTGCCCATGCACCACCGCATTCCGTGCAGCGGCTACCTGTTTGAGGAGCAGCCCCGCCGCGCCAAGCTGGTAAAGGAGCTGCTACCCACCGGCCTCACCCCCGCCGAGCTCAGCCAGCTGGCCCAGGGCCACGACCTGCCCGCCGATGAGGCTACCGGCCGCCCCGCCCTGGCCCATGCCGATGTGTCGGTGCCCGCCGCCCGGCCGCGCCGTTACGCTTTCTGCTCCGACACCATTTATACGCCTGCGCTGGCCGAGCTGGTGCAGGGGGTGGACCTACTTTACCACGAGGCTACCTTTTTGCACGACTTGCGTGACCGGGCCGCCACCACTCACCATAGCACCGCCCGGCAGGCCGCCGAGCTGGCCCGCGCCGCCGACGTACATCGCTTGCTCATCGGCCATTTTTCGTCGCGCTACAAGCAGCTCGACCCGCACTTGCAGGAAGCCAAAGCCGTTTTTGAGTGGACCGAGCTAGCCACTGAAGGCCTGCTGGTGAGCGTGTAAAAATCACCTGTCATTGCGAGCGCAACGCAGTGGAGCGCGGCAATCGTACCAAAACGAAACCCGAACGATTTGGTCTGATGCGATTGCCGCGCTCCACTGCGTTGCGCTCGCAATGACAAATTTGGATATGCCCGCCACTCACGCCCATAAGAAACAGCAGCTTTACTTGGTGCTCAGTGGCATTTTTTTGGTAAATGCGCTGCTGGCCGAAATCATCGGCGTCAAGATATTTTCGGTTGAAAAAACCTTCGGCCTCACTGGCAATCTCACGGCGGGCGTGCTGGTGTGGCCGGTGGTATTCATCTCCACCGACGTTATCAACGAGTACTTCGGGCGCAAGGGCGTGCTGCGCATCACCTTCCTCACGGTGGGGCTGATTTTGTACGCCTTTTTGGTCATTCTGGGCACTACAAAGTTGATTCCGGCCGATTTCTGGCTCGACCTCAACAAGACCGATGCCCAGGGCCGACCCTTCAATATTGAGTTTGCCTACCAGAGCATTTTTCGGCAGGGGCTGGGCATTATTATCGGCTCGCTGGTGGCCTTTGTGATTGGGCAGGTGCTGGATGCCAGCGTGTTTCAAGCGTTTCGGCGCGTCACGGGCAGCCGCTTTATCTGGCTGCGGGCCACGGGCTCTACGCTCATTTCGCAGTTAGTGGACAGCTTTGTGGTGCTCTACGTGGCATTTCACGTGTTTGGCAACTGGCCAATGGCGCAGGTTATCAGCGTAGCCAAATTTAACTACTGGTATAAATTCGCGGCGGCTATTCTGCTCACGCCGGTGCTCTACCTGGCGCACTATGCCATTGACCGCTACCTCGGCCCGGCCGAAACGGCGGAGCTGCAGGAGGAGGCAGTAACAGACGTAAGCGTTTAACAACTAATTAACTGCAAAATGAGCTACCTATTTCGTTCAGCACTACTCGCGGTGGGGCTGCTACTGCCTGGGCTGAGCATGGCGCAATACGCGCCGGGCGTTTATAAGCTGGTGAATAATCCGCAGCAATACGTGGGTAATTTACTGGTGGATGGCCCCGAATTGCGCGTAAAAAACGGCAAGAGAATTACGCACGTTGCCGCCAGTGCCATCACCTACGTAAAAATAGCTGACAAGCAGTATTTCATTCCGGCCCAGGGCTTCCTCGTTCCGGCCGGCGTGAAATATGTGCCACTGCCCAGCACGCTGGTCGAAGTGCTTGATAGCGGCCGGGTGTCGCTGCTGCGCTACGAGTCGGCCAACGCCCGTGCGTACGGCGTTAATGGGGAAGTGACGAGCGGAGGCGCGGTGGCAGTGTACCTGGTAAAAACGGCCGACGCGACTAATGCCATCAGCCTGCCCGACTACGCCTGGACCAACAAAGGCCAGAAGCTGCGGCTTGCGCTTCGGCCCTATGCCGCCGACCGGCCCGATTTGCTGGCCTTGCTAGATGGTGGCCCAATTTCGGAGGGTATGCTTACCGCTTTTTTTCACGCGCTCAACTCTGGGCAACCTTTTGTAAAGCCCTAGCAATTGCTTGGCGCACTACGCCATTGACCGCGCCCGTGGCCCGGCCGAAACGGCGGAACTATAAAAGGAAGTGTTGGGGATAAAAGCGCGTGAAGCCCCACCTTTACCTTAGCCACTTTATTTTCCACCAGTGCGCCTCATTCTTCTAATAGCCGCTTTCCTGATTTCTCGACTAGCAAACGCTCAATTTGGCGAATTGAATACCTTTAAGCCAGGCTCCTACGTGTTGCGGGCCTCACCTGGCAACCGTCAGGTATGCATGCTTAAGCTGCGCAACCCGGAGAAACTAGTCGTGCAAAGGTTTGGCGCTAAGAACGTTATATTAACTCCAACCGAGGTATCGACATTTCGGATTGAGAATGAGAAGTATACCGTTGTCGAAGGCTTTGAAGTACGAGCCGACTTTGGTCGTCGTATAATAATGGGCAAAGTATTTCTGCAACAGCTGGACAGCGGCCGCATAGAGCTTATGCGTTACGACTATCCCAATAACCCCAATGGCACGCTACCCGCGCCTAGCATTTACCTGCTGCGCATGGGTAGCACGCTGGCCGCTATTTCCGGTAAATGGACTGGTAACCCGGGTGAGGAGTTTCGCACTAACTTATTGCCAATTGTGGCCTCCCGGCCCGACTTAGTGCAGTTTGTTAAATCTAAGTACATTTCGGCCAATGATATGCCCGACATCGTCCATGCGCTAAATACCGGTAAATCCTTACGGGCTATTGAAACGCCCGGCCCCAAAGCAGACTAACTTCTTAATTATTCGCATGTCCCGCATACTCACCGGCATCCAGAGCACCGGCCGGCCGCACCTCGGCAACCTGCTCGGCGCCATTCTCCCGGCTATCGAGCTGTCGAAAAACCCGGCCAACGATTCGCTGTATTTCATCGCCGACCTGCACTCTCTCACCACCGTGCGCGACCCGGCGCTGCTGCGCGCCAACACCTACGCCGTGGCAGCGGCGTGGCTGGCCTGCGGCTTCGACACCGCAAAAAACCTGTTTTACCGGCAGTCTGATGTGCCACAGGTGACCGAGCTGACCTGGTATTTATCGTGCTTCACGCCCTACCCGATGCTGGCTAACGCGCACAGCTTCAAGGATAAGAGTGATAAGCTGTCGGATGTGAACGCTGGCCTCTTCACCTACCCGGTGCTCATGGCGGCCGACATTCTGCTCTACGACGCCGACATTGTGCCGGTGGGCAAAGACCAGGTGCAGCACCTCGAAATAGCCCGCGACATTGCCCACGCGTTCAACAGCCGCTACGGCGATACGCTGGTGCCGCCCCTGGCCCGCGTCGATGCCGAGCTGATGACCATTCCCGGCACCGACGGCGCGAAGATGAGCAAGAGCTACGGCAACACCATCGACGTGTTTGCACCCGAGAAGGAACTGCTGAAGACCATCAAAACCATTATTTCGAGCAGCACGCCGCTCGAAGCCCCCAAAGACCCCGCTACCGACGTCACCTTCAAGCTGTACTCGCTGCTGGCCACGCCCGCCGAAACCGCCGACCTGCGCCAGCGCTACGAGGCCGGCGGCTACGGCTACGGCCACGCCAAGCAGGAGCTTTACGAATTGATTTTGAAGCGCTTCGCTACGGAGCGCGAGCAGTTTAACTTCTACCTGAACAACCTGCCCGAGATTGATGCGCAGCTAGCCATCGGGGCCCGGCGGGCGCAGGAGTATGGCGCGGGTGTGCTGGCCAAGGTGCGCCAAAAGGTGGGGTATGGCCGGTAACCAATAGCTTGTCATTGCGCGCGCAACGCAGTGGAGCGCGGCAATCTTTCCTTCACGCTTGGGTTGGTAATTCTAATGATAAGGACGACCAAGGAAAGATTGCCGCGCTCCACTGCGTTGCGCGCGCAATGACAAACAGTTAAAACTGCTGCTGGTTGGAAAAGCTGAAGCCCACCTTGCTGCCGCGGCTTACCTGCTGGTTTTCCAGCTTTTGCTTGACGCTGATTTTCTGGATTTCGGGGAGCGGCGGGGCGATGAGGTCGTTGTTGACGGCCGCAATCATGGCGCTTTCCACGAAAAGGCGCAGCGACTCGGCGGTTACCGCGTTGTGGCTCATGTCGTTGCCGGGCAACTCTAGTTGCTGCACGCCTTCGAGGAAGTAGTGGCTGTCGATGTTGATGAGCAGGCGGCCCAGCAGGTAGCCGGGGTCGTTGAGGCGCTGGTAGCGAATGCTATCGGCCATGAAGTTGTAGGCCATGATGTGGCCAAAGAAGCGCCGCCGAAAATCGGCCGCCACGTAGGGCGTGGTGAGCGGGCCAAAATCGTCGGGAAACGTGACGATATTGGAGTGCATCACGAACACCAGTAAGTCGCCCGAAAAGCGGATGTGAAACTCCATCTCATTGACGGGCAGGCACTCGATGCGCACGCTGGCGTCGGCATCGGTGGTTACTTTTTGGGTCAGCTCCAGGCACAACTGCTGCGATACCTGGCGCAACAGCGTGAAGGCCGCCTGCGTGGCCCGGAAGATGGCCTGCTTGGCGCTCGACTTTTCGCGCAGGCCCTCGGCAATGAGGTAGAGGCGGTCGGGCGGCAGGGCCTCGGGGGCAGCGGCCGCCGCTGGGGGCGCGGCGGGGGCTTTTTTGGGGCGGGCAGTCTTTTTGCGAGGAGCCGGCTGGTCGGTGGGAGGAGCCGGCGCGGGGGAAGCAGCAGATTTAGCCATTGGTACCGAATAAGTGAGGAGCGGCGCGCTCTGAGCGAGCGGCACCGCTTTACGAAGTACGCAAGCTAGCGCGATGGCGGTTGTGGGCCGGCTGGTAGGCGGCCATTATTCCTTCTGGCCAAGCCACCCTGAGTCTGCTACCCGTGTCCTTGCGCCGCAAGGCAGGCAGGGGCGCAGCCAAATCGGCCACGACGGCCGCGCCGGCCTTACTTTCAACCCTCCAAACCTCCTTATTTTCGAAACATGATACAGCACACAGTCCGCCAGGCGGGCGTGGCAGCGGCCCTTTTACTGGCCGGCACGAGCGCCGCATGGGCGCAGGTTGGCCCCGGCACCCAGTGGACCAAAGACGGCTACGGCTACCTGCGGGTAGAAAAGGACGAAATAGTGCAGCTCGACGCCCGCAAAACGGGCCAGCCCCTCACCATCCTCAGCAAGCAGCAGCTCACGCCCCAGGGGGCCACCGCCCCGCTCAAAGTGCGGCGCTTCTCGCTGTCTGACGATGGCAAGCTGGTGCTGCTCAACACCAACACCAAGAAAGTATGGCGCTACGACACCCGCGGCGACTACTGGGTATACAACCGTAACAACCAGCAGTTGAGCCAATTGGGCAAAGGACGACCTGAGTCGTCGCTGATGTTTGCTAAGTTTTCACCCGATGGCAGCAAGGTGGCCTACGTGAGCGAGCACAACCTATTTGTAGAGAACCTGGCCGACCACGCCATTACCCAGCTCACCCAGGACGGCACCGACCGCCTCATCAACGGCACCTTCGACTGGGTGTATGAGGAGGAGCTGGACTGCCGCGATGGCTTCCGCTGGGCTCCCAACGGCCAGAGCCTGGCCTATTGGCAGCTCGACGCGACCAAGACACGCAACTACCTGATGCTCAACACTACCGAGCAGCTCTACCCCTACACCGTGCCCGTGGAGTATCCCGTGGTGGGCCAGGACCCCAGCCGCGCCCGCATTGGCGTGGTGCCGGTGGCCGGCGGCGCTACCAAGTGGATGGATATTCCGGGCGATGCCGTGCAGCACTACCTGCCGCGCATGGAGTGGGCCGGCCCGAGCGAACTCATTGTGCAGCAGCTCAATCGGCGCCAAAATGAGAGTAACATTATCCTGGTGAACACCGCCACCGGGGCGGCCAAGCCGATTTACAGCGAAACTGACAAGGCCTGGGTTGATGCCAAGGACGGGGCCGTGGGCTGGAACTGGATTGAGGGTGAAAAGCGCTTCGTGTGGGCCAGCGAAAAAGATGGCTGGCGCCACCTCTACGCCATCGACCGCACCGGCAAAGAGCAGCTGCTAACGCCTGGTAACTACGACGTTATCAGCGTCGAAACCATCAGCGAGGCTACGGGCACCATCTACTTTATGGCCTCGCCGGCCAACGCTACCCAGACCTACCTCTACAAGGTGGCGCTGAAGGGCGGCAAGGCCGAGCGCGTAACGCCCGCCGAGCAGGCCGGCTCCAACAACTACGACATCTCGCCCAACGGCAAAATTGCGCTTCATACTTACTCCAGCGCCGCCAGCCTGCCAGTGGCCGACGTGGTGAGCCTGCCCGCCCACCAGCGCCTGAGCGGCGGCGAAAAGCCCCAGGTACCCGCCGGCTTTAAGGTGCCCAAAACGGAGTTTTTCCAGGTGAAAACGGCCGATGGCGTGACCCTGGACGGCTGGATGGTGAAGCCCACCAACTTCGACCCCAAGAAGAAGTACCCGATTGTATTTTACGTATACGGCGAGCCAGCCAGCCAGACCGTAACCGACCGCTTTGGTACGGGGGCCAACCGCCTCTACCAGGGCAACATGGCCGATGATGGCTACATCTACGCCTCGCTCGAAAACCGGGGCGCGCCCGCCCCGCGCGGCCGCGAGTTCCGAAAGGCTATTTACCACAACATCGGCGCACTCAACATCCGCGACCAGGCGCTGGGCGCGCAGGAAGTGCTGAAAAACAGCTACGTAGATACCAGCCGCGTGGCGGTGTGGGGCTGGAGCGGCGGCGGCTCGTCTACGCTCAGCCTGCTGATGCAATACCCGAAAATCTACAAGACGGGCATCTCCATTGCGGCCGTTGACAACCAGCTCAATTACGACAACATCTACCAGGAGCGCTACATGGGCCTGCTGCCCGAGGACAAGCACTACTTTGTAGATAATTCGCCGCTGGCCCACGCCAAAGACTTACGCGGCAACCTACTGCTCATTCACGGCACCGGCGACGACAACGTGCACTACAACAACGCCGAGCAGATGATTAACGAGCTGGTTAAGAACAACAAAACGTTCCAGCTGATGAGCTACCCCAACCGCACTCACGGCATTTCGGAGGGCGAGGGCACCAGCCGCCACCTGTCCAGCACCTATACCAAGTTTTTGAAGGATAACTGCCCGCCCGGCGGGCGGTAGAATTTCACTGATAAGATGCGAATGCTGTTCAACTAGATGGATGGCGTTTATCGATAAAAAGGCCCCGCTTCCAGGTTGGAAACGGGGCCTTTTTTATAGCCTATTGTCTTTATAACCAAACTATTGCATGTGCACCCGGAACTGCCACACTTGCTTATCGAGGGCGTAGCTCAACTCTTGCAGCTGGTTGGAAGTCACCTCATCTACCTTGCTGAGGTGGTCGATGCGCTGGCGCACGCGCTTGGCCACGGTGGTAATGCGCTCGGTCATTAGGATAAGCACTTGCTTGTCTGAGAGATAGCCACCGGGGAAATCGCCCAGGTTGGCCGTGGCGGCCACTACGCCCGTGCGGCCGTCGATGGGGTTGCCCACTTGCAGCACGCGCTCGGCCAGCAGGTCGGCGTACTTGCGGTACTCGTCGGCGTTTTCTTGCAGCTTTTCGTGCAGCGGCAGGTAAAGGGGGCCGCGTAGGTTCCAGTGGCTCTGCTTGGACTCGTGAAACAGCTCCAGCAGCTCCACTACGGTGGCTTGCAGGTCGTCGGTGACGGGCTTGCGCTTATCGACTTCTACCGGGATTTGGGCGTCGGCGGCGGGGTTGCGGTAGTCGAGCTTACCGGTGGGGTCGGCGGGCGGCGTGGGGGTGTTGTCGGGGGCCATAGTGCCGGCGGCAGCGGGGGCCGAGCGCCGGTTTTGGGCGGCGGCTTCGCGGGGGGCGTTCAGGGCCAGCACGGCCACCGCGGCGGCCAGGAAATATAGTTTCATCTGTAAAAATTGAAGAGAGGTAAAAGGTAAGTAGCGCTGAAAAACTGTGGCCTACTTTTGATTAACTGGTCCTTCAACGGGCCAGTGCCTTATGACTTTCTTAGGAAATAATTAAAATATGCTTAAAAAATAGCCCCTTGCGGGCACGCCAGCATCCAACCGGCGCGCGGGGCCGTTACCGGCTCAGCAACGAGTACTAGCTGCACCGCAACAGTGCGTAGCATCTCATCGGCAACTTTTATAGCTTAGCTTCTATCTTGGTATGGCAATGCAACTGTTATTGATTGAAGACGAGCCTGGTATTGCCCGGTTTGTGAAGCAGGGGCTGGAGGAGGAAGCCTACCTGGTGGACGTGGCCGACAACGGCCCCGACGGCCTGGCCCGCGCCCTCACCCAGCCCTACGACCTGCTGCTCATCGACTGGATGCTGCCCGGCCTCACCGGCCTGGAAGTGTGCCGGCAGCTGCGCGCCCAAGGCATGGCGGCCCCCATCCTTTTTCTCACCGCCAAAGACACCGTGGCCGATACCGTGGCCGGCCTGCAAGCCGGGGCCAACGACTACATCAAGAAGCCGTTTCACTTTGAGGAGCTGCTGGAGCGCATTCGGGTGCAGCTGCGGCCCGCGGCGGCCGGGCCGCTGGAGCAGTTTGGGGTGGGGCCGATTATGCTCGACGTGGGCACCCATCAGGTGCACAAAAACGGGGAGGAAATTGCCCTTACCCAGAAAGAATTTGCGCTGCTGGAGTACCTGCTGCGCCACAAAGGCAAGGTGTGCCGCCGCCAAAGCATTATCGAAAACGTGTGGGACATTCACTTTGAGTACAACACCGGCGTGCTCGACGTGTACATGAACGCGCTGCGTAAGAAGCTAAAGCTCAGTAAAGAAGAGGAATACCTGCACACTATTCGCGGCATTGGCTATGTCGCCCGCGACTAACATGAGCCTGCGTTTTAAGGACCGCATTGCCCTGCACTACATGCTGGCCACCGCCGCGCTGGTGGCGGCCGTGTACCTGGTAGTGTTTGGGGTGGTGCGCCACCGCGTGTATACCGACCTCGACAGCAACCTGCGCTTTGAGGCCACCAAGCACATGGGCGAGCTGGCGGTAGCGGGCCCCACCATCCGCTTTGCCAACCGCAGCGAGTGGGAGGAGCGCGAGCATCTGGAGGTGCAGGTAGACCCGGTTTTTATTCAGGTGAACGACGCGCGCGGGCACCTCACCGACCGCTCGCCCAACCTCAAGGCCGACCAGCTGGCCTTTGACGCCACGCCGGGCTGGCACGCGCCCCGCAACTCGGAGCTGCGCGGCAAGGCCCTGCGGCAGCTGCAAGTGCCGGTGGCGCGGGGCGGGGCCACGGTGGGCTACCTGCTGGCAGCCATTTCGTCGGAGGCGGCGCAGCACGTGCTTAATAGCTTGAAAATGGTGCTGCTGGGGTCGTTTCCGGTGGTGCTATTGGTGCTCTTCGGCCTGGCGCGGGGGCTGGCGGGGCGCAGCATTGCGCCCATCACGCAGATTACGGCGGCCACCAACCGCATCACGCGCACCAACCTGGCCGAGCGCGTGGCCCTGCCGCCGCGCCCCGATGAGCTACACACGCTGGCCAGCGCCATCAACGGCCTGCTGCACCGCGTGGAGCAGGCCGTGGAGCGCGAAAAGCAGTTTACCGCTGATGCCTCGCACGAGCTGCGCACGCCGCTGGCCGTGCTGCGGGGCACCCTGGAAGTGCTGGTGCGCAAGCCCCGCACGGTGCCCGAGTACGTGGCGAATATCTCGCTCGGCATTCAGGAAATTGACCGCCTCACTCACCTCGTGGACCAGCTGCTGCTGCTGGCCCGCTTCGAGAACCACGCCAAGGCTCTCAATCACCGCGAGCTGGCCGTAGGGAGCTGCGTGCACGACGTGCTGCACCGCCACCGCAATAGCCTCAGCAACAAACACATCCGAATAGAGGTGCAGGACCCCGACCCCACCCCCATCACCTCCGACCCCTACCTGGTCGATTTGATTCTGGACAATGTGCTGGCCAATGCCGTTAAGTATTCGCCGGCCGGCTCGGCTATTACGGTGGTGCTGGCACGGGCCGGCCAGTGGCTTTGCTGCACTATCAATGATGAGGGCATCGGCATCCGGCCCGAGGAGTTGGACAAGATTTTCGACCCCCTCTACCGCTCCGATGCCCTGAGCCACAAGCACATCGGGGGTACTGGCCTGGGTTTGTCCATCGTGGCCAAGGCCAGCACGCTCCTGGGCATCGAGCTGGCGGTGGCGAGTGCGCTGGGGCAGGGCACGGCATTTACGCTGCGCTTTCCGGCTTAGCTACTGCGGTTGCTAAGTCAGGCTACGTACGCCGGTTAACGGGCGCGATGCCCGCACGACTGGCCGAGTGGCGCATACGTCAACCGGTCCGCCGGCTTCGCCGGCGGACCGGAACAACGATTTAGAATATTTAACAATCTATTGATTATCAATAAGTAACTCAGCTAAAGCCACCTGCAACGTGGCGAGCGACTCGCCGGCGTCGGGCGGCAGGCCCAGCAGCCGGGCCACTGCCTGGCACACCACCGCCGGGCCCGCCGGATGGCCCAGGATGCCGGTTTCGCCCGCCGACTGGGTCGATTTGCTCAGCTTCTGCCCCGCGGCATCGGTGAGCAAGTTGTGGTGAAAGAACTGAATACCTTGCTGGTTAAACTTCTTTAAATCAGAAACTTGATTGGCGAGCCATAGCTGCGCCGCTGTGCTGGGCAGTAGGTCGTGGCCGCGCACCAGGAGCGTGGTGCCCAGCCGCAGGTCGTCTACTACTGAAGCCAACTGGTAGGCAACTACGCCATCTTTTTTGCGCACCACAAAATCGGGCATTGCGACGGCCAGCGGTACGCGCACGGCTCCTTGCCCACCATCGGCCCACTGGATGCCGGTATCTGCCGGCACCCGCGCCCGCCAGGCTGCGCCAGGCGTTGCTAGCGGTACGGGCGCGGCGGCCCCGCCCATGCGCGAGCGGGGGCTACCGTAGAGCAAGCCCGGCTGGTGCGCTAGCCGCCGCAGCGCTTGGTTATACTCGGGCAAGTGCAGCAGCTGCGAGTGGTGTCGCAGGAACTCATCGGGGCCAGTTGGCCCATAGTCATAATCAATTTTCAACCAATCAATTACCTCAAATAC
Source organism: Hymenobacter arcticus (assembly GCF_054779975.1). Taxonomy (NCBI): domain Bacteria; kingdom Pseudomonadati; phylum Bacteroidota; class Cytophagia; order Cytophagales; family Hymenobacteraceae; genus Hymenobacter; species Hymenobacter arcticus. Next base: position 790,979 of record NZ_BAAGXF010000001.1, read on the forward strand.
ATTGTCGAGGTAAGCGCGGCGCAGGCGGGCCCGGTCAAGGTCGTCGATGCGCAGGTGCAGCGTGCCGCCGGCCTGGCGCACCAGCAGCCAGGTAAGCACGAAATTGACAGCGTTACCCAGGTGCAGGTAGCCGCTGGGCGTGGGCGCCAGCCGGCCGGTTATTCGTTGCTCGTTACACGATTCTTGTTTTCCGACGAGCAAACTCATGCCAAGAATCGGGCTGTAATTTCGGCAGGAGTCAGTTCGTAGTACGTGCCGTCCTTTCTTTTCTGCCGGTTGAAATACTTGTAACTATAACTGCCGAAGCAATTTAGCTTCAGCAATTCGTGGTAATAATCATGCAGGTAAAACTGACTTAATTGTTCGACAAACGACAGGTTCTGCCACGATTTGGTCGGTTCTTCAAACGGGTTGGTGAGTCGATTGATAAGTTCGGCTACTTCATCCTTCGTTATATTTTCAACCCGCACCGGCGGGGGCAGCGAGAGTCGAAAAGCCAGTTCTTCTTTACTGCCGCTTTCGTAGTATTCAAACAAGTCACTTTCGGAAACCTCCCTATCAATCAGCTCCTTAAGATGCTCAAGCACCACCTTTATCCCGGCCTCATCACCTTAGTCGCTGGCGGCGTCGTACGCAGTTAGTAGTTGTACTACTCGCGGGTAGCGCTGCTCAGCCCTGCTCAGTTGCGGCTCCAGCTCTGGGCGAAGCGACTTAAAATCAGGGCTGTTGCTTTCCATAGTGCGTTGCGAGGGTTACGCCTACTCCACCACTATCCACGGCTCACCTTCGGTGTGAGCTTGCAGTTCGCCAAAGCATTCCAGGGCCAGCCCGTACTGGGCAAACACGGCCTGGGCCGCCGCCTCGGCCGCGCCGGGCTCTACGCAGACCAGCAGGCCGCCCGAGGTTTGGGGGTCGCAGAGGTAGAATTTCTGCTCGTCGGTGAGCTGGCCGATTTTGTGGCCATAGCTCTGGAAATTGCGGATGGTGCCGCCGGGCACCGCGCCTTGCAGCAGGTAGCGCTCGGCCGCGGCCAGGCGCGGCACGTGCAGGTATTGAATAACAGCTTGCAAATCACTGCCTTCGCACACCTCCGAAAGGTGACCCAGCAGACCAAAGCCCGTGACGTCGGTCATGGCTTTTACGCCCGGAATCTCGCCCAGGTCGGCCCCGATTTTGTTGAGCTGGCGCATTTGGGCCGGGGCCACGTCGGCATCTTCGGGCCGCAGAATCTCGCGCTTTTGCGCCGTGGTCATAATGCCCACGCCCAGCGGCTTGGTGAGGTAGAGGCGGCAGCCGGCAGTGGCGGTGTCGTTGCGCTTCAGGTTTTGCTCGCTCACCAGGCCCGTCACGGCCAGCCCAAAAATGGGCTCGGGCGAGTCGATGCTGTGGCCGCCGGCCAGCGGAATGCCCGCCTCGGCGCAAATGGCGCGGGCCCCCTCAGTTACGCGGGCCGCTACCTCGGGCGGCAGCTTGTCGATGGGCCAGCCCAGCACGGCGATAGCCAGCAGCGGCCGCCCGCCCATAGCATACACGTCGGAAATGGCATTGGCCGAGGCGATGCGCCCGAAGTCGAAGGCATCATCGACGATGGGCATGAAGAAGTCGGTGGTGCTGATGACGCACTGGCCGGCCTGGTTGGGCAGGCGGTACACGGCCGCATCGTCGCGGCTGCCGTTGCCCACCAGCAGGTTGTCATAGTTGGGCTGGGGCAGGCTGCTGTGCAGGATTTTGTCGAGCACGCTGGGCGCAATTTTGCAGCCGCAGCCCGCGCCGTGGCTGTATTGGGTGAGGCGGATTTGGTCGAGTTCGGGCGTCATAGGTAGAAGGGCGTAAGCAGGTACTAACCGGCCAGCGGTCGTTTTTCTTTTAAATCGACCAGGCGGCATTTTGCAACACCACCCGGTAGCCGTCGGGGTCGGCAAAGGTGCGGCCCTGGCGGTCCCAATACGCATTGTGGGCCGGCACCGCCGGGTAGCCGTGCGCCTGCATCCGGGCTACGGCTGCTTCCCAGGTGGCACGCTCGGGCAGGTAGAAGACCAGCAGGTTTTCGGCCGTGGGCGCGGGCGGCACCGCGTGGCCCACCTGCTGGGTAAACTCCAGGTGATACGGGGCCTGCGGCTGGCCCACGATCAGGCCATCGAAGCCATCGTGGCCCGAAAAGGCATACAACTCACTAAGGCCCAAGCCATCTACGTAGAAGTGACGCAGGGCGGCCAGGTTATTGGTTGGCCGCGCCACTCGGAGCTTTTGATTCATAAATAACTGATATTCAATAATTTATTGAAATACTTCCCCTGCCTACGATACCACTATTTCACGAAGTAGTACACCTTCAAGGTATTGGTAAGTGCGGCTATTACTTCTTGTTTCTTCATGCCAGCGCTCAGCTTCGTAGAAGTAAATTTTGCATTGTGGAAAATCACTGTTATTAAAGAAGTTATGGATAAAATCTATAATAGCTTCTTGCTCAGTAGACTCGGTAATGTAATAAATGCTGATAACAAGTGGCACCGTAAAGCTGCCTGGTAAAACCTGAAGCGAGCTAGAATCGCTATGAAATGGCCGACGGCTTGGTTGAAAGACAAAACTGCTTTGCAATGCCGCTTCTAACATTTTTACCTCTGCCAAGTGCGACCAATTCAGGGTATACTCATAGCCGATAAATGGCAATTTCTGGCCCGCTTGTTTGGCGGCGTAATATTCCGCTTCATTCAGACATTCTAGGCATTTACCATGCATGACACGTGGGCGATAGCGAGTATATATATTCGCCATAGAGCCTAATAATGGAACACCAGCGAAGTAATAAGAGGCTGTGCGCTTGTAGCAGGAGATGCATAGGCAATTATCCCCCACTTTGCGATGGGGTACAAATCGTTTCTCTGATAAATTTTGCGCTAGGTGTTTACAAGTCCATGCAACTTCTTGCAGTCCATGCTTAGAGCAATCTATCATTCCCATAGACCTGCTACTTAAGTCGATGAAGTGCTTGGCTGTGCAACATTATTCTTTACAGTTGCCAGCACCAGCGCCGCATTCACCGCCGCATCTACCCCCTCGGTAGCCACCGTCACGGCGGGGCGGCCGGTGAGGCCGTAGCCGTAGGTTTTGTCGTAGTAGGCCAGCACCAGGTCCACCATGCGGGGCATGTCGTTGTCGGCAATGGCCCCGAGAGCTTCTTTAGTAACGAGGCCACCCAGCCGCTTGCTCAGGCGCAGCACGGCCGCGGCCAGCCCGGCGGCATCCTGGCGGCCGTAGTTGGCGGCTAGGTACTGCACGCGGGCTTCGCGGGGCACGTTGAGCACCAGCAGTGGGGCGGCCTGCATTTGGGCAAAGAAGGACGTGGGCAGGGTGAGGCTACCGATGCTGCGGCTCTCGTCCTCCACCCAAATGGGGCGGTCGGTGGGCAGGGCGGCCAGCGCAGCGGCGAGGTCGTTTTCAAATTGTTCCTGGGTGGGCTGCGGCGGCTGGCCCAGCGCCCCAAACGACGAGCCCAGGTGGTTGGCCAGGCCCTCCAGGTCAAGCACCGGCTCGCCCTGGGCGGCGAGGGCGTGGAGCACGGCGGTTTTGCCGCTGCCGGTGTAGCCGCCCAGCACGCGCAGCTGGTGCGGACGGGCCAGCTCATCGAGGGCCCAGCGGCGGTAATCTTTGTAGCCTTTGTCGAGCAGATTCACGTGCAGGCCGCCCAGTTCCAGCAGCCACTGCACGGCCCCGCTGCGCATGCCGCCGCGCCAGCAGTGCAGGCGCACTTCCTGGCCAGGGGCCAGCTTGCGGGCCTCCTCCACCATGGTGCGCATTTTGGGGCCGAAGAAGTCGAGGCCCAGCAGCACGGCCTTGTCGGGGTTCACCTGCTTATAGGTGGTGCCGATGCGGGCGCGCTCCTCATCGGTGAAGAGCGGCAGGCTGAGCGCCCCCGGAATGTGGCCCTGCGCATACTCGGCCGGGGCGCGTACGTCAAGGATGGGGCCAGCGGCGGCGGTCAGAAAATCGGTAATCGGGTGGCGGGGCATGGGCAGGTAATAGGATAGTCAAACTTACGGGGCGAGCGGCCGGGTGGGTGCAAACCACGGGCGGGCCAGCGACACCACCAGCCCTTAACGTCGCTTTTTCGTTCTGCGGGTAACTCACCTTCCCGGCGCGGGCAGTAAGTTTGCAGCTAATTCGCGCTAATCCCGCCGGGCTTCCGGCCGGCTTATCGTACGCTTTCGCTAATGCTGACAGCTTTTCTCGTCTTCTTCCCGCTTGCCGCCGCCCTCCTCCTGCACTTCGCCAAAGGTGGCGCGGCCCGCGCTCTGGCCCTGGGGGCTTCCTTCCTGGAATTGGCCGCGGCCGTGTTTGCGGCCATCGCCTACGTTCGCAACGGGCCGGCCGGCTTCGACCTCAACCTCAGCTGGATACCGTCGGCGGGCATCAATTTTCACCTCGGCATTGATGGCTTAAGCTTGTGTTTGGTGCTGCTCACCACAGTGCTAGTGCCCATTATTCTGGCCACCGCCTTCCGGCACGAAGAATACGAGAATCCCGGCGCGTTCTACGCCCTGGTGCTGTTTATGCAGACCGGCCTGTTGGGTGTGTTCACGGCCATGGATGCGTTCATGTTCTATTTCTTCTGGGAAGTGGCGCTGATTCCGATTTATTTCCTGGCCGGGGCCTGGAGCCGCCATGAGCGCCGCATCCAGATTACGTTCAAGTTCTTCCTGTACACCATCATCGGCTCGCTGTTTATGCTGGCCGGCTTCGTGTATCTGTATCTGCAAACCAGCCCAATGGCCGGCTCGCTGGCTGCGCATTCGTCTGATATTCAGGCTATGTATGCTGCGGGCAAGCAATTGGCTGCTTCCGACCAGGCGTGGCTGTTTTGGCTCATCTTCGCCGCCTTCGCTGTGAAGATGCCGATTTTCCCCTTCCACACCTGGCAACCTGATACCTACACCGAGTCGCCAGCCCCGGCTACCATGCTGCTTTCGGGCATCATGCTGAAAATGGGCATCTACGGCTGCCTGCGCTGGTTGCTGCCCGTGGTACCACTCGGCGTGAGCCAGTGGCAGCAGGTGGTGATGGTGCTGGCCATTATCGGTATCATCTACGGCGCCATCATCGCCATCCGGCAGCGCGACATGAAGCGGCTCATCGCCTACTCGTCGCTCTCGCACGTAGGCCTCATGATTGCCGGCGTGTTCTCGCTGAAAGCCATCGGCCTGCAAGGTGCGGTGGTGCAAATGCTGGCCCACGGCGTGAACGTAGTGGGTATGTTCCTGGTGGCCGATGCCATTGAGCGCCGCACCGGCACCCGCGATTTGGCCGACCTCGGTGGCCTCACGCGCCGCACGCCGCTGCTCTCGGTTTGCTTTCTCGTCATGCTGCTGAGCACCGTGGCGCTGCCGCTCACCGGCGGGTTTGTGGGCGAATTCCTGCTGCTGGCGGGCGTGTACGAGTTCAACATGTGGGCCGGGGCCATTGCGGGCCTCACCATTATTTTCTCGGCCGTGTACTTGCTGCGCATGTATCAGCGCGCTATGCTCGGGCCCGATTCGGCTTACTCTGAGACGATAACCGACCTCACTGGGGCCGAGTTGGGCATGTTTGTCCCACTTATCGTGCTGGTGTTTTGGCTGGGCTTGTTCCCCGGTACGTTCCTGCATTTGTCGGAGCCAACTATCAGCAGCATCCTGACGGCCGTCGGCCGGTAATACCTTATTGTCATGCTGAGCGGGCGAGAACGTCATGCTGAGCTTGTCGAAGCATCTCTACCACGCCGCTAGGTTAGTAATTCAACGAAGCGGTAGAGATGCTTCACTGCGTTCAGCATGACGTTCTTTTTTCAGCGCGACGTTCTTCTTCGAAGTCTAGTATGCTCCCTATCGTTCTCCTCTCCGCTTTCGGCATCATCAACCTGTTCTTAGGCTTTATGCGCTCCAACCGGGCGCTGCTGCCGTTTGCGCTGGTGGTGCTGGCCCTCGTATTCGGTGTCAACCTGCTCGACTGGAACCACGCCGGTAGTATTGCGGGCTTGTTCGACTCGCCCTACGTGGCGCAGATGCTGACCGTGGACAACTACTCGGTGGCCTTCAGCGGCATTGTGCTGCTCACGGCGCTGGTGCTGCTGCCCTTCTCGCGCTCCTATGTGGTGGCCGGCGAGCCCAACCTGGCCGAGTACTACTCGCTGCTGCTGTTCTCGCTGGTGGGCGCCATTATGATGGTGAGCTACAACCACCTCATCATGCTGTTTGTGGGCATTGAAATCCTGAGTATCAGCATGTACTGCCTGGCGGGCTCCGACAAGCGCAACGTGCGCTCCAACGAAGCAGCCCTCAAATACTTCCTGCAAGGCGCATTTGCCACTGGTATTCTGCTCTTCGGCATTGCGTTGGTGTACGGCGCTACCGGCACCTTTCAGCTCAACGAGCTGGCCGCCGCCATTGCCACGCCCGCCAATGCCAGCCTGCAATCCATGCTGTATGTGGGTGTGCTGATGATGGTTATTGGCATCGGCTTTAAAGTATCGGCCGCGCCCTTCCACTTCTGGACGCCCGACGTGTACGAGGGTACGCCCACGTTCTTCACCGCCTTTATGAGCACGGTGGTGAAAACCGCCGGCTTCGCCGCTTTCTTAAAGCTGCTGCTGGTGGCCCTGCCCGGCACCAGCGCCGTGTGGCTGCCCACCATCGTGGCCATGTGCGTGCTTACGCTGCTACTCGGCAACGTGGGCGCGGCCGTGCAAACCAGCGCCAAGCGCATGCTGGCTTATTCCAGCGTGAGCCACGCCGGCTACCTGCTACTGGGCCTCGTGGCCGGCCGCGGCCAGCTGAGCGGCCCCGCTGCGCAGGGTATCTTCTTCTACAGCCTGGCCTATTCCATCGCCACAGTGGCCGCGTTCGGCGTGCTCAAGCTCGTGTCGGACCAGCGCCAGCGTGAGGACTACGCCGGCCTCGCGGGCCTGGCGCGTACCAACCCGTTGCTGGCTTTTGTGATGACGGTGGCCATGCTCTCGCTGGGCGGCATTCCGCTCACGGGCGGCTTCTTTGGTAAGTTCTTCATTTTCACGGCGGTGGTAGCTCAGGGTTACATCTGGCTAGTGGTGTTCGCGGTGCTCATGAGCATGGTGGGCATCTACTACTACCTGCGGCCCGTAATTGCCATGTACATGCGCCCCGCTGAGCTAGGGGCCGATGCCCCGATTGTGGTCGATGGCTTTCAGTCGGCCACGCTGGTGCTGCTGGCCATTATGACGCTGGTACTGGGTATCCTACCTGGCTTCTTAAGTAACTTGCTATAAGTTATTATCGGACAACTAGTTACGAAAAAAGGCCACTGCAAGCAGTGGCCTTTTTTCGTTGTGCGCTTATTGCCTTCGAGCAGCTAGGCAACCGGGGCCGACTGCCCCACATTTTCCTGGATGGCGGGCGGCGTGGGGTTGTACTGCGTGGTGGCGGTGGCTTGCTCGGCGGCGCGCTTGCCTTTGTCGTCCTTCATATCGCGGCGGTTGAAGGGCCGGATAATCAGGCGCAGCGCCTGGTCGGAGCTGAAGTAGCTGAAGGCCCAGTCTACCAGCGCCACCACCTTGTTGCGGAAGCCCACCAGCAAAATCAGGTGGATAAACAGCCACGCCAACCAGCCTATAAAGCCCTTGAAATGCACGTTCCCGGGCATATCCACCACGGCTTTGTTGCGGCTGATGATGGCCATCACCCCCTTATTAATATAGTTGAATTCCTTGGGCGTTTCGCCGCGCATGGCGCGCTGGAGGTTTTCGGCTAGCAAGGCGGCTTGCTGCTGGGCCACGGGAGCCAGCATGGGCAAGCCCTTGGGCATCTCAGTGGTTACCATGTTGGCCACGTCGCCAATGGCGAAGATGTTGGTGTGGCCCTGCAGCTGGTTCCAGCGGTTCACGTTCAGGCGCTTGTTGCGGGTCACGGCCTCGTCGGGCAGGCCGGGCAGGGCGGCCCCGTTTACACCGGCGGCCCACACCATGTTTTCGGTCGGAATAAACTCGGTGTCCGAGTAGTACGCCTTGCCGTCTTCAAAGCGCGTGATGGCCGTATTGAGGCGCACCTGCACGCCCAGCTCGTCGATGTAGCGCTTGGCATCATCCTGCGAGGCTTTCGACATGGGGCCCAGCAGCGCCGGGCCAGCCTCTACCAGGAAAATCTGCATCTTTTGCAGGTCCAGCTCGGGGTAGTCCTTGGGGAGCACGTGCTTGCGCATTTCGGCCAGCGAACCGCTGATTTCAACGCCCGTGGGGCCGCCGCCCACCACCACAATATTCAGCAGCGCCTGCTTTTTATCGGGGTCAGTTTCGAGTAGCGCCTGCTCGAAGTTTTGGAAAATGAAGCTCCGCAAATTGAGGGCATTCGGAATGCTCTTTATCTGCATTGCGTTTTTCTCGATGCTCTCAATTCCGAAAAAATTGGTGAGCGAGCCGGTCGCAATCACCAGGTAGTCGTAGCTGATATCCCCGATGCTCGTCTGCACCGTGTTGGTGGCGGGCATTACCCCGCGCACATCCGCCATGCGGTAGTAGAAGTTCTTTTGGCCCGCAAAAATCTTGCGCACCGGGTAGGCGATGCTATCAGCTTCGAGCGCGCCGGTGGCCACCTGGTAGAGCAGCGGCTGGAAGTTGTGATAGTTGTTGCGGTCTACCATCACTACCTGCACGGGCGCGTCGGCCAAGTCTTGCGCCAGCTTGAGGCCCCCAAAGCCGCAGCCCACTATCACTACGCGCGGCTGCGCCGAAACCGGAAGATTCGTATCCATCAGAAAAAGCAAAAGGTGGCAATTGACTGCCACCTTGCTTAACCCGAAAACCCTGGTTGAGGTTATCTATTTTGCTTCAATAGTGCTTAGTAATCAATGCCTTCCTTCTTCTTGAACTCGCCATCCTTCACCTGCTTCACCAGCTTGAGCCAGCTAAAGGGATTCAGCAACGGGTTGTTGCTCTGCAAGTTAGGCGCAATACCCATGCGGCGGTCGAGGTCGTACTGCTGCTGCGACATCGTCTGGCGGTAGTTGGCGGTGGGGCCCATGGGCTGCGAGTTGAAAATCTTGCGCATCAGGTCCTCGTTCAGGTTTTCGGCCGCGGCCGAGCCCCGCTCGTTGGGCATGCGCAGCGCCAGAAAGGCCCGCTTGAACTCCTTTTCGGTGGCGTAGGGAAATACCCGCACATCGGGCAGGATGGTAGGGTCTTCCTTCAGGGAGATGATAACCGAGAAGCTTTGGCGCTGATAATCAGCGGGTACCACAATGGTTTGGTTGCGGTAGCCCAGCGAGCGTATTACAATGCTGTCGCCCGCCAGCACGGGCGTCGAGAAGTAGCCGTAGGCATTGGTGGTGGTGCCGCGCCCGGCCTTAGGCACGTACACCGACGCGCCGGGCACGCCCAGTAGGCTGTCGCCGCTTGCCACAATGCCCGTGAACTGCACCACCCGGCGCTTACCCTGCGCCCAGGCACGGGGCGCGGCCAACAGCCCGGTCAGCACGACCAGGCTCAGTAGCAAAAGGAAACGGCGGCTATTCACAGGAGGCGGGGTTAGCAAAAGGATACAGAACAAATATACGAACCTGCCCGCCGCGCTGGTCGTACTTTTGGGTACCAGCCCGGCCGGGCTCGGCCATTCTGAACGGTAGATGCGCGTAAAACATTTCCCGGTTGCATTCGGGCAGCAGCTTTTTAAGGCGCTCGGCGATGAGAGCCGCGTACGGATGCTCCATTTGCTGTGGCGCAACCACGAGATGGTGGTCGGCGACCTAGAGCAAGTGCTTGATTTTACGCAGACTAAAACCTCGCGCCAGCTGGCTTACCTCAAAAACGCCGGCCTGGTAGGCGTGCGCCGCCTAGATAACTGGATGTTCTATTTCCTGCGCGACGAAACTGCCGAGCTGCTGCACCAGTTACTGGGCTTAATGGAGCGCGACCCCCAGCTCGTGCGCGACCAGCAAGTGTACCAGACCCTGTGGAGCAACCGCGAGCTGGCCGCCTATAAAATCCAGAACCGCCGCTGGCTACCCTCTTCCTGAATGAAGAACTTGGAATGAAGAGTGAAGAATTGTTACTAGCGTAATTCTTCATTGCTAATTCCTCATTCCCAATTAAATACCTTATGTCTGACCGCCGCATATTCGTTTGTACCAATCAAAAATCGGGTGTTGGGGAGGACGTCGCCAAGGCCCTCAAAAAAGAACTCAAAGCTCAGCACGTCAAATCCATCGTGCTCGATGGCCAGGAAGTAGATACCCGCATCCAGACCTGCAACTGCCTCGACCGCTGCAAGCACTGCAAAAAGGGCCCCGGCGCGGCCCTGGTCATCTACCCGGCCGGCGTGTACTTCAACAATGCCCAGCCCAAAGACGCCGCCCGCATTGTGCAGGCGCTGGCCACCGGCTTATTCGCTGATAAATAGTCGCTTAGCACCCCATGAAAACCTACCGCCACCTGTTTTTCGACCTCGACCACACGCTCTGGGATTTTGAAACCAACGCGAATGAAACGCTGGAGCAGCTGTTTGCCGACTACGAGCTGGCCCGCCACGGCCTGTTCACGTTTGCCGAGTTCAGCCAGCGCTACAGCGAAGTGAACCAGGCGCTCTGGCGGCTGTACCAGAGCAACAAGGTGACGCAGAAGCAGTTGCGTGAGGCACGCTTTTCGCGCACGCTCACCCGGCTGGGCATGGCCGAGGCCGATATTCCGGGGGATATCTCGGCGCGCTTCACCGATATTCTGCCCCGTAAGGCGGCCGTGTTTCCGCACACCCACGAGGTGCTGGGCTACCTCAAAAACAAGGGCTACCAGCTGCACCTGATTACCAACGGCTTCGAGGATGTGCAGCACGTCAAGCTTACCTCCTCCAACCTCACCCAGTATTTCGAGGAAGTCATCACCTCCGAGCACAGCGGCCATCTCAAGCCCGACCCGCGCATGTTTGCCCACGCGCTGGCCCGCACTGGCGCCACCGCCGCCGAAAGCCTGATGGTGGGCGATAACCTGGAGTGCGACGTGCTGGGCGCCTACAACGCCGGCATCGACCAGGTGTACTTCAACCCCACCCGGCGCCGGCACTTCGCCCAAACCACCTACGAAATCAGCAGCCTCGATGAGCTGCGTGGATTTCTCTAACCCCCGCTAGTGCGGCTACCTCGCGCCTCGCTGGTAGCTAGCCTCATCGCTGCATAGTCAGCCCCTAGTAGTGGCCCGCGCCGCTGCTGTTTTACTAGTTTATTACTTGGCTAAAAACCAGGTATTTATACGGTGAAATAGCAGCGGCGCGGGCCTTTATTTTGCACTCTGCTAGGCGCACTAGTACGTGCGCATAGTGCTAAGGTGTTGTAGTAAATTCTTTAAAATACTTTCAACCAATTAGTTGTCACCAATAAATGAAAGAGCTGGCTTTTATTTTATGCGTTGTCATCAGGTAAAAATTATATTTTTACCTGATTTTACATCAATTAAATTACCAATCCTTATCCTGCGATAATAATGGCTGGGTATCGCATGCATGCGCGACTGTGCCGCCCGTGCAATTCTGCCCACGCTACTATCCATTTCGCTTGACACAGCGGCCTTTTCTTCTCCCTCTTTTCACCTTTTTTACTTTCACTTCATGGAGCCAATTTTAGGAGAAATCCGGGCCGTCGGCTTCAACTTTGCCCCCTATAACTGGGCGCTCTGCGACGGCTCACTGTTACAGATTCGTCAAAACACCGCCCTGTTTTCGCTGCTGGGCATCACCTACGGCGGCGATGGCCAAAACACTTTTGGCCTGCCCGACCTGCGCGGCCGGGCCGTGGTACACGTTGGCCAGGGCCCGGGCCTGAGCCGCTACACCCAGGGCCAAGTGAGCGGCACCGAAAACGTGACGCTGAACGCCCCACAAATGCCCACGCACACCCACGGCCTTGGCCCGGATACACGCGTTGCGGCGAATAACACGACCGGCAACCTGCCATCGCCGGCCAACAACTTCCTGGCCGGCAGCGGCAGCATCAGCCAGTACGGCGAAGAATCGGACGGCACACTTATGGCGCCCAACCTGATTGCGGGCACCAGCAGCAGCGCGGGCGGGGCCGAAGGCCACTCCAACATGATGCCTTACGTGGTCACGAATTACATCATTGCCACCCGGGGCATCTTCCCCCAGCGCCCCTAATCTTCTGATTCACCATGGAAAACTACTTAGGAGAAATCCGCATTTTCGGCGGCACGTTTGCCCCCGTGGGCTGGCTGGACTGTAGCGGCCAGCTGCTGGCCGTTAGCGAGAATGAAGCGCTGTTTATGCTGCTCGGCACCACGTACGGCGGCGATGGGCAAACCACCTTCGCCCTGCCCAACCTGCAATCGCGGGCGGCGGTGGGCATGGGCCAGGGGCCGGGCCTGAGCTATTACAGCCAGGGCCAGCCCGCGGGCACCGAAAACGTGACGCTGCTGGCCCAGCAGCTGCCGGCGCACCAGCACCTGCTGCAAGGCACCATCCAGGCCGTTACGGGCGGCACCGGGGTGAAGTCGCCCAAGCTGGCCTTATTTGGCGACCAAGGCAATGACCTGTTTGCGGCGGCGGGCAATGCCCCACTGGCGGCCGATGCGCTGACGCTGAAGGTTGCTCCGGCGGGCGGCAACCTGCCGCACGCCAATCTTCAGCCCACGCAGACTATCCGGTACATCATTGCCACGGCGGGATTATACCCCAGCCAGCAGTAGCCCCGGTTTCTTTCTTTCCCAGCTAAATCCCGCTTTTTTATGGATGCTTTTATTGGTGAAATCCGCATGATGGGTTTTGGCATCACTCCCCGCGGCTGGTTGCCGTGCGCCGGCCAGCTGCTGGCCGTGAGCTCAAACCAGGCCTTGTTTTCGCTGCTCGGTACCGCGTACGGCGGCAATGGCGTTCAAACCTTCGGCTTGCCCGACCTGCGCGGCCGGGTAACGCTGGGCTACGGCCCGGGCCAGCAGAACTACAACATGGGCCAGGCCGCCGGTTCGGAAAGCGTGACGCTGACGGCTACGCAAATGCCGGCGCACAGCCACGCCCTCACGGGTACCCTGCGGGCAACCCTGTCGCCCACCGGAGCCGACCCCGGCGGTAGTTACCCATCGCAAAGCACTGCCACCCAGTACAGCACGGGCACGGGCAATGCGAACATGAGCGGAGCTGCCTTGTCGGGGTCTATGGGCGTGGCCGGCGGCAGCCAGCCCCACGAAAACCGGCAGCCGGTGCTGGCGATGAACTATTGCATTTGCACGCAGGGCTATTTCCCGTCGCGCGGCTAAACCACTCCTTTGCCCTGGCGCGGCCGTGCCAGGGCTTTTTTAGTTCCCGTTTTTTTATGCGGCTTGCCCTCATCATCAGCAGCGTACTGGGGCTGCCCCTGTTGCAAGACCTTGCCTCGCAAGGAGTAGTGGCGGGGGTGGCCGTGCCCGTGACCGGGCACGAGGAGCCCGAGCAGCTGGCCCAGCTGGCCGCGGCCCTGGGGCTGCCAGTGCAGCGCCTGCGGCGGCCCGGCCTGGGTGCGGCCCTGGCGGCCTGGCTCGCGCCCCTGGCCCCCGATGCCGTGCTGGTGCTGACGCTGCCGTGGCGCATTCCGGCCAGCGTGCTGCGGCTGCCCCGCCTGGGCTTCCTCAACGTGCATTTTGCCGCCCTGCCCGGCTACCGGGGGCCGGAGCCCCTGTTCTGGCAGCTGCGCAATGGCGAAACGGCCGGCGCGGTGACGATACACCGCATGGAGGCCGACTTCGATACCGGGCCGGTGGCGGTGGCGGTGGCGGTGCCCATCGGGCCGCACGACACCCACGGCGTGCATCGGGCGCAGCTGGCCCAGTACGCCGTGGCGGCCGGCCGCCAGCTGCTGGCCGCCCTGCAAGCCGGCGAGCTGCCGCTGCAGCCCCAGGACGAAACCACGGCCCGATACTGGCCCCGGGCCAGCCTCCCCGATGTGTGCGTGCGCTGGGCCGAGCCGGCGGCAGTCATTGCGCGGTTGGTGCGCGCCGCCAACCCCTGGAACCGGGGCGCGGTAGCCACCCTGCGCGGGCAGCCCCTGCGCCTGCTGGGCGTCGCGCCCGTGGTGGGCAGCGTGCAGGCCCCGCCTGGCACCGTGGTGCGGGCCGATGCCGACCTGCTGGTGGCCTGCGCCACCGGCGAGCTGCTACGGCTCGACATGCTGGCCCTGGAGGAAGGCTACTTCACCGGGGCGCAGCTCGTGGGCCTGGGCATACGGGCCGGCGAGCTGCTCGGCGAGCTGGGAGCGGTGCCAACGCCTGCGCTGGTAGCGGTAGCCTCCCAATCGGGCTGATGCTTAGCAGATACTGCGTAATCATTTTACTTTTCTCACCCATTTTTCAACTATGCGACATCCTTTACACCGATTACTCCTGCTGCTATTGCCACTGAGCATGGCCCTCGGGGCCAGGGGACAAACTCCATTAGTCACCGAAAACTTCGCCACTGACGGGGAAGGCGTGCGCTACACCTCCAACTCGGCGACAATAGCGAGCCAGCCGTTCCTGGACCCAGGGGACGGAACTACCAAGACCGGCTTTAATAACCTCCATTACTTCATCCGGTCGGACTTTAACCCGCCCCGATACCCGAATACCGCGGCGGGAGGCATCGTGTTTGGCACGAGTACCAACCCACTCACGATATATGACCCGGGCACGACTACGCCGGCGGCCACCGGATTCTGGGCCTGCGAAGGAGTGCGTGGTGCCGGCGGCATTAGTGTGATGCCCAGGACTGACCCGGGCAACGTGACGCTGAACGCCGTAACCGTAACGAACTACACCGGCCTGCAGGTGCAGGTGAAGCTGGCCGACGCACGCTTTGCCTCGGCAGTAGCGGACGCCGATGACAAAATCCGCATTCAGTATTCGATGGATGGCGGGGCCTGGACAACGGTGGGCATGTTTATGGGTGGTGGCAGCATGCTTTGGACTTCGGCTGACCCCGGAACTGAAACGCAGTATCCCAGCACGGATGCGCGTTATCGCACGCTGACCCGGGCGTTTCAGGCTTGCACCTACAACATCGGCACCATCGGCAACAGCCTGCGCGTGCGCGTGGAGGTAGACCAGTTTGGCGGCACGGAAGAAACTGCCTTCGATGACCTGGCCGTGCTCGGCACGGTGAGCACGGTGACGCCGCCCAGCCTGACGAACATAAACCCCGGCAATACCGATGTGACCTACACGGAAGCCCAGCCCAGCCCCGTGCAGATAACCAGCAGCATCACAGCTTCTTATGCGACCAACCTGACCGGCGCTACCGTGCAGTTCAGCACGGGCTTCCGGACCGGACAGGACCGTTTGAACTTCACGAACCAGAGCAGTATCTCGGGCTCTTACAACACGGGCACGGGGGTGCTTACGCTGACAGGGAGCGCCCCGCCGGCGGCTTACCAGGCGGCCCTGCGCTCCATTACCTACTCCAACTCGAGCACCACCAACGCCACCGGTGGGCGGCGCACGGTGCGGTTCAGCGTTACTGATGGCTCCAATACCAGCGCCGCGCAAACGCGCGACGTGGTGGTGACGGCCATTCTGGCCGGCCCGGCCGCCATGCCCTACACCGAAGACTTTACGCCGGATGGGGAGGGCACGCGCTACGCCACCAACACCTTTAATGTTCCGAGTACCGGCGGCGGGGGGCTGGGCTGGTTCCGCACCAACGTGAACCCGATGCCGGATTACACCACGGCCACGTTCAGCAACATCAGCAACGGCTACTACTGGTACGGCGAAGGCACCAAAAACGTCTCCAACCCCGACCCGGCCCTGATTGGCTTCCTCGAAACCCAGACCATCGACGCCACGAACTACCGCAACCTGCACTATCAGGTGCGGCTGGCCCAGGGCCTGGCCGGCCAGTGGGAAGCGGACGACTACGTGAAATTCTACTACCGCGTGGGAACTGGCAGCTGGGTGCTATTCGGCGCTTTCTACGGCAACGGCAGCAGCAGAGACCTGCAGCGCGATACTGACCTCGACGGCCTGGCCGACGGCACTGTGCTGACCAATACCCTTACCAACATCGACTTCACGCTGCCCCCTGCCCTGGGCGGCATCATCGACTTCCGCACCGTGCACAGCAGCAATGGGGCGGAAGAAATGGCCATGGACCTGATTCAGGTAACGGGCACGCAGGTATTTTCCCCAACCGTGACGACGGCCGCGGCCAGTAGCATCACGCCCACCAGCGCGGTGCTGGGTGGCAACGTGACCGACGGCGGCGGCGATGCCGTGACGGAGCGCGGCGTGGTGTACGTAGCCGGTACTGGCACGCCCACCACCAGCAATACCAAGGATGCCAACGGGTCGGGCACGGGCTCGTTTTCGAGAACGGTGTCGGGCCTGACGGCCAGCACCCAGTACACGGTGCGGGCCTACGCCATCAACTCGGTGGGCACGAGTTACGGGGCCAATGTGACCTTCACGACGCTCACCACGGTCACGTCCATCGTGCCGGCAGCCGCCAACCCCACCAACGCCAGCAGCGTGACGTACACCGTGACGTTTGCGGCTAGCGTGACGGGGCTTACTACCGCCAACTTTACTACGGTACCCAGCGCCGGCATTACCGGCAGCAGCGTAACGAGCGTGAGCGGCTCGGGCACTACCTACACCGTGACCGTGAGCACGGGCAGCGGCAGCGGCACCCTCGGGCTGACGCTGGCCAACGATACGAACCTCACCCCCGGCATTTTCAACAAGCCCTTCACCGGCACGCCGCTCTACACCATCGACAAAACGGCCCCGACGGTGACCATCAGCTCTTCGACGGGGGCTAGCGGCAGCACCAGCAGCGCCGCTACGTTTGCCTACACCGTAACCTTCTCGGAAAGCGTAACCGGCTTTGTAGCTGGTGATGTGACCGTAAGTAATGGTACCATCTCGGGCTTCTCGGGCTCGGGCACCACCTATACGTTCAACGTGACGCCCGCCGCCAATGGCGCCGTAACCGTGAATGTGCCCGCCAACGTGGCCCAGGATGCAGCCAGCAACGGCAACACCGCCGCTAGCCAGTACAGCATCGCCTATGCGCAGCTCGTGACAGCGGCGCCGGTCATCACCTCGCCAGCCAACAACACCTTAACCAACCAGGACGTGACCATCAGCGGCACGGCCCCAGCCAACAGCGCGGTCACCGTGTACGTGAGCCAGAACGGCACCGCCTTTCAGGAAATCGATACCTACACCGCCACGGCGGGCGGCACCTTCACTGCTACGGCCTTGTCCTTACCCAGCTCCACGTACCAGACCTACGCCATAGCCCAAAGCCCGGGCGCGGACGTGAGCGCCAACTCGAACCGGGTCAACTTCATCGTGGACCAGACGCGCCCGACGGTGGCTATCAGCTCCACAGCCGGCGCCAGCGGCGGCAATACGACCACCTCGCCCATTCCTTTCACGGTGACTTTCTCGGAGCCTGTAACCGGCTTTGTGGCCGGCGACGTAACGGTGAGCAACAACGCCTCGGTTGGCACCGTCAGCGGTTCGGGCACGACGTACACCTTTAACGTAACGCCCACAACGGCGGGCCTGGTAACGGTGAATGTACCCGCCAACGTGGCCCAGGACGCCGCCAGCAACGGCAACACGGCTGCTAGCCCATACAGCATCACGTACAGCCAGTTGGTGACGGCGGCCCCGGTGGTGTTAACTCCGGCCAACGGCTTTGTGAACACCAACCGCCCAACCTACAGCGGTACGGCGGTAGCTGGCAGCACCATCACGGTGTTTGTAAATAATAGCGTCATCGGCACTGCTACGGCTGATGGCACCGGCAACTGGACCTTCGCCCAGCCCGCCCCCCTGGTTAACGCTGCCTATACGGTATACGCCACGGCCCAAACCAGCGGCAGCGCCGCGAGCGCCAAGTCAAATACCAACACCTTCGTCGTTGACACGATAAGCCCCACCGTAACCATCTCCTCGTCGACAGCGCCCAGCGGCAGCACCAGCAGCTCCTCACCGCTGGCCTACACCGTGACCTTCTCGGAAGGCGTGACGGGCTTCGTAGCCGGCGACGTAACCGTGACCAACGGCGCTATCTCGAGCTTCACGGCTGCCAGCAGCTCCAGCTATACCTTCACCGTGACGCCCGCCGCCAACGGCGTGGTGACCGTGAACGTGCCCGTGAATGTGGCTCAGGATGCCGCCGGCAACGGTAATAACGCCGCTAGCCCGTACAGCATCACGTACAGCCAGCTGGTGACGGCCGCGCCGGTAATAACGAGCCCAACCGACAACCAACTGTTCAACACCACCACCCCTACTTATCAGGGCACGGCAGTGGCTAACTCCACGATAACCGTATTTGTGGATGGCACGGCCATCGGCACTACTACGGCAGTGGGTGGCAACTTCTCGCTCACGCAGCCCACGGCCCTTGCGCAGGGCAGCCACACGGTACGAGCCACGGCCCAGGCCAGCGGCGCGGCCGTGAGCGCCGCCTCTACTACCGTTAATTTCACCATCGACTCGGTGAGCCCGACGGTAGTGCTGGGCAGCACGGCTACGAGCCCGACCGCCACCTTGCCCATTCCGGTGCGGGTGACGTTCTCGGAGAGCGTAACGGGCTTCGGGGCCAATGGCGTAACGGTTACCAACGGCACGCTCACCGGCTTCAGCGGCAGCGGTAGTCTCTACACCTTCAACGTAACGCCCCTCGCGCCAGGCACGGTAACGGTAAACATCGCCGCCAACGTAACCCAGGATGCGGCCGGCAACGGCAACACCGCCGCTACTACGTTCAGCATCACCTACACCCCGGCCGTAACGGCCACTACCTGGACCGGCGCGGTTTCGAGCGACTGGTTTACGGCCGGCAACTGGACGGCGGGCGTACCCACTGCTATGGTGGATGCGACCATTCCGGCCGCTGCTCCCCGCTACCCGCTTATTTCGGCCGGCACGGCCAACACAAAAAACCTGAGCATCAATAGCGGCGCCTCCAATTCACAAACTGGTGGCACACTGATTGTTAATGGTGATTTGACCAACAACGGTACCTTCAGCGCCAGCGGCGGCACCGTGAGCCTGGGAGCTACAGCCCGCCCCAACGGCCCGAACATCTTGGGCAGCAGCAGCAGCCGCTTCTGGAACCTGACCGTGCAAACCAATGGGGTGCTGCTGAGCACTTCGGCTGGTGCTTCGGTACAGCGCGTGCTGACCCTGGTGGGCAACCTGACCACCAACGGTAACGCCTTCACCCTGCTCTCGGGCAGCACCGGCGATGCTCTGGTCGTGAACAATGGCGGCGTAGTAGCCGGCACGGCTACCGTGCAGCGTTACATTGACCCCAGCGTGAACCCTGGCCTGGGTGCCCGCCACTACTCGGCCCCGGTGAGCAACACCACCGTGGCCGACCTGACCACGGGCGGCTTTACGCCGGTGCTGAACCCCGCCTTCAACACGGCCGATAAGCCGGCGCAGGTGCGGCCCTTCCCCATGGTGTTTGGCTACGACCAGAGCCGCCTGACCCTGGTAAATACCCTGCCTACTTTCGATAAGGGCTTCTTCTCGCCCAGCGCCCTCAGCGACCCGCTGCTGGTGGGCCGGGGCTACGTGGTTAATCTCGCCAGCACCGAGCTGGTGGATTTCGTTGGCACCCTCAACAACGGCGACGTGACGACGACCATGGCCAGCAACCGCGCCACCTATGCCAACGACGGCGGCTGGCAGCTGGTGGGCAACCCCTACCCGGCCCCGCTCGACTACGGCACGGTGCTCGCGGCTGACCGCGCCGGCCTCGATGGCTCGTTCTACGTGTACAGCAGCACCAGCCAGTACCAGGGCCGGTACCGCGCGTACGTCCGCGGCGTGGGTGACAACCCCGTGGTGCCATCGGGCCAGGGCTTCTTTGTTCGGGTAAGCAGTGGCCAGCTCACCGGCTCGCTCACCCTGCACAATACCAACCGCCTCGTTACCCCTGATGCCACTACCTTCCAGCGCACCGCCGCCGAAACCCGGCCCCTGGTGCAGCTTACGCTGCAAGGTGCCGGCAACACTGCCGACGATGCCTACGTGTACTTCGAAAACGGGGCCACCAATGGCCTCGACGCGCAGTACGACGCCGTAAAGCTGCCCAACACCACGGGCCTGAACCTTTCGACCAGCATCACGGGCCAGCAACTGGCCATTGATGGCCGCGCCGAGCTAGGCAAAGCCCAGCAGGTAGTGCCCCTGGCCGTGGGCGTGCCCACCGTGGGCACCTACACGTTCACTACGGCGCAGCTGCTGAACCTGGCCAATGTGCCGGTGTACCTGCGCGACTTGCAGCTCGGCACCATTACCGACCTGCGCCTCACGCCCAGCTACCAGTTCACGGTGACCAATGCCGCGGCGCTCATCACCGGCCGCTTCGAGCTGGTGTTCTCGCCGCAGCAAGCCCTGGCTACGGTGCCCGCCGCCTTGGCCCAGCAGGTAGCCCTCTACCCCAACCCGGCCCAGAAGGCCGCGTTCGTAGAGCTGCCTTCCAGCCTCGGCCGCCAGGCCGTAACGGCTACGCTAGTTGATGCCCTCGGCCGCCAGGTACGCACCGTGCAGCTGCCCGCCCAAGGCTCGGTGGCCCACCCGCTCGACCTGAGCGAGCTGGCTACCGGCGTCTACGCCCTGCGCCTAAGCACCAGCGCCGGCGTGGTTGTGAAGAAACTGGTGGTAGAATAAACCTTCCCTCCGGGCGGCCGGCTGTAGCTGGCCGTCCGCGAGGATTTCCCTTTTCATGACTGCATTTCAATACCATCGCATGACTCGTTATTTTCTGGCTTTTGCCTTCATTTTCAGCGCTTTGCTAAGCCAGGCGCAAGCCCCCGGCTCGGGCACTCCCACCCCGGAGGACCCCGCTCCCGACCCCACCGCCGTGCCCCTCGATGGCGGCGCCACGCTGCTGCTGGCCAGTGGCGTGGCCTACGGCCTCAAGCGCCTGCGCCAGCGGCGCACGAGCTAACCCCGGCTGATACAGGTTATCCGCTCATACTGAGCGCTTAATTAGGAACGGTGCCCCATTTCCTGGCCGGGAAGTGGGGCACCGTTTTTAGTGGCCCGCGCCAGCGGTGCATCCGGGCTGCGCAGTTGCGCCTTTCCCCCGGTTGTGGCCCGGCTGGCTACCTTTACACCCTGGTTTTTTACCACCCGCAACTCGTTTTCCTCGCTTATGTCCAACGCCTTTTTCCGAGTTCCCACCCCCATCAACGAGCCCGTTAAGGGCTACGCGCCCGGCTCCAAGGAGCGCGCCGAATTAAAAAAAGCTCTTGCTGACCTCAACGGCCAGCAGGTGGATATTGCCATGACCATTGGCGGCCAAGCGGTGCGCACCGGCCGCACGCTGCCCATTGCCCCGCCCCACGACCACCAGCGCGTGCTGGGTCACTTTCACGAGGGCGATGCCAGCCACGTAACCCAAGCCATCGACGCGGCGCTGGCCGCCCGCACCGCCTGGGCCGAGCTGCCCTGGCAGGAGCGCGGCGCTATTTTCCTGAAAGCCGCCGAGCTGCTAGCCGGCCCCTACCGCGCCCGTCTCAACGCGGCCACCATGCTGGGCCAGAGCAAGAACGCGTTCCAGGCCGAGATTGATGCCGCTTGCGAACTTATTGACTTCCTGCGCTTTAACGTGCATTTCATGCAGGAAATCTACCGCCAGCAGCCCGAGTCATCGCTCGGCATGTGGAACCGCCTGGAGCACCGCCCGCTCGAAGGCTTCGTGTTTGCGCTCACGCCCTTCAACTTCACTTCCATCGCCGCTAACCTGCCCGTGGCCGCCGCCCTCATGGGCAACGTGACGGTGTGGAAGCCCGCCTACCCCCAAATCTATTCGGCCCAGGTGCTGATGGAGTTGTTCCAGGAAGCCGGCGTGCCGGCCGGCGTTATCAACCTCATTTTTGTGGATGGCCCGGTGGCCGGCGACATCATCTTCAAGCACCGCGACTTTGCGGGCATTCACTTCACGGGCTCGACCAAGGTATTCCAGACTATTTGGGGTGAAATCGGGCAGAATATTCACCGCTACAAGTCGTACCCGCGCATTGTGGGCGAAACCGGCGGCAAGGACTTCATTATCGCCCACCCCTCGGCCCACGCCAAGGCCGTGGCCACCGGCATCTCACGCGGCGCGTTTGAGTACCAGGGCCAGAAGTGCTCGGCCGCCTCGCGCGTGTACCTACCCTCCAACCTGGCCGACGAGATTCTGGGTTACGTGAAGCAGGACGTGGAGTCGATGAAAATGGGTGATGTCGAGGACTTTACCAACTTCATCAACGCCGTTATCACCGAAGCTAGCTTCGACAAGCTCGCCAAGTACATCGACGAGGCCCAAGCCAGCCCCGACGCCGAAATCGTGGTGGGCGGCCACTACGACAAGTCGAAAGGCTACTTCGTGCAGCCCACCGTCATCCTAGCCAAAGACCCTAAGTACGTAACCATGTGCGACGAGCTATTCGGCCCCGTCGTGACCGTGTATGTGTATGATGCCGAGCAGTTTGAGGCTACCCTGGACATCGTGGACAGCACCTCGCCCTACGCCCTCACCGGCGCTATTTTTTCGCAGGACCGCTACGCCATCGACCTGGCTACCAAGAAGCTCGTGAACGCGGCCGGCAACTTCTACATCAACGACAAACCTACCGGCGCGGTAGTGGGCCAGCAGCCCTTCGGCGGGGCCCGCGCCTCGGGCACCAACGACAAGGCCGGCTCGCTGCTCAACTTGCAACGCTGGGTGTCGCCCCGCGCCATTAAGGAGACGTTTAACCCGCCCACGGAGTACCCATACCCCTTCATGGGCGCTGAGCCCCAGGAAGATTTGAACCTGGATAAGGGTCTGTAGCACAAGCCAACGCCTTGACTGGAAAAACAAAACCCTAACCCCCGGCTTATACCGGGGTCAAGACCAACGGGCGGCTTCTCTGACGAGAGGCCGCCCGTTGATTTTCAGGCACTTGCTAGTTTATTTGGAATTTCGAAAATTCCTACTCTACCTTTGTGCCATCAATTCCTCTTGCCAGAAGGATTGTTTTTATACAGAGGCGCGGAGAGACAGGCTCGACGAAACGCCGGCAACCCCCAGCTACTTGCTGGAACGGTGCCAAGTCCTGACCATATAAAAACAAGTTGCCGTGTGCTGCTCTAACAACCTCCGCCTTACGACCACCTCGCTTGCTGCCTTACAGCATGGGTGTTGTTGTATATGCGGCGCTGGCCGAATGCGCGCCGGCGTGATGCGGAGCTGTTAACGCCGCGTAGCGCGGCCGCCGGTCGCCCATTTCTCCGTTCGGGTACTGCCATTTCCTGCCAGGGTTAGCCGCGCGCTGCCTGTCCGCACTGGTTTGTCGCGCCGGGCCATTTTCTTCTTGGTGTTTTCGTGCCCGAAGCACCGCTCCTTTTCTCAGTATGGATGCTACCCTTGAAGCGCAGGTCGATGACTTACGCGGCTACCTACCCGACCATTCGGTGCCCGAAACCCTGGCCTTGCTAGCCGACCATTTTCCCGGCCGGGCATCGTTTTCTACCTCCTTCGGGCTTGAAGACCAGCTGATTACCCACTTCATTTTTGAGCATGAGCTACCTATTCGGGTGTTTACGCTCGACACGGGCCGCAATTTTCAGGAAACGTATTCGACCTGGAACAAGACGCTGCTGCGCTACGGCCAGCCCATCGAAGTGTATGCGCCGCAGGCGGCCAGCCTCGAAGCCCTGGTGACCCAAAAAGGCCCCAACAGCTTCTACGAGAGCCTCGATAACCGCAAGGAATGCTGCCACATCCGCAAGGTAGAGCCGCTGGCACGGGCCCTGGCCGGTCAGCAGGTGTGGGTAACGGGCATCCGCGCCGAGCAATCGCAGAACCGCCAGCACATGCACCGCGCCGAGTGGGATGCCGGCCACCGCCTCATCAAAGTGCACCCGCTCTTCGACTGGACCTGGGCGCAGTGCCTGGACTATGCCCAGGCCCACGGTATTCCGGTTAACCCGCTGCATCAGAAGGGCTTTGTGAGCATCGGCTGCGCGCCCTGCACCCGCGCCATTGCGCCGGGCGAGGACTTCCGGGCCGGCCGCTGGTGGTGGGAAAACGCCGACGCCAAGGAGTGCGGCCTGCATAACACCGCCGAGCACCAGGGCCTCGACCCGGTGGTGGAGCGAATGCCGGGCTAGCACTTAACTCCTTTATTATCAATTTTTTGTTATTGCGAGCGCAACGCAGTGGAACGCGGCAATCTTTCCTTCACGCTAGGGTTAGTAATCAAATACCGCGAACGACCAAGGAAAGATTGCCGCGCTCCACTGCGTTGCGCTCGCAGTGACAAACGATAAAATACTATTAGACAATGGATTACCTAGATAAATTAGAAGCCGAAGCTATTCACATTCTCCGCGAGGTGGCGGGCCAGTTTGAGCGGCCGGCGCTGCTGTTTTCGGGCGGCAAAGACTCGATTGCCCTCACGCGGCTGGCCGAAAAAGCGTTTCGGCCCGGTAAGTTTCCGTTTCCGCTCGTGCATATCGACACGGGCCACAACTTCCAGGAAATCATTAATTTCCGCGATGAGCTGGCCGCCTCGCTGGGCGAGAAGCTGATTGTGCGCAAGGTGGAGGACACCATTCGGGCGCGCGGCCTGCACGAGCCGGGTGGCAAATACCCGAGCCGCAACCCCTTGCAAACCTATACGTTGCTAGATGTAATTGAGGAGTTTGAGTTCGACGCCTGCATTGGGGGGGCGCGGCGCGACGAGGAGAAAGCCCGCGCTAAGGAGCGCATCTTTTCGGTGCGCGACGACTTTGGCCAGTGGGACCCCAAGCGCCAGCGCCCCGAGCTATGGAACATCTACAACGGCCGCATTCAGAAGGGTGAAAACGTGCGCGTATTCCCCATTTCCAACTGGACGGAGCTGGACGTGTGGAACTACATCCAGCGCGAAAACATCAAGCTGCCCGAGATTTATTTCTCGCACGAGCGCCAGTGCGTGGTGCTGCCCAGCGGCCAATTATTGGGCTTCAGCGAGCACCTCAACCTCGATGACACCGACGAGATAGTGAGCCGCCGCGTGCGCTTCCGCACCGTGGGCGACTCGACCTGCACCGCCGCCGTGGAAAGCGACGCCGCCTCCATCGACGACATTATCCAGGACCTGCTGCTGGCCAAGGTGAGCGAGCGCGGTGCCACCCGCCTCGACGACAACCTCTCCGAAACGGGCATGGAAGACCGCAAGCGCAACGGGTATTTCTAGAAAAAAGAACGTCATGCAGACCGCAGGGAAGCATCTCGCGTGGGGTACTAACAAACTCGTTAGCTACGCTGACTTTCGGTTCAACGACGCGAGCGAGATGCTTCCCTGCGGTCTGCATGACGGCCTAACGATACATAATTAGCAATTAATCAAATGGATATCCTACGATTTATCACCTGCGGCAACGTCGACGACGGCAAGAGCACGCTCATCGGCCGCCTGCTGTACGACAGCGACTCGGTGTCGCTCGATGTGCTGGCTACGCTTGAAAAGAAGCGTACCGCTACCAATAGCACCGACGTAGACCTAGCCCTGCTCACCGACGGGCTCAAGGCCGAGCGCGAGCAGGGCATTACTATCGATGTGGCGCACAAGTACTTCACTACGCCGCGCCGCAAGTTTATCATCACCGATGCGCCGGGCCACGTGCAGTACACCCGCAACATGGTGACCGGGGCCAGCAACGCCGACCTGGCCATTGTGCTGGTCGATGCCCGCCAGGGCGTGATTGAGCAGACGCGCCGCCACACGCTGCTGGCCTCGCTGCTGGGCATCCGGCACTTCGTGCTGGCCGTGAACAAGCTGGATTTGGTAGGCTACGACGAAACCGTTTTTCAGCAAATAGTGGCTGATTACCAGCTTATTGCCGAGCAGCTCAAGCTGGCCCACGTGGTGGCCATTCCGCTGAGTGCCCTGCACGGCGACAACGTGGTGCGGCGCTCGAAGCACATTGCCTGGTACAGCGGCCCCAGCTTGCTGGAACACCTCGAAAGCGTGCCCGTGCCCGCCGATGCCAACCCCCACGAGCCGCGCTTCCAGGTGCAGTACGTCATCCGGCCCCAGACCGAGGAGCTACCCGATTACCGGGGCTATGCGGGTCGTATTCAGAGCGGTACGTACCGCGCCGGCGACAAAGTGCGCATCTGGCCCTCGGGCCTCGACACGGTGCTCGAAACCATTGAGGTCAACCAGCAGGCGGTGGCCTCGGCCGAAGCACCGCAGGGCGTCATTCTACGCCTGCGCGACGACATCGACATCAGCCGCGGCGATACCATTGTGCCCCTGAGCGCCCACCCCGCCGTGGTGCGCGAGCTTGAAGCCACTCTCTGCTGGATGGATGAGCGCCCCCTGCGCGCCGGCCGCAAGCTGCTGGTGCAGCACCACGCCGCCGTGGTAAAAGCCTCGGTAACGGCTATTCTGCAGAAAACTAACATCGAAACCTTTGAAAGCCAAGGCACTGACGAGGCCAAGCTCAACGATATCGTGCGGGTGCGCCTCAGAACCGCCCTGCCCCTGGTGGCCGACGACTACCGCCAGAACCGCGCCACCGGCGCGTTCATCTTGGTGGATGAGCAAACCGGGGCCACCCTCGCCGCCGGCCTCATCGCCGCCACCGACCCCGAGTACTTCACCCAAGAAGTACCGGTGGAGGCCACATTTTCTATCTAATATGCTGTGAAACAAGCTGTAAAAGAACGTCATGCTGAGCTTATCGAAGCATCTCGCTCGCATCGTTGAACTGTGCTAATGAAACGGTAGAGATGCTTCACTGCGTTCAGCATGACGTTCTTTTATAATTACCACAAAATACTTACAATTAATATATTATGAAGCCTTCCCCGCTTTTCGTACCCCGCCTCACCGTAGTAGGCGCCGGCCCCGGCGACCCGGAGCTCCTCACCCTAAAAGGGGCGCGGGTGCTGGCGGCCGCCGACGTAGTGCTGTACGATGCCCTGGCCAACGACGAGCTGCTGGCCCATGCCCGGCCGGGCGTCGAGCTGCTGTTTGTGGGCAAGCGGCGGGGCTTCATGGCCTATACGCAACAGGGTATTAATGAGCTAATTGTGGAGCGCGCCTACCGCCGCGGCCACGTAGTGCGGCTGAAGGGCGGCGACCCCTTCGTATTTGGCCGGGGCCGCGAGGAAATGCTGTACGCCGAGGCCCACGGGCTGGCCACTGAGTACGTGCCCGGCATCAGCAGTGCGGTGGCGGCGGCGGGTAGCCTGGGTATTCCGGCCACGCACCGCGGCCTGAGCGAGGGCTTCCGGGTGCTCACGGCTACCACTGCCGACGAGCAGTTGGCCGACGCGCTGCTGGAAGCGGCCCGCACACCGCGTATCACCACGGTTATCCTCATGGGCATGAGCCGTTTAGCCGAAATAACGGCGCTATTCAGCCACTACGGCGGGGCCGATGTCCCGGCCGCTGTCATCCAGAACGGCACCCTGCCCACCGCCCGCCTCATGGTAGGCACCGTGGCCGACATTGCCGCCCGCGCCGCCCACGCCGGCCTGGGCGCGCCCGCCATCATTGTGCTGGGCGAGGTGGTGCGGCTGGCTAAAGCACCCGCCCAGGCCGGAGCCTTAGCCGCCGGGCTACCCGCTTTGCTACACGAGCTACTGCCCTACTCGAAGGTAGCCTGAAGCCCGGCGCGCCTTGCTTTTATTTATTTGTAACCTGCTGATTTTCTTCATCTAATGCCTGCGCTACCACTCCTTCCGCCTACCCTCGATGAAGCCGCCTTGCAGCAGCTTACGGCCGGCCTCACCCCGCAGCAGCTGGTGTGGCTGAGCGGCTATTTTTACGGCCAAGCTACGAGTGGCGCGGTAGGCGCGGCCGTAGTGGCCCCGGCGGCTGCGGTAGCCCCGGCCCTACCAGCCGCCACCCAAAAGGTGACCATCCTCTACGGCTCGCACACCGGCAACGGTAAGAGAATAGCCGAGCAGGCGGCCGCGGCCGCCGCCAGCCGCGGCCTTGCCGCCGAGGTGCGCGACATGAACGACTACCCCGGCCGGCAGCTGGCGCAGGAGCAAAACCTGCTCGTGATTGTGAGCACCCACGGCGAGGGCGAGCCGCCCATTAGCGCCGAGGAGCTGCACCAGTTTATCAACGGCCCGCGGGCCCCCAAGCTGCCTAAGCTGCGCTTTGCCGTGCTGGCGCTGGGCGACAAAAGCTACCTGCACTACTGCCAGACGGGCAAGGACTTCGACCAGCGCCTGGCCGAGTTGGGCGGCACCCGCCTGCTCGACCGCGCAGACGTGGACGTGGCCTTCAAAGCTCCTTCAGCGCAGTGGATTGAGTCTGTGCTGGATGTACTAGCCGGCTCCGCGGCACCTACCGCGCCGGTGGCAGCTACCGCAAGCAATGCCGCCGTTACGCTGGAAGCGGCCCCCGTTGACACGCAGTTTACCCACGAAAACCCCTGGCCGGCTAAAGTCCTGGAAAGCATTCAGTTGAATGGCCGAGGCTCGGATAAGGAAACGTATCACATCGAGCTGGACCTGGTGGGCTCGGGCCTGCACTATGCGCCCGGCGACGCCCTGGCCGTGGTGCCCATCAATCATAACCCCCTGGTAGAGGAGGTGTTGCGCGCCGCGCGCCTCAGCGATACGGCTCCCGTGCTGCTGGGTACCGAAAGCCTCCCGCTGGCCGCCGCCCTGGCCAGCCGCCGCGAGCTCACGGTGCTCACCCGCGACGTGCTGGAACGCTACGCCGCCCTGGCCCCCCACACCGAATTGCAGGGCCTACTAGCCGATGCCAGCCGCCTGCAACCCTACCTCTACGGCCGCGACGTGGCCGACCTGCTCACCGATTTTCCCACCGACCAGCTCACCGCCCAGGCCCTGGCCGACACCCTGCGCCCGCTGCCTAGCCGCGCCTACTCCATCGCCAGCAGCCTGCTGGCCCACCCCGAGGAGGTGCACCTTACGGTAGGCGCCGTGCGCTACGAGGCCCACGGCCGCCGTAAGCACGGCGTGTGCTCGTCGTTTCTGGCCGACCGCATAGCAGTGGGCGACGAAGCGCGAGTGTATGTGCAACACAACGAGTACTTTAAGCTTCCCACTGAGGCCAGCACCGACATTATTATGGTGGGCGCGGGCACGGGCATCGCGCCGTTTCGGGCCTTTGTGGAGGAGCGGGTAGAGCTGGGTAGCGCCGGCCGCAACTGGCTGCTATTCGGCAACCCGCACTTCACCACCGACTTCCTCTACCAGGCCGAGTGGCAGCAGCACCTCAAGCGCGGCGGCCTGGCCAAGCTCGACGTGGCCTTCTCGCGCGACCAGGCCGCGAAAGTGTACGTGCAGGACCGCCTGCTCGAAAACAGCCGCGACGTATTCGGCTGGCTCGAAAACGGTGCGCAATTCTACGTCTGCGGCGACAAAACCCGCCTCGGCCACGCCGTGCAGGCCGCCCTCACCCAAGTGGTCCAAAAGGAAGCCGGCCTCTCGCCCGAAGAGGCCGCCGCTTATGTCAAAAACCTCAAAAAGCAGCGTCGCTACCTGGAGGACGTGTATTAGATAACTTATTCATAGCCAAACATAAACAACGTCATGCTGAGCGGAGCGGAGCGCAGCGCAGTCGAAGCATCTCTACCACGAGCGTAATCCAATCGGCACGACGAAGCGGCAGAGATGCTTCGACTGCGCTGCGCTCCGCTCAGCATGACGTTCTTTTTAAGCAGCATAATTCTTACCCTCCGCCACGAGGGTCCCATTTCCATGAATGCACATTTCCTTCTGCCATTCCTTGCCCCCGCCCGCACCACCGGGTGTTGTTGTTGAAGCTGCCGCTGCGCCAGCGCTGCTCTAGGAAGCAGCCAGCGCTTACCCCGACACGGCCTTATAAGCCTAAGCTAATTACTTCATCAACTGCAAGTTATTATCAGAATGAAATCCGTTTACGCTTCCTTTATCCTGGCCCCGGCCCTGCTACTGGCCAGCACCGCGCCCGCCGCAGCCCAGGCCGAGCTAATTGCCATTAGTGGCGTAGTGCACGAAAAAGGCACCAAAGGGGCCCTGCCCGGCGTGAGCGTCAGCGTGAAGGGGGCCAGCGTGGGCACCCAGAGCGATGGCGACGGCAAGTTTGCCTTTCGGGCGCGGCTACGCTATCCGTTTGTACTGGTGTTTAATGCGATAGGCCATGATACGCAGGAGCTGGAAATTGCCAGCGGCAGCCAGCCCATTGCCGTTACCCTGGAGTCGCGCGATGTGCTCACCAGCGAAGTCGTGGTGTCGGCCTCGCGAGTGGAGGAAAGCCGGTTGAAGTCGCCGGTGGCCATCGAGAAGCTCGACATTCGGGCCATCAAGGAAACGCCTGCTCCGAGCTTCTACGACGCCCTCGAAAACGTGAAAGGCGTGCAGATGCTCACCAGCAGCCTCACCTTTAAAGTGCCGAATACCAGGGGATTCAATGTGCCCAACAACTTCCGCTTTATGCAGCTTGTGGATGGCGTGGATATGCAGGCCGCCACGCTGGGCGTGCCGCTCGGCAACGCCATCGGGCCCACGGAGCTCGACATTGCCAGCGTCGAAATCACGCCCGGCGCGGCCTCGGCCCTCTACGGCATGAACGCCATCAACGGCATGGCCAACCTCACCACCAAAAGCCCCTACACCTACCAGGGCCTGAGCGTGTACCAGAAAATCGGCGTCAACCACGTCGATGGCATCGACCGCCAGCCGAGCGTGCTCACCGAAACGGCCATCCGCTGGGCCCAGGCGTTTGGCACGGACAGCCGCTGGGCTTACAAGGTGAACCTCGACTACCTGCGCGGCACCGACTGGCTTTCGAACACCCAAACCGACCAAAACCCCCAGCCCGGCGCCACCGCCAACCCGGCCTTTCCCGAACTGGCGGGCAGCTTCAACCCGGCCGCCGACTTGTGGAACCGCTACGGCGACGACACCAACTCCTCGCTGTCCGTCACGATTCCGTATCAGGGTCGTAACCAAACCTTTACGGTAACGCGCACAGGCTACTACGAGAAGGACCTGGTAAACCCCATCGTGCGCAATATCAAGGCCGACGCCAGCATCCACTACAAGCTCACCGACAAGCTGGAGCTGAGTTACGGCTACCGCTTCGGGCTGATGGACGGCGTGTTTCAGCGCGGCAACAAGATTCAGCTCGACGGCGTGACCGTGCAAAACCATAAGCTGGAGCTCAAGGGTAGCGACTTCGTGGTACGGGCCTATACGCTGCTCGAAAACACCGGCAACTCGTATAACCTCAACCCTTTAGCGCTCAACCTCGACCTGCAAAACGGCTCCAACGCCGTGTGGGGCGGCAAGTTTAGCACCGCGCTGCAAAGCCAACTGGCCGCCGGCACCGCCCTGGGCCCAGCCATGGTAGCCGCCCGCGCCGCCGCCGATGCCGGCCGCGCCGAGCCCGGCATCCAGGCTTTCAACGACCTTAAGAGTCAGATTACCAGCATCAACAACTGGGATAGCGGCGTAAACGTGAAGGGCGCGCCCATTCCCGGTGGCGCGGCCCTCACCCAAAGCAGTCGCACCTACCACACTGAGGGCGTGTGGAACCTCGGCCCGCGCATCAAATTCATGGATGTGCTGGTGGGCGCCGATGCCCGCGTGTACCAGATTATCCCCGACGGCAACAACTTCGTGGATTTCAGCCGGCCGCTGGCCGAGCGCAGCCAGCCCGGCGGCAACTACGTGTATTACAAGAAGTTCGGGGCGTTTGGCCAGGCCACCAAACTACTGTTGGAAGATAAGCTCAAGCTAACCGCTTCGCTGCGAGTTGATTACAATCCCGAGTTCACGGCCAAGGTAAACCCGCGCCTGGCCGCCGTGTACACGCTGGCCGAGAAGCACAACTTCCGCGCCTCGTACCAGAATGGCTGGCGCTTCCCCTCGCTCTTCGAAGCCCTGTCGTTCGTGAACAACGGCAACGTGCGCCGCGTGGGTGGCCTGGCCCGCGTGAATGAGGGCCTTAACTACCTCCAAAACTCCTACACCCGCGCCAGCATCGACCGCTTCAACGCGGCCGTGAACGCCTACGTGGCCGCCAACAACGGCAGCACCGCCGCCCAGGCCGCCGTGCTGCCCCAAAACAGCAGCCTGCTGCAAGTAGCCAACCTGGCCACCGAACAGCCCGAGCAAATCGACGCCTACGAAGTGGGATACCGTAGTGTATTGCTGGACAATAAGTTAGCCATCGATGCCGATGCCTACTACAACGTATACTCCGGCTTCCTGGGCCAGGTAGAAGTGAGCGTACCCAAAGACGCCAGCGGCAACCAAGTCACCGTGAGCACCGACGCGGCCGCCCTCGCCGCCCTGCGCGCCAACCGCGACGCCCGCCAGGACCGCTACCGCGTGTACACCAACTCGCGCCAGAATTACCGCAGCTACGGCTCCACCCTGGGCCTCACCTACAACTTCGCCGGCAAATACACGGTGGGCGGCAACCTCAACTACAATGCCCTCTCGACCAACAGCGAAACTGATGTCTTCGTGACGGGGTTTAATACGCCCAAGTGGGCCGGTAGCGCCTCGTTTGGCAACCGCGAAATTGTGCGCAACCTGGGCTTCAACGTCGTGTACCACTGGCAAACGTCGCTCTACTGGGAAAGCCCGCTGGCCAACGGCCAGGTGCCCGCTTACTCCAACCTCGATGCTCAGGTCAACCTGCGCGTACCCAACTTAAAATCAACCATCAAGCTCGGCGGCACCAACATCTTCGACAACCGCTACTACCAGTACGCCGCCGGCCCCACCATCGGCGCGCTCTACTACGTGGCCGTCACCTTCGACGCTACCGTGTTGCACTAATTAAAATTTGTCATTGCGAGCCTACGAAGCAATCGCACCCGCACGACACCCGCACAACTCGTTCTGGTGCGATTGCTTCGCAGGCTTGCAATGACGGATAAGCTTGTATCTCTACTTACTAATTCTCTTCTAATGTCTTCTATCCTACCGCCCGCCCCCGCCGCCCATTCTGAGGTCGAGCACGTCAAAGTTGCCAGCCGCTACCTGCGCGGCACCATCGTCGAGAGCCTCAACAACCGCCTCACCGGCGCCCTCAACCCTGACGATACCCACCTCATCAAGTTCCATGGCTCGTACCAGCAAACCGACCGCGACCTCGAAAGCGAGCGCAAGCGCCAAAAGCTGGAGCCGCTGTTCTCGTTCATGATTCGGGTGCGCGTGCCGGGCGGCGTGGCCTCGGCCCCGCAGTGGCAGCGCATGGACGCCCTCGCCGATGCCTACGGCAACGGTACCCTCAAGCTCACCACCCGCCAAACGTTTCAGCTGCATGGCGTGCTCAAGCGCGACTTACCTGCTGCTATTCAAGGTTTTAACGAAGTGCAGATGGACAGCATCGCGGGCTGCGGCGACGTGAACCGCAACGTGATGTGCAACACCAACCCGCACGAGTCGCCGGTGCACGGCGAGGTGGTGGCGCTGGCCCAGGCCATCAGCGCGCACCTCACGCCGCGCACCACCGCCTACCGCGAAATCTGGCTCGACGGCAGCCTGCTCGAAACCACCGAGGCCGTGGACGACGAGCCCATTTACGGCCACACCTACCTGCCCCGCAAGTTTAAAATCGCCCTGGCCCTGCCGCCCTACAACGACTCCGACATCTTTTCCAACGACATCGGCCTCATCGCCATCGAGCAAAACGGCCAGTTGCTGGGCTTCAACGTGGCCGTGGGCGGCGGCCTGGGCATGACGTTCGGAATGCCCGAAACCTACCCCCGCCTAGCCGATGTCATCGGCTTCGTGCCCACCGCCGAGGTACTCGACGTGTGTGAGAAAATCGTCACCATCCAGCGCGATTGGGGCAACCGCGCCAACCGCAAGCTCTCTCGCCTCAAGTACACCATCGACCGCGTGGGCCTGCCCGCCTTCGTGGCCGAGCTGCACCAGCGCCTGGGCCACGAGTTGGCCCCCGCCCGCCCCTACCAGTTCCACAGCTCCAGCGACGCCTTCGGCTGGACCGGCGACCCCGCCGGCCTCTCGCACCTCGTGCTCTTCGTAGAAGGCGGCCGCGTGCTCGACCGGCCCGGCTACCGCCTCAAGTCGGCCCTGCGCGAAATCAGCAGCTTCCACACCGGCGAGTTCCGCCTCACCGGCAACCAAAACCTCATTCTGGCCAACGTCGAGCCTAGCCACCGCGCGCGCATCCAAGCCATTCTGGAAGAAAACGGCGCGGCTCCCAAGGCCGAGCAGCTCACCGCCCTGCGCCGCGAGGCCCTGGCCTGCGTCGCCCTCAACACCTGCTCCCAAGCCTTTGCCGAAGCGGAGCGCTACCTTCCGCAACTACTTGATAAATTGGATACTGTAATCCGGGCTCACGGCCTAGCCGAAGCCGGTATCCTCCTGCGCATGACGGGCTGCCCCAACGGCTGTGCCCGCCCCTACCTGGGCGAAATCGGCTTAGTGGGCAAATCGCCCGGCCGCTACAACCTCTACCTAGGCGCCAACCACACCGGCGAGCGCCTCAACAAGCTCTACCGCGAAATGCTAGACGAAGACGGCATCCTGCGCGAGCTCACGCCCCTGCTCGCCGCCTACGCCGCCGACCGGCAGCCGCAAGAAGGCTTCGGCGACTTCACGGTGCGCACCGGCGTGGTAAAGGCGACGGTAGAGGGCCTGGACTTTCACGACTAACCCGTATTTTTCTCTAACCTATGGCTACTGACCTGCTTTTCACTGCTCCTGCGGTAGTGCCCCATGGCCCACCAGCGCTGTTGGGAGGCAGTCCGGTCCCAGTATTTTTAGACTTGGCGCAGCGGCGGGTATTGTTGGTAGGGGGTGGAGCGGAGGCACTGACGCAGCTCACTGCCGTGCTCGATGCAAATCCCACCGCTACCATCACGGTAGTTGCCCCCCACTTCATCCTGGCCCTGCGCACGCTGGCCGCCCGTCACCCCCAAGTAGTGCTGCTCCCCCGTGCCTTCGAGCCCGACGACCTGCCCGGCCACGACCTGATACTAGTAGCCACCCCCGACGCCGACCTCCACGGCCGCGTACGCGCCGGAGCCGCCGCCCGCAGCCTGCACGCCGTAACGGCCCTGGGCCCCACCGATGAGGCCGCCGCCGTGGCTCATTGGCAGCGCGTGGCTACGTTCACGCTGGGTGCTTTCGCACTTTTCTTGGTCGTCACCATTCTATCGTATTATTTCACCTGGCAGCAGGCGTGGCACGTGGCTACGAGCTCCACTACCTTCTACCTATTCGTAGCCGTGGGTTTTGTGGCGCAGCTCATCGACGGTATGCTGGGGATGGGCTACGGCATCGTGTCGGCCATTAGCCTCATGTCGCTGGGGCTGAATCCGGCCTCGGTCAGCGCCAGCATTCACACCGCCGAGATGTTTGCCAGTGGCGCTTCGGGCTACAATCACTACCGCTTCGGTAACGTTAACAAGCGCTTATTCAAGGTATTACTGCTACCGGGCGTGGCCGGCTCCATTGCTGGGGCGCTACTCCTCTCTCGCCTGGGCGAAGAACACGTTACGTTCCTCAAGCCCATACTGGCACTCTACCTACTCATTCTGGGCTTGCGCATCCTTAGCAAAGCGTTGAAAAAGCAAACCTCCCAGCGCAAAAAAGTCAAAAACGCGGGCTGGCTGGCCGGCGCGGGTGGCTTCCTCGATTCTTTCGGTGGCGGCGGCTGGGGGCCGCTGGTCACGAGCACGCTCATAGCCAATGGCCGTACCCCCAATTACGTCATTGGTACGGTGAGCTTGGTCGAGTTTTTCGTGACTTTCGCCAGCGCGCTCACCTTCTTCTCGGTGCTAGGCCTCAAGCACTGGCAAATCGTATTAGGCCTCATCGTGGGTGGTGTTTCAGCTGCGCCCATTGCCGCCCGCTTGGCCGGCCGCATCCCCACCCGCTGGATGTTTATCGGTGTAGGTTCAATGGTAATCTTCTGGAGTCTCTGGACCCTACGCAAATTATTCTTTTAAAATAGTACGCTGGTCAAGTAAAAATAGCCCTAATGTGGTTGGGTAAAGGTGTATAAGGAGAAATAACCTTCCCTGTGGATAGTCGGGTACCAGTGGGCACGGAACTCAGGTAGGTTAAAGCGATAGTAGCGTTCCATTGCGAGCGGAGTGCAGTAGCCCTGCGCAGCATGTAAAGGCTGCGTATCGTATTAGTAGTCCAAGCACTTGGCCAGTTCTAAGCGGGCTTCTTACAGGTCAGCGAAGCAGAAATCGCAGGGTAATAATTCAGTCTTGAGCGTACTCCATCCACTCTCTGCAAAGGTGCTGTCATACGAGTTGCCTGATCGGTATCCTAGGTGCGGTCTAGAAGTTGAGTAAAGGCTTCGTTGGTGTACTGGCCGCCTTGGTCAGCCTGCTCGTGCACGCCGACCAAGGCGGCCAGTACACCAACGGCCCGGCTGAAAGAGTTCAGCATCAAGTCAGTATGAAAGACTCGCTTGCCTGCCAACCTACCATGTACCGGGAAAAGGCGTCGTGCCGACAGGCTACATACGCCTAGTGTCTTATGGGCAGCGCCAGACAGGCAATGTCGCCCACCCAGATTTAATTCGGAGCCGTAGCTACGAGTCTGATGACTAACTTATTAGTGGCCTCCACAGCCTACAGGTCGGCTTGGGTAGTGCGCGGCGGCCGGGCGCTAGTTTGCATGCAGAGGGCCCATAAGCCACTAACGATGAGTCATTAGCGCAAACGCTACTGGTCCACCGCGTTGCCTTCGCGCCGCATCTAGGCCTAGGGCCAGCACTGTCAGTAGCGGCCGGCAGGCGTGGTAGAGCGCGCTGCGCTGCTAGTTGCCACGCAGCTCGCGCGGGCTCATCCGCCCGTACAGGGACGCGCTTGTACCATGCGTATCAGCCGCTGGCACTGACACCCAGTACCTAATAATACTGCCGTACGGGCCAATAATAGGCATGTAAAGCAATGAATGTGAATCGTTTCATTGGCCTGTCGGTTACGAAAATGTGGTCAGCGCTTTTTAAAATATCCCGCTCCATCTCCGCACGAGCCGGTTAGGCCCGTAACTGCTTGTTTTTCTAATTTATGGCTTCGCTGTCCACCGGGCGGATAGTTTAGGTGCAAGCGGCCCGCAACCACTTGCCCAGCATGGCTTCGCTCATGCCTAAGGCTTGCGCGACCCACATTGCCGCCTGTCCGCTCCGCATTACGCGGCGGACTACCTTAGTCCGAAAAGCCGCATCATACTCGATTCATTGCCATTTACTGGCTGATTTTTCTGCTCCCATGACCAGGTAAAGTTACTTTCTCCTTGTTCACTTTTACCCGACCAACTCATACGCAAGCGAGTCGTTGCGTTGCATACGAACTTCATTCTTATAATTTTTAAATAAGTAGTGGCCGTCTGTTACCCTGATGATTCTACTATTATATAGTTACATAAGACAACATAACTATAAATTTTTTATTACAGTGCTTTACCAGAGTTATGCGATTGATAATCCTATTCTGCCAAGCAACCACTAAGATAGGGTGTTTATTGAGAGCGATTGAAACACGCTCAAAACGGAGCTATTGCCACTCAGCACCTGTTCTATCGACTTGAAAGAAGCCCGATTATAAATTTCAAATTACCTATATCATTACTGCAATACGTAATATCTACACTCCA
The DNA here is from genome assembly GCF_054779975.1 of Hymenobacter arcticus. Classification (NCBI taxonomy): domain Bacteria; kingdom Pseudomonadati; phylum Bacteroidota; class Cytophagia; order Cytophagales; family Hymenobacteraceae; genus Hymenobacter; species Hymenobacter arcticus. The sequence continues at coordinate 828,553 of NZ_BAAGXF010000001.1, forward strand.
ACCGAACTTAACTATCAGTTCTGTATCAATTCTCACTCGACTATCCCAATTATAAATAAAAAATTTATATCATATTATCTATAAAATTCTTTTTTAATTACCAAGTTTATAAATAATAATTACACAATCTAAACTAAAATTCTTACATAGAACCTGTTTAGGAAGTAGTCGGCTGGATGACTTTACGCAGGAGGAGCACGGTAAAAGCGAGCCAGTGCAAGGCTAGCCAGTTTTGCAGGCTGGTTTCGAAGCGCACAAGCAAGGCCTTGAAGCCGTCGAGCCACGCGTTGAGCCGCTCAATAACTAGCCGTCGGCGATACAACTCCGTGTCGAACGGCGTGTCATCGTCGGTCTGCCAATCAGCCGAACGCCGGTTGCGCGGAATGTTCACTTCGATGTCGCGTCGCGCACAAGCCTAGCGTAAACTATTGACATCAAAGGCTTTGTCAGCGTTTAGAAACAATCCTTCCAGGCGCAGCTCGGCGGCTTCAAACAAGTCGCAGAGTTCGGCAAAAACCCGCTTCAACTCAAACGTGTCATGTTGGTTGCCGGCCTGGGGTGTGGCTATGGTCAGCGGCAAGCCCTGATTGTCAGCCAGAAACAGGGCGTTGGTGCTACGCCCCACCTTGCGGTCTTGGTAGTCGATGGCCGCCTCCTCGTTCTTGGCCAGCGCATGGCTAACGTTGAGCTGGATGCTGGACAGGTCCAGCGTACGCCGATGCAGGCGCAAGCTGGTGAGCAACAGCTTTTTCCAGGCTTCCTGCTTGCCCCAGGCGTTAAAGTGGTAGTACACACCCTGCCAGCTCAGCGGCTCGCCCGTGAACAAGGCCTTGACGGGTAGCCAGCGCTACTGACAGCCCGTTTTAAGTTTGTAGCAGATGGCCCCCACCACCTCGAACGGGTCAGCGCTTGGACGTCGGCCGCCCAAACGAACGGGCAAGTGAGGCAGGAGCCAACGCGTAATCATATCTTTGAACAGGACTTCCATGACAACGGACTGAAATGAGGTATGTCGCACCCCAAATTTCGCCCCGTCGTGGGAGTCTTTTTTATTTCTAACCTACTTCCCAAATAGCTTCTTAAACATGGTTATTTTAAATCAATATTTTTCTCTAATTCTCTTATAAACAATTCTCTTATAAACGCAAGAGCCCTCCTGCTAATCGCTGGTGAAAGCGAAACAGGAGGGCTCACGTGTAAAGTTGGCGGCGACCGACTCTCCCACCGGTGAAGGCAGTACCATAGGC